>NZ_JBSFNK010000073.1:0-31404 GCF_053587055.1 Nonomuraea sp. NPDC003707 | reverse complement strand
GCGCGCATCGCGGGCAGCGCCGCCCGCACCAGCGCGGCGGGCCCGAACAGGTGCAGATCCATCAGCTCACGCAACTGCGCGTCGCCGACCTCCTCCACCGCGCCCACCACGGCCCGGCCCGCGTTGTTGACCAGCACATCGAGCTGCCCGAAACGGACAAGAGCGGCACGCACGAGCTCCCCGGCCGCGCTGGCGTCCCGGGCGTCGAACTTCGCGATCAGGCAGCTGTCGGGGTAGGCGGCCGCCAGGTCGGCCACGCTCTCGGGCCGGCGCACCGCCGCCACCACGCGGTCGCCCGCCGCGAGCGCCGCCTCCGCCAGCGCGCGTCCGAAACCCCGGGACGCGCCGGTGATGATCCAGGTCTTTGTCGTCATGCCGGCGACGCTACGGCTTCGAGCGTACTCGAACGCAAACCGGCTACTTGGGGTCGCGCGACCGGAAAGCCATGACGTAGAAAACCGTGCTCGTCACTAAGGACTCAAGCATGTGACCCGCTCTCCACAACGCGCCGCTCCGTGGCGTCGATGTAGTCGCGGAGGGACTGGCGGGAGCGGGCGAGCATGTCGATGTGCTCGTCCAGGCCGTTCAGGCGGGCCCGCAAGGTGTCCAGGAGCTCGGGGCAGGGCTCCAGGTCGGGGGCAGCGCCGGTGGCACAGGGGAGCAGGTACGCGATCTCCTGGGTCGACAGCCCGGCTTCGAGCAGCCTGCGGATCTGGGTGACGGTCAGGACGGCGTCGTCGCCGTACTCGCGGTAGCCGTTGGTGCCGCGCTCGGGTTCGAGCAGGCCCTGGGCCTCGTAGTAACGCAGCTGATGCGTGTGGACTCCGGTCTGCCGGCTCAACTCCCCGATCAGCACGCTCGTTCCCCCTTGACCTTCATATCGGTATGAACGTTGAGGATTCTGCCATGAGCACCAACAACGCCAACCACACTCCCGTGACGGTCATCGGCCTCGGGCTGATGGGCCAGGCGCTGGCCGGAGCGTTCCTGCACGCGGGGCATCCCACGACCGTGTGGAACCGTACGGCGGCCAGGGCCGACCAGCTGGTGGCCCAGGGCGCCAAGCTCGCCGGCTCGGTCGGCGAGGCTGTCGCGGCCGGGCCGCTCGTGGTCGTCTGCGTCACGGACTACGACGCCGTGCACGGGCTGCTCGACCCGCTGGGCGCCGTTCTCGACGGCCGGGTCCTGGTCAACCTGGGTTCGGGCACGTCGCAGGGCGCCCGTGAGACCGCCGAGTGGGCGGCCCGGCAGGGCGGCGCCTACCTCGACGGCGCGATCATGGCCGTCCCCGCGGAGATCGGGGCGGACGCCGTCATCACCTACAGCGGGCCGCGGTCGGCCTTCGAGCTGTACGAACCCGCCCTGAGGAGCCTCGGTTCGGGAACGACGTACCTCGGCGACGACCACACCCTGTCGGCGCTGCACGAGATGGCCGTGCTGAGCCTGATGTGGAACATCCTGAACGGGTTCCTGCAGGGCGCCGCCCTGCTCGGCGCGGCGGGGGTGCGAGCCGGAGCGTACGCCCCGCTCGCCGGCAAGGGGATCGAGATCGTGAACGGCTGGCTGGCGGACTACGCGGAGCAGGTCGACACGGGCGCGTACCCGGCCCTGGACTCCACCATCGACACCCACCTGGCCGCGATGGACCACCTCATCCACGAAAGCGAGTCCCTCGGCGTCAGTGCCGAGCTTCCGAGGTTCATCAAGGCCCTGACCGACCGGGCCGTGGCCGACGGGCGCGGCGGCGACGGCTACGCGGCGATGGTCGAGCAGTTCCGCAAGCCGTCATGACCGCCACACCGTTCGACCCGCGCACGCTGCTCGCGGAAAGCCGGCTGGGCGTCCTCGCGACGATCAAGTCGGACGGCCGCCCGCAGCTCTCCCCGGTCATGCCCTTCTACGACCGGAGGGCCGAGGTCGTCTACGTCTCGATGACCGAGGGGCGGGCCAAGACGGCGAACCTGCGCCGGGACCCGCGGGCCGCGCTGGAGGTCACCAGCCCCGACGGCTGGTCATGGGCCACCGCCGAGGGCACGGTGACGCTCACGGGGCCGGGCTCCGACCCCCACGGTCCCGAGGTCGAGGCGCTGGTGGACTACTACCGCCGCGCCGCGGGGGAGCATCCGGACTGGGAGGAGTACCGGTCGGTGATGGTGTCCGACCGCAGGGTGCTCATGACGATGAGGGTCGAGAACGTGTACGGCGAAAGAGTCCGCTGACCGGCGGGCGTTTCGCCTTTTCCATGACCTCCCACGTAATCGCCACGGTACAGGTGCCGGCGGCATTGTCTATCTCGCAAGCGGCCACCACACCAGGAGAGCGACATGACCGCCGTCAAGGCACCCGAGTCCGCCGTCCCCCGGACGGCGGACCCCGGCCAGGGGACTTTGCTGGTCCTCCTGTCCGGCCTCTTCATCACCACCCTCGACTTCTTCATCGTCAACGTGGCGATCCCCGCCATCCAGCGGGACCTGCACGCCACGCCTTCGCAGATCCAGTTCGTGGTGGCGGGGTTCGGCGTCGCGCTGGCCGCCGGGCTGATCACCGCCGGCCGGCTGGGGGACCTGTACGGGCGGCGCCGGATGTTCGCCGTCGGCCTGGCCGGCTTCACGGTGGCGTCGGCGCTCTGCGGGGCGGCGCCCACGGCCGGGATCCTGATCGGCGCCAGGATCGGCCAGGGCCTCGGCGCGGCGCTGCTGATGCCGCAGGTCCTGGCCATCATCAACACCACCTTCACCGGTGAGCACCGGGCCAAGGCGTTCAACGCCTACGGCGTCACGATGGGCTTCGGCGGCGTGTTCGGGCAACTCATCGGCGGCGTGCTGATCAACGCGGACCTGGCCGGGCTGGGCTGGCGCACCATCTTCCTGATCAACGTGCCGGTTGGCGCGCTCGCCATCGCCCTGGTCCCGCGCCTGGTGCCCGAATCCCGCCTTCCGGGCGGCCCGAAGCTGGACCTGGCCGGTACGGCGCTGGTCTCGCTCGGCCTGGTCGCCATCGTCTACCCCCTCGTTCAGGGCCGCGAGCAGGGCTGGCCCGCGTGGACCTGGCTGTGCCTGGCGGCGGCGGTCGCCCTGCTGGCCTCGTTCGCGCTGCACCAGCGGCGGGTCGCCGCCCCGCTGGTGGACCCCGGGCTGTTCCGGCACCGCTCGTTCTCCGCGGGCACCGTGGTCAGCCTGCTGCACTCGATGACGATGGGCTCGTTCTTCCTGATCCTGGCGCTCTACCTCCAGCAGGGCCGCGAACTGGACGCGCTGGGATCGGGGCTCATCTTCCTTCCGCTGGGCCTCGGCTACTTCGCGTCCTCGACGCGGGCCGTCCGGCTCGCGGCCAGGCTCGGCCGCCAGGTCGTCGCGCTCGGGGCGCTGACCATGGCCCTCGGGTACGGCCTCCTCGCCCTGACCGCCACCGCCCAGGGCGAGCACGGTCCCATCGCCTGGATCATCCCCGGGCTCGTGGTCGCCGGCGCCGGAATGGGGCTGGTCATGGCCCCGCTGCCCGCACTCGTCCTGAACGGCGTGGACCCCAGGCACGCGGCCGCCGCCTCCGGCGTGCTGAGCACCGCGCAGCAGGCGGGCGGCGCGATCGGCGTGGCCGTGGTCGGCGTGGTCTTCTACGGCGCTCTGGGCGGCTACCCGCATGCCTTCGCCATGGGCCTGCTCCTCCTCATCGCGCTGGACGTGGCGGTCGCCGCCCTGGTCCAGGCCCTGCCCCGGCTGCGTGCCCGCACCGAAGAGGCAGAATGAGCCGGTGACCAGTCCCATCGAGGTGCCCCTGCTCGTCCTGATCCCGTTGCGCCCGGAGCACGCCGACGAGATGGCCGTCGTGCTGTCCGACCCGGACCTGCACACGTTCACCGGCGGCGCCCCGCTCACCGCGCCGGAGCTGCGCGCCCGCTACGAGCGGCTGGTCGCCGGGCCGCCCGGCTGGCGCAACTGGGTGATCCGGTCGCGGGAGGAAGAGCGGCTGGTCGGGTACGTGCAGGCCACGATCGACGGCCGGACCGCCGAGATCGCCTGGGTGATCGGCACACCCTGGCAGGGCCGCGGCCTGGCCACCGCGTCCGCCCGGGCCCTGGTCGACCAGCTCGTACGGGATGGGATCGACACGATCGTGGCGCACATCCACCCCGACCACGCCGCCTCGGCCGCCGTCGCCACGGCGGCCGGCCTGCGTCCCACCGACCGGTGGCACGAGGGGGAGGTCCGCTGGGAACGTACCGTCTGATCCGTAAAGATCCCCTACCCTTGGGGGAACTTGATCTCAAAGGTCTGACGTCGGGGTGTTGAATCGTGGTCACGCACGAAGAGATGGTCGAGGCTTTCGGTGACGAGGGCCTGCTGCTGATGGACGTCGAGCAGTGCCGCGAGAAGGGGCTCTCGGAGGAGGACGTCCGGATCCTGTCCGAGGTCGGGCTGCCGGTGCGCGCGGACCAGGCGTTCACCACCTTCATCGCGGACGAACCGCGGGTGGGCTCCCTCGTCGTGTTCAGGACGCCGGGCGGGGACCTCAACGTCCTCACGCTCGGCGGCACGTCGGGGGACACGGGCATGCGCTACTTCCTCGACATCCGCAGCGGCGTCGTCGGCCTGCTCTCGATGGACGAGACACCGCAGGCGGAGAAGATCAACAGCTCTCTCGCGAACTTCGTCGAGTTCCTCTACCGGCTCAGGCTGCGCCAGCAGGCGTTGAACGGCGAGTCCCCGGAGGCCGGCAAGGACTACACGGAGAAGCTGTGGCTCTCCCTCAAGGAGCTGGACCCGGACGCCTTCGGCGAGGCCGAGGCCTGGTGGTCGATGGTGATGGACACCCTGATGAGCCGGAACCTCATCTCCGAGACCCGCGCGTTCCTCGAACAGCGCCGCGCCGAGGTCTCCGACACCGTGTCCAAGCTGATCGAGTTCGAGGAGGCCGTCGCGCCGCGCGGCACGCAGCGCGAGGGCTTCGACCGGGCGCTCAGCCGGTTGGAGCACGAGGGCTGGCAGATCGTCGACGCCGAGCGCTTCGCGTCCGACACCGCGACCAGCGGCCTGCTGAGCCCGTGCGCCGACCACTTCACCCCGGACGGGACGCTGGCCGACGACGTGCCGCTCGCGTGGCGGGGCGGGCTGCCCTCCAACATCCAGGCGGCGTTCGCCCGTGAGGGTCTCGTGGTCTCCGTTCCCGGGCAGGCGGGTCAGGAAGACGACTACGACGCGCTGCTGGAGATGGACGACGACGAGCTGGCCAAGCACAGCGACGCCCTGATGGACTCGATCATCGCCTCGGTCCACGGCCTGAACAAGCCGGAGGAAGGGGTCGTGACCTGTCTGGCCGCCGACCGGTCGTCCGACCTGTGCCGGATCTCGGCGGCCTTCGACCGGCTGGCCGCGCACGGCTACCTCGCCGAGCCCGACCTCTGGCCGACCGCCTCCGGCGCCTGGCAGCAGGTCCACGAGGCGGCCTCCGCTGCCGGGCAGCCGCCCAGGGCCGTCTTCTGGACGACGCAGTCGCACACGGCGAGCTTCGACGCGTACGGCGATCTGGTGGACGAGCTCGTCCTGCAGTGGACCGGCGATCGCGACCTGATCGCGCAGGCGCTGGCCGGCACCGGGCTCGAGGTGGAGGTTCCCGAGCACGAGAGCACCGCGTTCCTCCTGCGCCCGGCCTCGGAGGGGCATTTCGAAGTTTCTTGATGTGAGCCGTCGCGCGCTGCGGGGCTCTGTACCGTGCTGCCGGTGAAGATCCAGAAGATGGGAACGCGGCCGTGGCTGGCCGCCGGGGCGGCGATGATCACGGTGCTCGCGGGGGTGGCCGGCCCGGCTCGGGCGGGGGAGGACTACGGGCAGTACTCCCGGTTCGCCGACCGCAGCGCCGGACAGTACTGGTCCGACGGGCAGGCGGCCGGGCAGTGGACCTGGAAGCCCCTGTCGTCCACGACCTCGGAGATCAGCTGGGGCGATCCGAAGAAGTGGCCGCCGGACTACGCGGAGAAGTTCGTGCGTGACGGCGACTGGCTGACGCTGGACGGGTGGCGGGGGAACGGCACGTACTACACCGTCAGGGTGACCAAGGAGCAGATCGGCGACGCCAAGTGCGGCGACCTGCGTACGTTCGCCACGTCGGGCCCGCAGCACTACGTGAAGTGGGACATCCCCTCGCAGGGCTACTGCCTCAAGGCGTGGGGGACCATCACCGAGAAGTCGTCGGGCAAGGTCATCGACTTCGGCCACACCCAGATCTGGTCGCCGCCCGCGCCCTGCTCGAACCAGTACCTGAGCGGTAAGACCTGCATCAAGCAGTGGGAATCCTGGTGGGACAACAAGGACGCCCCGGGCAAGCCGATCACCAGGAAGCTGGACCGCGACCAGTACATCGCCCGCGGCCTTGGCATGGCGTTCAAGATCCAGCAGTATTTCCCGAAGGACTGGAAGTCGGAGGCACGTTCCTACTGGACCTGGTGATCCATGATCGTATGGCTGAACGGGACGTTCGGCGCGGGTAAGACGAGCACCGCGAGGGAGCTCGTCCCGCTCGTTCCCGGTGCTCGCTGTTTCGATCCCGAGCAGGTCGGCTTCATGCTGCGGACCGTCTCCGACCTCCCGAGCGTCGGTGACTTCCAGCACTGGACACCGTGGCGGGGCCTCGTCGTGGAGACCGCGGCGCGGCTGCTCGACTACGTGGGCGGGGCGCTCGTGATGCCGCAGACCGTCCTGGTCGAGGAGTACTGGCGGGAGATCAGCGCCGGCCTGCGGGAGGCCGGCATCCCCGTGCACCACTTCGTGCTCCACACCGACCAGGAGACCCTGACCCGCCGGATCGAGGCCGCCGACGACGTGTCGGCCCGGAAATGGCGGCTGGAGCACCTGCCGGCGTACGCGGACGCCTTCCCCTGGCTCAGCCGCGAAAGCCAGGTCGTCGACACGACCGAGCAGCCGCCCGCCGAGGTGGCCAGGAGCATCGCGAACCGGCTCGGCTGAAGGAGTTCATCCACAGGTGTGTGCCCAGGCCGGTGGACAGCCGGGCGGAGGTGGTCGCGGGCTGTGGTATTGCGACGCCAAGCCCTGATTCTCCAGCATTCTGGCCCTTCCGGAGCGTTCGGGGCGGGTGCTTCCGCCGCCCCTGGTGAGGGCCCGTACGGGCCTGGTTATCCACAGGAGGATCCAGTTATCCACAACCGGCGGCCCTCGCGGACGAACAGCAGGGCGAAGGCGGGAAGGGCCGCCAGAGCGCTCATCAGGATCACCGCCCCCGCCAGGTTGCCCGCCACCAGCAGCGGGGTGACCACGGCGGCCCCGACGGGCGGGGTCGCCTGCATCATCGTGCGGAAGACACTGAAGACCCGGCCGCGCTGGGACGGCGGGATGCGCTCCATGCGCAGCGACTGCGCCCAGACGGTCATGGGGGCGCTGAACATGCCGATGACCAGGAAGCCCGCGGCCACCGGGATCCAGTCGGGCGACCCCAGCGCCGCCAGGAACCCTGCCGCCGCCACCAGTTCCACCACGGCGATCGCGACCAGCCTGTCGATCCGCGGCCGCCAGGCCCCGGCCACGAACCCGCCCAGGAGCTCACCGGCCGACAGGGCGGCCATGAGGAGCGAGAGGGCGGCGCCGTCGCCCGGAAGCTGCTCCTTGGCCAGCCACGGGGCGACCACCATGGTCATCGCGCCTTCGGCGATGTTGAAGGCCATGAAGGCGAGCGTGGTGCCGACGAGGACTCTGTCGCGGAAGACCGTCACGCGTTCGGCCTGGGGTGCCGGCTTCGCGTGCGGGCGCAGGGGGCGGCGGATCAGGGCCACGGCCACGGCGAAGCAGGCGTAGGTGGCGGCGTCCAGGGCCAGGAGGTTCGCCGGGCCGAGGGTGCTCAGGAGCGGGGCGGCCAGGGTGAAGCCGATGATGCCGGAGAGGGAGTAGCTCACGGATTCGAGCGCGTTGGCGGCGTCGCGTTCTCGCGGGGCGACCAGGTCGGGGATGGCGGCCGGGACCGCCGCCATGGGGACCATCTTCAGCAGGCCGTAGAGGGCGGCGACGAGGAAGGGGAGCCAGGCCGGCACGGTCGCGACCGCCGCCGCGAAGGGGATGGATCCGACGGCGACACCGCGCAGCACGCTGTCGGCGATCAGCGCTGCCCGCTTGTCGAACCGATCGAGCAACGGCCCCGCGACCAGGCCGCCGACCACGACGGGAGCGGTGTAACAGACGGCCAGGAAGCCCAGCTTCGCCGTTCCGCCGGGCTGGGCCAGGACGAGCCAGGACAGGGCCACGAACGTCATGCTGTCGCCCACCACCGAGACGGACGCGCCGAGCCAGAGGCTGCGGAAGTCACGCCTGTTCTTGAGGAGGGACAAATAGGTCGACACGAAGGTTCCTCAGGGGGTGTGGGTGCGTGGCGCGCTCAGGTGCTGCATCGCGTACGAGCGCCAGGGCCGCCAGCGGTGCGCGTCCCCGGCCGTCAGCCCGAGGCGGTGCAGTCCCTCCTGCACGGCCGGGTCGGAGGGGAGGAAGACGTCGGGGTCGCCGAAGGCTCGCATGCGGATCCGTGCCACGGCCTCCACGTCCATGCCCGGCAGGGCCAGGAGCTCGCGTTCGGCCTGGTCGCGATCGGCTTCGGGACCGAGGTGGAGGGTCCCGGCGGTCAACGCGCGGGCCAGGGCGGTGACCGGGGCGGGCGCGTCGGAGGTCGCCAGGGCCTCCATGCGGGGGAAGGCATGAGTGACGCCGGCCGCTGGATGGGGGAGTCGGGTGCCGTAGGTGCGGACCAGGCGGGCGAGCCGGGATCGGCCGGTGGGAGTCTCCTCGTTCAGGATCGCGCGGATCGCCATCTCGGCCGCGTCCACCTGGCCGGGCACGCGCCTGCCGGGAGTCCGCGCCACCACGGCGGCGAGGCGCGGGTCGCGGGTCAGGTGGTCGGAGATGTCGCGAGGGTCGGCGTCCAGGTCCAGGAGGTGGCGGCAGCGCCGTACCGCTGCCGCCAGATCCTTCAGGTTCTCCAGGTGGAGCTCGCAGGAGACGTACGTGCGCGCGGGGCGGAGCGTGACGAGACCGAGGCCGTGCGGGAGGGTCAGCGAGCGGCGGTAGCAGCGGGCGGTGACGTCCTCCAGGCCGGGGATCGCGCGGGTGGCGAGGTAGGAGAACAGGGCCGGCAGGTCCAGGGGCGGGCGGTAGGTGAGGCGTAGCCGTATCGCGCCTGGTGGGCGGCGGGCGGAGGGAGTGCCCCGCAGGGCGGTGGGGGTCGTGCCGTAGACCTTGCGTACGGTGTCGTTGAACTGGCGGATCGAGGAGAAGCCGGCGGTGAACGCTATCTCGCTCGCGGGCAGGTCCGTGGTCTCCAGGAGCGTTCTGGCGGTGGCCGCGCGCTGGGCCCGGGCCAGGGCCTGCGGGCCCGCGCCCAGGTCGGCGGTGAGCTGGCGGTGCAGCTGGCGCTCGCTGTAGCCGAGCCGGGAAGCCAGGCCGGCGACGCCTTCGCGGTCCACGAGGCCGTCGGCGATGAGCCGCATGGCGCGGCCCACCACGTCCGCCCGGACGTTCCACTCGGGGGAGCCGGGGACGGTGTCCGGGCGGCAGCGCTTGCAGGAGCGGAAGCCCGCCTCCAGGGCGGCCGCGGAGGAGGGGTAGAAACGGACGTTCTCGCGCTTGGGAAGGGCGGCCGGACAGCTCGGGCGGCAGAAGACGCCGGTGGTCACGACGGCGACGAAGAACCGGCCGTCGAATCGGCCGTCGCGGCTTCTGAGCACGGAATACGCGTCTTCGTCGGTGAGCACGCGGACCACTCTTCCGCTTCCGCCGCCGCGCCCACTAGTGGAAATCGGACATCAAGCAGCTCAGCCCAGGTCGCGGTCGCGGAGGCGGATCAGAGCGGTGGCGACGAGCAGCGCGGTCAGCGCGAGGATCACCGTCGCCGGTGCCGCGGTGAACGGCTCGCCCGACACCGTGTTGGGCGTGTAGTGGAACGGCTCCACGCGGCTCCAGCCCCACAACCCCATCAGCGGTCCGCCCAGGTCGCCCACCACGGTCACCGCGCCCCAGACCGTCCACGAGAACGCGACCGACACCCGCGGCAGCACCCCCACGGCGAAGGCGGCGAACGCTCCGACGAGCCAGGCGGCCGGTACGTGTTCCAGCGCCGCAGCCAGGACCCGGCCCACCGCCGGATCCCCCATGACCAGCGAATAGATCAGCCCCGTGACGAACCCGCCGAGGGCCAGCAGCGCCAGCGTGCCGAGCGCGGCCACGGCCAGGTGCGCCGCCGCCCAGCGCAGCCGGCTCACCGCGGTGGACAGCAGGGCCTCGGCGTGGCCGGAGGACTCCTCGTGGTGCAGCCGGAGCGTGGCGAGCACCGGGTAGAGCGCGACCGTGTACGCCAGCAGGAGCACGATGATCCACAGGTACGCGTCCACCGGATCCCCCGACGGCCCCCCGTACCGGTGCAGGAAGGCGTCGAGGACCCAGCCGGGCTGGTCCGCGAGGCGGGGCGCGACGCCGCTGAGACCGGCGAAGAGCGCGGCGGCGGCCGCCACGCCCGCGGCCCACTTGGCCAGCAGGCCGCGCTGGAGGCGCCAGGCCAGGCTGAACGGCCCCTTCAGGTACGGCCCCGCGGCCGGCCCAGGACGTACGGGGAGCAGGCCGGCGTCCAGGTCGCGACGGGCGGACAGCGCGTACGCGAGCGCCAGCAGGACCCCGGTCGCCACCAGCGACACGAGCAGCGGCCACCACCGGTCGGCCGCGTAGGCCCGCACCAGGTGGCTCCAGCCGAGCGGCGAGCTCCATGTCAGCCAGGTCGTGCCCGAGGCGTCGCCGAGGTAGCGCAGCACGTAGGAGAGGCCGAGCGCGAGCAGTCCGAGCGTGGTGGCGGTGCGCGCGGTCTGTGCGAGCTGGGAGGCCACCGCGCCGATCGCGGCGAAGACCCACCCCGCCGCCGTGATCGCGGCCCCGTACGCGAGCGACCCGGCCGCCTCCATGCCGATCGCGACGAGGACGCCCGCGGTGAGCGCCCCGGCGGCCAGAGCGGCGACGGCCGCGGTGACGAGGGCCGCGGTGAGCGGCGCGGCCCTGCCGATCACGCCGGACAACATCAGCTCCTGCCGCCCGGACTCCTCCTCCGCCCTGGTGTGCCTGATCACGATGGTCAGGGCCATCCAGGCGGTGAGCAGGAAGAGCAGGCCGCCGCTGCGCCAGGCCGCCATCGCGCCGACCGAGGGTTCGGCGACGGGGCCGCCGAGGCCGAGGAAGATCGGGTTTTCGGAGATCACCCGCGCGTACACGCGCAGCGCCTCCTGGGTGGTGAAGTAGCCGTCGATGTAGGAGACCAGGCCCGCGCCGAGCATGACGACGACGAGGATCCAGACGGCCGAGCGGAGGCGTTCGCGGCGGGCGGCCAACCCGAGGAGCACGGTCATCGCGCGGCCCCCTGGTAGTGGCGCAGGAACAGGTCCTCCAGGCTCGGCGGGCTGCAGGTCAGGCCGCGTACGCCGATCGCGGACAGCCGGGCGAGCAGCCCGTCGAGCGCGTCGGAGTCGGCCTGGCACGTGAGGCGGCCGTTCTCGACCAGCACGTCGTGCACGCCGGGCAGGTCGCACAACAGGCCGGGGGAGCCCGCCAGGTCGGCGGTGATCGAGGTGCGGGTGAGGTGGCGCAGGCCGGAAAGGGTGCCCGACTCCACGGCTCGGCCCGCGCGGATGATCGTGACCCGGTCGCAGAGGGCCTCGACCTCGGACAGGAGGTGGCTGGACAGCAGGACCGTGCGCCCCGCCCGCTGCTCCTCGATCACGCTGGTACGGAAGGCGGCCTCCATCAGCGGGTCGAGCCCCGCGGTCGGCTCGTCGAGGATCAGCAGCTCGGCCCGGGAGGAGAAGGCGGCGACCAGCGCCACCTTCTGGCGGTTCCCCTTGGAGTAGGCGCGGGTCCTCTTGCGCGGGTCCAGCTCGAACCTGTCCATCAGCTCGGCGCGGCGCCGCTGGTCGAGCCCGCCCCTCGCCCGGCCGAGCAGGTCGATCACCTCGCCTCCGGTGAGCGCGGGCCACAGGGTCACGTCGCCCGGTACGTACGCCAGGCGCCGGTGCAGTTCGGTGGCCTGCCGCCACGGGTCGCCGCCGAGCAGCCTGACCGTGCCGGAGGTGGCCCTGACGAGGCCGAGGAGGATACGGATGGTCGTGGACTTTCCTGCGCCGTTCGGGCCGAGGAAGCCGTGCACCTCGCCGGCGTGTACGGACAGGTCGAGCCCGTCGAGCGCGCGGGTCGCGCCGTACGACTTCGTCAGTGCGGTGACCGAGATCAAGTCGTCCATGGGATTTCCTTGTGAGAAGGCATGGCGGGACGGCGGCGTGGCCGCAGAGAGCCCGCCGCGTCCGCTCTGGGTTTCAGTCGGAGGCCTGGTCGAGCACCTTGGCGAGGCCGGCGATGGCGGTCCTGGCCGACTCGATGCGCCTGGTCTGCGCCTCGTCGGTCCAGCCGAGCCGCAGGCCCTCCGCGGCCAGCTCGTCGAACGCGGTGAACGCGGCGAGCTTCTGCCGGATGACCTTGGACCAGGCGTCGTCCTCGATCTGGTAGTAGACGTTCCGCTCCCCTGGCTTGCGGAACCTGCGGATGAGCTTGATGGACGTCAGGAGGTGCATGTTCGTTGTCAGCGAGGCGCGGCTCGCGCCGATGGCGTCGGCGATGTCGCTCGCGGTCTGCGCCGGCGGGTCGCACGCCATGAGCCAGCCCAGGACGCGGCCGGTGATCGGGGCGAGTCCCCATTCCTCGGAGACGAACGCGGCGACCCGCTCGACCCATTCGAGCACCTGCTCGCGGTCAGGGCCGTCCGGCGTACTCATGCGGTCATCCTAACGTTCAGCTTTCTAGCCAGTAATTTCAGACTAGACTGAAACAACTGGCAATGGCAAGCCGATGTTTACTGGTTGCATGATTCTGGTTCTGGGTGCCACCGGCAGGACCGGGCGCCTCGTCGTCGGCGGGCTGCGGGACCGGGGCGTGCCGTTACGGGCGGCCTCCCGGTCGGCGTCGGTGCGCTTCGAGTGGGGCCTCACGTGAGACGGCCGTGCGCGAGGCCGGGCCGGCATGGACGATCCTGCGGCCCGGCGCCTTCCAGCAGAACTTCGCGACCCTGGCCGGGAAAGAGGAGCTGCGGCTGCCGCTGGGGCCGGAGCCGTACACCGCGCCGATCGACGTCGCCGACGTCGCGGTGGCCGTGCTCACCGGCGCGGGGCACGAGGGCCGGAGACCTTCGACGCCATCCGCCGCGGGGAGTACGCCCGGCTCCACGACGGGGTCCAGCGGATCCTCGGGCGTCCGCCCCGGGAGTTCACCGTCCTCGGGCCATCCGCCTGAGTTGCTGCGCCCGGGCGCTCACCGCGCGTGGGTCATCCGCCTGAGCTGTTGGGCCCGCGCGCCCGCGTCGCCCGGCAGGTCCCGCTCGGCGAGCCCGTCCGCGATCCGCTCGCGGAACTCGACCGGCCGGTGGTCGTCGTACTTGAACTTGGCCCGCACCTCCACCACCTCCAGCCGCAGCCCCCGGATCGCCGAGAGCATCTTCCGGTACGGCCCCGCGTCCGCGGCCACCTCGCCGTGCTCGCCGCCGGGCTCGTGGTGGGCCAGCTGGCGGCGCAGGATCTCGGCCTTGCCCTCCTTGTCGTCCACGATCCGGGCCTGGCAGGTGAGCTGCACCGAGGCGTAATAGCTGGTCGGCACGCCGGCCTCCGGGGTGTCGGAGCGCCAGCCCGACGGGATGTAGGCGTAGTCGTCGTGCACGGTCACCACCACGGCCGGGTTGGCCTCCAGCGCGGGCCAGATCGGGTTCGGCCTGGCCAGGTGGAGCACGACCGCACTGCCGTCGAACAGGAAATGCGTCGGCACCACGACCGGCGGGCCGCCGTCCACGCCGTTCGCGGCAAGCTGCCCGAAGTCGCGCGTACGCAGCCAGGCCCGCCATTCGTCGCCGTCGTGGGCCGCGTCCCAAGGATGAATGAGCACCCCATACCTCTTTGTATTAGTACATAATGGATTTTGTGTCAGAAAAGTACCTGATTGTGGGTGGGACTGCCAGCGAGCTTGCGGCCGCGGTCGAGGCCGCCGTGTCGGAGGGGCGGCTTTCACCAGGCGCGATGCTCCCGCCGGTGCGCGAGCTGGCCTCCCGGGCCGGGGTCAGCCCCAACACGGCGGCGGCCGCGTACCGGCTGCTGCGCGAGCGCGGCGTCATCGAGACCGCCGGGCGGCGCGGCACGCGGGTCAGGCCGCGCCCGGCCAGCACGTTCCGGGAGGAGATCCGCATCGAGGTGCCTCCTGGCGCGCGCGACCTGTCCACGGGCAACCCCGACCCGGCCCTGCTGCCGCCCCTGGGGGACGCCCTCGCCGCCGCGGCCCGCGCGCATGAGGAGCGGCCCGCCATGTACGGGACGGGTGACGACGAGGAGCTGATCGCCCTGGCCGGCGAGTGGCTGCGCGCGGACGGCGTACCGGCCGGCCCGCTGGCGATCACCTCGGGCACCCTCGACGCGGTCGAACGGGTGCTGGCCGCTCAGCTGCGCCCCGGCGACGCGGTGGCCCTGGAGGATCCGAGCTGGACGGCCCTGCTCGACCTGGTCGGCGTCATGGGGCTGCGTCCCGTGCCGATGCGGGTGGACGACGAAGGCCCCCTGCCCGACGAGCTCGGCCGGGCCCTGCGGACCGGGGTCCGAGCCGTCGTGATCACGGCCCGCGCCCAGAACCCGTTCGGCGCCGCCGTCTCCGCCGAACGTGCTGGGGCCCTGCGGGAGGTGCTGGCGGCGTACCCGGGGGTGCTGCTCATCGAGGACGACCACGGGGCCGGCTTCGTGGACCTTCCCCTGCACCCGCTGGCGGGGGTCACGCAGCGCTGGGTGCTCACGCGGTCGACGGCCAAGGCCTTCGGCCCCGATCTACGCGTCGCCCTGACCACCGGCGACCCGGTCACGCTCAGCCGGCTGCGCGGCCGCCAGCGCCTGGCCGCGGGCTGGGTCAGCCACCTGCTGCAACGCGCCGTCGCGTACCTCTGGCGTACGGACGCGGTGGACACGGCGGCGGTGGCGGCCTCGTACGCGCGGCGCAGGGACGGCCTGGTGACGGCGCTGGCCGGGCGCGGCATCCCGGCGCACGGGCGCACCGGGCTCAACGTGTGGGTGCCCGTCCCGGACGAGGCCACCGCGATCACCCGCCTGCTCGCCCGCGGCTGGGCCGTCGCGCCCGGCGCCCGCAACCGCATCGCCACGCCGCCCGCCATCCGCCTCACCGTCTCGACCCTGGCCGTCGACGAGGTGGACCGGCTCGCGGACGACGTCACCGCCGCCCTGCGCCCGTCCTCGAGCGGCCGGTACGGCTAGGTCCGGGACGGATACCGGGCTTCCGCGAGGTCCTCGGCGAGGTCGTCCAGCGTGAGGTCGGCGTTCAACGTGGTGACGACCGCCTGCGTCAGGGGGCGGAGGGCATGGACGTGCCGTATCGCGTCAAGGTCCACGGGCATCTCGTAGTAGTCCTCGGCGAACCGCTGGAACGCCTCCGGCGACGGATCCATGAGCAGCGCGAACAGGTGGGCGGACCCGTCGGGGTCGCGCTCGCCGTCCGGATAGTCGATATCACCCACCCGCCAGGCGTCGTCGCCGGCCTCCCGCCACAGGCAGGCGGTCACGACGGGCATGCCGTCCTCGTCGCGGAACGCGGGCTCCTCCACGCAGCGGCGGAAGACATCAGGCACCGAGTCGAGCACACCCGGCCACGGCCCGTCGTTCCCGTAGGGGCTCATCGCCGCCTCGTGGTCGAAACCGCGCACATATGCGCCGCCCGCCACGAAGACGATGGAGTATTCGTCTCCGGAACCGTTCCGCATGGACGCCATCTCCTCTCCTGGGGCCCAACCGGCGTCGAAGGAGTGGCGGCGGCTCTCCCAGTCCGGGCTCAGGATGGCCTCCAGCACGGCCATGGACCGGCAGAAGTCACGGAGCACGGGAATCTCGGGGAGAAGCCGGGCGACGTCATGAGCATTCATGCGCCCCATCCAACCGGCAAAGAGGCCCTTAAATAAGAGGTGGCCAAATCTATAATTTTGGGCGTACATAAACTAGGCTCACCATCGGATTGGCCGAAGTGGGCTGCGGTTTTGATAAGTACTTGACGGCAAGTTGAAGAGCCGCAAAATTTCATCTCCGTAGAGATTGATGAAGAGAACTTTCAGGGATATCTTCATGATCGACCGCCCTCCCCCACGGGCGGTGAGGTGTCGAAATGCTGCCATGTCGCAAATCGACGCCATTGGAACTGGGTGCCCAACCGTATCCCCCCACAGCACCTGTTCAGAGAGGTGAGCATGCCCACAATCGGCAGGCCGACCTGGCCGAAAGCCCTCAAACCCGCGATCACCGTCCTGTTGGTCACCGTCGCGGCAGCGCTGATTCCCCAGGCCGCCTCAGCACAGGACGCCGGCGTCCTGGCTGTGTCTCACAAGAGTCCGTTCAACTGCGGAAAGACCTTCTACGCCAACAACTGGACCGGGACCCCCGCCCACAACCCGTCCGGTTCTATCGACTGGCAGGACTACGGGGGCGACGACATCAACGGCGAGACCGTGCGTGCCACCGCCGCGGGCACCGCGACCTTCAGCGACGCGGGAAGCACCAGCTACGGCAAGTGGATAGAGATCCGGCACAGCGACGGCACCAGGACCCGCTACGCCCACCTGGCGACCATGGTGAGGTCGGCCGGCAGCACGTTGACCGTCAGCCAGGGCACCGTGATCGGGACCGTCGGCTCGACGGGCGGCTCGAACGCGCCGCACCTGCACTACGAACAGCGGACCTCCACCGGTGCGATGGACACCAGCCCGACCGTGGACGGCGTGACCGTGTCCCTGGGCCAGAAGAAGGCCATCACGAGCACCAACGGCTGCGGCAGCAGCAACCCCTACACCCCTGAGGAGGTCTGCGGCAGCGGTTACTCGGTCATCGACTCGGCCGCTCTCACGGGTGGCCGCACGTACCTGCTCTACAACTCGGGTAACGGCTACAACTGCGTCGTGACGCTGAAGTCGACGAACCTCGGCTCGGCGTCGGCGGTGTCGGCCTTCCTGGAGCCGCAGAACGAAAGCAGGACGACCGACTCGGGCAGCTACGACTACTACGCGGGTCCCGTCAGGCGCGACGCGGCCGGGCAGTGCGTCAAGTGGGGCGGCTCGGTCGGCAGCAGTTCCTACACCAGTGGCTTCGAACACTGCGATTAAGAGCGTGACGTCAATGGCCACTCCCCGATCGCGGGGGGTGGCCATTGCGCTGTTCGGGGCGGCGCAGCAACACCATGGCCAGCCATATCAGCGTGGGCAGAAGGACCAGCATCACGCCGATGCCCAAGGTGAAGAGGTATACGACGTCGGCGTCCGGTGACGAGATGTAAGCGTCATCGTTGTCCACCCGATGACGATATCGGCAGGTGAGCAGCCGCAGCCAAGCGAGCGGGGAGAGTCAGGCAAGACGACGCCCAACCGGTTCCAACTCCTGTCCAAGATGGCTACAAGTCCCCACGCCTATACCTGATGTCGATCAGCCGATGGCCCCGGGCCCGCGCTGATCATCCAGTGGATAGGGGGGCAACGTGGGGGAAGACCAGACCGGCGTGGATCGGCACGTCCTGGAGGACGTCGCCAAGGCGGCCTTGGCGCGAGCCGGCCGGGCGGCGGCCGGTGAGCGGGCCGCGAAGGAAGAGGACGCCTGGGAGATCCGCACCCGCAGGCCGTGGACGTATGTGACTCCGGCAGGCGCGGCGAACCGGGCGCAGGGTTGGAAGCTGCACGTCTCGGCGACGCCGCTGTCGGCGCCGGTGGTGCTGGCGCGCGCGGTGGAGGTGCTGGCGCGGCACCGCTGCTCGTTCAAGTTCGCCGCGACGCTGGCCGAGCTGTCCGGCCTGGTGGCCAGGGAGCAGGACCGCGGGTCGGTGGGCAAGTTCATCACCGTCTACCCGCCCGGCGACCGGGCGGCGACCGTGATCGCCGAGGAGCTGCACGCCGCCACCCTGGGCCTGCCCGGGCCGCCCATCCTGTCCGATCGCGCGTACAAGCCGGGCAGCCTGGTCCACTACCGCTACGGGGTGTTCTCCGCGCCCTCCGTGCTGGACAACGACGGCTCCTACGCCTCGCAGCTGACCGCCCCCGACGGCACCCAGGTGACCGACAAGCGCAACGCCTGGTACTCGCCGCCCTCGTGGGCGCCCTGCCCGTTCGAGTCGGGCAAGGCTCCGGTACGGGTGGCCGCGCCGCAGGCGGTGCTGCTGGCCGACCGGTTCGTGGTGCGCCAGGCCGTACGGCACAACGCCAAGGGCGGGGTCTTCCTGGCCGAGGACCGCGACACCGGCGGGAACGTGATCGTCAAGCAGGCCCGGCCGCACGTCGGCGCCAGGCTGAACGGACATGACGAGCGCGACGCGCTGCGCCACGAATGGCGGATGCTCGACCTGTTCGGGCCGCTCGGCGTCACGGCGCGCAAGGTGACGCTGTTCGACAAGGACGACAACCTGTTCCTGGTCCAGGAGCGCATCGAGGGGACCGTGCTCACCGTCTGGGCCGGCGAGCGCGGAGCCGAGGGCCCGGACCCGCGCCGGCGCGAAACGGTGCTGGGCCTCGTGGGGCGTCTGGTCGACCTGGTGGCGACGGTCCACGAGCGCGGCTACATCGTGCGCGACCTGACCCCGAACAACATCATCGTCACCGAGGACGGCGACTGCCGGCTGATCGACCTGGAGACCGCGGCGAGGCCCGGCACCCTGGTCGGGCGCACCCACACCCCCGGCTACGCGCCGCCGGAGCAGGAGAACTCCCCCGCCCTCGGGCCCTGCCCCGGCGTCGAAGTGGACCTGTACGCGCTGGGCGCGACGGTGTTCTACCTGGTCACCTCCTGCCAGCCGATGCTGGTCAAGGATCAGGACGAGCACGCCAGACCGTGGGACTCCCGGGTGCGCACGCTGGTCGACGTGGCCGTCGCCGGCGATCCCGTGGCCACCGAGCTGGCTCCCATGATCTTGGGGTTGATGGCGGAGGATCCCGCCCGGCGGTGGGACCTGGCCAGGGTCCGTACGTTCCTGGACGGCCTGACCACCGGCCCGGAGGTGGGGAACGGTTACCGGCTCGCCACGGCCGACCAGGACCGGCTGCTGCACGACGGGCTGGCGTACACCCTGCGCACCATGGGCGGGGACGCGCGGCTGTGGCCCAGCACCGGGTACGGCGCCACCGCCGACCCCTGCGGCGTGCAGTACGGCGCGGCCGGCGTGCTCCAGCTGATGGCCTCCGTGCTGAGGACCTCCCCCCAGGAATCCCTCGCGACCGCCCTGCGCGACGGCGCGAACTGGATGATCCACCGCCTCGCGGGCGAACACCGCCCCTCGCCGGGGCTGTACTTCGGCCGGGCCGGCATGGCCTGGGCCCTGTACGAGGCGGGCGCGGCGCTCGACGACCACGACATCCGCTCGGCGGGCCTGGACCTCGCCCTCGACCTGCCCGTCAGCTGGCCGAACCCGGACATCTGCCACGGCCTGGCCGGGACCGGGACGGCGCTGCTGCACCTGTGGAACGCCACCGGCGACACGAGATTCCGCGACCGGGCGAGCGACTGCGCCGACGAGCTCCTCAAGGTCGCGCAGCGCACCCCCGACACGGTGCTGTGGCCCATCCCCAAGGACTTCGACTCCGCGCTGGCGGGCGTCGTGCACTACGGCTTCGCCCACGGCGTCGCCGGGATCGGCGCGTACCTGCTGGCCGCCGGCGTCGCGCTCGGGCGCGAGGACTGCCTGGAGACCGCCGTCGCGGCGGGCCGTACCCTGCTGGACGCGGTCGACTACCACGGTGAGGCGGCCTGGTGGGGGGAGGGCCCGCACGGCGGGGCGAAGATGCCCCACTGGTGCAACGGATCCTCGGGGATCGGAACGTTCCTGGTGCGCCTGCACACGGTCACCGGCGACTGGGACGCGCTGGAGGTGGCCAGGGCCGCCGCCAGAGCGGTGCACGGCCACCGGCTGCGCTCCGGCACCGCGGCCTGCCACGGCCTGGCCGGAGACGGGCAGTTCCTGCTGGACCTGGCGGAGCTGGCCGACGACCCGATCTACCACGAGCAGGCCGAGGAACTGGCCGCCGTGCTGTGGACGCGCGCCACCGTGCGCGACGGGCTGCTCGTGGTGCCCGACGAGAACGCCCTTGAGGTGACGTTCGGCTGGAACACCGGGCTGGCCGGGGTGCTCGCCTTCCTGTGGCGGCTGCGCCACGGCGGTCCCCGCCCGTGGATGGTCTCCGACGAGGTGGCCGCGCGATGAGCACCGTCACCACCCTGCCCACGGAACTCAGGCGGATCAGCTTCCGGTTCTCCGGCGACGGGCGCCATGCCACCTGCCTGGCCGCGTACGGCCGTGACAAGCTCATGCCGGAGCTGTGGGACCTCACCGGTCCCGCGCCGCGGCCCCGCCTGTTACCCACCCGCGAAGGCGAGACCTCCTGGACGCTCCCGCTCCCGACCGGGGACGGCGACGTGCTGCTGTGCCGCCACGGCAAGGGGTCGGCGCGGTTGCTGCTCGCCGTCCCCGGCCCAGACGGCGCGCCGGCCGAGGAGTACGAGCTGCTCACCCCGCGCAGCGGAGGGCTCAGGCTCGTCGCCGGTGTCGCGCCGGGCACCGCCGCCCTGCTGTTCGAGAGCGGCGCGGACGGACGCACCACGGTGTGGCGCGTGTCAGGGCGCGCCGAGGCTCCCGAGCAGGTCGCCAGGCTGGCCGGTGCGGTCGGCGGGGGAGTCTGGCTCGACGAGGACGGCCGGCGGCTCGCGCTGGCCCGCCCCGAGCCGGGCACCGGCGGCACGCTCGTCCTCGACCTCGCCACCGGCCTTCTGACGGCACTCGACGGGCTGGCGGACGGCGAGCACCTGCTCATGGCCGCGCCGCGCACCGGCGTGCTGCTCACCGCGGCACAACGCGATGGAGCGTTCCGGCTCGGTGTCCGGCACCGCGACGACCCGGCGCCGACGGCGTTCCCCGAGCGGCTGAACCGCGTCGAGGGCACCGTCGCACCGCTGACCCTGGACCCCGACGGGCGGCACCTGGCCCTGTCGGCCGTCCGCCGCAGCCGCTCCGACCTGCTGCTGCACGACCTCGTGGCGGACACCGCCGTCGAGGCCGAGCTGCCGGCCGGGACGTTGCAGCCGCTGGCGCGCTGGACCACCGTCGGGCTGCACCTGCTGCACAGCACGCCGGACCGCCCGCTCGGCGTGGTCACCCTGACCGATCCGCTCCGGCCCCGGGCGCGGGCCGCCGCGGAGGAGCACGCGGGCGGCTGGGCACCGGCCCGTACGGTGGACCACCAGGGCCCGGCCGGGCCGATCGAGGCCATCGTGTACGGCGACCCGGCGACGAGCGAGCAGGTCGTCCTGGCGCTGCACGGCGGCCCGGAAGCCGCCTGGCCCTTCGGGTTCGACCCGCTGTTCCAGCGGATGGCCGCGGCGGGCATGGCGGTGGTCGCGCCCAACCAGCGGGGGAGCACCGGCTACGGCGCCGCGCACCGCGACGCCATCCACGGCGCGTGGGGCGGCCCCGACCTGGCGGACATCCTGCGGCTCGGGCGCACGCTGGCCGACGCGCGCGGCCCGGGCCGGCAACGGCCCATGCTGTACGGCATCAGCTACGGCGCCTACCTGGCCCTTTTGGCCGCCGCCGCGGAGCCGGACCTGTGGACCAGGGCCGCGGTCATCGCGCCGTTCCTGTCCGGGCGGGAGCTGTACCAGGACGGGGCGCAGCGCGTACGCACGCTGCTCGATCGGCTCGGCGGCTGCGTGGAGGCGGACGACGAGCTCGGCCCGCGCGACCTGGCCCGGCTGGCGGACCGGATGCGCCTGCCGATCATGATCATCCACGGCCTGCAGGACTCGATCATCCCGGTCACTCACTCCCGGCGGCTGCACGGCCGGCTGCTGGCGGCCGGTCACCCGGTGCCGCCGGTCTACCTGGAGATCCCCGTGGCCGACCACGACCCGCTGGCCTCCGGCGACGGACACCTGGTCACCGGCCTGCTCATCGACTTCCTGAGCGGCAGGCCCGTCACCGCCTAGCGGGTGCTCACAGACTCCGGCCCGTCGACGCGGGCCGGTACCCCACGCCGTCTCGAAACGAGCGGCAACTACCCAAGAAAGGAGAACGCGATGGAAATCGACATCAAGGCCCTGGACATGCTGCCGGCCGCGGAGGAGGCCGCGCTGTGGCCCTGTCTCATCACCTGCGAGGTCAAGACCTGCAAGGACAGTTGCTGGGTCACCATCTGACGAAAAATCCCCATTACTGAAGGAGAGAACACCATGGAAATCGACATCAAGGCTCTCGACATGCTGCCGGCCGCCGAGGAGACCTCGCTGTGGCCCTGCGTCATCACGTGCTTCATCTCGTGCAAGAACGACAGCTGCTGGATCACCGTCTGATGGAAATCGACATCAAGGCCCTGGACATGCTCCCGGCCGCAGAAGAGTCCTGGCTGTACCCCTGCACGCTGAGCTGCTTCGGCGTGACGTGCGAGGGCGATGAGACCTGTTTCATCACCCTCAGCCTGTCCTAGTGAAATCCCCGGGTCACCGCCGCCGGCGGTGGCCCGCCGGGTCCGTCGAGAAAGGAGCGTAAGGATGTCGGATCCCGTGGCAGGCATCGCCGGGGAGCGGGTGACGCACGAGCACGGCGACCGCCTGCTCGCCTCTCTCGCACGGCGCGCCTGGCGGCCGCTGGCGGTGGTCACCGCCGCGACCGCCGCCGCCTCGGCCGCGACACTGGCCATGCCCGCCCTGCTGGCCGCCGCGGTGGACAGGGTGCTCGCGGGCGAGGACGTGCTCGCCGCGGCGGCGCGGCTGGCCCTGGTCTTGGCCGTCATGACCCTCGCCGACCTGGTGTGCCACGTCGCGGGCGCCGCGGCCAACGCCTCGGCGACCTCCACGCTGCGTCTGCGGTTCACCGGCCACATCCTGCGCCTCGGCGTCGGGGAGGCCCGCCGGTTCCCGACCGGGGAGCTGGCCAACCGGCTCGTGAGCAACACCGCCGGGGCCGGGCAGGTCCCGCTGGCCCTGCTGGACACCGCCGCCGGGCTCGTCACCGCGGCGGGCGGCATCACCGCGCTCTTCCTCATCGACTGGCGCACCGGGCTCGCTTTCGTGGCCGGCCTGCCCGTCGCGCTCGTGATCATCCTCATGTTCGTCTCCCGGATGTCCGGGTTGTATGACCGCTACCAGGAGACGCAGGGCCGGCTGGCGGCCCGGCTCACCGACACCCTGGCGGGCATCCGTACCGTGCGGGCCTCCGGCACCGCCGACCGCGAGATCGCCCGCGTGCTCACCCCGTTGCCCGAACTGTCCGAGACCGGGCACGCCCTGTGGCGGGCCCAGGCCCGTGGCGGGTGGCGGATCGGCCTGGTGCTGCCGCTCATGGAGGTGGCGGTCCTCGCCGTGGCGGGCCTCGGCGTCGTGGCGGGCCGCCTCGAACCCGGGCAGCTGCTGGCCGTGGCCGGGTACGCCACGCTGGGCCTGTCGTTCATCGAACACGTCGACGCGGTGATGAGCGTGGCGCAGGCCCGCTCGGCGGCGCGGCGGGTCTCGCAGGTGCTCGCTCTGCCCACCCAGGCCCCCGGTACGCGCCCGGCCCTCGAAGGCCCCGGCACGTTGTCGTTCCGTGGCGTCACCGTCACGCGGGACGGCGCCCGGCTGCTCGACGGGCTCGACCTGGAGCTTCCCGCAGGATCGCTGACCGCCGTAGTCGGGCCGTCCGGCGCGGGCAAGACGACGCTGGCCATGGTGGCGGGCAGGCTGCTGGACCCCGACGGCGGACAGGTGCTGCTCGACGGCCGGCCCCTGGCCGAGCTCGCCCCCGACGCGCTGCGCGACGTCGTTGCCTACGCCTTCGAACGCCCCGCTCTCCTCGGCGGTGACCTCGCCTCGGCCATCGCCTACGGGCGGCCCGGGACCAGCCTTGCCGCCGTACAGGAGGCCGCCGCGTCCGCCCGCGTAGACGACGTCATCCGCCGGCTCCCCCAGGGGTACGACACCCCGGCCGCGGGCGCGCCGCTGTCCGGCGGCGAGCTCCAGCGCCTCGGCCTGGCCCGCGCGCTCGTACGGCGCGCCCGGCTGACGGTGCTCGACGACGCCACCTCCAGCCTCGACACCGCGACCGAGGCTCAGGTGACCCGCACCCTCGTGGACGGGATGCGCGGACGCACCCGCCTGGTCGTCGCGCACCGGGCGACCACCGCCGCCCACGCCGACCTGGTCGTCTGGCTCGAGAACGGCCGGATCAGCGCTCAGGGCACACACCGGGAGCTCTGGAACGACCCGTCCTACCGCGCCCTGTTCGCCGCCGAGGAAACCAGTGGGAAGGAGGAGGCGTGTCCGGTGCCTCGCTGACCCCGCTCCTGGGGCCGCGCACGCTCAGCGCGCCGCGCCTGCTGCTGGCCCTGCTCCGGCCGCGCAAGCGCCCGCTGGCCGTCGCCCTGGCCCTGTCCGCCGTCGAATCGGCTCCGACGATGCTGTCCGGGCTGCTCATCGCCGCCGCCATCGACCGCGGGTTCCTGGCGGGGCGGCCGGGGACCGGACTCGCCCTGCTCGGGCTGCTGGCCGCCGTCATGTCGCTCAAGGCGGTGGCCACCCGGTTGACGCTCCCCGTCCTGGCCAAGGTCGTCGAACCGCTGCGCGACGACCTCGTACGTGCCGTCGTCACCGCCACGGTGACCCGCGCGGCCGGCGGCGCCGAACCACCCGACACCGCCGCCGTCAACCGGCTCACCGCGCAGGTGGAAACGGTGCGGAACCTGGTGTCCGCCCTGCTGCGCAGCAGCCGCCAGCTCGGCATGTCGTTGATCGCCGCGCTGGTGGGGCTGCTGGCCCTCTCTCCGCCGGCGGCCGCCATCGCCGTGGGACCGGTGGTGCTGGCCCTGGCCGTGTTCGCCTGGCTGCTGCGTACGCTGGCGAGCCGGCAACGCGCGCTGATCCTGGCCGACGAGCGGCTCACGGCCGAGGCCACCCCGATCCTGTCCGGACTGCGGGACGTCGCCGCCTGCGGAGCCCACGACCAGGCCCGCGCGACGGTGGACGCCGCGGTCTCCGCGCAGGTGGCGGCCACCATGTCGATGGCCTGGGCGGGCACCGGCCGGCGGCTGGTCGTCACGCTCGGCGTCCACGTGCCGCTGCTCGTTCTGCTGATCGCCGCCCGTCCGCTGGTCGACGGCGGCCACCTGAGCGCGGGAGAGGTCATCGGCGCGGTGACCTACCTGGCCACCGGGCTCGACCCGGCGTTGCGCATGCTCATCAGCACGGTCGGCGGGTGGGGAGTGGCCCTCGCCGTCACGCTGCGCAGGATCGCCGAGTCCGTCACCGTGCCGGTAACCTCCCCGCGGACCGGGGCCGGGCCCGGCCCGCTCGGGCACCGGCTCGACGCCGAACGGCTGACCTTCGGCTACGCGCCCGGGGCGACACCGGTCGTACGCGACCTCGACCTCACGATCCCCGAAGGGGAGCACCTGGCCGTGGTCGGCCCGAGCGGCGCCGGCAAGTCCACCCTGTCGATGCTGCTGACCGGGCTCCTGCCACCGACCGGCGGCCGGATCGTGCTCGGCGGGCTCCCGCTCGACGAGACTCCGGAACACCGCCTGCGCACGATGATCGCCCTCGTGCCCCAGGAGGCGTACGTCTTCGCCGGGACCGTCCGCGAGAACCTGGCCTACCTCGGCGCGGAGACCGACGCGCGGCTGCGGGCGGCGGCCGCCGCCGTGGGAGCCCTGCCGCTGGTCGAACGGCTCGGCGGGCTCGACGCCGTCATCGAGGAGCCCTCCTCGCTCTCCGCCGGGGAGAAGCAGCTCATCGCCCTGGCCCGCGTGCACGCCTCGCCTGCGCGGACCGTCGTGCTGGACGAGGCCACCTGCCACCTCGACCCGGCTGCCGAGCAGCGCGCCGAGGAGGCGTTCGCCGGACGCGACGGCACGCTCGTCGTCATCGCGCATCGCATCAGCTCCGCCATGAGAGCACGGCGCGTCCTGCTGATGGACGGCGGCACCACGACCGCCGGAACGCATCAGGAACTGCTCACCCGATCCCCCCTGTACGCCGACCTGGTCGGCCACTGGCGCACGAACGAGAAAAGGACCATGCCATGAGCACCCCGAACGGTCCCAGCGACATCGTCTGGGACGTCACCTACGCCTGCCCGCTGCGATGCGTGCACTGCTACTCCGAGTCCGGCAGGCGGCCGGCCCGGCAGCTGAACCACGACGAGATGCTCAAGGTCGCCGACGCGATCGTCTCCTTCGGCCCGCGGGCGGTGGAGTTCGCCGGCGGCGAGCCGCTGCTGGTCAGAGGCATCACCGAGGTCGCCGGGCGGCTCCGCGAAGCGGGGATGGGCGTCAACGTCTACACCGGCGGATGGACGCTCGACCGCCGCTCGGCCGAGGAGGTGACCCGGGTCTTCTCCCGGATCACCGTGAGCGTCGACGGGGCCGACGCCGAGGTGCACGATCGGATCCGCGGGCGGGCCGGTTCGTTCGAGCGGGCGATGAACGCGCTGACCCTGCTGAACGACCTCTCGGAGGAGCGGGTGGCCAACGGCCTCGACCCGGTCGAGTTCGGGGTCGACTACGCGGTCCTGCGGTCCAACCTCCACCAGCTGGAGGAGTTCTGCCGCACGGTCGCCCCTCGCTTCCCGTACCTGCGCTTCCTCACCTTCGCCGCCGCGGTGCCGTCCGGGCTCGCGAGCCGGCAGGGGTTCGCCGATCATGAGCTGCTGAGCTTCGACCAGCTGCGCACGCTGGTGAGCGGCGAGCACGTCGAACGCCTGCGCTCCCTCGCACCCCGCCAGGTGCAGGTGGCGACGTCGGACAACATGGTCCTGATGATGCATCCGAACGCCCTGCGCCGGTACGGTTTCCCGCTGCTGCAGGTGGAGCCGGACGGCGAGGTGCGCGCGATGCCGATCTACGAGGGCACCGTCGGCAGCCTCCTCACCGAGGACGCCGGCACGCTGTGGCAGCGCGCGGTGGAAAGGTGGAGCGACCCCGTGGTGGTGGAGGCCCTGTCGGCGGTTCGGTCGATGGACGACTGGGCCGAGGCGACCCGGCGCATCGACTACCACTTCGGCACCGACGAGGTCCGCCGCCGCATCGACCGCCGCCCGTCGCTGGTCCCGGCACCGGCCGGGAGGTGACGGGCGTCAGGCCACGGGGTGCGGTGCGGTGCGGGGCCGGGCGGCCAGCAGGTGGTCGATGAGCGCGAGCAGCACGTCGCGGGCCGCCGTCCGGTCGCGGGCGTCGCAGAGCACCAGCGGCACCTGCGGGTCGAGGTCGAGCGCCTTGCGGATCTCCTCGGACGTCCGGTCCTTGACGCCGTGGAAGCAGTTGACGCCGACGACGAAGGGGATGCCGCGGCTCTCGAAGAAGTCGATCGAGGCGAAGCTCACGTCCAGCCGCCGGGTGTCGACCAGGACGACCGCGCCCATCGCCCCGTGCACCAGGTCGTTCCACATGAACCAGAAGCGTTCCTGCCCGGGGGTGCCGAACAGGTAGAGCACCAGCTCGCGGTTGATGGTGATGCGCCCGAAGTCCAGCGCGACGGTGGTGGTGGACTTGCCGCTCACGCCGTCCAGATCGTCGACGCCGACGCTGGCGTGGGTGAGGTACTCCTCCGTACGCAGTGGGGCGACCTCGCTCACCGCGCCGACCATGGTCGTCTTCCCGACGCCGAACCCGCCGGCGATCAGGATCTTCACCGCCAGGGGAGCGTCGTCCCCTTGGTCAGAGCTTGCGTAAGCCATCCCTCACCGCCTCAAGAATTGTCACATCGGGAAGACCGCCGCCCGCCTGGGCGAAGGCCAGCGGTGGCCGGGCCCGCATCTGACCGTTCTCGATCAGATCGCCAATGAGGATCTTGGTCACTGACACCGGGAGGTTCAGCGCCGAGGCGACTTCGGCCACCGCCAGCGGCCGCTCGCACAAGGCGAAGATGGTGCGGTGCTCCGGCTGCATGCGCCTCAGCCCGCGTCCGGTCTGCGAGGAGACGCCGGAGAGCGAGGTCACCAGCGTGATCAGCGTGAGGTCGTCCCGTTCCGGGGCGGTCCGTCCGCCGGTGATCGTGTAGGGGCGGACAAGGGGCTCGTCGGCGTCATCGTCGTCGAACCCCTCAGTCCAGTGCTTCATCCGCGTCTCCCCGCGTCATCGGCCTGCGGGGTACGCGCGTCGGTGCCCAGCTTCTGGCCGACCTGCTGGACGAGGGTGTGCATCGCGACGCTCATCAGCTCGGCGTCCACCTCCTGGGAGGCGACCACGGCCAGATGGGTGCCGCGGCCGGCGGTCGTGATGAACAGCCACAGCTCGGCCATCTCGATGATGACCTGCTGCACCGGTCCGCCGCTGAAGAGCTGCCCCACGCCGCGAGCCAGGCTCTGCTGGCCGGTGGCGATCGCGGCGAGGCGTTCGGCGTCCGAGCGCTCGATGGTCCGGGACCGGCTGATCACCAGGCCGTCGTCGGACAGCACGATGGCGTGCCGGGTGCCCGCGACCTGAGCGACCAGACCGTCCAGGAGCCAGTCCAGGTCTGCGTTGGTGGCGGTGGTTCGCTGCGTCATCATCGATCTTCCGTCGTGGGTGAGCCGGGCTCGGGGGATCCGTCCGGCCGGGGCTGGAAGGCGTCATCACCGGTCCGGCGCCTGCGAGACTGCCTCTGGAACGCGCCGATTGTCGCACTGGATCGGCCGGGCTGCTCGCGTGGGGCCCAGGCCTCCTGCTCGGTCTGTTCGTCCCCGTTCGCCGGGACCTTGAGCTCGGTGACCAGGCTGGCCTGGCGCACCCGCTGGGGCAGTGGCCGGCGGGCGGACGGCGGGAGGGCGTCGTCCGGGATTCCGGTGGGCGCTGTCACGTACGCCATCGCACGTCCCCTGGAGCGGGTGGGCAACTGCCCGTCCGCCGGTTCCTCCTGCGGGCGAGGCTCCGGACGGGCCGCCTCCGGGGCCGAAGCCGGGGCCGGGGCGGCCTCCTCGGGCACCGCACGCGGACGGTCCACCACCAGCGCTTCCGGGAGCAGCACGATGACCCGGGTGCCGCCGAAGGCCGACGACCGCAGCTCCACCTGGAGGCCCAGGCTCGCGGCGAGCCGGGCGACCACGTACAGGCCGAGCCGGACGTCGTCGGCGTGGGTCATCACGTCGAGCTGCGGCGGCGACTTCATCAGGGCGTTGGCGGCGGCGTACTGCTCGGCCTCCATGCCCAGGCCGCGGTCCTCGATCTCCACGGCGACGCCCCGGCTGACCGGTGCGGCCCGCACCTCGACGGGGGTCATCGGCTTGGAGAAGGTGGTGGCGTTCTCCATGAGCTCCGCCAGGACGTGGACGAGCGGTCCCACCGCGCGCTCGCTCACCCAGGACTCGCCCTCGACGTCGATCGAGATCCGCCGGTAGTCCTGGACCTCGCCCTGTGCGGCGCGCAGCACGTCGAGCAGGTGCACCGGCTTGCGCCAGCGGCGCTGCGGCTGCCCGCCGCCGAGGATCACCAGGTTCTCCTCGTAGCGGCGCAGCCGGGCCGTGAGGTGGTCCAGGTCGAACAGGCCCTCCAGCACCTCGGGGTCCTCGTGCTTGCGTTCCAGCTCGTCGAGCTTCTTCAGCTGCAGGCCGATGAGGATCTGGGTACGGCGGGCGATGCGCTGGAGCATGCGCTGGAAGCCGCGGTGCTGTTCGGCCTGCCGCACGGCGGTGAAGACCGCGCTGCGGCTGGCCAGGTTGAGGGCCTGCCCCAGCTCGCCGAGCTCGTCGGGGGTGGGCTTGAGCATGTGCACTTCCGCGTCCACGTCGACGTCCTCGCCGCGCTCCAGCCGGGCGACCACCTTGGGCAGCCGCTCCTGGAGCTCCTGGGCGTCCTCGCGCAGGTGGAGGATGCGCCGGCGAAGAATGGAGGTGAGACGCCAGCTGGTGAAGATCACCAGGCCCAGGGCGAGCAGGCCCACGCTGGTGACGCTCATGAAGATGACGAAGAGCATGCCGGCGTGGTCGTAGCCGATCTTGCTGACGTCGGCGAGCCGGAGCCGCAGGAGCTGCGTCACCTGCTCGGTGACCGTGTCCACCGAGGAGCGCCACTCGGTGCTGTCCCCGCGCAGGGTCACCTGGTTGCCGCCTGAGGAGGTCAGCCGCTCCTCCAGCGCGGTCATGGCCACCCACGCCTTGCCGGTCATCAGCGTCTCGTACCGCTTCTCGTCGCCGATGAGGCTCGGGATCACCTGGGAGCGCATGAGGTGCTTCCTGGTGCCGGCGGCGTCGGTGACGAGGCCGTACTCGTCCCTCGTCAAGTGCCCCGACTTCCAGCCGCGGGCCAGGACGGCGTCCTCGCGGCCGATCAGGTTGACGACCCAGAACAGGTCGACCAGGGTCTGCGCGCTGCTGTTCACCTGGCCCTCGTCGGTGTGGCTGAGGACGGTCAGCACGCGCAGGTCCGACTCGATGACCCCGCTGTAGTAGTCGAACGCCTTCTGCGGGCTGGCCCAACCGGCGTCCACCGCCCGGCGCTGCTCGTCGAGGAGGTTGAGGCTGCGGTCGGTACGGGAGATGGCGTCGCCGAGCCCCTCCGGCCCCTTGGCGGTGTCCAGGGCCGTCAGGGGACGGAAGGCGCTCACGGCCTGGTCGGTCAGCGCGCGCTGCTTGGCGAGCTTGCCCGCCGCGGCGCCACCGGGGTCGGCCTGCGTCTCCGCGGTGAGCAGCCGTTCCTTGTCGAGGCTGAAGAACAGGTCGGACGCGGGTGCGCCGACGGTCTTGGTGGCCAGATCCATCTGGGCCTTCTCGGCCCGCCACTGGGAGGACAGCTGGAACATGCCCGAGGCCAGCAGCGGGGTGAAGGTCAGACTCGGCACGAACACGATGATGAGCAGCACCGTACGCAGGGGCAGCCGGCGGGCACCGGCCAGCCGTCGCGACTGGGACGACGCGCTCCCGTCGCCCACGGTCTCCGTCCGCCGTCGCCCGGCCCTGCCCCATCCAGCCACGTGGAGGACACTCTCCTCACCAATCGGTGACAATCACCCAACTAGGCGATAGGTGCCTGATAGTAGCCATACGGCAGTTGAGTCGAAAGCCCCGCTTTCCCGGGCTTTGCCGCCCCCGGCGTGGGCCGGGGGCGGCGGCGGGTTCACCTGTAGCCGGCGGCGACGATGTTGGCCTGCACCGCGTTCTCGGTGGCGTCCGTCGGATAGCCGGAGGTCATCACGCCCTCGTAGAAGGTGCCGGCGGAGCCGTTGCTGTTGTCTCCGCCGATGCCGAGGATGATGGCTCCTTCCTTCTTCATCGGGTTGTAGCCCGCGACGTTGGGACGTGCCCCGTTGTAGTAGGTGGACAGGTTGCCCGACTGCGCGTTGCCGGCCCGGATGGACCAGTGGTTCGGCTCGCCCTTGACGATGGCGGTCAGGTAGCG
>NZ_JBSFNK010000072.1:0-31963 GCF_053587055.1 Nonomuraea sp. NPDC003707 | reverse complement strand
AATGCACAGCCCCGTCACGTTCGAGGGCCTCTACAGGCCGTCAGGCACCGCTGAGTGACCTCACCTCAGGTGTCCGTGCTGCGGGGGGAAGCTCAGCTGCGCGTGTTGGGGTGCGTGGGCGAGAGCAGCGGTGTGGATGAGCTCCAGGGGCATGCCCTGACCGCGGGCCTGGCCGAGGACGGCAAGGATGGGCTCGATCCAGGGCTCGGCCCGGGCGAGCGTGTGCCGGTGCAGGTCGAAGACCTCGGTGATGCTGCGGGGCGGGTCCGCAGTGGTGTCCTCTGCAGAGGCGAGGAGGTGGTTGGCGTAGAGGGCAGCAACCAGGAAGGCACCGCTGTCGTTGTAGTGAGCGATCTGGTCGGCGATGCGCTTGATTGCCTCGGACCTGTAGCGGTGGCCGAGGAGCTTGTTGAGGTATTCACGGAGATCGCGGGCCAGGGTGTCACGATCGCCTGCGGTGGCGGGGTCCAGGTCGAGGATGCAGTCGGGGTGGCCAGCGATTCGGTCGCGGAGGGCCTGAAGGGTGTCCCACCACGGGCGGGTGCCGATCATGATGCGACAGCCGGACACCGTTCCGCCGCCAGGCGCAGCCAACAGCGGGAACAGGAGCTGATCGAGGACCGCGGACGAATCTTCCGCCTCATCCAGGGCATCCACGATCACCAGCACCTCGCCGGCTTTGGCCACGCGGTGCACAAGGGCTTCTGGGGTACTGCTGGGCACGACCAGCGCTCCTGGGCCGGTGTCTCGATCGTGGTCGGAGCCGTTGTCGGATATCACCACAGGGGCGAATGGGAGCTGGCTGTCGAGCTGCTTGCTCAGGGAGTCGGTGATCTCCTCAAGGGTGAGCTGGCGGGCGTGGACGGCGAGGACGGCGCCGGGCGGATGAGGGTGGAACTCACCGACGGCCGGGCGGACGATCTGCCCCAGCGTGGCCGCCAGCTCGGGGTGGATGAGGCAGACGGTCACGCCGAGGAGAGCGGATTTGCCGCTGCCCGGACTCCCGGTGACGACCAGCAGCCGATCCTGGGTGCCATCGGTGTTGTCGATCCAGGCCCCAATGCGGGCAAGCTGGGCGGTGCGGCCGGAGAAAAGGCTGACATGGGCGTGGGGGTTGCCTGCGGCGCGGGTGGCGAAGTGCAGCGGATCCAGGCGCCGGTCGCAGCTGAAGGCGAATTCCCGGACGGAAGCAGCCATGTCGGTCACCAGCTTCGCCCCGGGGTCCGTGCTGTAGTCGGGATTGAGGAGGAATGGCTGTGGTTCCAGCACCGCCTGCGAATGTGGGGTACGGACCAGGGGCTGACCGGGTTGTCCAGCGGCGCGATCGGCCAGGTCCATTTCGTCCTGGATCGCCTCGGCGAGGGTGTCGACGGGCACGTGCTCCCAGGTGGGGTCGACGTCGAGGGCTCCGTCGGCAAGGCGTTCGAGGGTTTGGACAGCGGCGGTGGTGAAGCGGGCACCGTAGGTGATGTGGTCGGCGGTGCAGGCCGCGATCACCCAGACGTTCCGGTGAGCGTCCTGGGCGCGGCGGGCGACCAGGTCCTGCAGCTGTTGTTGGGCGACGGCTTGGCCGGCCCCGCACATGTCCAGCAGGAACAGCACCGGCCTTCCGCTGTTCTCGGCAGCTTCCAGGAGCTGAGAGAAGCTCACACAGGTGTCGTCAAGGCACTCCTGCGCGGGGTCCCCGCCCTGACAGACCAGATACAGGGAGCCTCCGGTCGGCGGCTGGATGCCGTGACCAGCAAAGTGCACGATCAGCGGCTCACCGGTGGGAGCGTCGCGCCGCAGATCGGCCCAAGCCTCGCATAGGGCATCACGGTCGGGCTCCTGCAGCGGCGCGCCAGTGGCCACGCCGACCCTCTGCAACGAGTACGCTACCTGTTCCACCGCTTCGTGAACGGCGGGAAGGGGCCCGAAAACGGCCCGTCCAGCAGCCTGTTCCTCCTCGGTGATGTAAGTAGGCTCGGGGAAGTCTCCCACCCCTGAAACCAGCGCCCGCACCATGGGTCTAGCCTCCTCGCCCTCGGCGCTCCTGCCGCATTACTCGCCGCCGCTGGCTGGCACGACACATTGAGGAATCGGCCGGTCGTGCTGTCGGCCGGGAACGGGCTGCTGAACTGCGCTTACGCCGTTCGGCGCGCACAGCGACTGCGGTCACCCCGTCCCCCGCTATCAGTTCAACAGTAGGACTCCAGGTTGTGAGGTGGCGCATTCGCCCCCAGGCCCACGCTAGGACGCTGGCAGGAGAGGGGCCCAGACCCGCTGGAGATCGGTGAAGGTGGCCATCGGTCCGGCAAGGGGGCAGTCCCAGCCCAGCGTCCCGGCAGGCAGCCAAGGCATGCCGCCAAATGGCGGCTTCGCCACGTGCCCCAAGGAAAGGCGTCGAGCGCCAACTGTTCCCCTGCCGACCCTGCATCCGATCACCGCTTGTTGCCTATACGTGGGGTCGTCTTCTGCTTAGTCCAGGTATGGCGCCAAGGCCGCCGCCACCCGCCCGCTGGCAAGATACCCACCGAAAGCATGGAATCGCAGGCCGATGTCCGTCGTCTCCTCCTGATCGATGGGAAACACCTCCGAGAGCCGAGGCGGGATCGCAACAATATCGCCGACATCGGCGATGTTCACCCACCGCCGCACGCCCGCGGGCCGCGCCCCCCGTCCGTCCCGCAGAGCGGGATCCAAACGCCGTGCCAGCCCTGGCAGCCCCAAGGGCGAGCCCACCGTCAGCAGCAACTCAACCTCCAGATCCGAGAAGGCTGCGTCGTGCAACATCTCGTAGACGACGAGGCAGCCGAGCGAGTGCGCCACCACCACGGTCGACTGCTGGGCGCGAATCGTCTTGGCCACACGCTCGCGCGTCAGCCTGCGCCGCTCAGGCCAGGCGGTGTAGGCCTCCACTTCCCGCAGGAGCACGACTATAATGCGCTCCAGGCGCCGCACTGTCTGCTCCTGCACCGCTTGAGCCAGCCGACCGCTGCGTTGCTTGATCAGCCATCCCAGCATCTGCCGCAACGGTGCCGACCCGACATTCTGAGGGTCCGCGGGTAGGGGGGCGCCGGCCGCCGCCAGCCATACCGCAGCCTCAGCCTGCTGCTCGCGGGTGAGATCCTCGAAGCGGGGGTCGTCTTCGGCGGCGTGCGCCTGCGCGAGCAGCTCGACGCGGAGCAGGTCCGCGTAGTAAGCCATCACCACCTCGGGAGCCGCCGGGGCCAGGCCCGCCCTAACCAGTCCCTCCGCCAGCTTAGGACGGCATTCCCCGGCCTTGCGCACGGCCGCCTCCTCAGGCGTCGCCCCCTGGACGTAATTGAAGATTCCGTGTACCAAGACCACCGGCGCCATCTTGTATCCCTTCCCGCGGACTCCCGGCCGGGTGCCGACCAGGACTCCGCTCCCCCTTCCCGAGGGTAGGCGAGCCGGGGCTGGCAATAGACGCTGGCCCTTCGCTGGGCGGGATGCAGGAATCCACACCGGCAGCCCTGCAGGATATTGCCGAGGTCGACTGGGACCAGTTGCTTTAAGGCACCGGGAAGGCCGCGGGTAGAGCCTTGTCAATGGCCGAGTGCGTGTGGGTCTGACCCACATTCCGCGGTCGGTGCACTTCCAAGATTACGATCATGTTGACCCGGGGGCGGCCTGGCCGGTGGCACCCGCACATCGACCACGTGTTCACTACAGCACCAGGACTGTGCCGTTCCGCAGCGCCCGTACAGCGAGGGAGTGATGCGCCACCACGGGGCGGGCGACGGCCCGGACTGCGGTCTCGAACGCGGCCGCCGCCGCGCGGCGCCGGGCGGGGCGAAGACGTAGGTGGTGGAGTCGCCGCCCTGCCGGAGATAAGCGGTCCCGCTTGCTCGGCCAGTGCGGGCAGCACCTCGCTGATCGGGTGCAGGTCCTCGTCGTCGTTGGGGTGGCCGTGGACAATTGTGACCGGGACCAGGCCCTGCGTGGCGAGCGTGGCATCCCGGTACGGCGCCTTTCGGCCCGTCGCTGCTCCCAGGCCCGGGCGCGCTCGCGCAGCCGGGCGAGGTCGTCGGCGGTGGTCACGATGCGTGTCCTTCCGTCCGAGGGGATGCCAGCGAAGGGCTCGGGCAGCATGCTCACGTGGTGCCGGCGCGCAGGGCGAGCAGCGCGGCGGCCAGCGCCCGGGCCTGGGCCGGCGCGTGCGCCGGCTCGCCGAGTCGGATCTGGGTGTTCTGGTGATACAGCACCACGGCGCCGTCCGGGTGCCGGGTGACCGACTCGATGCCGGACTCGGGCAGCACCACGCCCCAGACCCCGTCCCCCAGATCGCGGCTCAGGTCGATCGGCTCCGGTAGCACCAGGCCGCTCGCGGTCTGGGCGGTGGCCAGCTGCCCGCGCGTCGCCTGTAGATCCTCGGTGGTGACCTGGAGCCGGGTCTGGAGGGCCGCCACGGCCGCCGCCGCCGCGGTGTCGGCCTCCGCCTGGGCGCGCCGTGCCTGCTCGGCCTGCCCGCGGAGCCGCTCGCGTTCGTCGTCGAAGCGGCGCCGCTCGGCGGTGAGTTCCCCGCGCACCGCCCGGGTCTCGGCGCGGGCCTCGGTGGCGGCGGCCGTGGTCTCCTGCAGCCGCTCGGTGGCCACGGCCAGGCGCTGGTCGGCTTGGTCGGCCCGGTCGGTCAGGCGGCGGTTCTCGCCGTGGGCGTGAGCCAGCTCTTCTTTGCGGGCCTCCAGGGCGACGGTGAGCTCGTCGATGCGGGCCGCGGCCTGGGCGAGGTCGGCGCGCAGCCGGCGCAGCTCGCCCGCCTGGCTGGTGCGGACCTCCTCGGAGTGCTCGAGCTTGGCCTCGGCGGCGGCGGCGCGTCGCTCGGCGGCCGCCACCCGCTCGCCGGTCTCACGCTGCACGCGTTCCAGGTCGGCGCGGGCCCGGTCCTCGCGTTCCTCGGCCTGGCGCTGCGCCGCGCGGGCCTCGCGTTCGGAGCGCTCGGCGGAGCGCCGGGCCTGTTCGGCCGCCTCGGCCTTGTCGCGGGCGGCCAGCGCGTCGGCCTCGGCCTCGGCGGCCTTGATCTCCGCGGTGGCGATGCGCTGCAGCGCGCCCTGCTCGATCTGCTCGGTGCCCGCCTCGTATCGCTCGGCGAGCTCCAGCATGAGGTCGGCGAGCGGCCGGGCCTCGGTGAGCACCGCCTCGGTGGTGGCCACCGCGGCGGTCAGCGTCTCCCGCTCGGTGCGCTCCTTGTGCCGGTAGTAGGCGTTCTTGCACCGGTCGTCGCAGAACTTGCGCGGCTTCCTGCCCCTCGACAGCGGCAGCGGCTTGCCGTCATGCAGGCAGCGGCCGTGCGGCGCGGGGTCGGTGGCTGGCCGGGGCAGGGCGTGCGGCCCGGCCCCGCCCGGTGTGCCCGGTATGTCCCCTTCGGCGGACGGGTGCGCTCCCTCTGGGGCGGCGGTCCGGGACCCGGGTTCCGGCGATTCAGGGGCGCTTTCGGTCGGCTCGAAGTCTTGATCGCTCACAGAAGCACGATACCAAAAAGTTCTCAGCAGTGCTTTCTTATAAAGCGTCGATGCGATGCGTTCTGATTGCTCGATCTCGACACGTCGATAATCCCCGTTATCGACATGTAGGCGATCTAGCTATGGAGTATGATCGCCGGGTGCCCCGGCCGGAGGAGGGAGCCTCGATGGACGATCCGCGCGCGAACGACCGCGACGACGAGGGCCGCCGACGCGAGCGCGCCGCGGGGCACCGGCTCGCCGCGCGGCACGGGGAGGCGGCCGACCGCTGGGCAGCCGCGCGCGATGAGGGCTATGCCCTCCCCGTCCTGCAGGCCGTGCAGCGCGTCGCGCTCGCCCTGCAGGATCCGCGCCCCGATCCGCACGGCCCGGCGGCCGCACCCGGCGACATCGACGACGCGCTCACCCTGCTCGGCCACGCCCGGGCCGCCCTCGACCGCTACGAGCTGCACCTCCTGGACGCCGCCCGCGCTGCCGACCGGGACTGGGCCACGATTGCCGCCCTGCTCGGCGGTCCGGGCGGCGCACTCGGCGGCGACCAGGTCAGGGCCCGGCATGCGGAACTGCTGCGTGCCCTCCCCGGCTCCCGGTCCGGTCCAGCCAGCGCCGCCGCATCGGATAACGGTCCTCAGTCCCTGGTCTCCTCCACCGCAGGCCACGGCGACGTCCTGGCCCGGGCACTGCCGCTGCCCGCCCACGCGTGCGGCATCGCCTGGGGCGTGTGCCCGCAGCACGGGTCGACGCTCGCGGTCAGCGGCGACCTGACCCGCTGCCAGCAGGGCGACCGCAGCTGGCCCGGCGACCGGCTGAACCAGAGATGCCGGGAACCGATCACCTGGAAGGGGACGCAGCACAGTTTCAACGATCCGGAAAGGCCGATCTTCGGCCTGTGCGACGGGCATGCGATCGCCGTCTCCGAGATCGACGACACGGTCAAGCTGGCCCAGTTCAACGGCTCGGTGGAGGGCGTGACGGGACAATGGCGGGACGTAAGCCTCACCAGCGCCATCTACGTGCGCCGCCGGTATCAGGTGTCCGGGGCCAAACGGTCCGGCCGGATCACGTTCGCCGGTCGGCCCGGCGCCATCATCGGGTGTCGGGGCGGCTACCTGCTGGTCCGTTTCGATGACGCCCCGGACAGCCGCCTCCTGTGCCACCCGACCGTGAATGTCACCTACGGGGATGCCGGCGAGCGTCTTGGCCGCCACCACCACCTTGACAGGCAGGGACGATGACGATGGAGCAGGACCAGACGGCTGAGCGGCGCTGCGCCGGCCACAGCGCGGCCGAGGCGACCCGGACACCGCCAGGCGAGGAGCGAGCCACCGCACCGCCCCGGAACCTCCACCGGTCCAATGCTGGGTCGCTGGTACCGCTAACGGAGCTATTCCAGGCGGGCAGCGGACGGACATCCGGCGAGGCGACCGATCGAGCCGACCCCGCCGGGACCGCCGTGCCGCAGGCCGAGATGTCCGATCCGGACCGGACGCCGGCGGCCGCGCTGAAGCATCGTGGCTTCCCCTGTGGTCCATGCCCGTTTCGGCGTGACGCGCCGCCGGGTGTCTTCACCCCTGAGCAGTTCGCGGACATGCGCAAGACCTGCCGCTCCGCAGATGACCACGCCGCGGTGGACACCCCACTATTCGGCTGCCATCCGGGCGAGCCGGGCACCGACGACGATCTGGCCTGCGCCGGATGGCTGGCCGTCGAGGGCCGCAACAGCCTTCGCGTCGGCCTGGCGATCGCCTTCGACCGACTGCCGGACACCGTGCTGGATCCCAGCTCTGGCTGGCCGGAGCTGTATGGCTCCTTCGAGGAGATGGTCGAGGCCAACCGCACAGCCGGTCAGCGTGTCACCCCGGGCGGCGCTGACACACCCCCGGCCGGTTCGCGGGACGCGCTCCCCTCCTCCACCGGCGAGGAGGGAGAACCCCGTTGACCCGACGACGCCCGCCCCGGCTCACCCGCGCACACGCCGTGGCGCTTCTGCTGCCCGTGCCGACCGGTCAGCCCGCGCACACGGTGCTCACGCTCACCGACGATGCAACCTTCAGCTACGCCACCCCCGAGGCCGTTTGGATGGGCCAAGCCGGACGCATCGTGCTCACCTCGGCCGAACTCAGCGATGCGGAGATCCGGGTGGTGCCCGGCACCGGCGGGCGCCTCGCCCCCGGCTGCGCCGCGCGGCTGGACCACGTGCTCGCCTATCTCAACGAGTGGCTCGCAGGCGAGCATCCGACCGCCGGGACGCCGCGATCTGGGACTCCGCGATGAGCCCGACATCCGGGGCTGACCTGGCCCTGTCCACGACGGGCGGGGACCGGCTGGCCACCATGCACAGCTTCGGCGTTCCCGTCCCCGCCGCGGTCGGCCAACCCGCCGAAGGGGACGACGACCCGGAGCCGGACCTGCCGTTCGCCGAGCTGATCCCCCCGGACGCGCTGCCGATCCGGCTACCCTCCTGGGGATGCCCGCCGCCGGCCCGCGATCCGCAAAGCCTCGCCGCGCTGCTGCGCACGGCCGGCGCCGACAAAGACGTGCTGCGCGCCACCGGTGCCTGGCTGCTGGCCGACCGCCGCTCTGCCACCAACACCCAGGAGGCCTACATCAAGGACGCCTCCTGGTGGCTGTGGTGGGTCCAGGCCCGCGGCCTGGAGCTGACCGACGTCGACTTCATCGAGGCCGACACCTTCGCCGCAGCCATGCGGCACGCCGGCTACGCCGCCGAGACCCGGCGCCGCCGCCTGTCGGCGCTCAAAAGCTGGTACCGCTACCTGCGGCGCGCCCGCCTCGTACGCAACGACCCGTTCGACGGCATGGACCTGCCCAAACGGCAGCGGGACAAGAGCACCCGGTTCGTCACCGAGGCCGAGCTGAACCAGATGCTCACCCACGCCGTCGCAGTGGAGAGCCCCCGGGTACAGGCCATCCTCGCCATACTCAAGGGCACCGCCTGCCGTGTCAGTGAACTCACCGGCGCCCAACGCGCTGATCTCGGCCACCGCGGCGAGCACCGCATCCTCACCCTGCCCGCCAAGGGCGGCCGCCGCCACGAGGTCGTCATCGCCGACCTCACCGGCGACCTGCTCGACCGCTACCTCGCCACGCACGACGACCTATCTGCCCCGCTGTTCGTCACCAGCACCGGCGCGCCGCTGCAGCGCACCTACGTAACACAACTCGTCCAGCGCATCGCCAAGGCCGTCGGCGTCGACAAGCCCGAAGAAGTCACCGTGCACGGCATCCGGCACAGCGTCGCCACCGCCCTGCTCGAGGCCGGCGAGCCCATCGACGTCGTCCAGGCGCTGCTCGGCCACGCCGACCCGCGCACCACCCAGACCTATGCCCACCCCGACCATCTCGCCCGCAGCCCCGCCCACCGCGCCGACCATCGCCTGGCGATCGCCCTGGGCCGCGCGCCTCGCTGAGACAAACCCTGGACCACCCACCGCAGAGGAATACGCCTGACCATGCCCGCCACCCAACCGATGACCACCCACCCGCCAGCGTGCAGCACTTCGCCGAGCACCTGCCATCCCGCGCGTCCCCGCCGCCCTTGCACGCATGACGGACGTGCGCGAAAGGCTGACGTCTGATGCGTGACCGGAACCTCCAATTCATCGTCGCGACGTTCGACCAGCTGGGTGTGCGTCCCGATCCGCAGGACCGGCGACGGATCAACGCGCTGGCCGACATGGATCCGCAGAGCGTCCGCCTGGTGCTCGATCCGATGTGGAAGGCGTACGAGGCAGGCCGAGCCGCGGCCGGTGAGGCTCAATGAGCCACCGCCGACAGGTGCACGCGCACCACGTCCGGCACACCGCCGAACGGGCTATCACCGAACGGCTCAACCGTGCTTCGTAGATGATCGTCTCATGGGACCGGGCCGCCACCACCACGAGGGCTCTCCTCCGGCACGCCGACTTGGGCGCCACCGCGATCGAGTGCGAAAACGCACTCCGAACCGCCAGCTCTGAAGGCACCAACCGCCTCATCAAGACCACGGCCCGCGACGCCTACGGTTTCCACAACCCCGAAAACCAGCGTTTACGCACCCGCTGCGCCACCACCCGACGCGGCCGCCATCGATGCCGCCAACACCGCCCTTCGGGCCCTACCGCCCTCCACGCGCAGCTGGGCCGCCTATGGCCCGCCGCACACCTACGGGCCGCTGGAGCAAGCGGGAGGAAGCCAGCGCCTGGCTGGCTGGCCACCTGCGGCGCCTGACCCGCGACCGGAACCTGCGCGACCGACACGAGCAGCTCGCCGCCTGCGCCGCCCAGATCGCGGCAGGAGCGGATGAGGTCGAGGTCGGCGGTAAACGCTACGGCGTCCGCCAGACGCGGACCTGTGACGTGCCATGGTTAATGTCGCTGTTTCTGCCACGCTCTTGTCGTGGTGGTTCGGCAGCTGGTTGATGGACTGGCCCCAGCGTGCGCCGGGACACACCCACGCGTTCCGATGTTCGGATCACCGGCACCGCCGCTATCGGGCGCTTCCCGAGAACACCCCGGGCCCGAATCCACCACGATGGTGACGTGCCTGGTCACGCAGGCAGCTCTCTGGTCCGCCGCTCAACTCGCGGTCCTCGCGCCCGTTGGCAGCCCTGTGGGCGGCGGCTTCCTGTTCAATGACGCAGATGTCCTCACCTGCGATTGTGTCATCACGCGCAGCCTCGGCCTTGACACTTCACCACGGAACCGCCCACCGAAAACCATCCGGCTCGAATTCTCCCTGCTGATCAGGCCCTCCGCCCGCAGAGTGGCCCGGCTACATTGCTGCACCGAGGCTCGGACTCGACGGCAACGGCCACCTGGAACTCGACTCCGCCCCTGGTCGGCCAGATGGGCGAGCGCCGCGGCGGACGCGCGCTCTGCTAGGCGCGGCCGTCGCCCAGGGCGTTGGCCTGCAGGGCGGTGATGGCCTGCTGCCGGGTGGGGCGTTGATCGAGGTAGTCGAGCAGGCCCGCGCGGTGGAGGAGCCTGCGCAGGTTGTCGGGGGCGCCGGCCACGACGATGCGTCCTTGCGCGCGGTGGCGTTGCCGGCGTATCAGGTGGGCGAAGCTGTGGACGGCTGCCGGGCCGGGCCGCAGGAGGTCGCTCACGTTGACGATCAGGGAGGGGAAGCCGGCCGGGCTGTCGGCCATCTGGTTGATGCGCTGACTCAGTTCCTCGGCGTCGTCCCAGGTGATGTGCCCGGCGATCGTCATGACCGTGTAGCCGGGTCCGACGTCGATGGTCATCTGCATGTCAGGTGTCTTTCGTGGCGTGGTGCCAGCCTGGCGCCGTTGGCGGTTCTCCGGCATCCCGGCTGGCCAGGGCTCTGGCCGGTGGTGGGTTGGGCGGAGGGTTTCTGGTTCAGTGGGTTGGCCGTTCGGCGGCGGCCGACAGCGCGGCGCGAAGCACCTCAGCAAGGGTGGCGTACACGGGCAGGTGGCCGGCCAGCCCGGTGATCTGCAACAGCCAGGCGGGCATGGCCGCGGGTGCGGCTAAGTGGACCACACCGCGCTTGCGCACGCTGAGGGTATGGGCCTGGACCAGGACACGAAGTCCGCAGCTTTCGACGAAGCGTGCCTGGGACAGGTCAAAGACGAGCTGGTCGGGCAGGTGTTGCCGGTGCTGCTGGAGGTAGTTCTCCAGTTGGCGGTGGTTGTGGGCGTCCAGCTCTCCGTCGATGGCGATCACGGTCACGCCGGGCAGGTGCTGGTGCGAGAGCAGCAGCGGCATGCTCACCTGAGCTCTCTTCCTCATCGCGTTCGGCCCTGGACCGTTGGCCATGGTGGCCGGTGCCCACTGCGGCGGTGCGGTCAGGACGCGATGCGGGTCACTGGCCACCTGTCCTCTCACGCTATCGTAATTGCGAAGATGCGTAATTGCTTCGGAGTGTGGTGTTCGCGGGCTGTGTCGCGCGGGCGGATGAGAGGTGCGGGTGAGCACGGTGTTTGCTGCTGCGGTGCGGGAACGGGCAGGCCTGGCCTGGCAGGCGCTGCAGGCCGCTCGCGACGAGGATGACGCGCATGCGGTGCTGGTGGCCGAGGCCGAGTGGGAGGATGCTTGGCGGCTGGCCCAGGCGCACGGGATCGCGATCGAGCAGGCCCAGCCTGGCCCGCAGGGGGCGGGGGCGTGATGTCGGTACCGCTGTATGAGGCCAAGGCCGAGCTGTTTCGGTTGCTGGGCCATCCGGTGCGGATCCGGGTGCTGGAGCTGCTGCAGGACGGGCCGATGCCGGTGCGGGAGCTGCTGGCCGAGATCGAGGTGGAGGCGACCGGGCTGTCGCAGCATCTGGCGGTGTTGCGCCGTTCGGGCATGGTGAACGCGCAGCGCGAGGGGGCCACCGTGGTCTACGCGCTGGCCGGTGGCCGGGTGGCCGGGCTGCTGCGCGCGGCTCGCGAACTGCTGGCCGAGAAGCTGTCTGGGCAGCACGAGCTGCTCAGCGAGCTGTTGGAGGACAAAGCCGGAAGCGGCGCCTTGTGAGCCTGTTGACCTCGGCGGGCTGGGCCCGCCTGCGCGCGCTGCTGCCCGGTCGCGCCGGCCTGGCTGCCGTCGGCCACCGCCCGCGCCGGGATCTGCTGGCCGGGCTGACGGTGACGGTCGTGGCGGTGGGTGATCTGGCCTCCGCCGAGGCGTCCACCATGCCGCGGTACTTGAGCGTGTTGCGCGGGACGGGGGCGGTAACAGCGACCCGGGCGGATGGGGTCGTGTTGTGCCCGCTCAGCAGCGGTGAGATGGTCAAGCTCTTGGGCGCGGCCCGGCGGCTGCTGAGCGAGGTGTTCTCCGATCGGAGCGGGCTGCTGGCCGGGTTGCGGCGGCCACCGCATCAGCCCCGACCCGGGTGATCTTCTGCTGATCGTCTGGGTCTTGGCTGGTGAGCGGTGGGGAGGCAACGATGGGGTTGTGGCGGAAGATCGCGAAGACGGGCCGGGTGGCCGAGCCCGCGCCGGAGCGCGAGCCAGGTGAGCCGTCGGCGAAGGCGGCGGAGCTTGCCGGATCGGTGCAGATCAGGCATGTGGATGCGGGGTCGTGCAACGGGTGCGAGGTGGAGATCGCCTCGGCTTTCGGCCCGGTGTATGACGCCGAGCGGTACGGCGCGCGGCTGGTGGCTTCGCCGCGGCATGCGGACGCCCTGCTGGTGACGGGGCCGGTGACGCGCAACATGGAGGTGGCGCTGCGCCGTACCCATGACGCGGTTCCCGAGCCCCGGCTGGTGATCGCGCTGGGTGACTGCGCGCGCAGCTGCGGGGCGTTCGCCGGCGCCTACGGGGTGGCCGGAGCGGTGAGCGACGTGGTGCCGGTGGATGTGGAGGTGCCGGGCTGCCCGCCGGAGCCTGCGGCGATCGTGGCGGCGTTGCGGGAGCTGACCGGCCGATGAACCTGGTCGGCACGCTGTATGTGGTGGCGCTGTCCGGTTGCGCGGTCGCCGCGGTGGCCGCCTTGCTGGCGCCGCCACGGGCGCGGCTGCAGCTGGCGGGCTGGTGCACAGCAGGCGCCGGCGCTGTCGGCGCGGCGGCTGGTGTGGCGGCCGTGATGGCTGGCGGGTCGGCTGGCGGGACCGGTCCGAGCTGGTCGGCCTGGCTGCCGGAGCTGCTGCCGCTGGCCGGGGTTCGGCTGGCGGTCGATCCCCTGGGCGGGGTGTTCATCGCGGTCACCGGGGCGGTGGCGGTGTGCGCGGCGATCTACGGGATCGGCTACTGCGACCACGGCCTGGACGGTCGCGGGTTCCAGTCCGTGCTGCCGCTGTTCGTGGCGGCCATGCTGCTGGTGCCCGCCGCGGCCAGTGTGAGCACGTTCCTGCTCGCCTGGGAGCTGATGGCCATCTCGTCGCTGTTGCTGGTGCTGGCCGAGCACCGGCGGCGGGCGGCGGTGGGCCGGGCCGGGCTGTGGTACGCGGTCATGACCCACCTCGGCCTGGTGACGATCCTGGCCGGGTTGGTGGCGTTCGCCGCCGGGGCCGGTGGGGAGAGCTTCGAGCAGTTGCGCGCCGCCGCGCTGCCGCCGGCCGCCAAGACCGTCGTGTTCCTGGCGACGTTGGCCGGGTTCGCCTCCAAGGCCGGCATCGTGCCGCTGCATGTGTGGCTGCCACGGGCGCACCCGGAGGCGCCGAGCCACGTCTCGGCCCTGATGAGCACGGCGATGGTGAACATGGGCGCCTACGGTGTGGTCCGGGTCGGGCTGGATCTGCTGGGTGGCGGGCCGGCCTGGTGGTGGCTGCTGGTGCTGGCGGCGGGCGCGGCGTCGGCGCTGTTCGGGATCTTGCAGGCGGTGGTCGCCTCAGATCTGAAGCGGCTGCTGGGTTACTCCACGACGGAGAACCTGGGCCTGGTGCTGGTCGGGGTGGGCGCGGCGGGCTTCTTCGCTGCGTCCAAGCTGCCGGTGCTGGCGGCGTTGGCGCTGGCCGCGGCGCTGCTGCATGTGGTCAACCACGCCGCGTTCAAGACGGTGTTGTTCCTGTCGGCGGGCTCGGTGCTGCACGCCACCGGCTCCCGCGATCTGGACGTGCTCGGCGGGCTGCGCACGCGGATGCCGTACACCACCGCCGTCTTCGCGGTCGGCGCGTTGTGCGCCTCGGCGCTGCCGCCCGGCAACGCCTTCGTCAGTGAGTGGCTGTTGCTGCAGAGCCTGATCCACGCGCTGCCCGGTTCCGGGGTGGCGGGTGCGGTGACGATGCCGCTGGCCGTGGGGGTGATCGCGCTGTCGGCAGGGCTGGCGGTCGCCACCTTCGTCAAGGCGTTCGGCGTGGGGTTCTTGGCCCGGCCGCGCAGCGCTGCGGCCGAGCGGGCCAGTGAGAGCCCGCCGTCGATGCTGGGCGCGATGGCGCTCGCGGCGGCGGGCTGCGCGGGCTTGGCGCTGGCTCCCACGCTGGTCGTGCCCGCGCTCGGCCGGGCGGTCGGCGTGGTGTTCCCGGCACGGGACGGGATGAGCGACGTGGTGAGCGGGGAGCTGACGCTGCGGCTGGCAGGGGTGGCGGGGATGATCTCGCCGCTGCTGATCGCCGTCGCCCTGGTGACCGCCGTCGTGGCCGTCCTCGGCCTGGTACGGGTGACGGCGACGCGGCGGGTCCGGCGCGCCGCCCGGCTCTGGGATTGCGGCGCGGGACCGATGTCGGCCCGGATGGAGTACACCGCGACGTCGTTCGCCGAGCCGTTGCAGCGGGTCTTCGACGACGTGCTGGCCCCCGAAAGCGATGTGGACGTCACCCCGATGAAGGAGTCGGCCTACTTGGTGGAACGCGTGCGCTTTCATGCGCGGGTGCCGGACCGGATCGAGCACCGGCTGTATGATCCGCTGATCGCCGCCGTGGCGGCCGTCGGGAAGGGGGCGCGGGCGCTGGCCACCGGCAGCGTGCACCGCTATCTCGGCTACGGGTTCTGGGCACTGACCGGCGCGCTGATCGTCTTGGTGGTGCTGTGGTGACGGGCGTGATCGCAGCGGTGCTCCAGGTGATCGTCGTCGGGGTCGGCGCGCCGTTGCTGGTGGGGGTGATGCGGCAGGTCCGCGCCCGGCTGGAGGGCCGGGCCGGTGCCGGGATCGCCCAGCCGTGGCGGGACCTGCGCAAGCTGATGCGCAAAGAGCCGATCACTCCGCGCGGCACCGGCTGCGTGTTCCGCGCGGCGCCGCTGCTGCTGGCGGGTACGGCGCTGGTCGTGGCCGCGGTGGTGCCGTTGGTGAGCACGGCCTCGCCGCTGGGCGGCATCGCCGATCTGTTCGCGGTGACCGCGCTGCTGGCGCTGGGGTCGGTGGCGCTGGCGCTGGGCGCTTTGGACACCGGGACCGCGTTCGGCGGGATGGGCGCCAGCCGGGAGATGACCGTGCTGGCGCTGGTGGAGCCGACGATCCTGGTGTCGATCTTCGCGCTGTCGATCAGGGTCGGCTCCACCAGCCTGGGGGCGATCGTGACGGCGACGGTGCAGGATCCGCTGTCGGTGATCTCCCCGGTGAGCGTGCTGGCCGCGGTCGCGCTGGCGATCGTGACCATCGCGGAGACCGGCCGGATCCCGGTGGACAATCCGTCCACGCATCTGGAGCTGACGATGATCCACGAGGCGATGGTGCTGGAGTACGCCGGGCCGGACCTGGCGCTGATCGAGTGGGCGTCGGCGATGCGGCTGTCGGTACTGCTGGGCCTGCTGGCCAGCCTGTTCTTCCCGCTGGGCATCGCAGGCGCGGACGCGGGAGCGCTCGCGGTGGCGCTGTCGGTGATCGTGCTCGTGGTCAAGGTGGGGCTGCTGGGCGTGCTGCTGGCGGTCGGTGAGGTGTTCATGGCCAAGCTCCGGTTGTTCCGCGTTCCTGAGCTGCTGGCCGGCTCGTTCCTGCTGGCACTGCTGGCCGTGGCCGCTTCCTCCTTCCTGGCCTGAACACGGGCGTCAACACGGGACGTGAACATGACTGATGCGATGTATGTCCAGCTGCTGGACCTGGCCTGTGGGGCGTTCCTGCTCATGGGGGTGCTGGTGCTGTGGCGGCGCGAGTTGTCGGCGATCGTGTGGCTGTTCGCCCTGCAAGGGGTGGCCCTGACCGCGCTGATCGTTGTCCTAGGCGTCCGGCAGGCAGATCTCGAGCTGATCCTGATCGGTCTCGGGGTGGGCGCGTTGCGGGCCGCGCTGCTGCCGTATCTGCTGCGCCGCGCACTGGTGGTCGGCGGCGAGGGCCGCGAGACGCAACCGCTGGTCAACGTGGCGACCTCGCTGCTGGTGGCGGCGGTGCTGGCGATGCTGGCCTACGCGCTCTCCCAGCCGCTGATACGGCTGTCGCCCACGCCGGCGACGCAGGCCGTGCCGATCGCGCTGACCGTGCTGCTGATCGGGTTCTTCGTCCTGGTGACCCGGCGGCGGGCGCTGTCGCAGCTGGTGGGGTTCCTGCTGATGGACAACGCCATCACCGCCACCGCGTTCCTGACCACCAGTGGCGTCCCGATCGTCGTCGAGCTCGGGATCTCCCTGGACGTCCTGCTGGCCGTGCTGGTGCTGCAGGTGCTGACCACCCGGATGCGGGCCGCCTTCGGCGGCACCGACCTGGACGAGCTGCGGGAGTTGCACGACTGATGGACACCTTGCTGGTGATCGCTCCGGTCGCGGTGCCCGCGGCCGCCGCCTGCATCTACGCCGTGCTGGGCTGGAACCGCCTCACCGCCTGGCTGGGTGCGCTGGCCGCGGCCGGGCTGCTGGCCTGCGCCGTCGCCCTGGCTGGCGGCCTGGCTGGCGGTCCGGCCACGGTGGAGCGGGGGGAAGCGCTCGCGGGACTGCTGCGCAGCGACGCGCTGAGCGCCTTCATGCTGATCGTCATCGGCGCGGTCGCGTTGCTCGCGATGGCGGCCAGCCCTGCCTACCTGGCGGCCGAACTCGCTGCCGGGCACACCGGAGCGCGCGCGATGCGCCGCTACGGGGTCCTGACCCAGTCCTTCATCGCCGCGATGGCGCTGGCCGTCCTGGCCTCCAGCGCGGGCCTGCTGTGGGTGGCCATCGAGGCGACCACCATCCTGACCGCCTTCCTGGTCGGGCACCGGCGCACCCGCCAGGCCACCGAGGCCGCGTGGAAGTACGTGGTCATCTGCTCGGTCGGCATCGCGCTCGCGCTGCTGGGCATCGTCATGGTCCACTACGCCGGCACCCACGCCGGCGTGGCCTCCCTGGACTGGGCGGTGCTGGCCGAGCACGCGGGCCGGCTCGATGCCGGCGTGATGCGCATCGCGGTCATGCTGCTGGTACTGGGGTTCGGCACCAAGGCCGGGCTGGCGCCGATGCACGCCTGGCTGCCGGATGCGCACAGCCAGGCCCCCGCCCCGGTGTCGGCACTGATGTCCGGGGTGCTGCTGTCGGTGGCCTTCTACGCCATCCTGCGCGTCAAGGTCATCGCCGACGTGGCGCTCGGCCCCGCCTTCACCCGGGCGCTGCTCGTCATCGTGGCGCTGGCCTCCCTGGCCGTGGTCGCGTTGCTGCTGCTCGGCCAGCGCGACTACAAGCGGCTGCTGGCCTACTCCAGCATCGAGCACATGGGCCTGCTCGCTCTCGGCGCGGCGATCGGCAACACCCTCGCTCTGGTCGCCGTCCTGCTGCACATCCTCGGGCACGGGCTCGGCAAGTCGGTGTTGTTCCTGTCCGCAGGACAGCTGCACCAGGCGCTCGGCAGCAGCCGGATCCACGCGGCAGACGGCCTGGCGGCCAGGGCGCCGCTGCTGGCCGGGACGTTCGCGCTGGGGCTGCTGGCCTTGCTCGGCCTGCCGCCGTTCAGCCTGTTCGCCAGCGAGCTCGGCATCGCGCGGGCGGGCTTTGCCGCCGGGCTCGGCTGGGCGATCACGGCGGCCCTGGTGCTGATGCTCATCATCGTCGCCGCCATCGGCCACCACAGCCGGCGGATGCTGCTGGGCGGCGGGCCCGGCAGCCAGGCGGGCGAGGCCATCGCGCTGCCGCGCAGTGTGGCCGTCCCGCTGGTGGCGGGCCTGGCCGCCTGCGCCGTCCTGGGCATCACTCTCGGACCGCTGCACTCCTTGCTGCAAGCCGCTGCCACCATCGCCGGAGCCACCCCATGAGGACGCCATGAGCACGCGTACCACCGCTGACATCGGCCCCGGCGAGCTGCCCGAGCACGCCGCCCGGCTGCTGAACGCCGGCCACCGGCTGGCGCTGGTCTGCGCACGTCAGGAGGCCGACGGGTTCGCCCTGGCGTACCTGTTCGTCGCTGGCGGCCCGGATCGCCGTACCGAGCTACGGCTCCGCCTCCCCTCCGAACAACCCGCGGTGCCCAGCCTGGCCCACCTGTCCTTCCCCGCAGGCCGGTTCGAGCGGGAGATCCGCGACCTGTACGGGATCACCCCGCTCGATCACCCGCTCCCCCGGCGGCTGGTGCGCCACCACCACTGGCCGCGCGGCTGGTACCCGATGCGCGCCGATGCGGGGCCGCCGCCCTCTTTCGGCGACCCCGAAGGGCCTTACCCGTTCGTCACTGTGGAAGGCCAGGGCGTCTACGAGATCCCCGTCGGGCCCGTCCACGCCGGCCTCATCGAACCGGGGCACTTCCGCTTCTCCGTGGTCGGCGAGACCATCATCAAGCTCAAGGCCCGATTGTGGTTCGTGCACAAGGGCATCGAAAAGCTCTTCGAGGGCCGCCGGCCCGCCGACGGGCTGGAACTGGCCGAGCGCGTCAGCGGCGACACCTGCGTCGGTCACGCACTCGCCTACTGCCTGGCCGTGGAAGAGGCCACCCAGACCCCGGTGAGCGCGCAGGCGCAACGGGCACGAGCCGTGCTGCTGGAGCTGGAACGCCTCTACAACCACGTCACCGACCTGGGCGCGCTCTGCAACGACGTGGCCTTTCCCATCCTGCACGCGCACACCGGGCGCATCCGCGAGCAACTCCTGCGGATCAACGCTGAGGTCACCGGGCACCGGCTGCTGCGCGGCGGTGTCCGCCTCGGCGGTGCCCAGCTGAAGGCGCTGCCCGACCCTGATCGGCTGCACGCCATCGGCGCGGACGTGGCCGAGATCGTCGAGCTCGCCCTGCGGCACACCGTGGTCGCTGACCGCTTCACCGGCACCGCCGTCCTGTCCGCCGATGCAGCCCGCGACCTCGGCACGCTCGGCTACGTGGCCCGGGCCAGCGGCCTGGACCTCGACGCCCGCCGCGACCACCCCTTCGCCGATCTCGGCGACTTCACTCCCGCCCGCCGCACCAGCGGAGACGTGCTGGCCCGCTTCCAGATCCGGGCCGAGGAGGTCGCCACCTCCATCGCCCTGATCACCCATCTGGCCGGCGATCCCACGGCGCCGGCGGACTCACCTCCGGTCAAGGGGCCTTCCTCGGGCGTGGGACTCGTCGAGGGCTGGCGCGGCACCATCGCCCACCGCATCGAGTTCGCCCCCGACGGGACTCTGGCCCGAGTGAAGATCGTCGATCCGTCCTTCTTCAACTGGCCCGCTCTTCCGGTAGCCCTCAACAGCGCGATCGTCCCCGACTTTCCCCTGGTCAACAAGAGCTTCAACCTGTCTTATGCCGGCAACGACCTGTGACCCCGCCTGACGTGGGTTGCGAACAAACCGACGTCGTCGGCGGCATCACGATTGCCACCCGGCCATCTGGACGGACATGTGCGACCGCGCGCACCATGAAGGTGAGGTGAACCTCGATGGACCAGGTGCTGCCTGCCGGTCCACGCATTGTGGTGGGCGTGGACGACTCCCCGGCCTCGCGATGGGCGCTGGCCTGGGCCGTCGCCGAGGCTCGGCTGCGCGGTGTTCCGCTGCTCGCAGTGCACGTGAGCCGGGTGCCCCCCGTGGCCCCCGAGACGCCGGCATACGACCACGGCGCTCTCGCCGATGAGGAGGCCAGGAGCCTTGAGCTGATCGGCAGCCTGTTCGACGACATCGCAGGCGGAACACCAGGCGATCTCCAGGTGGTGGGCGTCACCCGTCTCGGTGAGCCCTGGCATCACCTCGTGGAACTCGCCCGTCCAGGCGATCTGCTCGTGCTCGGCCGAGGCGCCCGCCGCAGGCTGAGCCGCCTCTTGCTGGCCTCCACCCGTCGGTGCTGCACTCGTTACACGCGCACCACGGTGGTCATCGTTCCGCAGGCCGCCGCGCCGGATCCCCATCGTCCAGCCGAACGTCCGCGGTCACATCACCGCTGGCTACGGCGCCAACGACGCGCGCACCACCTCGGTCACGAATGACCGGCCTGTCCCGTCTCTGCCATCGACGTGGGCAAAGGGGTTTGTCTGGTCCCGATGATCGGCGGTCAATCTACTGCCAACCAGCCCGCGCACATACCGAACTCATGCAGGTCGGCGCTGATCTCCGCCTGCCGGACGAAAGCGAATACATCCGAGCGCGCCAGCGATTCCCAGCACAGGCAGTCAGCCAGCATCAACGCCTGCATCGTCACCGCGGTCAGAGCAGTGACGGGCCGCGTCTCCGCCTCGTGCCGCAACCATCCGACCATGCGCGCCGATGACACGCTCGTAGCGGCGGCCTGCAACTGCCCCAAAAGCAACGACAACTCGCCCGCGAGATACTGCTGTGTCATCTCAGCCGCACCTCCCAGACCTTGCGATATGTCCAGCATAATCCGATCTCTCCAAGAGAGACTTCCCCAGAACCAGATGACCGACGCGCGCCAGGCAGGCCGCTACGGCGGGCCACACAGAGACGTTCGACCTGCGCCGCCGTTCCCTCGCCACAGTTCAAGAACTCATCCAGAGCGAGATGACCAAGCGGGGCGTGTGACACAGAATATGAATTATCTGTCACATAGACGGATTGTGGATCGTGTCCGCCCAGCTCGGCATCCACCGCGCCGGGCGCGACTCGGTAACGTTATGTGTCACATCGGCGTAGGAGGTGCTTGGCTTGTCCGTCGTCGCGTTCCCTGGCCAGCCCGACCCGGCCCCGGTCGGCCCGACGACCGCGACAGCGGTCGACCGCTTCCTCGACTCCACCACCGCGGCTACGACCCGCGCCGGCTACGCCGAGACCCTCAAGCGCCTGCTCGCCATCACCGGCACCCAGTTCCCGGCCGCCGCCCTCCAGCCCGAGCACTACGCCGCGGCGATGGAACGCTGGACGGCGGCCACAGCCGCGACATGGAACCGGCATCTATCCACGCTCACTTCCTTCACCACCTGGGCCCAGCGCCAGGAGATCCTCGCCACCAACCCGGCCCGGCGGCTGGAGCGCCGCAAGAGCGCCCGCCGCGGCGACCGCTCCATCCCACGCACCCGGCTGGAGACGCTGTTCACCGACGATCGGCACGCCCTGCGCGAATGCGTGCTCTGGCGGCTGCTGTATGAGACGGCCGCCCGCGCCGAGGAGATCCTCACCTTGAACATCGAAGACCTCGACCCCGAGTTCCGCCGTGCCCGCGTCACCTCCAAGGGCGGCGCGATCGAGTACGTGCACTGGGCCACCCCCACGGCCCGGCTGCTGCCCAGACTGCTGGCCGGCCGCACGAGCGGGCCGGTGTTCCTCGCCGACCGGCGCGCTCCCACCTCCGGCTCCAGAGTGCCGGCGGACGGCGACATCGACACCACCACCCGGCGCGGCCGGCTGTCCTACCCGCGCGCCGAGTACCTGTTCAAGACCGCCTCCACCACACTCGACCCACACCGGCAAGGCTGGACCCTGCACCAGTTGCGGCACTCGGCGTTACAGCATCTCGCCCAGGCCGGGCGCAGCGCGCCCGAGCTGCAAGCCAAGAGCCGCCACCAGCACCTGGCCAGCCTCGGCCACTACGTGCGACTCGGTGAAGAGACCTCCGCCCGCATCACCGCCGAAGCCGACCTTGTGCAGCGTCGCCGTACCCGCTGACTTCCACACAACCCAGTAGACCACCGGGTCACGAGCCGTCCCACACCAACAGCACCTGATCATCGCCGGGGTCGGGCTCGACTCGATACCCGGCCTTCACCAGATCGACCTGATACCGCGTGAGCTCCGGCGCGGAACCCCCGGCCTCCTCGGTGCAAGCGACCAGGAACGGCGCCCTGTCGTCCCCGCCCTCGACGACGAACCCGTCATGGCGTTCGCTGAACTCCCGCCGTCCCGCCTTGCGCAGCACCGTCCGGATGACCTCAGCGTCCCGATCCCGCACGCTCCACAGCGGCCGACCGACCGCGCCGTACCCAAACTCCGGTTTGTCGTCGCTCACGCCATCACCGTAAGCGAATCGAAACCACAGTCACAGAGCCGTACATCGTCGCAGGTCAGGCAAATCCGTTGGAAATTTCCCCAGGACTACAGAGAGGCCGATAGGTGCGCGCTCCACGTCCGGCACACCTTCGAGTGGGCGGTCGCAAGGTGGCGGACGGCGCCGGGTCGACGACCGGGCGATCCTGGCGGCGATCGTGTACGTGGCCACCACCGGATGCGCATGGCGGCAGTTGCCGCCGGTGTTCGGCGCCTCCTGGCAGACGGTGCACCGTCGCTTCGCCGAGTGGAGCGCCGCTCGTGTGTGGGCCAAGCTGTATCGCATCATGATGGACGAGCTCGGCGCCCGCGGAGAACTGGACTGGTCGCGGTGCGCGATCGACTCCGTCGCGTGCGGGCCGTCAAAGGGGGGAGCTGACGGGTCCGAATCCTGTCGATAGCGGCAAGAAAGGGTCCAAGATCCACCTTATCACGGAGTGGACCGGCCTGCCCCTCACTGTCGCGATCAGCGCCGCCAACGTCCACGACAGTCTGGGTTTGGAGCCGCTGGTGCGCTGCATCCCGCCGATCCATTCCCGCCGCGGGCCACGACGCCGCCGGCCGGGCAAACTCCACGGTGACAAGGGCTACGACTATCCCCATCTGCGGGCCTTTTTGCGCGGCCGGGGCATCATCCCGCGCATCGCCCGCCGCGGGATCGAATCCAGCCTGAGGGGCCGCGGAGATTCCGGACAGCCGTCTTATGGGCGTAGCCTATGCGGCCGTTGGGGTTGAAAGGGACTCGTTGAGCACTTCGAAGGGTGGCCGGTAGCCGAGCGCCGAGTGCAGGCGCCGGTGGTTGACAACCCTTCGATGTAGCGGATGACCTGCCGCCTTGCCTTGGCTCGGGTGGTGAAGACGAAGCGGTGCAGCCATTCGTTCTTGAGCGCGGCGAAGAACGACTCGGCCATCGCGTTGTCGTAGCAGACCCCGGTGCGGCCGACCGAGCGGCGGATGTCCAGGCCGGTCAGGAAGCGGCCGAATTCGTCGCTGGTGTAGTTCTTGGGTTCGAGCCGCGGTCGGTGTGGAACACGGCGCCGGGCTGGAGCAGGCCGGTGCCGGCGGCCATCCGGATCGCGTCCTTGGCCAGGCCGGTGCGGTAGTGGTCGGCCATCGCCCAGCCCAGGACCGCTTTGCTGTGACAGTCGATCACGGTGGCCAGATAGAGGAAGCCCTCCCAGGTGCGGACGTAGGTGATGTCGGTGTGCCACGAATGCAGGAAGAGAGGTGCGGAATGTAGGTAGGCGCCTCTTGAAATGCGGTGCTGCGCGGATGATGAAGGTAGGCCCTTCGGAGTCGCCCTGCGGGAGGAGGCTTCAAACCACCACATGCTGCGTTGGCTGAAGACCGTCGTGGTGAGCGATGTGGAAAAAGGGCGTCGTGAGAGGCGTCAGGTGGGGATCAGGAAGGCGAGCGTAAGCGAATCGTTGATGACGTGTCGAAAACTTACTCAGATGGCATCGAAATTGGGGGTGTAGATATGGCTCCAGGACAAGTCTGGCGGATACCCGTTTACTGGCCAGGTGGTGCCCGGCATGGAGACGACGCGAGCCTGATCTGCTGCTTTCGCGTGGAACGTGGGAAGGCGAGTCTCGATAGTTCCGCCCATTGGGGCGGAGAAAGGGAGTGTCCCGTAACGGCGGAAACTGTGAGGGATTGAGTACCGGTGCGAGGCTCGCCGGCGGACCGGCTCGTAGTAGTGGTGAAGCCCCTGTAATGGGGGTGGAGCGAAGGGGCCGGGTCATCCATGGCTGTGTTCGTTCGATCAACCGGGGCGCTGTCCTTGGAGGAGTCGCGTGGACGAGCTTAAGTCGTCAGGAAAGTCGTTTGAGATTTCGAAGTGGGAAGTATGGGAGGCGTGAGAGAAGGTCAAGGCCAATAAGGGCGCGCCGGGAGTGGATGGCTGCTCGGTTGAGGAGTTCGAAAAGGATCTGCGGAGTAACCTCTACAAGATCTGGAATCGGATGTCCTCGGGCAGCTACTTCCCGCCCCCGGTGCGGGCGGTAGAGATACCGAAGCCGCATGGCGGAGGGACCAGAATTCTCGGGGTTCCTACTGTCGCGGACAGGATCGCGCAGACCGTAGTCGCAGCCCGACTGGAGAAGGAAGTGGAACCGAAGTTTCACGCAGACTCCTACGGGTATCGGCCGAATCGGTCGGCCCTGGATGCGGTGGGGAAGTGCCGAGAGCGCTGTTTCAGGACGGACTGGGTCGTTGAGCTCGACATCCAGAAGTTCTTCGACAGCGTTCGGTGGGACCTCATGGTCAAAGCAGTGGAGGCCAACACCGACCAGCGTTGGGTCGTGCTCTATGTGGAGCGATGGCCGCGTGCGCCGCTTCAACTGCCCGACGGAACCTTGCAACAGCGAGACCGTGGAACTCCGCAAGGATCCGCGGTTTCGCCCGTGTTGGCGAATCTGTTCCTGCATTACGCGTTCGATATGTGGATGGCTCGGGAGTTTCCGACCGTGGCCTTCGAACGCTACGTGGATGACGCCGTGGTGCACTGCGTTAGTAAACGCCAAGCCATGAAAGTGGTGGAAGCGATCAGGGACAGGATGGAAGAAGTCGGGTTGCGACTGCACCCTGACAAAACCCGGATCGTCTACTGCAAAGACGCGAACCGGCGCGGCTCGCATGAGCATACGTCGTTCACGTTTTTAGGTTTCACGTTCCGTGTCCGCGCGGCGCGCAGCAAGCACGGGGTGACGTTCCCGTGTTTCCTGCCCGCGATCAGCAAGGAAGCCCTTAAGAAGATCAGTGCCGAGGTGCGTCGATGGCGCATCCATCGGCGTACCGGCCATACCTTCGCCCAACTCGCACGAGCCATTAATCCGATCGTGCGAGGGTGGATGCAATATTACGGAGCGTTCTATCACTCCGCGCTGAGACCCCTTCTCCGGCGCATCAACGCCTATCTGGTGCGCTGGATCCGCAGGAAATACAAACGGCTGGCCGGGTTCAACAAGGCCAAGAATTGCTTCCAGGGAATCACGCAGCGATACCCGAGGATGTTCGCTCACTGGCGATGGACCCGCGAGTTCTGGTGATAAGGGTGGCAAGAGCCGTGTAATGGGGGACTATTACGCACGGTTCTATGGGGGCCGGAGGGTGAAATTCCCTCCGGCTACCCGACCCGACGAGCTTGGTGCCGGGCCGGGTGGCGGTGAAGTCGCGGCCGACCAGGTCGGGGATGCCGCGAAAGTCGCCCTGGATGGTGGTGGCCGGCCGGAACGCCCGCACCTGGGCCGGGACCAGGCCCTGCTCGCGCATCAGGGCGCGCACCAGTTCGGCCGAGCAGTGCTCACCGCGGCGCAGCAGCGCGGCGTGCACCCGCCGGTAGCCGTAGGTCTCGTGCGAGCCGGCGAAAATCTCGGCGACCAGAACGGCCAGCAGCATCCGGCGTTGCGCGGTGGCCGAGGCCGGCCGCTCACGCCACTCGTAGTAGCCCGAGCGGGACACGCCCAGCCACGCGCACATTTTCACGATCGAGTGACAGGCCTTCTCCGCGTCGATCAGCTCGTACTTGGCGAGCGTCATCGAGTCTCGGACGCGAAGAAGGCGGCTGCTTTTTTCAGGAAGATCAACTTCTCGCGTAGCTCGGCGTTCTCCCGCTCCAGCTCCCGGATCCGGGCCCGGTCTGGCGCAGAGACCGGCTGCCGTTCCTCCGGTGCGCTCGCGATCCGATGCCGGTTCACCCAGCTGCCCAGGGTGCTGGCGTTGATGTCGAATTCGCGCGCCACCGACGCGACCGTCCGCTCACCCTCCAACACCATGCGGATGGCTTCTTCCTTGAACTCCGGCGAGAACTGCCTGCGACGCCTCGTCACGTACCTACCTCTTCCAGACTTCCGTCAGCTTATGTAGCCGAATGTCCGGAATCTGCTGGGCACCTCAAGCCAGCGACTGGGACGCCATCGCTGGGATGGTCGCGCGCACCGTCTCCTGGCGTAAGCATTCAGGAGCTCAAGATCGCGATGGCGTGAGCATCGCCCGCGCGGTGGGATGATCTTCGGGTGCCGATGACCCTGGATCGCCGCCCGTCGTATGACGAGCTCGCGGCGCTGGTGGTCCGGCAGATGAACATGATCGAGGCCCAGCGCGAGACGATCGCGCGGCTGGAGGAGACGGTCGACCGGCTGACCGCTCGGGTTGGCGAGCTGGAGCGCAGGCTCGGCCGCAACTCCGGGAACTCGTCCTTGCCGCCGTCCAGCGACACGTTCGTCCGGCCGGACAAGAAACCGCCGGTCAACACCAGGAAGAAGCGTGGCCGCCAGCCGGGGGCACCCGGCGCGGGCTTGGCCATGGTCGAGACCCCGGACCAGGTCGAAGAGCACCTCCCGGACGCATGCGGTGGCTGCGGGAAGGCGCTGTCGGCCGCCGGCAGCGTCGGCTTCGCGCGTCGTCAGGTCCGCGACATTCCCCTGGTTGCCGTGACGGTGACCGAGCATCGCACGCACCGGTGCCGGTGTGAGGGCTGCGGCCGGGTCACCGCAGCGGTCCTGCCCGAGCAGGTGGCGGGGTCCCCGTCGTCGTACGGCCCGAACCTGCGCGCGCTGGCCGCCTACCTGCTGGTCTTCCAGCACATCCCGGTAGAGCGCTGCGCTCAGCTGATCACCGACGTCACCGGAGCCCGCGTGTCACCCGGCTGGGTGAGTTCGATCCTCGCTGAGGCCGCGATGCTCATCACCGACAGTGTCAAGCTGATCCGTGCCCTTCTCACGCTCGCCCATGTGCTGCACGTCGATGAGACCACCACGAGGATCGGGACGACGCGGCGCTGGCTGCACGTGGCCTGCACCAGCCGGTTGACGCTGCTCGGCTTGGGCGAGCGCTCCCGCGACGGCGTGAACGCCCTCGGCATCCTGCCCGATTTCCGCGGCGTGCTGGTCCACGACTCGCTGTCGCTGTATGACGGCTAGTCCGACGCCCGGCACCAACTGTGTGGATCTCACCTGGTCAGAGAGCTGACCGCCGCGGCCGAGGACCACCCCGGCCAGCGGTGGCCCGAACAGATCCGCTGGGCTCTGGCGGAGCTGAACAAGCAGGCCGGCAAGGCCCGCGCGGATGGGCTGACCGAGATTCCACCCGAGCGAGCCAAGGTCTACCTCAAGTCCTTCCACCACGGCCTGCGCGTCGGGCTGTCGTTGTATCCCCGCGTGTCCGGGCGCAAACAGTCCCCGGCTCGGAACCTGCTGGAACGTCTCCAACGGCGGGCCTGTGACGTGCTGCGTTTCGCCGACTTCCCCGGCTGGGTGCCGTTCACGAACAACGCGGCGGAGAGGGCGCTCCGTCCGGTGAAGACGCAGGTGAAGATCTCGGGCTGCCATCAGTCCGAGACGGGAGCCGCCGTCTGGCTGACCATCCGCTCCTACCTCGACAGCGCCCGCAAGCACGGCCTGTCAGCCTTCGATGCGATCCACCGCGCCTTCACCGGCAACCTATGGATGCCACCCGTCGCATTCGACGCCTGATCAGCGCGAATCACCCAGCGTCACAGATCCTTCTGAATGCTTACCGATATCCGCGCCTACCCTCGCTCGACATCGACCCGCCGGGCTTCCATGGCTCCATCCACCAGTTCACGAAGCTGAAGTGCTGGGAGTCGGTGCCGACACTAGGGCCAGACATACTGTCCGCAGAAGCGGTGCTTGCGAGTGCCCAGCCGATGACGCTAATGAGACTGACGGTCAGAAGGGTGTTGGCAAGTTTCTTCTTCATGAGCCCAAGCCTAGAGGGAAGGCTTGTCGTATCTCTGTCCGCGCTCTGTCGTCTTGAGGTTCCCAGCTGAAGTACGGGCAGGCGACCGCCTCGCTGGTGGTGGGTAAGTAGTCGACCGCCTCTCGGCAGAACACCCTGGCGGCGTTGAAGGAGTGGGGCATGCTGCGCCGTACGCTGCACGCGGCGAAGTATCTGTCGGACCCGGCCTACCGCAGGAAGATTGCCCGCCAATTGAACAAGGGGGAGAGCTTGCACGCGCTGCGCCGGGATCTGCACTACGCCCAGCAGGGCGCCGTCACCAAGCCAGCCTTGGCCGATCAGACGGACCAGGCGTCGTGTTTGACCGTTTTGATCAACTCTGTCATCACCTGTTATCCGGGGTGGGAAGAAACCGTCTGCAACGCAGCGTAAGCGACCTTCTGGGATGTCTCGTCGTTCCTTGCGTACGGATTATCTGAGGTCTCTACGCTACGCAGGGTGACAACGGGAACAGCTGCCGGTCTCTGCCGGGCCCAGCGTGTGGCGCTGCCGAGCGGGGAGCGGACGTGGACGGTGCTCGGCCCTGATCACCTTCCGATCAGACCGGCCGAGGAGTATCTGGAGTACCTGCGCGCACAGCGATGCTCGCCGAACACGGTGAAGTCCTACGCGCGAGCGCTGGCGCTGTGGTGGGACTACTTGGGGCAGTTCGAGCTCGGCTGGACACAAGTAACGCTGCAGGACTTCGGCGTGTTCTTGACCTGGCTGCGGACAGGGAACGGCCCGCAGGTCGCGCCGATCGAGCCTCGTCCGTCCCGGTTCGCCGAGTCAACGATCGCCGTCCGGTTGCGAGCCGTGATCTCCTTTTATGGCTATCACCTGCTCAACGGGGTCAGCGTCGGCGCGGACCTGCGCCGGGTCGTGCACGGAGGCGGAGTCGCCTACAAACCCCTGTTGGAGCACATTGCGCGGCGGTCCGGCCGCCGCCAGTCGGTGATCCGTGTCCGTCAGCGCCGTTCGGTGCCGCCGACGTTGACGCCCGGTCAAATCGACCGGATCTGCGACGCGTGCGCGAGCTGGGACGACGACGCCCGGGAATGGCGCGGATCGGTTCGCAACCGGCTGCTGTGGTGCCTGCTCGCGGAGACCGGTTTGCGACTGGGTGAGGCGTTGGGACTGCAGCACCAGGACTGGCACACCGGCCGGGGCGACACCCCGTTCATCGAGGTAGTCCCGCGCGAGCACCCGCACGAGGTCCGGGCCAAGAGCGGCTACCGGCGACTGTTCGTCTCCGACGATCTCGATCGCCTCTACGGCGAGTACGTCTGGCAGCTCTGCGAGGCCGGCGCCGACCTGGTCACCGACAACTTCGACGGCACTTGCGTGTTCGTGAACCTGGAGCGCGAGCCGCGCTTTGCGCCGTGGCAGCCTGACAGCGTCTATGACCTGGTGGATCGTCTTCGCCGGGATCTCTCCGGGCAGGCTCCGGACGGTTGGACGCCGCACTGGTTCCGCCACACCCATGCCACCGCGCTGCTGCTTTCTGGCGTGCCGGTGCATGTGGTCAGCCGTCGGCTCGGGCACGCCGACGTGCAGACCACGCTGAACACGTATGCTCACGTCACCGACGATGCCGAGCTACGAGCCGTCGCTGATTGGGCGAAGCTCACCGCCGGCTGGCGGGCGATGTCCGCCGACGGCACGCAGATCGGGCCGTGCTGATGGGTTCCAAGCTGCTGCTCGAGAACCTGCGCGACACGTCCGGCAGCTTCCAGGGGTGGGTCCTGGAGGCGTTGTGGTCGGCGATTCCGGCACGGTTTCGAACGGTCGAGCTGGCCTCTGGCGACCTGCGGCCTGAGGACGCCTCGGCGTTTTCGATCAGCCATCAGCGCGGATTCCGGCTCCGGTTTGGGCAGTTGCCCGAGCCGATGGACCGGGAGCTGGCCTGGTGCTGCTGGCGCATGGTCGAGCTCGGCGGCCGCGTTCCGGTCGGGGCGCTCAGCTCGCTGGTCCGCTGGCTGGCTGCGACGGTCGAGGAGCATCCGCAGCTGCGCGAATCGTTGATGGCGGGAACGCCCCGCGAATGGGAACGCGCGCTTGCGATCACCTGGGCCCGGGCCAACGGCCGCGTGCCCGGCAAGCATTGGCTGCTCAACAGAACCACGCTGATGCGGCGGTGCTACCAGATGCTGTGGACCGCCTACGACCAGCGGCCCTGGTGGCGGCGTGAAGTCTGGGACCCCGAACTTGATCCGCAGATTCCACGCCGGGAACACGAACCGCATGGTGACCACAGTGTCTACTTCCAGCAGCTGCATCCGCTCTGGCTCCGGCAAGCGACCCAGTGGTACTTCAAGATCTCGCTGGAGAGCGGCGATCTGACCTGGACCACTCTGCGCTCCCGTCGATCGGGGCTACAGGTCTTCGGCGACTGGCTTGCCGGGCTGCAGCCGGCCCCGCCGCCGTGGCTACGCGAAGATCCGGCCGCGGTCCGGGTGTTCATGCTGGACTACCTCGCCCACGTCCGCACACTGACCGCTCGCACCGGCCCGAACCGCGGCAAGCCGCTGTCTCAACTGCGGGTGAACGACATCGTCACTGATGTCGAGAAGTTCTACGCGTTCATGACCGACCACCGCGAGAGTGCGGCGCGCGTCCTTGAGGAGCCGGGCTGGTTGAAGCTGGGCCCCTATCACGCCATCTTGTGGCGGCACGGGGAGAAGGGCCGCCCCAAGGTCCGGCCCGAGCGGCGGGAGGTCATCGACGATGCCGCCTTTTCGCAGATCATGTCCAACCTCCATCTCCTCGGCGCATCAGCCGAAGAGGGCGGGATCGACGACGAGCAGGTCATGCGGATCGTGATGCTGGTGGCCCGCACCGGCCGTCGGATCAGCGAGATCCGCATGCTCGACCGCGACCCACTGTTGCCGCTGGACCAGCTCACCCCGCCCAGCACGCAGGACGCGGCCGACGGCGCGTTCGTCGCCAAGCTCCGCTATCAGCAGACGAAGATCGAACAGGCTCCGGACACCCTGCTGGTCGACGCCGAGATCGTTGCGATCATCCGTGAGCAGCAGCAGTGGGCCGACACCCACCTCGCGCCACGCTGGGCACCCGGCGTGAGGGCGAAATATCTGTTCCTGGCGCACAAGATGAACCGGCACGCCGACAAGGCCTTCCCGCTGGAACGAGTGCATCAGACGCTCGCCGAGTTCGCCCAGCAGTTGGACATCCGCGACAGCACCGGACGGCTGGTCGACTTCAACCGCACCCACCGCTTCCGCCACACCAAAGCCACCAGCCTGCTGAACGCCGGCGTCCCGCTGCACGTCGTCCAGCGCTACATGGGCCACCTGTCCCCGACCATGACCATGGAGTACGCCGAAACCCTCGCCGCCACCCACGAGGCCGAGTTCCTGCGCTACCGCAAAATCACCGCCGACGGCCGTGATCTGCAGACCGACCCACGAGACCTCTACGACATGCTGGAGCTGGACAAACGCACCGACCGGATCCTGCCCAACGGCTGGTGCCTGCTGCCCCCACGTCAGAGCTGCGACAAGGGCAACGCCTGCCTGACCTGCGACAAGTTCACCACCGACGCCAGCTTCCTGCCCGAACTGCGCACGCAGCAGCAACGCACCGAGCAGCTCATCACCGAACGCCGCCGCGCCTTTCAGACCCGCACCGGCCAGCCGATGAGCACCGACAACATCTGGCTCACCGGGCGCCTCCAAGAACAAGACGCCCTCGGCCGAATCATTCTCAAGATCGAGCAGACCACCCCCGCCGATGGCGCCAGGGCCGTCCGCGGCGCGGGCGTCTCTGCTCGCACCGATGTCCAGGCCGTCCAGGCAGAGGAGAAGCGCCACGATGCGCGGTAATCCCGACAACCTACGCCGAGCTGCCGCCGCCAAGAGCGCAGCCACCGCCCAACGGGCCGAACAAGGTCTGCGCGACATGATCCGCCGCGGCGACCCGATCACCTTCCGCGCCCTGGCCCAGGCCGCCGGCGTTTCCCTCGATTTCCTCTATCGCAACGCCGAACTCCGCCGCCGCGTCGAACAGCTCCGCGACCAGCAACGAGCCACTCCACAACCGACCCCGACCTCGCCCGACCCCGACCCCGACC
>NZ_JBSFNK010000071.1:0-32765 GCF_053587055.1 Nonomuraea sp. NPDC003707 | reverse complement strand
GCCGTCGCAGCGATCGCCCACCAAGGTGGGGCCATATGTGCGGTGGACAATACATTCGTCACTCCGGTGTTCCAACGGCCCTTGGCGCTCGGTGTAGACTGCGTGGTCCATTCCACTAGCAAGTTCTTGTCTGGCCACGGCGACGTCGTCGGCGGAGTTGTCGTCGCAGGCACCCTCCCTTTGGAGCAGTTGCGTCAGCGGCAGTGGGTGGAAGGCGCCGTACCGGCACCGTTCGACTGCTGGCTCGTCCGACGAGGACTGAAAACCCTTCCGATACGCATGCGAGCACACGCGGAAGGGGCCGCGAAGATAGCCGCCTACCTCAACGAGCATCCAGCAGTCGCAGCCGTGCACTATCCAGGCCTACCAGCCCATATACAACATGACTTGGCGAAGCGCACGCTCGACGGTTTCGGAGGAGTGGTGTCCTTCCGGGTATGTGGAGGGCGCTCGACCGCGATTGCAGTAGCGGCTGCGGTCCGTCTGTTCACCCGTGCCACCAGCCTCGGTTCCCCAGAAAGCCTCATCCAGCACCAGGCCACGGCACCCACCCACGGCACCGACACGACACTCGCCGACGACCTGCTCCGTCTGTCCATCGGCCTGGAACACCCTGATGATCTGATCGCCGACCTCGACCAAGCCCTAGCGCGTGCCACAACCACAGACAAGGTGCTTTGATGACAGTTAGCTCCGCGGTGCGACGCCGACTCACCGAACTGGGTATCACGCTCCCGCCGATACCGCCGACTCACGAATACGTCCCAGTCGCGCGATTCGGTCAGCTGGCCTTCATTTCCGGACATGCGCCATATTCGGACGGTGGTCACCAGTACCGCGGCCGGGTAGGCGAGGAGCTTGATCTCTCCGAAGGACGCGCTGCAGCTCGCCTGGCGATCCTCGGTTGCCTCGTTAGTCTGGAACAAGCTCTGGGGAGCCTTGATGAGGTTGAACGCATCTTGAAAGTCAATGGATACGTACACTGCGTACCCGGCTATGAGCCACTCCCCAGGGTCACCAATGCTGCGTCCGAACTGCTGATAGAACTATTCGGTACGGCTGGCCGCCACGCTCGCACCACCGTCGGCGTCGCCTCACTGCCAAGCGGCGTAGCCGTGGAAGTCGAAATGATCGTAATCGCCAGAGATGCTCGCAGCGCCGACTGAGCCACATTTCTTGCAACCATCCACTACGAGTACAGCGAGCACCTGTTTCTCTAGTCGGCCGAGCTGAGACGAACGGTCGGTGGCCGCGCACAATCAGGTGGAGCATCAGTCGGCCCCCGAGCATGGCGTTGTCGCCGGATTGACCGGCGAGGTGATCGTATGCTCCGGGCGGCGACGTAGCATGTCGTAGAGCCTGATCGGCATCACTGGCACCGGGCGCCCAGCTCTCCAGTATCCCGAATGGCGGAAGACGATGACGTCACAGAAGATATTTCGTTTCGGCGTACTCGGCAGCCTGGATGTCAGGCGTGACGGCGGGACGGTGGTCATTCCCGCGGCCAAGCAGCGGATCATTTTGGCCACTTTGCTGATGCGGAACAATGAGTTCGTGTCGCGTGACCATCTGATCGAGCGGATCTGGAACGGCGATGCCCCGACGGACGCACGTGGGGCGCTGCACACGCACGTTTCCCGGCTGCGGCGCCTGCTGCGTGACAAGGATGAGCTGATCCGCGGTCACCGTGGCGGCTACATTCTGAGTTCGGCGGCGGTCGGTCTGGATCTGTCGGAGTTCCGGGCGCTCACCAGCCGGGCTTCCATCGAGCGGGACGCCGCCAAGGAGGCCAATCTGCTCGGCCGGGCGTTGGGCCTGTGGCGGGGTCCCGCGCTGACTGACGTGCCGTCTGAGCTGATGCACGACCTCGACGTGCCCATCCTTACCGAGGAACGGATCGTCGCCACGGAACGCTTGGTCTACCTGCGTCTCCGGCTCGGCAGGCACGAGGAGACGGTGGTGCCTTTGAAGGTGATGACCGGCGAGCACCCCTTCCGCGAGAGGCTGTGGGCCTATCTGATGACCGCGCTCTTTCTGTCCGGGCGGCGAGGTGAGGCACTGGACACCTACCGCACCGTTGTCGCCCTGCTGCGCGAAGAACTGGGCATCGATCCTGGTCAGGAGCTCGTCCGGGTACACAGCGCCATCCTCGCTGAGGACTCCCGGCTAGCTCGGCTGCTGGAAGAGGTCCAGGCGGAGCCGCCGCCTGGACTGGAGACACCATCTCAGGCCCTCGAGCAGGTCGATCTACCCGAGCCGCCAGCTCTGATCCGGCAGCTGCCCTCCGATGTGGTCTTCTTCGCCGGCCGTTCCCGGGAATTGCGCATGCTGGATGATCTCCTCGTGGCCGGCGACGCTCAGCCGGCGATCGAGCAGTCGTCCCGGCCGATCGTGATAGCGGCGCTCACTGGCACGCGGCTGATCTCTACCGGCCAATGGCTGGCAGGCCATGCCCGAGATCTGATCATCGGAGTGGAAGCCGTTGAGGCCGAAATTGCCAGGATTGACGGCAAGGTCCATGGCGTGTTGCGGGTCGGAGCCCTCCCCACACTGGGCTACACCCTGCTCCCGTCCGCGCTGACCCATCTCGCCACGACTGCGCCCGAGCTCGATGTACGTGTCCAGCAACTCGAACCCGAAGAGAGCCTCGCGGCACTCGCCCGTGGCGAACTGGACGTCGCTCTGGGCGGAGAGTACAGCCTCGCCCCACGTCGAGGGGATACCAACCTGGACCGGATCGACCTGTACGTCGAGCCGATGTTCGTCGCGGTTCCCGCGAACCACCGACTGCGCGGACCGCACGTCGCCCTGGCGGATCTGCGCGATGACCGTTGGATCGCACCTGCTTCAGGCACTGCATGTGCCCTCGTGCTCGAGCGAGCCTGCGCGCTCGTGGGATACGAGCCCCATGTCATCGGAGTGTGCGCCGACTTTACCATGGCCGCCGCCCTCGTCGGCGCCGGGAACGGCATCGCCCTGCTTCCCGCCATTATCGCGCCCCTGATAGGGCGTTTCGGCGATACACCAAATGCGCGGCTTCTTACGGTATCCAGCCCTGGCATCGATCGAACCCTATTTGCAGCCGTACGCCAGGGCACCCGAACTCACCCTGCGATTGCCTGCTTTCTCGAGGCCCTGAGAAAGCAGCTCAGCCGCTCTCTGACGGCCACACCACAGCCTGGCTTTCTAGAATGACGCGTGACACGGAAATCGGCACTCGTCGAGTTCACCATAGGTGCCCATGAGATCAGCTCGCTCATGTCTGACTATGAGCTGATCTGCCAAACCATCGCCCGCAACAACCTCGCACTGGATGACCGCCGCTACGACGACTGCCTCGCGACCTACACCCCCGACGGCTCGATCGCCGGACGCACCGGCCACACGGCGATCCATTAGTTCATGATGTCCCAGGATCTGGCGAAGCGACCTGAGTTGCAGCGACGGCACGTCAACACCAACATCGTGGTCGAGGTCGACGGCGACACCGCCGAGGTGGCAAGCGACCTGCTGGTCTACGACAAAGTTGACAGCGGTGCATGGACACTCACCGCTGTAGGTCGCTACCAGGACCTCATGGCGCGCCAGGCCGATGGAAACTGGCTGTTCACCGCCCGCTCGTTGACGTTTCTGTAAGGCCCGATCAGTCGGGCTCTGAGCCATCCCTCAACACGCCAAGGAGAACGTCCATGTCTGACCACCTCGCAGCTGTACGCACATGGATGGACCGCTACAACCACGATGTTCGCCGGATGGTGAACGAGAGCTACGCCGATGACTTCACCGTCGTCGTTCCTGAGCTCCTGCGAATCGACGACCGCGATCGCTTCCACAGAGCCGAGCAGGCAGTCCTGGACGCCGCCCCCGACCGCCGCGGCCACATCGTGAACATGATCCCCGCGGGCGACCAGGTGATCGTGGAGGCCACCTTGACCGGCACAGACCCGAATACCGGAACGTTGTGGGAGACGCACTGGTGCGCGATCCTCACCTTTGACGCGGACGAGCGCATCGTCAGCGACCGGACCTATCTCAACCCCGCCGCATGGCCGGGGTGGGTTCACCGATAAGGGACCAGCACCTGCGTGATGTGCTGGCCTGCGATCCAAGGCGACAGCCCCAGGAGGCTGTCCTTCCTCATTGAGTTTTGCGGTGGCGATCACAGACAACGAGAAAGGATAGCCATGCCGGTCATTCGCGCTGGTTCTGACCTACCGCCAGGGGGAGCGTTCGATCAACCCCTTCGCCATCGTCGATGGCGCAGCCGACCTCATCGCGTTCATCGAAGACGTCTTTGACGGCAAGGAACGCACCGAGGCCCGCACCCCGATGCTTTCCGGATCGCTGATCCACGCCGAAGTACAGATAGGCGATTCGGTGCTTCTCATGGCCGACAGGCAGCCCCGGGCTGGCCTGTCATACCAGCGCTGCTTCAGGCTCTAAGGTGTGTCCAGTCAGTGGTGTATCTCGATCTTGTTTGATTAGCGGGTGGTCGGGGTCAGACGGCCTTCGAAGGTGATGGCGAAGGCGTTCAGGGCGGCTTTCCAGCGGGTGATCCAGCGTTTGCGGCCCTTGCCGGTCGGGTCCAGGCTCATGATCGCCATGTAGACGCACTTGAGCGCGGCCTGCTCGTTCGGAAAATGCCCGCGAGCCTTGACCGCCCGCCGGATCCGCGCGTTGACCGACTCGATGGCGTTGGTCGAGCAGATGACGCGTCGGATCTCGGTGTCGAAGTTGAGGAAGGGCACGAACTCGGCCCAGGCGTCCTCCCACAGCTTCACGATCGCCGGGTACTTACCGCCCCAGGGCCTCGGCGAACTCGAAGAAGCGCTCCAGCGCGGCGGCCTCCGTGGGCGCGGTGTAGACCGGCTTGAGCGCCTTGGCGATGGCATCCCAGTGCTGGCGGGCGGCATACCGGAACGACGCGCGCAGCAGGTGGAGCCGCCAAGAAATAAGGCGTTGCTTTCTGATCTTGGGCTCGTTGGAGTGGTATGGCCATCTCCAGCGACGTTCGCGACCAGCTCGAGCGGAAACTCGAGGTGCTGTTACCGCACCTGAACGAGCGTCAGCGGCGCCTGGTACTGGCGCAGGAGGCCCGGTTGCTCGGGCATGGCGGGGTGTTCCCGGACACTCAAGATGAGGATGAACGCGACGTCCAAGGCGAGGATGTGGCGATGTGAGAAGACCCCGGCAGCGTGAGCTGGTGGGGTCTTGGTGTGCGGGTTGGCGGCTTGATGTGCGTCTTGTCGCTGAGGTTGCCTGTTCAGAGGTTTCTTTGAACCATCACCGTCAGTAGGACTGAGTTATGATCGCGGACTTACAAACACGGACTCTTGCGTAATCACGGTTGGTCGGGGTTTTACCCGTCCTGCGGGGATTCCGGCCAGTACGGGACCACCTGCTGTGCGGCGGCAGCGATGGCGGCGCCATCGAGTTCGACGATGCTCAGCTCGATACCGCCGATGGGCCACTCCACAGCGAGTTCGAAGCTCTCCTGGGGCGGCGAGGGCCAAAGCCACAGCCCCATGGTCATGACACCTGCGTCCTCGTCACCGCTGCGCATGGACATGCCAGGGAACAGCATGGAAAGTTGCGGACCTGGTGGCGGATCCTGCGGGAGTTGTGTTCTGTCCAGACGTTGTCCGACGGTGGTGGCCTTGGCTCCATCCGCGAAGCGAACACCGAACCGTAGTAGTTGGTCCGGTAACGGCTGATCGGCCCTCATGCCAGTGATCATATGAGGAAACACAGAGAGCTGGAGGGCCTGGAAGTCGTCGGGGGACAGAGTTTGTCGCCTCGTGACGATGTCCACGTTTATCAGGCAGCCGATGCTGAATGCCTGGATCGTTGGCAAGGTGATGGCGGCATTTGGGGTGCGGGCCAGCGCCAGTCCGCTGACCATCACCGCGCCCATCTCGTCCGCCGGCGGAGCGGACCAAGCCGGCAATCCAGGCTTGGGTGGGCGAGTCGATTCTTCCTGAGCTGGCGGGGGTTCGAAGAACATATTTTCACCATACGGAACTCCTGCGGGCTGCGTGATTTACGGTTCATGGAGATGGCTGCCTAGAGAGCTTTAAAGGCGGGGGTTACGGCGGTTTGGTGTCGAGGCCGGTCTTGGCGATGAAGCCGCTGATCAGCTGGGGTCTGTACTGCATCTTCTTCAGCCGGGTCTTGATCAGCCGGGCGAGTTCGTTCAGGGTCTTCTTGGCCAGGTTGGCCAGGGAGCGCTTCAGGTGGGCCCACACGCCCTCGACCGGGTTGAGCTCGGGCGCATAAGCGGGCAGCTGAATGACCGTCAGCCAGGCACGACGCTCGACCAGCGCGCGCATCCGCGCGCTGATGTGGGTGTTCAAGTTGTCCCAGACGAGCACGATGGGGCCGCCCAGCTGCTGGTGGGCGGCATCCAGCAGAGCGATGTAGTCGGCCTCGGAGAAGGACTTGCGCTCACCTTTACGTCCCCTGCGCAGCCGGATCCGATAGATCAGCCGCGGCAGGTGCCCGGGCTTGGTGGCGATCAGCCCGGCGATCATCACCGTTCCCGACCCGCCACCGGACACCGTCGCCACCGGCGTCACTCCGCGCCGCCCCCAGCTGCGGCCCTTGGGTGGTCTCAGGCCTTGACCGGCCTCGTCTTGCCAACAGAGCCAGGCGTCCAGGTTCGCCGCGGCCCTTTTCCCTCCGGCCAGACATCGCTGCGCCAAGCGGCGATCCCCGCCTCGTCACGCTCGGCCGCGCGCGCCGGTTAGCGTCCACGGGAGTGGTGTACGGGTTTGAACCTACTCGTCACCTTGATGCCCGTGAGGGAAGATCGATGTGACATGAGGGCGGCCACTCCGCGATCCTTCACAGCTGTCGAAGGCATAAGAAGGAGAACGAGAAGTGGCCGCTATGGACATTCTGCCTGCTCAGGATGAGTGGTTCGACGAGACCCTGGCGCAGGCCTCGCCCGATGTGCTGCGCGAGATGGTCGTGCGGATGGCGCAGATGATGATGGACGCCGAGGTCGAGCAGCGCTGCGGCGCCGGCTACGGGGAGGTGTCCGACCAGCGCACCAACTCGCGTAACGGTTATCGGCGGCGCGAGTGGGACACCCGGGCGGGGACCGTGGCTGTTGCATTTTTGCAAGCGGGTGATTCACGGACGTTCGGGCCATTGAGGTGTCGGGTCCAGGGCCCTGCCGATCAGGGCCGCAGCTTTCAGCCGGTCAGGGCGGCTGTGCGCTGAGGTGAGGCCAGCCGGCAGAACTTGCCAAGATTGAGGACCATGGAGGCGAAGGTGAGCTCGGCTTGGCAGGCCGTCAGGCCGCGGCGGGCGAAGCGTCGCAAGGCGGTGCGGTCCTTGAGATGGCCGTTGACTGGTTCGACGGTGGCACCGCGCCGTTTGTAGAGCGCGGCACCTTCCTCTGTTACCAATCGGTTGATCATGAGGGTGGCCGGATCGGCGTCTGGGGACGGAGGGTCGTGGTCCTGACCGATCGGGGGCAGGTCAGAGCTCTTCCCGGGCGCGATGAGCCGATCTGGACCGGGGATCGTCAGGTTGTCTTGGGTCCAGTAGCCGGCGTCGAACAGCAGAGGGCCGATCCAGTCGGCCAGGCAGGGACAGCCCAGGTCGGCGCAGCCGCGCGGGTCGCCATCGGCCTGCGGCGCTGCTGCTGTGATGCAGCATCCGCTCAGCGTCGGGCATCGGCGCAGGCAGCGGGCTTGGTGGACCAGCAATGCCGCGCGAAGCGCCGCCCGGCTCATCGGCCGCAGTTGCCGTCGGTCGTTGAGGTCTTGGACGACGTGAGCGGTGAGGATCAGACCGTCGTCTGCTACCGCGAGTTGGGCGTTATAGCCCTGCACGGTGCCTCCGTTGCTGTCGTGCATCAGCCTGCTGTCGGGATCGGTGACATTGCGCCGGGCGACCGGGCGCTCGGTCTTGGCGGTGATGCCGCGCGGCCCGTGCCTACCCCCTCCCGGCACGGGCGACAGATCGGCTTGGGCGCCCTCGTTGGGAGGTGCGGCCTTACGCGCTTGGGCGGTGGCCAGTTCCCGCTCGGCCCGCGCCACCCACCGTTTGGCGCGGGCCACCTGCTGGCCGCGATTCTCATCGAAGCTGAATGGCCCGAGATGCGGCTTGGGGCCCTGGCCGGCCTCGAACCGCCGGATCTGTTCGCGCACTACGGCGATCCGCTCGCGTTTGGTCGCGATCTCCTGGGCCAGCCGGTCTCGGGCTGCTTGCAGCCGCGCTTCGGCGATCGCCACGGGGTCGGCTCCCACCGGGCGAGACCCCACGTCATTGCGGCCGGCCCGGGTCGCCTCCAGGAAGGCGTGTTCCTTGGCGACCGCGGACTCGGCATCCAGGCCACGCTCGGCCTCCTCGGCAATCACCTCAGTCAGCGCTCGCTTGATCCGTTCTTCCCGATCATGCCGAGCCCGCATCTGCCGCGGCGTCTCCTCACCACGATCACCTGCCCCAAGCGCGGCGTCCTCGGCCGCGTCCTCCGCCGCGGCCCGTGTGAGGATCTCATCGACCTGCTGCTGCAGCCACTGCCGACGACAGCTGGCCTTCTTCGCCGCGTTCGCGGCGATCTTCGTGCCGTCCACAGCGATGACCCCGAGTCGCCCCAATCCGGCCTTCGCGCAGATCAACAGCACCTGAGTGAACAGATCCCGCATCGCGTCTTGATGCCGCTGCCGGAACCGAGCGATCACCGTGTGATCAGGCACCTGCAGCCCGCAGATCACCCGCATCGCTACATCCGTCCGGCACGACCGCTCGATCTGCCGCGATGAGCGCACCCCGGCCGAGTACGCATAGATCAGCAGCGCCAGCAGCATCCGAGGATCATAAGCGCGGCGGCCCGGACCGCCCTGAACATACCGAGCCTCCAGCGCGGTGACGTCCAGATGTTCGACCACCTCGAGCAGCACCCAGACCACATGATCGTCGGGAAGCCATTCGCGCATATCCACCGGAAGCAGAAACTGCTGATCCCGATCAACCCGTTGGAAACCTCTCGCCACCCACTCATCCAATGATCACGAAGATCGCCGAACCCGCAACTCCGAAAGATCGTTTTCAAAAAGCAACAGCCACACCGTCGAGTTGGCCATCCCGAAGCTGCGGACCGGCACGTACTACCCGGAGTGGCTGCTGGAGCGGCAGCGGCGGGCCGAGCGGGCTCTGGCCTCAGTGGTGGCGACCTCGTATCTGCTGGGTGTCTCGACCCGGCGGGTGGAGAGGCTGGCCGAGCAGCTTGGGGTGACCAAGCTGTCCAAGTCGCAGGTCAGTGTGATGGCCCGGGAGCTGGATCAGATGGTGAGCGAGTTCCGCAACCGGCCGTTGGACGCCGGGCCGTACACGTTCGTGTGGATCGACGCGCTGACACAGAAGGTGCGTGAGGGCGGACGGACGGTCAACGTGCACGCCTTGGTGGCGACCGGCGTCAATGTCGACGGGCACCGCGAGATCCTCGGCATCGACGTGGTCTCATCCGAGGACGGGGGGGTTGGCTGGCGTTCCTGCGTGGTCTGGTCGCCCGCGGCCTGTCCGGCGTTGCCTTGGTGATCTCCGACTGTCATGCCGGGCTGCGCGATGCGATCGGCTCCACCCTGCCCGGCACCTCCTGGCAGAGGTGTCGCGCTCACTGGAGCCGTAAAGAATCAAGGTGTCGATTCTGTGACACGTGGGATGTCGTCGTGCGGTGTGATGGCGTTCAGGAGCGCGTCGGCGCTGGAGTATCGGGTTGCGGATCGGGTGACGGTGTAGCCGGTCTCCTCCAGCAGCGGGCGGACCCAGATCTTGGCGTTGCCGATCGTTCGCCGGCTCACTTGAAACAGTTCGGCTACGACCTCCCAGGTGCAGACTTTGCGCATGCCGAGGATGACGGCCAGGACGCGCTCGGCGTCGGTGATTTTCTCCTGGAAGATGCCTCCGCGGGCGCCGGCCTGCCGGTCACCGCCGCGCTGGCGATGCTTGCGCTGCTCGGCCTCGGCGGCCTGCCGCAGCGACAGCCGCTCGATCAGTGCGGCCAGTTCCGGGCGGCTCATCCCGGTCAGTGCCGGATCTCCGAGCAGCGCCAGTCGGTTCGGTCGTGTCGGGACGGTGTTGCTGTCCAGGAAGTCGCGGAGCGCACCGGCGCTGGTGAAGCGCAGCACGGTGGGGTCGATCTTGAGTTTGCGGGCGGCCAGTAGCTTGCCGGTCTTGGTGACCGCCTGACCGATCGGGGGCTGGCTGATCTCGAGCATCTCCGACAGGACGCGCTGGGAGCAGATCTGGCGGAGATAAACGATGGCGATCAGGACCTTGTCGGCGTCGGTGAGCAGGGGGCGTCCGTGGTTGGCCTTGGCCTGTCGGCGTGGGCCACCACGGATTTCGAAGTTGCGCTGCTCGGCCAGGGCCGCCTGGCCCGGAGCCAGGGATGCGGCCAGCTCGTTCAGCTCCTCTCGGCTCATCCCGGTCAGCCGGGGATCGGCCAGAGCGTGCAGGCTTTCGGATCGGATGCGCGCCCGGTCGTCGCATGGGGGCAGGTGCGGGTTGCCGTCTGCCGGGCCGATTGTGTAGTTCCAGGCGCCGCGCTCGGTATGCGGGACGATCGGCAGCATGCTCATCCGCTCGGCGGACACCGACACGCCCAGCGGGTAGGCGTTGGTATCCAGTTCGGCCGCGACGGTCAGCCCGGTGCGGGTGCGGGTCGCGGCGATGCTGTTGACCACGACCTCGTGGCTGGTCAGGGGCCTGCCGCGCCAGTTCATGGTGATGTGCGAGAACAGCCGGTGCTCTATCTTGTTCCACTTGCTGGTGCCGGGCGGAAAGTGGCAGACGGTCACCGCCAGCCCGGTCTCAGCGGCGAAGTCGGCCAGCTCGGCCTTCCATAACCGGTAGCGATAGCTGTTGGAGCCCCCGCAGTCCGCCGTGATCAGCAACCGGTTCGCGTTCGGGTAGTCCAGGCTGCCGCGGCCGCGCCACCAGCGCCGGATCGATTCCACCGCGAACGCCGAGGTGTCGTGATCGATGCCGACGTTCACCCAGCCCGTGTCGTTGACCAAGTCGTAGATCCCGTACGGGATCGCGTGCGGCACGTCCGGGCCGGTGAAGAAGAAGCTGTGGTCCTCGACCCGAACCGGATCGCCCTGGGGCCGCCACTGCCGGCCGGCGTTCGGCAGATCGCCCAGATGCTCCTTCTTCTTCGTGTCCACGCTGATCACCGGCTCGCCGTCCGCCTGATGGGCCTTGACCTGCTCGTTGATGTAATGGAACTGCGCGTCCCGGTCCGGATGCTGCTTGCCTTCCAGCGTCTTGGCATTGGCCTGCAGACTGAAGCCTTGTTTCTTCAACAGCCGGCCCACCGTCGGCGCCGAGACTGGATGGCCCTGCCCGGTCAGCTCCTGGGCCAGATCGCGCAGCGACTTGGTGGTCCAGCGCAGCGGCGACATCGGATCCCCGCGCTCATCCGGCTCCACCAGCGCCAGCAGTGTTGGCACCAGATCCGGGTCCTGAGCTTCGGCGGCCTTGCGACCTCCACCACGACGACGGACACGGCCGTCCGGCAGCGGATCCTCGCCGGCCTCCAACTCGAACACCCCGGCGCGGACCGTAGTTTCGGACACCCCGGCCACCACCGCCACCGTCCGCACCCCACCATGTCCAAGCAGCCGAGCCTCCTGCCCCATAACCAGACGCCGCTGCCGCTCGTTCAAATGCGGAAACAGCACCCTGAACCGCGAGACGAGCTGATCGCGGACCTCGCTCGGTATGCCCATACCAAGTCAACGAGCTCAAGATCGAAAAGCAACGCCTTATTTCTTGACGGCTCCACTACGCCCGAAATCTCGCGACCTGTGTCCCGAAGGCGGCTCAGCCATGGGTGTCGACCATGCTCCGCACCGTCTTCGAGCAGCCCGACGCCGCCTCGGTGCGGGCGCAACACCGCCAGGTCGTCCAAGCGCTGGAGGACAAATATCCCAAGGCGGCCGAGCATCTGGATGAGGCGCGCGAGGACATTCTGGCTTTCGCCGTCTATCCCAAGGCGGTGTGGCGGCAGATCTGGTCCAACAACCCCCTATCTGTTAACCGGCCTTCCAGCGGCCTGATCTGGGCTGTTACTGGAATTCGGCCCCGGCGATCTCGCAGGGGGTGGATCCTGCCGGGTGAGGACCGACAGATGGGGCCAGGTCATGACGGTTCACGCGCGACTACTCGACGGGGAGCATCGGCTGGCTGGCGCTTGGGACGGTATCGAGGCAACGAACGCCTTCTTGGCGCACCTGGCCGCGCGGGCGTTCAGTCTGGCCACGATCCGGGCCTATGCGTTCGACCTGGTGAACTTCGCCCGCTTCCTCATCGAGCAGCCGCTCACCGTTGACGCGGTGACCGCAACGGACGTCTTCGCCTGGATGGATTGGCAGGGCGTCCGTCGTGACAGCGGCGGGAAGGTGGTGCGGTTGGCGCGACGCAGCGCGGCCCCCTCCACGATCAACCGTCGCGTCGCGGCGGTCCGGGCGTTTTTTGAATATCAGGTCATGACCGGAGTCCGTGCAGGCAACCCGGTTCCCGCGCCCCGGCGGGGGCAGGGGCTGCGGCCACAGGCCCGCGGGCTGCTGGGACATCTGGGGCCCGGGCGAGCTCGCGGAGGTGGCCGTCTGGTGCGGCAGCCCCGCCGCCTGCCGGAGTCGCTGCCGAGCGGCGATGTTGAGGCGTTCCTGTCGAGCTTGGGCACGCACCGCGATCGCGCGATGGTGTTGGCGATGCTGCTGGGCGGGCTGCGCTCGGCCGAGGTCCGCGGGCTGAAGCTGGCCGATGTCGACATGGGCGCACGACGGCTGCGCGTGATCGGGAAGGGGAACAAGGAACGCGTGGTCCCGGTCGACGCGGCGTTCTTCGCCGAACTGGCGGCCTATCTGCGCCTGGAACGCCCGCCGCGGTTGGGGACGGCCGAGTGTTTCGTGGTGCTGCGGGGCCCGACGGCGGGCGCGCCGGTGAGTGAGGCCGGGTTGCGCAGCCTGTTTCGCCGTCATCGGCAACTCTCGGGCGCGCTGCGGGTGCGCCCGCACCGGCTGCGGCACACCTACGGCACCGAGTTGGCCGCGGCCGGCATCGACCTGCTGGCATTGCGCGAGCTGATGGGCCACGCCAACCCGGAGACCACCGCCGCTTACGTCCACCTGTCGGTCGAGCAGTTGGCAGCCGAGTACGCCGCCGCCCGCTTCCGCCAGAGCGCAGGTGGCTCGCGATGACCGCCCTCGCTCGCCAAGCCTCCGCCGAGCACAGTCTGCTGAAGGACTACCTGGCCCACGTCGCCGTCCTGGGGCTGGGTCGGAGGGCGGTGCGCGATCGCATCCGAATCGCCCGCGCGTTCCTGGCACGTCACCCCGATCTGGATATCTGGATGGCCGGTCCAGCCGCAGAGCGCCACCTCGAGCTCAAACGAACCGGCGCCTGGCCGCTGATCTGCTACGCGATCGGGACCGGCCGTCTGCGGCTGGACCTGGAGCTGGCCGGGACCAAGCACTTGACCGGGCTGGCCGACGCCATCCAGGCTCGCGATCTCGACGGCTTCGCCACGGTCAGGCAGGCCGGGCTGCGGCTCGGTTGGACGGCTGAGTGGGTGGAGACGGTGCTCGGCGAGTGCCTGGCCGTGCTGCTGGCCTGGCACGGCGGCGTGGTCGCCGAGGTGACCAGCGAGTCGGTGGACGCCTTCGACGCCGCGATCGCCTCGACCATGACCATCCCAGCAAGCTCGCGCCGCGCTTACCGCAACCGGATCGCCGGCGTCCGTCAGATCTTGTTCGAGTCCCGCATGATCGACACACCGCCCCGACGACGGCCCTGGGCGCGCACCCTGGAGCAGCGTTTCGCCCAGGTGCCGATGGCCGACCAGGTCCGCCAGGTGCTGCTGCGCTACGTCGGCACCCGCGCCGCGGTCCTGCGACCCCGATCGGTGGAAAGCCTGATCAACGACCTGCTGCCGTTCGCCGAATACCTCACCGACCGTCATCCCGACGTGACCTCGCTGCGCCAGCTCGAGCGGCACCACATCGAGGGCTACCTCATCTTCAACCGCACCCGGCCATGGCGCGGCCGGCGCGCCGCGGCCGGGGCAGGCCGGACCGTCTCAGCAGCAGTCGCCCAAGCAGCGGCACTCAGCCTGCGCAACATGCTCGACGACATCGCCGCCTGGGGCTGGGCCGAAGCACCCACGCGCCGTCTGATCTTCGCCGCCGACATCCCCAAACTCGACCAGCCGCTGCCCCGGGCGCTGCCGCCCGACATCGATGCCGCCCTGATGAATGCCGTCGCCCGCCTGGACGACGATTTCGCCCGCTTGGCCCTGCCCGTTCTTCGCGGTGCTGGGCTGCGCGTCGGCGAGCTGCTCGACCTGGAGATCGGCAGCATCATCGACTACGGTCCCACCGGGACCTGGCTGAAAGTCCCGCTCGGCAAGCTCGCCACCGAACGCATGGTCCCCCTGGACGCCGACACCCTCGCCGCGCTGGATGAATGGGCCACGCTGCGCGGCGTTCACCGACCGCTGCCGCATCCACGCACCGGAACACCGACCGACTTCCTCTTCACCCAGCACGGCCGCAGACTCGGCGCGACCCGGCTGCGCAACGGCCTGCTCGCCGCCGCCGAACTGGCCGGGCTCCGCGCGCCCGACGGCGACGTGCTCGTCGTCACCCCACATCAGCTCCGCCACACCTGGGCCACCAGCCTGGCCAACGCCGGGATGAGCCTGCAGGCACTGATGGCTCTGCTCGGGCACGTCACCCCGCAGATGACCATTCGCTACGCGACCTTGGCCTCCCCGACGCTGCGCACCGCCTACGACGAGGCGATGGGCAAGATGCGCCGCCAATTCACCCTGACCCCGGCCGGCAAGCCGATCGTCCCGGACAAGGTGACCTGGCTGAACAACGAGATGCTCAAAACCCGCGTCGCTCATGGCTACTGCTCCCGACACGAAGCCGCAGGCGCCTGCCCCTACGCCAACATCTGCGAAACCTGCGACAACTTCGTGACCGGCCCCTAGTTCACTGACGCCCTGCGCAGCCAGCTCACCGATGTTCAAGCACTCCAGGCCGACGCCGGCAATCGCGGTTGGGACAGCGAGGCGGCCCGCCACGCCCGCGTCGCCGATGCACTCACCGACCACATTTCCCGCCTCGAGCGCTGAACCGCGACCTCCTCCACTGCCTTGCCCTGAAGGCCAGGGCCGGTTAAAAGAGCGGCTGAACAAGGAGATCCGCCGCCGCACCGACGTGGTCGGTATCTTCCCGCACCGCGATGCCATCATCCGGCTGGTGGGTGCGGTGCTGGCAGAGCAGCACGATGAGTGGACCGAAGGTCGGCGCTACCTCGGCCTGGAAATCCTCGCCGAGTGCCGTAAGGCCGCCGAGAGAAAGGCGAAAGAAGACGCTGGTGACGTCAATGTGACTAATGATGCTATTGCTGCTTAAATAGGATTTAGATCGCAGAGTGGTCGAATCTCATACACCACGATCTTGGACGCGGCCGCTCGCCGCGTGGGCACTTGCCAGCTCCAGCCCAGCCGGTGCAGCAGATAGTCCACCCCGCTCAGGGTGTAGGGAACCCTCGGCCAGCTGCGCCGGGGTCGGGGACGGGAACGGCGCCCCTGCCATCCACCGCTCCAGCGGCTCTTGGCCGGTCTCGGAGTGCACCCGCCGGTGATAGACGGTCTCCACCCAGGCGGTGAACAGCCGGTTCAGCTGGCCCAGGTCGGACACCTTGGTGCCGCTGGTCTGCCCGTCCGCGGCGATCTCCACGAGGAACTGCTGCCGGACGGAGCGGGTAGGGTCGGCCGAATGGCGAGGTGCCAGCCCCGTGTGGGCTGGTCCTTTTCCGTTCGGCCTCCCTCCGAACCGGGCGGACCCGTTTCCGAGTACCCGGCTCTCCAGCGATCTACTGCGTGAGCGGTGATGCAGGGTGCCCGTGGATCTGGTCGTGGCAGTCGCCGCAAACGATGAGCGCTTTGCGGCGGATCTTCGCCATGACCTGTGCCCATGCGGGCTGCGGCTGACCAGGGCCGCCGAGGTCGGCGAGTCGGCGGATGTGGTGGACTTGGATGCCGTCCGTGCGTCCGCAGAGCTCGCACCTCCCATTGAGCAGCCGGGTGACCAGCTGCCGGTTGGGGTAGGCGGGCCCGGTGTGCTGGCGGTCGGTGAGGACCGCGTTCTTCTGCCGTTTCAGCGGAATGCCGCCAAACCAGGCGACCAGCGCCTTCTTGCCGTCGCGCTCGATACTCGCCTCGAATCGCGTGCGCGGCCCGTGCGGCGTCAGGATCTTGGCCTTGTGAAGGGCCGCCATCTTGGTCACCGTCGAGCGGTGCTTGCTGGCCAGGGTCTTGAGCATCGAGGTCTCCATGACCCACCGGAGCCGGTGGAGCCGGAAGACGTCGCTGGCGAGAAGGTAGTACTGGACGATGCCCCGGTACTCGGCTCCATAGCGAGCGACGATGTTGTAGTCGCTCTCGTTGACCATGGAGTTCCGGCACGCGGGTTTCCCGCGCGATAAGTACGGGACGGACTTGGCCTTGACCACGGAGGCGGGGATCCGCAGGACGATCATGCCGTTGAGAGAGCGACGGTTGCGCTTGTCGGTCCCTCCCGGTCTTCTCGTTCTGCGGTCACTTCCCGCGACCGAGATCTCGTAGCCGAGGAACTTGGCCCGCTGGGTGCGAGCGTGGATGATCAGAGTTTTGTCCGGTGAGAGCTCCAGCTTGAGGTCATCACGCAGGAACCCGGTCAGGCGTCGCTTGATCTCCTCGGCTTCGGCCTTGGGTCCGGCGAACCCGAGCAAGGTGTCGTCGGCGTAGCGGCAGTAGCGCAGCCTGCGGTAATCCGGGTCCCGGGGGTCCTGACTGGGAAGGCTGTGTAGCCGCCGATAGAGCGACCGAACCTCAGGGCGGTCGCCCTTGCGGCGGGCTTTGACGATCTCCCGCTCCACCGCGCGGTACTCCGGGTTCTTGGTCCGGAGTCTGCCTCGGGTGTATTCCGGGATGAGGGTCTTCTCGACGAACTCATCCAGCTTGCTCAGGTAGATGTTCGAAAGGACGGGTGATGCGATCCCGCCCTGGGGAACCCCGCTCAGCGTGGCTCCCCACCGCCAGTCCTCCAGGTATCCGGCTGTCAGCATGTTGCGCAGCAGCCGCAGGAACCGGTTGTCGTGGATCTTCTCCGACAGAATCCCGACCATCACATCATGATCGAAAGACCCGAAGCAGTCGGCGATATCTCCCTCGACGAACCAAGCCGTCCCCAGCCAGGTGTGGGCCACCTCCCGCAACGCGGTATGGCAGCCCCGACCGGGCCGGAACCCGTGGGACCGATCGGAGAACGTCGGCTCGTAATACGCCTCAAGGAGCAGGCGGACCACTTCGCCGACGAGCTTGTCCGACCAGGTCGGCATGCCCAGCGGGCGCGTCTTCCCGTTCTTCTTCGGAATGTGCACCCTGCGGACCGGGCGGAACCGATAGCGCTCGTGACGCATCTCGGTGACGATCCGCTCGATCTTCTTCAACGACATGCCGTCCGCGGTCTCTAGCGTTGACCCCGGCGTCATCGACCCCTTGTTGGCGTAGATGCGGCCGTAGGCCAGCAGATACAACTGCGGATTGAACATCTGCCGATACAGCTCTTCCAACGGCAGGCCACACCTGCCGCGCTCACGCAGGACACCCAGCACCGTTTCGGCGCTCTGCATTACGCATACCTCCCGCTCCTGAGGTGTCCGATCACCTGGCCCCCTTCGCCCTGATTCCGGCTCTCCCGGACTCCTCGGACGGGCGTGACTCCGCCGACTACTACGAGGCCTCCGTCGCCCTAGGACTCGCGTCCCGTAGGCGATCCCACGTTCGTCACGGTCGTACGAATCAGCGTGATTTAGGCGTCCCGTTCGTCTCCTTCAATGCTGTCCGCGTACGACCTCATCTCCCGAACGGGGTACGACCTCACGTCCAGAGGGTCGGCATGTCATTGACGTGTTCGAGCTGAGTTAGTGATCATCCTTCGATCTGTCAGCCGGCAAGCAGACGAGATCGAAGGATGACCACGCTCAATGATCCTGGATTCGAGGGATTGGATGAATATCCGTCGCTTCCGCGCCCTGCATGAAGCGGGCGTGAGTATCGCCGCGATAGCTCGGGAGACCGGGCACGACTGGAAGACCGTTAAGAAGTATCTGCAGGCTGAGGGTGCGGTCCCGCCCTCAGCGCCGTCACGCAAGGGGACCCAGCCGCGCAAGCTCGAGCCGCTGGAAGGCGTGGTGGAGAGCTGGCTGCGGGCCGACATCGGGCTGAAAGCGTCGGTGATCCACGAACGGCTCCAGGCCGAGTACGGCTGGAACGGTCACTACCAGCGGATCAAGATGTTCTGTGCCGAGGCCCGACCCCGTATCCGGGCCGAGCTCGGGCTGAGCCTCGACGACCTGGCCGGGCTGCACCGTCGCTTCGAGGTGACCGCCGGCGCCCAAGCTCAGGTCGACTGGGGCGACGAGGGCGGCATCCTGGCCCACATGGGCATCGCGAAGGTCTACTCCTTCCATATGGTGCTGTCCTACTCACGCGACCCGTTCTGCTGCTTCACCACCAGCATGGACCTGGCCACCTTCTGGGAGTGCCACCGGCGCGCGTTTGACCACTTCGGCGGCGTCCCAGGCGTGATCGTTTACGACCGGACCAAGACCGTCGTCCGTCAGCACGTCGCCCCGGGCAAAGCGGTCCCGCTGCATCCCGAAGCGGTGGCGTTTGCCGGGCACTACGGTTTCGACATCGATGTGCTGGCCGCTCACCGGCCCACCGGGAAGGGCCGCGTCGAGCGGCAGGTCGACATCCTGCGCGATCACGTACTGGCCGGACGGAGCTTCACCTCGATCGGCGAACTGGACGCCGCTTTCGCCGCCTGGGTGCCGATCCGGCGTGGCACGGTGCACCGCACCCATGGCGAGGTCATCGCAACGCGCGCCGCCCGCGATCATGATGCACTCGCAGCCCTGCCCGCCAGCTCCTATCTGGTGGCCGAGCGGCATCTGCGGCGGGTCGGCAAGGACTGCTTGATCTCCTTCGACGGCTGTCTGTATTCCGTTCCCGCCCGCCGGGTGCGCGCCGGCCAGCAGGTGGAGCTCCGCGTCACCGGTAGCGAGGTGACCATCTGCGACCCGGCCGCCCTCAGCGCCGCAGACGCTCTGCTGGCCATCCACCAGCGCGCCACCGTCTCCGGCACGTGGGTCGTCGACCCCAAGCACTGGGACGGCCTGCCCGACGGACACACCCGCGCCACGACCAGCGGTCCCGTCCCCTCCAGCCTCGCCACCGACCAGCCCGTCGACCAGCCCGTCGACCAGCCCGTCGACCAGGACGCGGATGGCCTGGCCGCGCTGCTGAAACGCTCAGCCGCCGCGCAGATCCCCGTCGCCCGGCGCCCGCTGGCCGCCTACGACCTGGCCGCGGGCCTGAACTCCACCCCGATCACCGAAGGACTGAACTGATGTCGCAGCTGGTCACCAACCGCATCAAAGCGCACGCCACCCGGCTCGGGTTGCCCCACCTGGCCGCCAGCGTCGACCAGCTCATCGCCCGCGCCAACGCCGACAAGATGGGCTACCTCGACTTCCTGGACCTGATCCTGGAAGAAGAACACGGCGTCCGCGACGGTCGCCGCTTCCGCGCCGCGCTCAGGTTGTCGAAGCTGCCCCACCACAAGGAGATCACCGAGTTCGACTTCTCTTTCCAGCCCGACCTCGACCCGCGCAAGATCAAGGACCTGGCCGCGCTGTCGTTCATCGAGGCCAAGGCCAACGCCGCCTTCCTGGGGCCGCCTGGGGTGGGCAAGACCATGCTCGCCGTCGGCCTGGCCGTCGCGGCCTGCAAGGCCGGCTTCTCCATCTACTTCACCACGCTGGACGACATGGTCCGCCAGCTCAAAGAGGCCAACGCCATCGGCCGTCTGGCCGCCAAGCTGAAGACCTACACCCGCCCCAACGTCCTGGTCCTGGACGAGGTGGGCTACCTGCCCCTGGAAAGGGACGAAGCCAACCTGGTCTTCCAAGTCATCTCGAAAAGGTATGAAACCGGGACGATCTTGCTGACCAGCAACAAAGCCTTCAGCAAAGCGCACATGTTCGCGCGAATATGTGCGAGGTGCTGCCGAAGCAGCACGGGTTCCTGTCCGGGGATGCCTGGTGAGCGTGGGCGGCGTTGTCGGTCATGGTCGTTACGCTCCTGGTCATGACGATCAGGTTCACTGCCCGGGTTGCGGGCGTCGAGGAAGAAGCCGACGATTGCTTGACGGTGGGTGTCGCCGAGGGTGAAGACGGCGCTGGCATGGTGTTGCTGTTCATGTGTGGTCTGTTCGAGCCTGATGAGCAGGACATTGAGCTTGGGATGGACACCTATTGCCTGGTCACCGCAGGTCAGGGCACCGCTTATGGCGTCGTTGAAGAGGTGACGCTCCGTGAGAGGCTACTGCGCGTCAAGGTGGCTGCCGACAGCCTGGATGCGTTGGGGCTGGACGACCACGAGATCGAGGCGTCCCTGGCTGTCGAGGATGACGTCATCGATCAGCTCCGCGATGGACTGTTGCGTGTTCTGACCTATGGTCGGCCCGAAGCCTGTCCGTCAGTGCTTGAGCTGTGATGCCCACAGGTCTCGCTGTTGGGCGGCCTGGGCAGCCGGCCATCGACGACGTGGTCGGCTAGATAGATCATGATGCCTTCGGGGGTCATCCCGAACGCCGCGGCGACGAGTTTGGCGTCCATGATGTTGACCAGATCGATCAGGCGGGTGGAGCGAAGCATCCGCGGTGAGATGCCGGCCGGATCCAGGATGTGGCTGACATAAGCGACGGAGGCCGGGTTCCGGCCCGCTTTGGTGCCCTTGGTGACCATCAGATGCGGGTTGCTGGTGCGCTGGGTCTCGCGGTGGGCCATGCACCGCTGCACGATGCTCCAGCTGACCGGATCCAGGGGCACGAGGTGGGGGCGTTGCCCGAGACGGATGGCACGGTTGGCGGGATCGATGCCGTCCAGGCGCAGGTGGCGGACCTCAGCGCTGGAGGCGCCGTGCAACAGAGACAGGATGCCCAGCAGAGCCTCGTGCGGGTGGACCGCCGGGTCGGTGATCCATCTTTGGAAGAGGCGTCTCTGCTGGTCGAGGGTGAGAGTCTTGCCGATGAAGCCCTTGGCCGCCTTCGCCGACAGCCCGCTGGTGGGATCGATGAGAATCATCTTGTGGCTCTTGGCGAAGCGGAAGAACTGCCGGGCGATCTGCAACCGCCGAGGACGGTTCTTCGGCTGGGCAGCCAAGAACGTCTCGATATCGTGCACCTCGACCAGGGCCCAGTCCTGCTTCCCTCGCGCGCAGATGTGCTGAGCCAGATCGCGCACGGTGGACAGCTTGATGTCGAGGGTGACGTCGGCACGGGGCAGCGTCCCGGCCCGGCGGGCGCGCTCGCGTGAGCGCAGCAGAAAGGTGTTGAAGGCCTCCGCCCCGGGCCGCAAGGGCTCAGGGACGGCGTCGATCCGGCGGCGACGGCGTTCAGAGGCCAGCCGTTCGGCGTGATCGGTGGCCAGTGCCAGCCCGCGTTCGATGAAGAAGATCTCCAGCCCTCGGGCCAATGGCCCCATCGAGCGGCCGGGCAAGCGAGCCCGTTCCAGCAGGGCTTGGGGATGGTTGGGATGCTCGTCGTCCAGTAGCCGTCCCATCTGGCCGATCAGGACGCAGGCCCGAGCCGGAGAGTGACCGGCGGCCAGGTGGCCGATGAGCTCGCCGAGCCAGGGCGGCGGGTCCGCCAGCCGGGCGATGAGGTTCTCGCCGGCGACGAAGGGCCGTTCCAGGCGGCGCTGCCAGCAGGCCGAGCACAGTCCGTGGCCGGCATGCGGGCGAAGTTGACCGCAGTCGTCGCAGACGCGCGGCGGGTCCTTCGCCTGGCGAGGACGTGAACAGGTCCCGCACCAGCCGGTGGCTTCGCGCAGATAGCCCGGGCGGCCGCAGCGCGGGCACGGTTGTTGCGCCGCCCGCTGCCGAGCCTGGCGGGTGCAGTCCCGGCACAGCGTCGCCTTCGGCGAGCGGACGGGATGCCCGCACTCGGTGCAGACACGCGAGCACGTGATGCACCGGCCGGTGTCGGCCTGCAGCACCCGCTGCTTGCCACAGACCGGACAGGACGCCTTGGCGGCCGCTTCATTGAGCTGCCTTAGGCAGCGGCAGCAGTGCCGGCGGCCGATGATGCCGACCGGGCCACCACAGTCCACGCAGTCGCGTTGCCGTTTTCCCATCGCCGTCCTCCGCGCTCGGTCACAGCGGTGGCATGGAACGGCCTCCGCTGGAGGCGGCCTTGGGCTCGGCTACCGGCTGTGGCGGCCGGACTGGTTGCTCGACGGGGGTGGTGTCCACCTCGAACAGGTCGTTGGGGCTGCACTCCAGCGCGGTGCACAACGCGGCCAGGGTGGACAGCTTCACCTGCGTGGGCTCCTTGGTCAGCAGTGCCGACACCGACGCTGCCGACAGCTCCAGCCCGGCCTTGTCGGCCAGCAGCCGCCGCAGCTGAGCGCCGGTCCACACCTCGCGTTGCGCGGCGGCCATCCGCAGTTTCCACCTGATCTTCATGCAGTCGGGTCTCCCTGTCCGGTCAACTCACCCAGCGTGCTGGTCACCGCCCGGCGATAGGCATCTTCAATGAAGGTGGCCGACGGCCGGACATACCGCATCGTCGAGCTCACCGTCCAGTGCCCAAGCAACTGCTGGATGGCCACCAGGTCCACGCCGCGCTCGTAGTTGTGGGTGGCACACGCCCGACGCAGCGCATGCGGGCTGAACCACTCGGCCTGCGGCCGCCCCTCCAACTGCATGAGATAGCGCAGCCGGTTACGGATCGTGCCGCGATGCAGCGCCCCACCGGACTCGTCAGCGAACAGCACCGGCGAATTGGGGAAACGGCCGCGCACGTCCTTGAGAAACCAGCGCAGCACCAGGTCCAGCCCGTCCAGCATGGGCACCCACCGCGGCCGCGGCCCCGAGGTGCGGGCGCCCTTGCCGAAGCGGACATGCAGCTTGCCGAACGGGCCCCGGGTGAAGTGCACGTCCGACCGGTCCAGCAGCGCGGCCTCCTCCGACCGCAGCCCAACGTGATACAGGGTGCGAAACAGCGCGTAATCCCGCGCCGCCGGCGCGTACTTGCGGGCGGTAGCGATCCGGTCCTTGAGAAAGTCGAAGAAGCCGCTCACCCGCTCCGGCGTCGGCGGCGGCAGCTCGGCCGGCGAGTCATCGCCGACATGCCGGGAGGCGTTGAACTCATCCACCGGGCAGACCAGCCGCACCCCGAAAGCGGCCTCGATCTCGGCAGCTTTGCGCACCTGCAGGAACCGGTGAAAGCCCTTGAAGATCTGCACATACTCACGCCGCGTCGAGGCCGCGCGACCGGCCACCGCCAGGTCACCGACCACGCGATCGATGTCTTCCGGGGTGACCTCCCAAGCCGGACGACCCAGCGCGGCCAGGGTCCGCTCCAGCAGCCCGGTGTCGTTCTCGATGGTCACCGGGCTGAACCCGCGAGCCGTCCACGAGGCCACGAACGCCTCGACGCATCGCGCCTGATACTCCATCGGGTCACTGGCCAGAGGCTCGAGCGGGAGCGCCCCGCCCTCCAGCACCCGCAGTCGAGACCGCACCACCGGCACACCTTCCTCGCACCGGAAGAATGAAGGCAGCGCCTAACATACGCCTCTAGCGCCTCACGAATCAGAGAAACGAGAAAGAACCCCGGAGCCCCAGCTAACAGGCGGAATCCTCCGACAGGAACATGTGCCACCCCCAGATGAGTGGGGAAGCGTGTTCGGAGACGACGTCCTGGCCACCGCAATCTTGGATCGGCTCCTGCACCACTGCGAGGTCGTCTCCATTAACGGGCCAAGCTACCGACTGAAGAACCGGCTCACCACCATCAAGGGAGGTTCAGAAGTGGCATGATCAGCCCAGCCGAACTCAGGACGTGAGGTCGTACGCGACTCGCCAGATGAGGTCGTACCCGGACAAATGCCCTCACTGGGCATCGCTCCATGGCCCCGGAGGTTGCACGATGCATGGTTCCAACACGCTGCAGGGCTGGCGCCGGTTTCAGACGTCTTTCCGGCGGATGCGAACTTCCATCTTCTGGAGACTGGGATTCAGGCACGTTTAGCTTTCGCCATGTCACGCGGGTCCCCCAGAGCACCGCCCCTGACGCTGGGCCCGATCTCTGGTTTCCTGGCATGCTCTTGTCCCCGTAAGCCTTTCGGCGCTGGGTAAGCCATCAGACCCAGGAACCTCCCTCCGAGTTCCTCCCGGATGATCCGGGGATACGACCGTGCGCCTCGTGGCGCACAAGAACCTCTCGATCTTCCCTCTGCCCTCCGGCTGTCCCGGACCCGAGTGGATGATCTTCACGCCGAGCCGAGCAGCCGCCCGCTTCAAGGCGATGTCAACGAAGGCGGACCCGTTATCGACATAGATCGACTCCGGGACGCCGCGGGCGGCCAGCGCCGGGCGCAGCGCCGCGGCCAGTCGGACGGTGTCCTCGAAGTACCCCCACCGGTGCCCGACGATCGCCCGGCTGTGATCGTCGATGAAGGCGAACAAGAACGTCTTGCGGCCGGCGACCTTGGGCCCGTGCAAGGCGTCGCCGGTCCAGATCTCGTTCGGCCGCAGCGCCTCGAACCGGCCGAAGGCCTGCGGCGGCTGCCCATCCGGGCGCGTGACCAACTCCAGGCGCTCGAAGTGACGCAGCAGCATGCGCGCCGACGGTGACCAGCCTGAGGTCTGGCGCAGGATCCGGACGATTTGCGCGGCGGTCCGTTCCGGCTTCTCCCGCTTCAGCGCGGCGCCGAGCTCGAGCATCTCGGTCGGGACGCGCGGTGTCGGCTTGCGGGTCGGCGGCACCAGCGCGTCGAATCCGTCGGTGCGCCAGGCGCGGATCCACCGGTCCAGACTGGCACGCGAGACCACGATTGGCTCGCCGAAAGGGCCCTCGTGGGTGGTCTCGGAGATCTGCCGGACCAGCCTGCCCCGCTGCCGGGTGGTCAACGACGAATCGGCGGCCTCCCTGATCAGCTGATAGCGCCAGAGCGCGACGGTCTGCGCGCGTTCGGCCCGCCGCCTGGCTTCCTCATCCGCCTTGGACACGGTGCGTTTCCTCCTCGACACGTTCGGCAAAGATCGGGTCGAGGCTGACGTACTTACCAGGCCGCCCCCAAGGGGCAGCTCGTGTTGATCGATTCCGGGTTCCATGATGGCGCCAGCAGGCAGCCGCCCGACACCGCGCAGGCCACCGGCCAGATCGGCAACGTGCCCACGAACGCCTCGCCCCGCTCGCCACCTGGCTCTGCCGCGGCAAGACGGCCCAGGGCCACTCGCGCCAGTGCCACGATCGCTGACAGCGCGTCGCGCAACGGCGTTCCGGCAGCGGCCGGCAGGATCGTGGGCTCGGCCAGGAACGCCACCAGCAGCGCGGTGAACGCCGCCCGCAGCCGCTCGGCTCTGGAGGAGAACCGGCGCAGCCAGCCGCGCACCGTATCGACCGGCCGGTCCAGCTCCTCAGCGATCCGCCGATGCCCCCACCCCACCGCCGCAGCCTCCACCGCCGCGCCGACCACCATCGAGCAACGGCGCCACCGCCAACGCGGCGGCTCACGTCAGCTGGGCACCCGCGGCGGAGTCTTCCGCCAGAAGATCACCGACGGCGACCGCATCCTCGCCACGATCATCTACCGGCGCCGCATCTGCAGCCTCAATACCCTTGCTGAGCTGTTCGGCATCAGTCGCAGCACGCTCTGGAACGCCATCAACGATGTCCAGCCAATCATGGACGTCCGCGGCATCGACATCGTCCCCGCCCAACAGCGCTTCACCACACCCCAAGAACTGCTCGACTCGGTCACCGCCGACCCCACTCCTGCTTCAAGCAGCCAGAGTGAACCGCCATGTTGATTCCTTACGACTTCGGTGCACCACGCACGTCTGGACGACCGCCTGGGGCCAGACCTGCTCGATGACCTGCGGCAGTCCTTTGAGACCGTCGCAGACCACCATCAGCGCATCCGCCACGCCGCGGTTCTTGATCTCGGTCAGTACGTGCAGCCAGAACTTCGCGCCCTCACCACCGTCGCCCGCCCACAGCCCGAGGATGTCGCGCTCGCCATCGACGGTGATCGCCATCGCCACGTAGATCGGCCGGTTGGCCACCTGGCCGTCGCGCAGCTTCACATGGATCGCATTGATGAAGACCACCGGGTAAACCCGGGCCGAGCGGCCGGTTCTTCCACTCGGCCATCCCGTCCAGCACCTTGTCGGTGATGGTGGAGATGGTCTGCCTGGACACCTCGGCGCCGTAGACCTCGGCCAGGTGGGCGGAGATCTCCCCGGTGGTCAGACCCTTGGCGGCCAGCGAGATGACCATCTCATCCACCCCGGACAGCCGCCGCTGCCGCTTACGCACGATCTTCGGCTCAAAGCTGCCGTCCCGATCTCGCGGCACGCTGATCTCGACCGGCCGACATCGGTGATGACCGTCTTGGAGCGGGCGCCCTTGCGGGTGTTCGTCGTCTCGCCGCCGGAGCGTTGATGCTTGTCATAGCCGAGATGGTCGGTGATCTCGGCCTCGAGAGCGGACTCCAGCACCAGCTTGGTCAGCCGGCCGAGCAGCCCGTTTTCACCCACCAGTTCCACGCCTTCGGAGCGGGCCTGGTCGACCAGCCGGGCTTGTTCGATCATGAGAGCTTCCCGTCAAGAGGAGTGGAACATCCGGAAGTGGTGCCCGAGGAACCGCAGGGTTTTGGGCGGTTCCTCGCCCCCGTGCAGCTTCTCGGGCCCGGACCAGCACGGGGCCGTCCGATATAACGCCGCGCCTGGACGGCCGCTGGTAAACCGGCGAGAGCGTCCGCCCGCATCTGGCACCTGACGGTGACGAACGGCCTATCGTCCCACACGTCGGCTCGAAACGGCGCTCATCGACCGCGCGTACGGCTCCATGCCGTACGCGCAGACAAAGCTGGTGATTCCTATGTGCATGTCACTCCGGTTTTCCCGACTTCACCCAGCGGGCGAAGAACTCGATCCGTTCCTGCGGCCAGGCGCCATCACACGGCATCGTGCCCTCCCGCAGCCGGTCCAAGATGGCCTCGGCATGGTGCGAGACGTCCTCGCACGACCATAGGTCGAAGGCGAAGGACATCGAGCGGCGATCCTGAGGACGGAATAGCTGCTTGATATGGGCCTCGAAGCTCAGCGGCTCCTCGGGGGCAGGAAGGCGCAGCGGCGGCCGCGAGTCCGACCGGGAGCTCTCTCGCCGGCAGGTGACACGCGTTCGATCGATGGCTGATCGACAAGTAGTGAGGCAGGCCACCAGAATGCCCAGGGCCGCGAAGACCGCGACCACATCGCCGGGGCGGAGCACCTCGGCGAGCGGGCCGCTGGCAAGGATGCCCAGCCCCTGCGCCGCGATCAGGCCGCTCACCGCCAGCCCCACGACCTGCCCGCGTTGGTCCTCCGGCACGCTCGGCATGAACGCCGGCTGGATGAGGATCAGATAGGACGACAGCAGCCCGCACAACCCAAGCAGCACCAGCGCCACCGGCAACCCGGGCGCGAGCGCGAACCCGAGCAGCGGCAAGCCGGTCGCTACGGCCAGCGGCGCCATCAGCCGCTGCCTCCGCTGCGGCGGGACGAACCGGGTAATGAGGAACGCTCCGACCGCCGCGCAGACCGGGTCAGCTGCCATGAGCAGCCCGATCGCCGCGGGCCCTGCCCCGATCTGGGCGGCGTACGGCCCGGCTAGCCCCTCGGGCACGACGAAGAACCCATACAGCCAGTACAGAACGAACAGGTAGCGCAGCCGAGCATCACCCCGTACCAGGCCGAATCCCCGCCAGACCCGCCGCGCCGCGCCATCTCGCGCCACCGCCGGTCGCCAGCTTAGGAACACACGGATGAGCGCCGCCGACACCAGGAACGTGGCAGCATCGACGGCGAACGCCGCGTGCGGCCCGAGGATGCCGACCAGCACCCCGCCCCCGCTGAATCCCGCGAGCTGCACGGCCTGGTTGACCGTACCCGTCAGACCCATGGCCACCGGGTAGCGGTCGCCGGCCAGGATGACTGGCATCGTGGCGAGCCTGGCGGCCTCGAACGGCGCGTTCAGCATCACGACGCAGATCACCAACCCGCCAAGCACGGGCAGCGGCAGGCCCGGCCAGGCCATCACCGCAACGAGTATGGCCCGCAGCAGGTCAGCGGTCACCATGACCGACCGCCTGGCATAGCGATCGGCCAGTCCCGCCAGGAGCGGACCGCTCACCAGCTCTGGGAGGAAGGTGAGGGCATAGGTGAGCGTGGTGAGGGCGGCGGAGCCGGTCCGCTGGAGCACCAAGACGGCGAGTGCCACGCGGGCGAGCTGATCGCCCACTTGAGAGCCACCGTGGGCGATCAGCAGCGCGCGAAACTCACCGACCTCCAGCACCTCCCGGAGGGTTGCCTGCTGGCTGGAAGTCATGGGTCCGGTTCAGCCTCCTCGGTTTCGCATGTTCACACCTCCCTTCCATGGGGATTTTTCGATTCTGGCAGAACGCGCTTTCGCGGGCCTGGCGCCGTCCTGTCGCATGAGGCGCGGTGAGTTTTGTCGAGGAGGCGTTCCGGTCCATGGAAGATTCGTTTGCGCGAAAGGAGCTCGAGCGGCTTCGGGGCAGCATCGACAACCTCCACGCGCCGTTGGTTCACCTGCTGGCCGAGCGGTTCAAGTGCACCCAGGAAGTCGGCCGGCTCAAGGCGCAGTACCGGCTGCCGCCGGCGGACCCGGAACGCGAGGCGCGCCAGATCCAGCGGCCACATGTTCAGGGGCGACAGCGACATGTCCCCGCTGTGGGCAGGCATCGACCCGGGTTCATAGCCGATACGAGCGCGTGCTTTCCAATGTCCGCTCGGGGTCGCGGGATGGCGATCAGTTTGCAGTCCGGCGCTTCATCTGTGGCAACGCGCCACGTCGGCGCAAGAGGTTCCTTCGAGCAGGTCGCCGACGTGACCTTTGCCCGGCCGGGGATGAGGCATATCCCACCTAGTGAGCCGGTTTTGAGATTTGGTCGCAGTAGCGGCAGATGCGGTCGAGGATCTGGTCGGCGGTCTTGGTCCACCTGAACGGCTTGGCGTCCTCGTTCCAGACCTTGATCCACTCCTCCAACGCGGCCTTGAGAGCGTCCAGGGAGCAGAAGTTGCCCCGCTCCAGACAGCGGCGTTCCAGTTCGGCGAACCAGCGTTCGACCTGGTTGATCCAGGAGGAGTAGGTCGGGGTGAAGTGCAGCACGAAGCGTGGGTGGGCCAGCAGCCAGGCGTGCACCACCGGCGCCTTGTGGGTGGACAGGTTGTCGCAGATGAGATGGACCGCCAGGCCCGGTTCGACCTGGCGGTCGATCTCGTCCAGGAAGTCGCGGAAGTCGACGGCGCGGTGACGGGCCGACAGCTTGCCGATCACCGTGCCGGTGGCGGTGTTGAGCGCGGCGAACAGATCGACGGTGCCGTGCCGGACGTAGTCGAAGCTGCGCCGCTCGGGCACGCCGGGCAGCATGGGCAGTACCGGAGCGCTCCGCTGCAACGCTTGGATCTGCGGTTTCTCATCGACGGCGAACACCGCGGCATGGGCCGGCGGGGCCAGATACAGCCCGACCGCGTCCCGGATCTTGTCGATCAGCAGCGGATCAGTGGAAATCTTGAAGTCCTCGGTGCGCCAGGGCTTCAGCCCGAACGCCCGCCAGATGTGCAGCACGCTGCTCGCGGAGATGCCCACCTTGCGGGCCAGTTCCCGCTTGGACCAGTGCGTGGATCCGGCCGGCACCTCTTCCAGGGTGCGTACCACCACCTCCTCCACCTGGGCATCGGTGATGGTGCGCGGCACCCCCGGCCGCGGCTCATCGCTCAGACCGTCCAGCTGGCGGGTCAGGAACCGGCTGCGCCAGCGGGCCACCGTCTTACGGTCCAGCCGCAGCCGGGCCGCCACCGCCACGTTCCCGCCACCCTCGGCACAGGCCAGCACGATCCGCGCCCGCATCGCCAGCCCCTGAGCAGTCGAGCGACGCCGGGCCCAGCCCGTCAACGTCCGCCGCTCTGCCTCGGATAACACCCCCGGCTCGAGCCTGCTGTCTGCCATCTCTCCAGCAGCCCTCAGCAGCCAGACATCGTCACCACCGCTCAGGCGAATTGAAACGGAACGCACCTCACGTGGCGTCCCTGATACTCACGACCGGCTCACTAGCATCACAAGGACGTCGCGCGGTTCCTAAGCTTGACTCTGTCGGGAATCTTGAAAACATCCGGCATGTCGCGAAGGGCGACTGATCAGTAACTGTGAGGCTTCTGGGGTCGGCGAAGTCGGTCATTCCCCCGAGGTGGTCAGGTGTCTCCACCGGTTCGTCCCCGGTCCGCGCCGGAGGTCCCGGAGCTCACCGCCCGGGTAGCACGAGCGAGTAATCCCCATGGCACCCCGGCCATGTGGATCCGCGATCGGCTGGACGGGTTATGGAGCGATGAGGACTTCGCGCAGTGGTATCCCCGCGACGGCCGGCCGGGACTCCCACCCGCCCAGCTGGCCACGGTGAGCGTGCTGCAATTCGTGCTGGACCTTTCCGACCGCGATGCCGCCGAGGCCGTGCGCTGTCGCATCGACTTCAAGTACGCGCTCGGCCTCGAACTGGACGACCCCGGCTTCCACCACAGCGTGCTCGGTGACTTCCGTGACCGCCTGCTGCAGGACGGGCGGGCGGACCGGCTTCTCGATCTGGCCCTGGCCCGTCTGAAGGAGGCCGGACTGGTCCGCGAGCGGACCACCCAGCGCACCGATTCCACCCATGTCCTGGCCGCCGTGCGTGACCTGACCCGCCTGGAGCTGGTCACCGAGGCCATGCGCGCAGCCCTGGAGGAACTGGCCCGCACTGCCGCTCACGCGCTGAACGGCTTGATCGATGAGGTCGTACCCGGACAACTGGGGACGCCGCTACGGCCGGCAGGTCCGCCTGGGCAAGAACCCCACCCGGCCCAAGACCAGGATCAACACCACCGGGGCAGATGCCCGTCGCCTGCTGGAACACCTGAGCCGAAACCATCCCGGCCTGCCGGGCGGCCCCCAGGTGCAGGCCCTGCGACAGATCCTGGTGCAGAACTCCTACTGCGACTCCACCGGGCGGCTGCGCCGGCGTGACGATGACGACGATAGCGGTCTGCCGCCCTCGGCCAAGCGGATCATCTCGCCCTACGACCTGACGGCCCGCTATGCGCGTCGGGGGCAGGTCACCCGTTGGCAGGGGTTCCTCGCGCACGTGACCGAGACCTGCTCCGGCGACGGCCCCAATGTGATCACGGACGTGGTCACCATGCCCGCGACCAGCGCTGACACCGAGGTCCTGCCCGGTATCCATCCCCGGCTGGAACGCCGGGGCCTACGGCCCGAGCAGCACCTGGTCGACGGTGGCTACACCTCCTGGTCCACCTCGAACAGGCCGAACGCGAACACCAGATCACCGTGGTCGGACCGCTTCCAGGCAACCCCACCCACCAAAACCGCCAGGGTGAGGGTTTCGCCCGCGACGACTTTCGCATCGACTTCGACCGCCAGGAAGTCACCTGCCCGCAGGGCCAGGTCAGCAAGGGCTGGCACGGCCCTTATCCGACATCCTCGCTGACCGCCGCTCTGTTGATCGTGGCCCGCTTCACCAAGGGCCAGTGCCAACCCTGCCCGGTCCGAGCCAAGTGCACCACCTCCCGCGACGGTGCGCGCAACGTGGGCTTTCCTCCGCGAGAGCTACACGAACTGCAGCTGCGCAACCGCGCGGAGCAGCGAGAAGTGGAGCAGCGAGAACCGGACTGGCGCAAGCGCTACGCGGTGCGTTCCGGCATCGAGGCCACCATCTGCGAGTTCGCCCACGGCCATGGCATGCGCCGCTGCCGCTACCGCTACCGCTACCGCGGGCAGGCCAAGGCCCACCTGCAACACGTGTTCACCGCCATCGCCGTCAACGTCGAACGCCTCAGCCGGCACCCTCCTGGGGAAAGCGCGCCCCCACGACCGCCGATAGCCTTCCAGGACTACCTCGACCAGCAAAGCATCCCGCGCTTGCGTTCCTGGCGAGCCGCCAGCTGACCCGACAGCGAACAAGATCCCCGACAGAGTCAAGCTAAGGTGCGCCCACCCGCGCCGCCGCGACAGGTACGCGAAAGCGCGACGTTAGGGGCCTGGGCCACAATCATCGCATCAACCCCCAGTCTCACCTGAGGAGAACCTCCATGGCCCGTACGTGGAAACTCGCGTTGGCCGGTGTCACCACCGCGACCGCGATGCTCGCCCTCACCCCACCGGTCGCGAGCGCCTCCGCCACCGGCACGCCGGCCGCGGCGACGACGAGCGGTACCAACAAGTACTACGACCAGATCGAGTGCAACCACGCCTGGGACTCGTACCGGCTGTGGGGCTTCCGCGTCTACCCGGAGAACGGCTGCGGCCTGGGCAACTTCGAGGAAGGCCAGCGCTGGTTCTTCAACTGGTACTACGGCTGAGAAGATGTGGACGCTCCCCCCGGCGGGGGAGCGTCCACATCTCGACTACTCGACCTGATCGGCAGCTCGTAGATCTCGGTGGTCGATCACGCTGAGGCTGTAACCCCCCGGCCCTAGACGAGTAAGTCCGAAGTTCTTGGGCGGTAGCCACCAATGGGGAAGGGCCTCGTTGATCGTTTTGTGACGAACGACATCGAGACCCTTC
>NZ_JBSFNK010000070.1:0-32890 GCF_053587055.1 Nonomuraea sp. NPDC003707 | reverse complement strand
GGTTACATTCCGAACCCGGAAGTTAAGCTTCTCTGCGCCGATGGTACTGCACTCGGGAGGGTGTGGGAGAGTAGGTCGCCGCCGGACAATCTTTGGAGGGGGTTCGACGCCTTGGGCGTCGGACCCCCTTTTTTTGTGTGCTGTGTCGGCTGTGATGGGAGCTGTGAGGCGTTCCCTCGCGCGGCCGGCTGCCCGCCCGCACCCGACGGCCCAGGACGCGTGTCCACGCGCCTGAGGCGTTGGCCCGGGCGCCGCATTCTCATACGTATGCCATCGCGCTCATCCACGCCGCTGCGCATCGGTCTGCACCCCGCACCGAATTCGCCTGCCGGCTCCGTCGCCTCCTCGGTCTGCACCCCTGTACCGAATTCGAGTGGCGGCTCCGTCGCCTCCGTTGAATAGAGGACGGGCATCGGCCGGGCTCGGCTGGCGACCACAGTCGAATAGAGGATCGGCATCATGCCGGCTCGGCGGGCGATCACAGAGGGTGACTTCCGGCGGCGAGAGGGAGTCGGCGAGGGCGAATTGGCGGGGCTCTGCGTGGTTCATCCCGATGGCTACTCTCTGCATCCGCCCACGAGTAACCGGAGAGCCCAGCAGGCAGCGCGCCGCGCGATTAGGCTGGAAAGCCTTGGCTGGTGAAGGCGTCGACAGTGGAGAGGCGCACGTGACCGTTGGCGGGCGGTGGTCGGATATCCAGATGCAAGCGGGCTGCAAGCTGTACAAAATGGAATTAGGGCTGGGCGTGTCGCGTGGCGAATGCGGAATCGTCGGTTACCGTCCAATGTGTAGGGACGTGCCGATTACGGTGAGTTCCTGAGGAAAGGACAAGCCGATGGGGGCAGTGCGCAAGGTGGTGAGCTACCTTGGCCTGAGCGGGGTCGATCACTACGACGAAGGCTATGACGACGACGAGAACTACGAGGACGAGTACGTCCCCGCGACCGAGCGGGCCGCCAGGCGGTGGCGCGCGAACGTCGACTCGTCACGAATCGTGATGGTCCAGCCGCTCAAGTACAACGACGCGCCGTTGATCGGCCAGCACTTCCGTGACGGACAGACGGTAATCATGGACGTCTCGGGCATGGCTATGCCTGAGGCGACGAGGATGGTCGACTTCGCCGCCGGGCTGGCCTATGGGTGCGAAGGGCGGATCGAGCGCATCGCCGACCGCGTCTTCCTGCTCGCGCCGGCGCACGTGGAGATCGAGACCACCTGAGTGTGGTAACCGGGCCGCTGGGCCGTGGTCGGCGCGCAGAGGCGGGCTGCGCTGACCACGACCGCCCGGCGGGGTCGAGCCGGCGGCCGGGCGAGGAGGCGGATCGTCGATGCGCCACCGACCTGAGCCATTCAGGCAGGCCGCCAGCGAGTCGCGGTCTGCTGGCCCCTGGGCGGGTTCCCGATGACGACCAGCCCCCTGAACAGCCCAGATGCTGTCCACTGATCGGTGTGCGCTTCCTGACACGCCACCCGTCCACGGCACTCCGCCTGGACGGCCGCCGGAGCCGATTGCCGTGAGTGTTGACCCCATTCACCGAGGGCCCGATGCCCGTGAGGGTCCAGTGCGTTGGGTGTGGGGTCGTCGGACGTAAGCCACCAGACCGCTGACCGAGTGGACCGGCGGTCGCAAACGTCCTGCCCGCATCGCCAAGCGGCCGACATCCGCATGTGCCTTGTCCGTTCGCCAAGCGGCTGACGACCCGCAAGCGTTCTGTCCGTATCTCGTGCGGCCGACGACCATATGCGCCCCGTCCGTTCGCCAAGCGACTGGCGACCGCGAGCGTCCTGTCGGGTTCTCACGCAGCCGGCGATCATAAGCGCCCTGCCCATATGGCAGGCAGCCGATGAGCGGAAGCGTTTAGCCCGCATCTCGCCCGCGCCGATGAGCGAGAGCGTCCAGCCTGCGTCTCACACACGCCGATGAGCGTAGCGTTCAGTCCGGTGGCCGTAAGTGAGCCGGCAGCGGCCCTTTGCGGGGGAGTGGGGTCAGCTGGCGCGGGGGCCGCGGCGGATGAGGCGGGTCAGTTCGGCTGCGTCATCCGTGGCCTGCTTGGCGCGCTCGTCCGCCTCCCTCGCGTACGCGTGCAGGGCCCACACCGCCCCCTCCGCCAGCTCCTTCAGCTCGCTGACCTGCGCGGCCACGTACCGGCCGTCGGCTTCGACGAGTTTGCGGCGCTGCCAGAGCTGCCACCCGGCCAGGCCGATCATGGCCACCGCGGCGGCGGCGAACAGGCGGCTGGAGATGACCGCCCCGACGAGGCAGGCGATGCCGGCCACGATCAGGACCATGGCCGCCCACGGACGGGGGCGGGGCATGACGCCGTCCGCCACCAGCGCGGCCTCGGCGGCGGACAGCGACGACGGCTCCGGGCCCTCCGGGCGCAGGTGGATGCGGTGGCCGAGAAGGGCGACGGTGAGCGTGGTGGGCGGCGCGAGGCGGCTGTCGGCTTCGAGCTCCTCGGCCACGCCGCGCAGGATCGGCCCCGCCACGTGCAGGGCGATCGCCGCCAGGTGCGGGTCGGAGCCGGGGCGGAGGTCCTCGAGCAGGTACGAGTTGAGCGAGGCCATCGGGCCGGCCGGGCCGCCGAGGCCGATCAGGAAGCGCAGGATGGCGAGCGGCTCGTCCTCCGCCCAGCTGGAGGCCGGGCTGCCCGAGCTGTTGTCGAGCGAGATGGCGGTGTCCTGATCGGCCTGCCGCGTCGAGGTGATCTCGGCGCACCGCCCGCGCAGTCTCGCGAGGCGGGCGGCCGCCATGGCGGGTCTGGCCAGTTCGGGGATCTCGGCCATCTCCGGGAAGTCGACCAGCGATGGCGGCACCACGACCGACGGCTCGCCCGGCACCAGCGCCTGCACCCATTGCTCCGGGTCGGCGTGTTCCTGGACGGCCAGGGCGTCGAGTTTGCGCAGCACGAAGATCTTGCCGGCGGGGCCGTACGCCCCCCGGGCGGCGGCCAGCCAGAGCGAGCGCTGGCCGTGGGAGACCGGACGGTCGAGTGAGAGCTCGCCGAAGGCGGTGCCGAGCCAGGAGGCGTGGATGCGGCTGCCCTGCCCGGACACCGCGAGGGCCAGGCAGAGGAACAGCGCGGTCTGCTGCTGGTCACGCCCGGCGGCCCTGCTCAGCGGCTCCAGCGGGTCGTCGCCCGCGAGGATGGCGACCAGCGCTTCGATGGCCGGGGGCAGCCAATAGCCGGGTATATCGCGAAAACCTGGTGCGGCGGGAGGCGCGGCGCCCTTGGCGGCGAGGTGAGCGAGCAGCGCCTCAGCGTAGCGATGCAACTCCGTAGCCGCTGGGGGGCTCGCAGTAAGGTCCGTGCTCAAGGCAGAGAACTCCCCCATTTCGGCCTCAATTCATGACCGCGTAAAGCCTAGCCGTTCGGGCGCGCCAACCAGGTGAAGGCGCGCCCACGGCGGATCTGCGGGCTTTGAGCCAACTGCCTGTTACATACGCTCGGGAACGGGGACACCTAGCAGGTTGAGCCCCTTCTCCAGAACGTCCAGGACCAGCTTGCACAGGGCCAGCCGGTGTTGCCTGGTCTCCGGGTCGACGCCTTCCTTGGTCACCGGGCACTCATCGTAGAACGTGCTGAAGAGGCTGGCGGTCTGGAACAGGAAGTTGCACAGCCGGTGTGGCTCGGACTCGGTGGTGGCCTGGGAGACCACCTCGCCGAAACCGAGCAGCTGGAGGCCCAGCGCGCGCTCGGCCGGTGCGGCCAGCACGATGGCGCCCGTCGCGTCGGCCGGAGCCATCTCCGCCTTGCGGAAGATGGAGCGGATCCTGGCGGTGGCGTACTGCATGTAGGGGCCGGTGTTGCCGGTGAAGCTGATCATACGGTCGAAGTCGAGGACGTACTCGCTGTCGTGACTGACCGACAAATCGGCATATTTCACCGCGCCCATGCCGACGGCGTGCGCGATCTCCTGCGTGGTGGCCTCGTCGTAGCCCCGGTCGGCGATGGCCGCCGTGGCCCGGTCGACGGCCTCCTGGAGCAGGTCCATCAGCTTGACGGACTCGCCGGAGCGGGTCTTGAACCGGCGCCCGTCCTTGCCCAGCATCATGCCGATCTGGACGTGCTCGGCCGAGACCGAGTCGGGCAGCCAGCCCGCCAGCCGCGCCCCTGCGAACACCATCCGGAAGTGCAGCGCCTGCTCGTTGCCCACGACGTAGAGGATGCGCTCGGCCTTCAGGTCGTGGACGCGGTAGCGGATCGCCGCCATGTCGGTGGTGGCGTAGCCGTACCCGCCGTCGCTCTTCCTGATGATCAGTGGCAGCGGCTTGTCGTCGGAGCCGGTGAAGCCGGGCGGGAACACGCAGAGCGCGCCGTCGCTGATCACCGCCGTCCCGGCCGCCTCGAGGTCGTCGCACGTCTTCTGGAGCATGGGGTTGTACATGCTCTCGCCGGCGAGGTCGGCATCGGTCAGCGTCACGCCGAGCAACTGGTAGACCTTGTTGAAGTAGCGGACGGTGGCTTCCATGAACACGTGCCACAGCCGCATGGTCTCGGTGTCGCCCGACTGCAGCGTGGTCACCCGCACCCGGGCGCGCTGCCTGAAGTCGTCGTCGGAGTCGAACTTCGCCCGCGCCGCCTGGTAGAACTCCGTGCCCTGGCCGGCCTCCAGCTGCGCGACCGCGGCCTCCTCGCCGATCTCGAGCAGGTGCTCGATGAGCATGCCGAACGGCGTGCCCCAGTCGCCCAGGTGGTTCTGCCTGATCACGGTGTTGCCGAGGTGCTCGTGCAGGCGGGCCAGCGAGTCGCCCACGATCGTGGTGCGCAGGTGGCCGACGTGCATCTCCTTGGCCGCGTTGGGCGCGGAGTAGTCGATCACCACGGTCTGCGACGGCGTGATCGTGCCGACGCCGAGCCGCGGGTCGGCCAGCATCCGCCTCGCCTCGGACTCGATCCACGAGTCTTCGAGGGTGATGTTGAGGAAACCGGGGCCGCTGACCTCGATCGTGCCGGGGAAGTCGGACAGCTCCGTCTTGATCGCCTCGGCGACCTCCCGCGGCGCCCGTCGCAGTCGCTTGGCCAGGCTCATCGCGACGTTCGCCTGGAAGTCGGCGAACTGGGAGGGCCGGATCAGCGGATCTGCGTCGGCGTGCTCCTGGCCGAACGCGCGCGCCAGCGCCTGCTGGACGCGCTCGGTGAGCACTATCTGCGGGTCGGTCATGTTCTAAGGGTACCGGCGACCTTGACAGCGACGCTTATCATTACTGCCGCCACGATCGAGATGCCGACGGCGGTCAGATCGTTGCTGAGGTCGCCGGGTTCGAGGGCGAAGAAGTGCCGTACGAAGGGGATCGTCAATCCGATCGCGAACGCCGCCGCCATCGAGGCGACCAGCGTGATCCGCCACCAGTTGAGCGGCCTGGCGATCAGCACGAGCACCCACCAGGTGGTGAGGAAGAGCGTGATCACCGCCGACGTCTGATCCTCGACGAGCGTGGACGTGCCGCTGTGGGCGGCCCAGAACGACAGCAGCACCGCCGCCGCGCACAACACCCCTGCGGGTACGGCGAAGCGCAGCACCCTGGGGACGAACCCCGGCTTCGAACGCTCGAACGTGGGCGCGAGCGCGAGGAAGAGCGCGGGGACGCCGATGGTCAGGGCGTTCGTCAGGGTGGAGTGGCGGGGCGCGAACGGGAACATGACCCCGGCCACGCCGACCAGCAGCGACAGCACGATCGCGTAGAAGGTCTTGGTGAGGAAGAGGTTGGAGACGCGTTCGATGTTGGCCAGCACCCGCCGTCCCTCGCCCACGACGTGCGGCAGCGTGGCGAACTTGTCGTCGAGCAGCACCACCTGCGCGACCGCCTTGGTGGCCGGGCTGCCGGCGCCCATCGCGATGCCGAGGTCGGCGTCCTTGAGCGCGAGCACGTCGTTGACGCCGTCGCCCGTCATGGCCACGGTGTGGCCCCTGGCCTGGAGCGCGGTGACGAACTGCCGCTTCTGCCGGGGGCTGACGCGGCCGAACACGGTGTGGGAGTCGAGCAGCTCGCCCAGCTTGGCCTCGTCGTCGTAGGGGAGGTCGCGGGCGTCGATCGAACGGTGCGCGTCCGGGATCTCGAGGCCGGTGGCGATGGCGGAGACCGCGGTGGGGTTGTCGCCGGAGATGACCTTGACCGTTACGCCCTGCTTGGCGAAGTAACGGAGGGTTTCCTGGGCGTCGGGCCTGACGCGCTGCTTGAGCGTGACGAGCGCCACCGCCTCGATGCCCGTCCTGTCCGGCTTGGTGCGTGCCTCGGCCGCCTGAGGTGCGGGCAGGGTGCGGGCGCGGCCCAGGACGAGCACGCGGGCACCGGTGGTGGCCAGCTTGGCGGCCCGGTCGTAGGCGTCCCCGCCGTCGAGCAGCACGTCCGGCGCCCCCAGCACCCACGCGCCCCGCTCGCCGAAGTGGGCGCCGCTCCATTTACGCGCCGACGAGAACGGCACCGTCTCACCGGCCGTCCACCCGTCCCGGGCGTTCTGGTAGCGGGCCCGGATGGCCTGGGCGGTGGCGTTCGGCGAGTGGTCGAGGTGGGCCAGGGCGGCCAGCGCGTCCTCGACCGGGTGTCCGTCGCGCAGGGGCAGCACCTGGTCGAGGTCCATGCCGCCGGCGGTGAGCGTGCCCGTCTTGTCCAGGCACAGCACGTCCACCCTGGCCAGGCCCTCGATCGCGGGCAACTCCTGGACCAGGCACTTGCGCCGGCCCAGCCGTACGACGCCGACGGCGAACGCGATCGAGGTCATCAGCACCAGCCCCTCGGGGATCATGGTGACGATGCCCGCGACCGCGCCGGTGATCGCGGTGCCGAAGTCGGCGGAGTGCTTGAGCTGGCTGTAGATCAGCAGGGCCCCGATCGGGATGACCAGCCAGGTGATGTACTTGATGAAGTTCGCCACGCCTTCGCGCAGCTCGGAGTGGGCGAGGTGAAACTTGCTCGCCTCTTCCGCGAGCTTCACCGCGTACGCGTCGGTGCCGACCCGCGTGGCCACGAACGCGCCCGCGCCCGCCACGGCGAAGCTGCCTGACAGGACCTCGTCGCCGGGCTGCTTGTGCACCGGGTCGGCCTCGCCGGTCAGCAGTGACTCGTCCACCTCCAGCCCGTCGGACTCGATCACCTCGCCGTCCACCAGCAGGCGGTCGCCGGGGCCGAGCAGGATCAGGTCGCCTAAGACCACCTGGCGGGGCTGGACCAGCCGTTCTTCGCCGTCCCGCCGGACCCGTACGGGCGCCTCGTTGATCACCGCGAGCTTGTCGAGCGTGCGCTTGGCGCGGAGCTCCTGGACGATGCCGATCAGCACGTTGGCCACGATGACCAGGCCGAACAGGCTGTCCTGCCACTCGCCGAAGATCAGGACCAGCGCCCAGAGCACGCCGATGACGAGGTTGAACAGGGTGAAGACGTTCGCCCTGACGATCGCGCTCAGCGACCTGCTCGACCGCCGCGGCACGTGGTTGGGCTTCGCCCCCGCCACCTGCGCCGAAGTGAGTCCGTTGGCCACTGTGGAGAGCCGGTCCACATAACCCCCTGTTTCTGTGGATCGGTCACACCCTACGGCGTCACCACAATCTGTGGGAGCGAGGCGTGGTGGCTGTCTTGTCGCCGATGCGGGCCACGATTCCGGCCGCGGACAGGTCGGCCGCGAGCTTGCAGGCCGCGCTGATCCCGTCGGCTCTGGACGAGCCGTGGGCGATCACGACGGTCCCGTTCAGGCCGAGCAGCACGGCGCCGCCGTACGCCTCGGGGTCGAGGCGGCGGCGCAGCTCGCGGATGCGCGAGCGCTGCATCGCGGCGCCCAGTCTGGCCAGCCTGCTGTCGGTGACGGCGGCCCTGAGCTCGGAGAACGCGTAGCGGACCGCGCCTTCCATGGTCTTCAGCGCCACGTTCCCGGTGAACCCGTCGGTGGTGATCACGTCCACCTTGCCGGTCAGCAGGTCGTGTCCCTCGACGTTCCCCTCGAACCGGAGGCCGGGGGAGGCCAGCAGCAGCTCGTGGGCGCGTTTGACGAGTTTGTTGCCCTTCTCGGCCTCGCTGCCGATCGTGAGCAGGCCGACCCGGGGCGTCTCGATGCCGTACGCGAGCTCGGCGTAGGCCGTCCCCAGCTGGGCGAACTGCACCAGCATTTCCGGCTTGACCTCGGCGTTGGCGCCCGCGTCTATGAGCACGGTGGGGTTGGGGAGGGTGGGGATGGGGACCGCTATGGCCGGTCTCAGCACGCCTTGCTGGCCTTTGAGCCGCAGCCGGCCGGTGGCCACGATACCCGCCGTCGAGCCCGCGGACACGACTGCGCCGGCGTCGCCGCGGCGTACGAGATGGCAGGCGACGGCGATGCTCGAGCGGGGCCGGCGCAGGCTCGCCAGCGCGCCCTCGTCCATCGCCAGGGCCTCCTCGGCCCGTACGATCGGGACCTCTTTGGTGGCGTCGTGGTCGGCGAGTGCCTCGTAGAGCACGCGGGGCGAGCCGACGAGCACGACGGACAGACCGCGCTCCCGCACGGCGTGCACCGCTCCCGCGACGATCTCGTGGGGTGCGTGGTCGCCGCCCATGGCGTCGATCGCGATGGGCCTGCTGTCGGACAATGATCACCTCGTACGGCATCGAGCCCGCCGCCACGGCTTGACCGGAACGCGGGCTCGGTATGTCCGCATCGTAGGCAAGGCAGGTGCCAGGTTAACCGGCGGGTAGGCCCTGTTGGTTCCCCCGAGGGCCCCTTCCAGTCTCGCCGACCACCCGGCCCGCTCCCCACACCTCGCCCCCGGTCGCCCGGATCACCTCCCGGCGCCTACCGCGACCCCTTCGGACTTGCCGCACCGGGGCTCGGCGCTTGCGGCATCCGGGGCGGGGTCCGCCGCACTGAGCTCCGGTGCCTGCAGCACCGGGCTCCAGCGCCTGGGGCGGGCTTGCCGCACCGGTCCAGGCGTCTGTGGCGTCGGGGGCGGGGGCGGGGGCGGGGGCCTGCGGCACCGGGGTCCGGCGTCTGCGGCGGTTTCGCGCGACCGCCCCGGCCGCGACCCCCGGGCACGCGAAGGCGTGGCCTACGACCGTCGGGTCCGCGAAGGCGCGATGTACGACCGCCGGGCCCGTGGGACGGATGGCGGTGGGACGGTGTCGCTGCCGGGCCGTGACGGGCGTTGTCGGGCGTACGGGACATGGGCTTCCCGAGACGCCCGCTCAGTGGAGGTTCCAGTCGTCCTTCCCGCGCGACACGATCACCTTGGAGAACTTCGACGCCCCCGTGACCCGGATCAGCGGCCCGTCGGCCTGCGAGCCGCCCGTCACGCTGCGCTTGCCGAACATGGAGCTGCCCTCGTCGATCACGTGCGCGTTGTCAGGAACGCGCACGATCAGCTTGCTGAACCAGGCGTTCGTCTCGATGGTGATCTCGCGGCCGGGCAGCACCGCGTCCGAGAGGTCGATGATGAGCGCCCCGAACCGGGCGGACAGCCGGGTGTTGCGGGAGGCCACCCACCGCCCCTTGCGGACGATCTTGCTGAACTTCGAGTCGATGACCTGCTGCTCGATGGCGGCGGGCACGTTTGACGCGGTCACCTCGGGCAGATCCCGGGTGAGGGGGACGAGTTCGCCCACCGTCTTCGCCGCGTAGGCGACGTCCAGGCGGTCGGCGTGCTCGACGCTGGTGAGTCTTCCTGTGGCGAGGGCCTCTGACAGGACCGCGGCCACGCGGTCGCGGTCGGCGTCTGAGGCCCGCTGGTCAGGGTCATGGATCACGATAAATCAGTGTATGCCTATTCGCGATATGTCGCGAGTGCCCGCAAACCTCAAGGAAAACTTGGAGTCCAGCGGAACCGCTGACGTACCTGACAGCGTCCGGGTATTAAGAACCGTAGACGCGCGACAAGGTCGTGAGGTTTACACGCGATCGAACAAAAAAGATGGGAACGGCCTAGTGATCTTGAACCAAGCTGGCACGCGACGCTTCAAGGCGTACACGTCCAAGCACCTCGACGAACTCTTGAAGCGTGCGGGGCTCGGCGACGATGAGCGGCTGAAGGTCCGCGCCGTCGCCACTGTGCTGCCGTTCCGGACCAACGCCTACGTCGTCGATGAACTCATAGATTGGTCGGCCGCACCCGACGACCCGATTTACCGGCTCGTCTTCCCGCAGGAGGACATGCTTCCCGCGACCGACGTAGCCCGGCTGGCGGACCTGCTCAAGGCCGAGGCGCCGAACGTCGAGATCCAGGCGGAGGCGAACCGGGTACGTGCCCAGCTCAACCCGCACCCCGCCGGCCAGAAGGAGCTCAACGTCCCGAGGATGGGCGATGAGCCGGTGCCCGGCATGCAGCACAAATATTCAGAGACCGCGCTGATCTTCCCCAAGCAGGGGCAGACCTGTCACGCGTACTGCACCTACTGCTTCAGATGGGCGCAGTTCGTCGGGGACGCGGACCTGAAGTTCGCCTCCGACGACATCGGCCAGATGGTGGCCTACATTCGCCAGCATCCCGAGGTCACCAGCGTCCTGATCACCGGCGGCGACGCGATGATCATGGGCGAGCCCGTCATCAGGCGATATATCGAGCCTTTGTTGGATCTGGAGCAGCTCGAGTCCATCAGGATCGGCACCAAGGCGCTGGCCTACTGGCCACAGCGCTTCACCACCGACCCTGACGCCGACGCCACGCTCGGGCTGTTCGAGGAGGTGGTGAACGCGGGCAAGAACCTCGCGTTCATGGCCCACTTCACGCACCCGCGCGAGCTGGAGTCGCCGCTGGTCGAGTCGGCGGTCAAGCGCATCCTCGGCAGCGGGGCCACCATCAGGACCCAGGCGCCGCTGATCAGGTCGATCAACGACGATCCGGCCGTGTGGTCGCACATGTGGCGGCGGCAACACCGGATGGGGATGATTCCGTATTACATGTTCATCGAGCGCGACACCGGGCCCCAGGACTACTTCGCGGTGCCGCTGGCGCGCGCCTACGAGGTCTTCAGGGACGCGTACTCGACCGTCTCGGGGCTCTGCCGCACGGTCCGCGGGCCGTCGATGTCGGCCACGCCGGGCAAGGTGTGCGTCGACGGCGTCACCGAGATCGCGGGCGAGCAGGTGTTCATGCTCCACTTCATCCAGGCGCGCGACCCCTCACTCGTGGGGCGGCCGTTCTTCGCGCGCTACGACCCGTCGGCGGTCTGGCTGACGGATCTGCGCCCGGCCTTCGCCGAACGATTCCCGTTCGAGCCCGCCGGCGCGCTGCTGCCCGTCTGACCGGTCGTCCGCGCCCACGCGACCGAAAATCCGCCCCCGCGGCCCGTGACATTTGTTTTCGCGACCCTTTGTTCACGGGCCGCCGGGGACGTAAATTTCCCAGGATCCGCTCCAAGTTTTCGTGTACGCGATCCAAAGCTTCCCCGTACGCGATCCGAACCGACGCGCTCGTGATGTCGAACCGAGCGCGCACAATATCGGAAACTAGACCCGTCTATTTCCCGTTTTGTCTCCCCGCTCAACGCTCTCCCTTTACTCGGTAACCGGCCTGCAAACCCCTGCTACATGGGCTTTCATGCGCCTGCGGCCGATCACTGCGAGTGGTAGAACTGCTGGCGTAGCTCAGCCGTGACGGCACGCTTCGTGTGGTGCCCATAGCGCGCCCGCCACGGCTTTCGGGGGTTATCGATTCGCATTTCCACCGCATTCGAGAGCGATCGATCACGAGCCGGGAAGGCAATCATGAATCGAGTAGTCAAGGCGGCTGTCGCCGTCACAGTATTCGGCCTGGCGGCGGCTTTGGCCGTGCCGGCACAAGCGGAAAACGGGAACAACGGCGTCAGGAGCGACGGGGGCGGCACCAACAGCCCGCTCGACAGCCTGCTGGGCGGCGGCCTGCTGAACGACGGCCTGCTGAGCGGGCTGATCGGCGGCGGCCAGCTGAACGGGCTGCTGGGCGGCGGCCTTCAGGGCAAGTCCGCGGCACAGCCCAGCCGTCCGATGACGGACGTCGAGCGGGACATCGCAGCAGAGAACCGGCAGAGGTACTCCACCACGCCGAACGCGGCAGAGGACGTCACCAACTTCGGCGGTCCGCTGCCGGAGCTGTCGCCGATCGTCGGCGGGTTCTCGCTCGGCGGCGGGGGCCTGACCGAGTCCCTGCCCGTGCCCGTCCTGTCGGGGGCGGCACGCATGGCCCAGCCCGTCGCGACCTCGGTGAAGTCCGGCAAGCAGGGCGGCGGCCAGGTCGTGAGCGAGGGAGACACCCTGCGCGGCGCATACGACGCGACGACGGGCCTGCTCAACACGTCCTTCGGCGACGCGATGAACAAGCTGAACAACAACAGCGTGCTGCCGGGCACCGGATCCAGCCTGCTGAACACCAGCGCGGCCACGGCCAAGACCATGAGCGGCACCAGCAAGGGCGTCGAGACGCTGTCGGCCGAGTCGATCGTGGCCGGCCTCGGCGAGGCGGCCCGGCGGGCCCTGCCGCACGCCGCGAGCGGCCGGCTGTCGCCGATGATCGGCCAGGTCGCGCCGGTCGAGATGGCTCCGGTCATCGAGGCGCTGCCCAGCACCGCGCAGGCCGCCTCCATGGACGAGCTCACGCCGCTCGTCGAGGACACCTCGGGCGTCGTGTCCGCCAACGGCACCAAGGCCACCGGCACCTACGGTGACGTGCTGACCGCGCTCGGATGGTCCACCGACTCGCTGACGAGCTCGGTGCGGGACTCCTGGATTCGCGACTAGACGCGATCGAGGCGCCGTAGAGCGGCGGCTCGCCGAGGGCCGGGATGACGGTTCGCGGGCGTCCTAGGTGCCGACGCCCATGAACCGGCCGTACCGGCTGCGAAGCGGTCCCGTTCGCGCGCCTCAGCTGTTCCCTGAACGGCGTGTTCCCTTTCCCGGGCCGGACGGCTGCCGGCGCTCTGGCGCGGCAGGTCCGGTGTCGTCGCCGCGACGTGGCGCGTCGCGTGCCGATGTGCTGGAACGGCGGTCCGCGTGCCGCCCGTTCCCGCCCGGCAGGCCCGGTGCCGTCACTCTGGTGCGGTAGGTCGGCGGGGGCTGACTGGGAACGCCGGCGCTCCGGCGCGGCAGGCCGGCAGGGGGCTGACTGGGGACGTTCTCGCACCGACGCGGCAGGCCGGCGGGGCGCTCACAGGTGCCGAGCGCCGACGGCACTGGCGCGCGTGGGTGGCGAGACCCCGCGCAAGCGGGCAGGTCTCATGACGGGCCTGGGCGGACGCGCCCACGCCCTGGCTCGCGCAGCGCGCCGCCACTGCAGGGCAGCGGCGTCGCACGAGCCCGCCGCCGACCCCGGTATCTGGGGTCGGCGGCTTTTTCATGCGCTGGCTGTGGGGGCCGTTCCTTTGCGCTGCCCGGGGGCCGGCGAAACCCCCATCCTGTACGGCGGAGCACGGGCGGCGCCACCCGCCGCACGTGGCTGAGCGCCTCCAGGGTGACGCCCGCTGACCCGCACAGGGCCGGCCGCCGTTACGGCGTGCTCTCAACCGTCCAAGAGGGGCGGTGGGTCATGGTCTGCGGAGTGGGTGATTGTCGGGATTACGGGCCGGTCGGAGGGCTCAGGGCAGGCGGACGCCGGTGCGACGCGCTATCTGGGCCTGCAGCCTGGCCATCTGCCAGTGCAGCTCCAGCAGCTGCTCGGCGAGCTGTATCCGGGGAATCTCGGCCACGTCCTCGGTGGCCAGGTGGTCGATCGCGGTCGAAAGCTCCACCATCGCGCGCTCCCACTCCATCAGCGTACCTCGGATCGAATTGACGTTCGAATCCTATCGGAACGGCAGGCTCGCTGTCAGTCATTTGCCACTGCAGTCGCGCGCGTTTCGCACACAACAGCGAAAAGCGTGGATGTCGGTGTTTGTGGCCGTAACCCGGCAAGGCATCGGGCCGGAGCGGGGGGAGGCTCCGAGCCGTGAGCGGCGGCGGTCGCGCCGTGAGAGAGGTCAGCCCTTGTTGTAGGCGGCGATGACTTCCTTCGGGTCGCCGTCCATCTTGATCTTGCCCTTGTGCAGCCAGATGACGCGGTTGCAGGTCTCCTCGATGACCTTGAGGTCGTGGGCCACGAGGAAGACCGTGCCGGCGGACTCGCGGATCTGGCGGATGCGCTCCTCGCTCTTCTTGCGGAACTCGCGGTCGCCCGTGGCCAGGGCCTCGTCGATGAGGAGGACGTCGTGGGTCTTGGCCGAGGAGATGGCGAAGCGGAGCCGGGCGCCCATGCCGGAGGAGTAGGTGGACATGGGGAGCTGGACGAACTCGTCGATGCCGGAGAAGTCGACGATCTCCTGGTACTTCTCGCGGACCTCGGCAGGCGTCATGCCCATGGCGTAACAGCCGAGCACGATGTTGCGCTCGCCGGTGAGCTCGCGCATGAGGGCCGCGTTGACGCCGAGCAGCGAGGGCTGGCCGTCGGTGTAGACGGCGCCCTTGTGCGGCGGGAGGAGGCCCGCGATGGCTCGCAGCAGCGTGGACTTGCCCGAGCCGTTGCGGCCCACGATGCCGATGGCGTCGCCGTGGTAGGCCACGAAGGTCACGCCCTTGACCGCGTGGACCTCTTTCATCTGCGGGCGGCCCTGGCGCCTGAGGATGCGCGTGAGGGCGTTGACCGCGTTGCCCTTCTCGGAGTCGGAGGCCGCGCCGTAGACGCGGTAGACGATGTGGAGATCGTCGACGATGACGGTCGGAGTGCCCGTGGGGACGTCGAGTGGCCGCTTGCCCTGGGGCTCCGGATCGGGATGCACTCTCACATCCTTGCCGGTGACGGCGGGCTTCTCGCCCTTCACCTGTGACAGCTCCTTGGTAAGTTCAGCCACGCCCGTACCTCTCCTCGGACCGCCAGAAGTACCAGAAGCCGAAGCCGAGTGCGAACACCGCCCAGAATACGCAGGAAGCCAGCACCATGGTGGGGGGGTGGTGGCCGAACTGCGGATTGTGGGTCGAGATGAGGATCTCGCGCATCCATTCGATGTAGGAAGCGGCGGGGTTCATGTACATCACATTGGCCACCCATTGGGGCAGCCCGGCGGAGCCGACGACCTTGTCCTGGATCGAGAAGAACACGCCGGAGGCGTAGAGCCAGGTGCGGGTGATGAACGGCAGCAACTGGTTGAGATCGCGCATCGAGGCGCCGAGCCGGGCGACGATCAGGCCGGCACCGATGTTGAACATCGTCTGGAGCAGCAGCACCACGGGGATCATGAGCCAGAACCAGTTGAGCCCCTCGCCGGTGAGCATCACGATGACGAGCAGGATGCCCATGGAGATGGCGAGCTGCTGGAGCTCCTGGATCGTGTAGGCCAGCGGCAGCGAGGCGCGGGGGAAGTGGAGCGCTCTGATGAGCGACAGGTTGCCCGAGATCGACTTGGCGCCCGCGGTGACCGTGCGCTGCGTGTAGGTGAAGACGAACATCCCGGTCAGCAGGAACGCCGTGTAGTTGTGGATGTTCTTGCTGCCACCGAGGATGAGGCCGAACATCAGGAAGTAGATGCCGGCGTTGAGCAGGGGGGTCAGCACCTGCCAGAGCTGGCCGAGAGCCGAGCTGGTGTACTTCGAGACGTTGCGCGAGGTCGCGTACGTCAGGATGAAGTGTCGCCGCTCCCAGAGCTGGCGCACGTAGACAGGGAACCTCGGCCGCGCGATGGCACGGCGAAGTCCGTATCTCTTGGCGAGCTTGGCCAGCGGCTCCTGCCCGCTTCGGCCGCCCGCCTGGGCGTCCGCGACAGCGGATTCCGGCTGGCTCATGGCAAGGACTCTATTGGATCCCGGTCGGTGGGGTGCCTGCCGCGCGGGTTGGCGGCAGCGTCAGTTGGACGGAGTCTCGGGACGCTCGGTTCCCAAGGTGCCGTCAAGACCTGCTCAACCGTAGCCCAGCGCGGCGCGGTGCGCTGGGAAGGGCGCGACCACTCTCGTGTAGAGGGTAATTTTCATCGTCTGTTCACGTCCCGGCCGTACCGGTTACACGGGCTCTGTACGATTTGTTGCCTGTTGGGCTAAATGTCTGTGACGCTGGATTGGCACACGTGTGACCGAACTGCAACGCGCCAGAGACTCCCTGGTGGCAAGTAGTAAGGGATAGTCGCGATCGACTGGCAGGGCGTCGGCTGGTTTGACCATGTCAGCCAAACCCGGGGGGAAAACCAGGATCCCCCCGTCAGGCTGCTCACGATCACCGCAGCTCAGCGCTAACGCCCACCTGTAGAGGGAGGAATTCTTTCACCATGCGTGTTACTAAGGGCGCACAGATCGTCGCCGGTACCGCGCTGCTCGCCCTCGCGGTTGCCGCGTGTGGCGGTGGCGCCTCTGACAGTGGCGGCACTGCTGCCGGAGGCGGCGGGGAGACGCCGGTCCGCATGGAGATCGGCGAGCCCCAGGAGCTCCTGAACCCCCAGAACACGACCGAGACCGAGGGGTCCGAGGTCCTCGCCGCAGTGTTCTCCCCGCTGGTCCGCTACGACGAGAACAAGCAGCCGGTCGAGGAAGCCGCCGAGTCGATCACGACGTCGGACAGCAAGGTCTGGACGATCAAGCTCAAGTCCGGCTACACGTGGCACGACGGCACGCCGGTTACCGCCGCCGACTACGCTCGCGCGTGGAACTACGCGGCCCTGCAGGACAACGCCATGAGCTCGTCCTACTTCTTCGGGCGCGTCGACGGCTACGCCGACGTCCACCCGGGTGAGGGCAAGACGCCGACGGCCAAGGAGATGAAGGGCCTCAAGGTCGTCGACGACTCCACGCTCGAGGTGACGCTCACGGCGCCGTTCTCGCAGTTCAAGACGATGCTGGGCTACACCGCGTTCTACCCGATGCCGAAGACGGCCCTCGGCGCCGACGGCAAGGTGACGCAGGCCTACGGTGAGCAGCCGACCGGCCAGGGCCTGTTCAAGCTCGACAAGCCCTACAAGAAGGGCACCGACCAGACCATCGACCTGACCGTCTACGACAAGTTCACGGGCGCCAAGCCGAAGAACTGGAAGAAGCTCCAGTTCAAGGTCTACACGAGCTCGGAGACCGCGTTCAACGACCTGCAGGCCGAGAACCTGGACATCCACGACTCGCTGCCGCCGTCGACGATCGCCACCGCCAAGTCCGTGCTCGGCGACCGCTACCACGACGAGCCCGACGCCGCCGTGGGTTACATCGGCGTCCCGCTGCAGTACAACCCCGAGTTCAAGGACCCGCAGGTCCGCAAGGCCATCTCGCTGGCCATCGACCGGAAGACCATCACCGAGACGGTCTTCTCCGGCACCCGCGCCCCTGCCGACGACTTCATCAACCCGGCCATCCCCGGTTACCGCCAGGGCGCCTGCGACGCGTGCACGTACAACCCGGCCGAGGCCAAGAAGCTGTACGACGCCGCCAAGGGCCCCAAGACCATCGAGCTGGGCTACAACGCCGACGGTGGCCACAAGGAGTGGATCGAGGCTGTCGCCAACAACCTCCGCGCCAACCTGGGCATCGAGGTCACGCCGAAGCCGTTCGAGAAGTTCCAGGGCATCCTGGACGCCCTGGACGCCAAGGAGTACAAGGGCCTCTTCCGTATGGGCTGGTCCATCGACTACCCGTCGGCTGAGAACTACCTGACCCCGATCTTCGGCACCGGCTCCATCGGCACCGGCTCGAACTACGGTGGCTACTCCAACAAGGACTTCGACGCGCTGGTCGCCAAGGGTGACCAGGCGTCGGACGCCGCCGAGGGCCTGAAGTTCTACCAGCAGGCCGACGACATCCTCATCAAGGACCTCCCGTACATCCCGGTTTACTTCTACCGGAGCAACTTCGGGTACTCCTCGAAGGTGAAGAACGTCAAGCTCAACCTGCTCAACCAGGTTAACTGGGTCGACATCGAGAAGGCCTGACGTTCATTCGCGCGGTGGACGGCTCTTGCCGTCCACCCGCCGGAGGGCTGAGCTTGGAGGCAGCCACTCGAGCCGGGTGAACCACGGGCTCCGGGGGCTGCCTCCAAGTCATGTACCGGAGGGCTTGTATGGGCCGTTATGTCATCAGGCGCTTGATCCAGGCGATACCCGTCCTGCTCGGCGCCACGCTACTCATCTTCATGATTGTCTTCGCACTGCCAGGGGACCCCATCGCGGCGCTGTTCGGAGACAAGCGCCCGGACCCCGCGGTCGCCGAGGTCCTGCGCGAGCAGTATCACCTCAACGATCCGCTGCTGTTGCAGTACTGGTATTACATCAGCGGCGTGCTCTTCCGCGGTGACTTCGGCGTGAACTTCGCCGACGTCCCCGTGTCCCAGGTCATGGCCGGCAAGTTCCAGGTCACCCTGAACCTCGCGCTGACCGCCCTGGTGATGGAGGCGCTCATCGGCGTCGGCCTGGGCCTGTGGGCGGCGCTGCGCCGCGGCAAGGCCACCGACACCGCCATCCTGGCCTCCACGCTGCTGCTCATCTCGGTGCCCACGCTGGTCACCGGTTTCGTGCTGCAGCTGGTCCTGGGCGTCAAGCTCAAGCTGTGGACCGGGCTGGACATCTTCCCGGTGGCGGGCACGTTCGCGGGCTGGCGCAGCTATCTGCTGCCCGGCTTCGTGCTCGCGGGGACGTCGATCGCGTACCTGACCAGGCTCACCAGAACCAGCCTGGTGGAGACGCTCAGAGCGGACTACATCCGAACGGCCACGGCCAAGGGCCTGCCGCGACGGCGCGTCATCGGCCGGCACGGGTTGCGTAACGCGCTGATCCCGCTGATCACCTATCTGGGCGCCGACCTCGGCAACCTGATGGGCGGCGCGGTGATCACCGAGACGATCTTCAATCTCCCGGGGATTGGAAATCAGCTGTTCCAGTCGGTTTACTTGCGAGAACAACCGGTTGTGGTGGGGATCATCACCGTCCTGGTGCTGATCTACATCCTGGCCAACCTGGTCGTCGACCTGCTGTACGCCGTGCTCGACCCGAGGATCCGCTATGAGTAACCCAATCCCGCCGGTCGGGCCCGGGCTCCCGGAGACGCAGACACTGGTCACGGACACGGTTACCGACCCGGCGCCCACGCCACAGGGCAAGAAGGGCAAGGAAGGCAAGCCCGCGAGCTTGTGGAGCGACGCCTGGTACGACCTCAGGCGCCGGCCGATGTTCATCATCTCGGTGGTCATCATCCTGGTCCTGCTCGTCATGTCGTTCCTGCCGGCGCTGTTCACGGCGATCGACCCGTTCAACGCCAGGACCTGTGACCTGTCCACGGCCAGGCAGGCGCCCAGCGCCGGCCACCTGTTCGGCAAGGACAGCCTGGGGTGCGACGTCTACGCCAGGACGATCTACGGCGCCCGCAACTCGATCGTGATCGGCGTGTTCACCACGATCATCACCACGGTGGTCGGCGGTCTGCTCGGCCTGATCGCCGGTTTCCGGAGCGGCATGGTCGACACGGTGTCCTCGCGGGTCACCGAGATCTTCTTCGCCATCCCCCCGATCCTGGGCGCGCTGCTCATCGCCGCCACCTTCCGCGGCCGGGCCAACAGCATCATGCTGGTCATCCTCGCGCTGGCGGTGCTCGGCTGGCCGATGACGTTCCGCATCATGCGGGCGGCCGTGATCACCGCGAAGAACCAGGACTTCGTGGTCGCGGCCAGGGCGCTGGGAGCGAGCGCGGGGCGGATCATGTTCCGTCACCTGCTGCCCAACTCGCTGGCGCCGGTCATCGTCGTGGCCACGATCAACCTGGGCGGCTTCATCGCCGCCGAGGCCGCGCTCTCGTTCCTGGGCGTGGGTGTCCAGTCGCCGGACATCTCATGGGGTCTGATGATCGCCGACGCGCGCATCAGGTTCTTGGAGGCGCCGCTGCCGCTGGTGTTCCCGGCCGTGTTCCTCAGCATCACGGTGCTGGCGTTCATCATGATGGGCGACGCCGTACGCGACGCGCTCGACCCGAAGCTCAGGTAGAAGGGGGGATCAAGTGAAGAAGACGTCAACGGATGTGTTGCCCGCCGAGGGAGGGCTGGGCGACCAACCGCTGCTCGCTGTCGACAACCTGCACGTGGAGTTCCGTACGCGTGCCGGGGTCGTACGCGCTGTGAACGGCGTGAGCTACACGGTCAGCCCCGGTGAGACGCTCGCGGTGCTGGGCGAGTCGGGTTCGGGCAAGTCCGTGACCGCGCAGGCGATCATGGGCATTCTCGACATGCCGCCGGCGGTCATCCCCAAGGGGGAGATCCGCTTCAAGGGCACCGACCTGCTCAGGCTGTCGGAGGAGGCGCGCACGCAGGTGCGCGGCCAGCGCATCGCGATGATCTTCCAGGACGCGCTCTCCGCGCTCAACCCGGTGTTCACCGTGGGCTGGCAGATCAGCGAGATGTTCCGGGTGCACCGCGGCATGTCCAAGCGCGACGCCATGAAGAAGGCCATCGAGCTGATGGACCGGGTCCGCATCCCGGCCGCCAGGCAGCGCGTGAACGACTATCCGCACCAGTTCTCCGGGGGCATGCGCCAGCGCATCATGATCGCGATGTCGATCGCGCTGGACCCCGAGGTGCTGATCGCGGACGAGCCCACCACGGCGCTCGACGTGACCGTCCAGGCCCAGATCATGGAGCTGCTGGCCGAACTGCAGCGCGAGAGCCAGATGGGCCTGATCCTGATCACGCACGACCTCGGCGTCGTGGCCGACGTGGCCGACAAGATCGCCGTCATGTACGCGGGTCGCATCGTGGAGAAGGCCCCCGTGCACGACATCTACAAGGGCCCCGCGCATCCGTACACGAAGGGCCTGCTGGAGTCGATCCCCCGGGTCGACCTCAAGGGCCAGGACCTGTACGCGATCAAGGGCCTGCCGCCCAACCTGCTCGACCTGCCGTCCGGCTGCGCGTTCCACCCCCGGTGCCCCTACCGGCAGGACGACTGCGTGACCGACGCCCCCCCGCTCCACGAGATCAGCGGCACCCGAGGCAGCGCGTGCCACTACTGGAGGGAGGTCCTCGATGGCGATCGGTGAGCGCATCCTCGAGGTTCGGGACCTGGTCAAGCACTTCCCGCTGACCCAGGGCATCGTCTTCAAGCGGCAGATCGGCGCGATCAAGGCCGTCGACGGCGTGTCGTTCGACCTGCACAAGGGCGAGACGCTGGGCATCGTGGGCGAGTCGGGCTGCGGCAAGTCCACCCTCGCCAAGGTGCTGATGGCGCTGGAGCGGCCGACCTCGGGCTCGGTGCTGATCAACGGCCGTGACATCGGCAGGGCCAAGGGCGGCGAGCTCAAGCGGATGCGCCGCAACATCCAGATGGTGATGCAGGACCCGTACACCTCGCTGAACCCCCGGATGACCGTCGGCGACATCATCGGCGAGCCGTACGAGATCCACAGCGAGGCGGCGCCGCGCGGCGACCGCCGCAAGAAGGTGCAGGAGCTGCTGGAGGTCGTCGGGCTCAACCCCGACCACATCAACCGCTACCCGCACCAGTTCTCCGGTGGACAGCGGCAGCGCATCGGCATCGCCCGAGGGCTGGCGCTCCAGCCGGAGATCATCGTCTGCGACGAGCCGGTGTCGGCCCTGGACGTGTCCATCCAGGCGCAGGTGATCAACCTGCTCGAGCGGCTGCAGAACGAGTTCGACCTGGCGTACATCTTCATCGCCCACGACCTGTCGGTGGTGCGGCACATCTCCGACCGGGTGGGCGTGATGTACCTGGGCAAGTTCGTGGAGCTCGGGAAGGACACCGAGATCTACGACAAGCCCGCGCATCCCTACACGCAGGCGCTGCTCTCGGCGGTGCCGGTGCCCGACCCGGAGGGCCGGGAGCAGCGGGAGCGGATCATCCTGCAGGGCGACCCGCCGTCCCCGGCGAACCCGCCGTCGGGATGCCGGTTCCGTACGCGGTGCTGGAAGGCGCAGGAGATCTGCGCCGAGGAGGAGCCGCTGCTGCAGATCCGTCCGGGTACCGGGCACGAGAGCGCCTGCCACTTCGCGGAGACGCACGACGTGGTGCACGTGGGCTGACGCGCCTGGCGAAGACCCTCCGAGGGAGCCCCCCCGGAGGGTCTTCGCGTTTCTACGTGGTGACGATCAGCGCGGAGCCGTGTCCGAAGAGGCCCTGGTTGGCGGCGAGGCCGACGCGGGCGACGGGCACCTGGCGGTCGTCGGCCTCGCCCCGCAGCTGCATTGTCAGCTCGCAGAGCTGGGCGATCGCCTGGGCCGGGATCGCCTCGCCGAAGGAGGCCAGGCCGCCCGAGGGGTTGACCGGGATCCGGCCGCCGAGCCCCGTCGCCCCGTCGTGCAGCAGCTTGGCCGCCTCCCCGGGCGGGCACAGGCCGACGTCCTCCATCCAGTCCAGTTCCAGGGCCGTCGAGAGGTCGTACACCTCCGCCAGTGAGACGTCCTCAGGTCCCACCCCTGCTTCCTCGTACGCCGCGTGCGCGATCGCCGCCCTGAAGGGCCTCTCAGGGGCCGGTACGGCGGTGCGGGAGTCGGTGGCGAAGTTCGGCAGCTCCAGGATCGTGCTGGGGAAGGTCGGGGTGACGGTGGAGACCGCGGCCAGGCGTACCGGAGCCCGCAGGCCCCGGCGGCGGGCGTAGGACTCCGAGGCCAGGACCACCGCCGCGCCTCCGTCCGAGGTGGCGCAGATGTCCATGAGGCGCAGCGGGTCGGCGACCAGCGGCGAGGCCAGCACCTCCTCGGCGGTGACGGGCTTGCGGTAGCGGGCCATGGGGTTGAGCGAGCCGGCCCGCGAGTTCTTGACCTTGACGGCGGCGAAGTCGGCCGGGGTCGAGCCGTGCACGGCCATGCGCCTGCGGGCGTACAGGGCGAAGTAGGCGGGGTTGGTGGCGCCCAGCAGGCGGAAGCGGAGCCAGTCCGGGTCGTCGGGGCGGTCGCCGCCGACCGGTTTGAAGAAGCCCTTCGGGGTCGAGTCCGCCCCGACCACCAGCGCCACGTCGCACAGCCCCGCGAGGATGCGCGTGCGGGCGATGTCCACGGCCTGGGCGCCGGAGGCGCACGCCGCGTAGCAGGAGGCGATCCTGGCGCCCGACCAGCCCAGCGCCTGCGCGTAGGAGGCGCCCGCGACGAAGCCCGGGTAGCCGTTCCTGATCGTGTCCGCCCCGACCACGAACTCCACGTCGGTCCACGCCACCCCGGCGTCCCGCAGGGCCGCGCGGGCGGCCGCGACGCCGTACTCCAGGAAGGGCCTGCCCCACTTGCCCCACGGATGCATCCCGACGCCCAGCACCACGACGTTCATGAGACCCGCTCCCACATCCACATCAGCGGTCCGTCCGACAGCGGCCCGGAGGTGAGCTCCAGCTCCATGCCGACCTCCAGCTCGTTCACCGTGAGGCCCTTGACCTGCCCGAGCACCACGATCCCCACCTCGTCGAGCTCGACGGCGGCCAGCGTCACCGGCACGTACGGGTCCGCGGCGACATAGGGGGCGGGGGGTGGGTAGCAGGCGTTCGTGTACGACCACACCCGGCCGCGGCGGGGGAGGCGGGTCGTCTCCATCGAGGTGGCGTCGCAGCGGGGGTTGGGGCAGAGGCCGGGACGGGGCGGGAAGGTGACGGTGCCGCAGGTGGCGCAGCTGGTGCCCAGGAGGAAGACGCCGTCCTCGTCGATGGCGAACCAGCCCTCGATCGCTAACGTCATGCCGCCAGTATCGCACAAGCGCTTGCTAGGGTGGCGACCCGCCGACGCCCCTTTGCCCGGACGGGTGCGCGGGTGGCCCGCCGACGTCCCTTCTATCCCTTTGGAGAAGACCCGGGGTTGGGAGGGGGTCGGGGGTGGGGTCAGGGGCGGCGTTTGCGGTGGCGGACGAGGATGCGGGCCGACATCGCCGCGGCCAGCATCACCATGCCCGCCACCACCGGCCCCCGGGAGGCGGGCGGCGGGCCGTCGCCGAAGTACGGGCCGGGGTGGGCGAGGCCGGCGCCGGGCGGGTCCAGGCGGGCGGCCTCCCGCAGGGCGAGCAGGGCGTTGGCCACCCCGTGCCCGTAGGCGGGGCTGTGGCCGTCGGCCGGCTGCAGCCTGGTGCCGAGCTCGATGGCCGTCCGTACGTGGTAGGGCGACATATCGGGATACGCGGACTTGATCAGGGCCGCCACGCCCGCCACCATGGCCGCCGCCGAGCTGGTGCCGTCGCTCACCACGTACGAGTCGCGCGCGTCGGCCGTGACGATCTCCGTGCCCGGCGCGACCACCGACAGGTAGTCCTGCCTGTTGGAGAACGCGGCCACCCTGAGCTCCCGGTCCACCGCCCCCACGGCCATCACCCCGGGATAGGCGGCGGGGAAGTTCTTCCTGTTGGCCGTGCCGCCGTCGTTGCCCGACGAGGCCACCAGCACGGCGCCCCGCGCGATCGCGTACTGGATGGCCTCCTCCTCCGACGGCGAGCCCTCCCACGCGCCGCTGCCGCCGCCCAGCGACATGCTGATCACGCCGGCCCCGTGGTCGACCGCGTACCGGATGCCCTTGGCCAGCGCGTCGCGCCCGCCGGCGCGTTGCTGCTCGCGCAGCGGGTCGCCGTTCTCCAGCGTGACCCGGATGGACAGCACCCTGGCCGCGGGCGCCACCCCGATCACGCCGCCCTTGTGCTCGTCGCCGTGGCCGCGCCCGGCGATCAGGCTGGCCATGGCGGTCCCGTGCCGCCCCCAGAGGCCCTTGGCGGTGCCGGTCAGGTCGGGGCCCTGGATCACGGCGCCCTCCAGGTCGGGGTGGCGGCCGTTCACGCCGGTGTCGAGCACGGCGACGATCACGCCCTCGCCCCTGCTCGACCGCCACGCCTCGGGCAGCCGCATCGCGGCGAGCTGCCACTGTCCCGCCCGGGCGGCCTCGCCCACGTCGTCGGTGGCGCTCGCCGGAACGGTTCCCACCACCAGCGCGGTGACGAGGAAGGCGACGGCGAGCCTGCTCATCGGGTGAGTGTCCGGTGCAACTCGGTGGCGAGCTGCCGCGCCGTGGCGCGCAGCCGGGGTGCGAGGCGGTCACCCGGCTGGTACGGCCGGCCGTCGGCGTACCCGGCGGCGGTCGCCACCACGTAGCGCTCGTCGGACCTGAGCACCACCCCGGTGAAGTACTGCCGCTCGCCGAAGCGCTCGGCCGGCCCTCGGGGAAAGGCCACTGGCCGCACGGTCGCGGGCCGTCCCACGCGGTAGTAGTCGCGTCCGGGCGTGTCGAGCACGGCGATGCCCACGGTGGCGACGAACGTCTGCGTGCTGTCGGCGTACGTGGCGCGCAGGGCCACGCGGCAGCCGCGCCGGACGGCGGCGGGCTGGAACGCCGTCCGGCAGGGCGCCTCGGGGGCGACCCCGGCCAGCTCGTACGTGACCCGCGCCCCCGACGGGCTGACCCCGGGCAGGGTCGCGGGGAAGATCTGCGCGACGGGCCACGCGTGCCAGCGCTCTGACACGGGCGGCTCCGGCGCGGGCCAGATCGCGGACATTATGGAGAGCAGCACGATGGACAGCTGGTACACGTCGACCTCTGGAGGGGAGGGGAGGGACGCCCGCGCGTTGCATTCTGACACGCGCCCGCTGATTCTTTCCGACGCTTCGGTAAACAGACCGATACGCGGAGTAATTCCGATCTGTGCGCCTTCGTCCTATGGAGTAGGGGAGAGTCGGACATGCGCGCCAGGTGGGAGCCCCAACCGCTGCGCTGCGTCACCGGAATTGACCGCGATCGCGATCAGCCCCGCCGAGTCCGCGAACGCCACCAGCTCCCCCGGCGGCACCGCCGCGAACGTCTCCCGGTAGGGCAGCGAGATTTGTCGCCGGCCCAGCCAGACCCCCAGCGTGTCGCCCACCCGCACGCCCAGCGCGTGCAGGTCCCCGACCGCGATCGAGAGCTGGGTGTTGCCGTAGCGGTCGACCGAGACGACCTCGCCCTCCACCGAGCCCTCGCGCAGCAGCGTGGTCGGCGCCGGCAGCGTCACCAGCCTGCCGATCGGCACCTCGGGCCCCAGGTCCGCCGGTCTCAGCCCGCCGCACAGCCGCCCCGCGACCGGCGAGAAGACGTCGCGCCCGTGGAAGGTGGGGGAGACCGGCCGCAGGAAGTGCTCCTCGTTGCTGATCGCGTAGGCGGCCTCGGCGCCGCCGCTGGCGTGCACGGCCCACGACAGCAGCCCGTTGTCGGGTCCGATGAACACCCGCCCGCCCGCCTCGACGGCCACCGCCCGCCGGGCGCCGCCCGCGCTGGGATCGACCGCGCCGATATGGATGCCCGCGGGAAGGTACGGAATGGTCTGGGCGAGAATCGCCGCGCCACGCCGTACGTCACCGGAGGGGATCAGGTGGCACACGTCGATCACCCGCGCCTGGGGGGCGATTCCGGCGATCACTCCGTGACACGCCGCCACATAGCCGTCTTCGAGTCCGTAGTCGGTGAGGAGCGTGATTACTGAGGTCACATTTCGTGACTGTACGTCTCTCAATACGTCGTGAACAGCCGCACTTCGCACATTACGATTGGCCACGGGCCGCGTGCGTGCGGAGTCGTCGCGCGCACCTTTCCCGAGGAGGACACCATGGGAGCACCGCTCAGCGGTGACAATGCTGCCCAGGAGACGTCCGGCCAACCCCTCTCAGAACGCGATCTCGAACTCCTCGCCTTCGAACGCCAATGGTGGCGCTACGCGGGCGCGAAGGAGCAGGCCATCAAGGAGAGCTTCGGCTTCTCCGCCACGCGCTACTACCAGTTGCTCGGTGAGCTGATCGACCGGCCGGAGGCGCTGGAGCACGATCCCATGCTGGTCAAGCGGCTGCGCAGGTTACGGTCCACCCGTCAGCGTGACCGCGCCGCCAGGAGACTCGGCATGCGTCCCTGACCGGCTGGGTACGGCAGCCGCGTGAGGAACATCCCTGGAATGAAAGCGATCTTGGACGACCCGGCGGGCGCCGTGATCGGGCTCGACTTCGACGGAACCCTGTCGCCGATCGTGCCCGATCCCGCCGAGGCCGTGATCCATCCGAAGGCGCCGGAGGTGCTGGCCGAGCTCGGCGCCCACGTCCTGGCGGTGGCCATCGTGACCGGCCGGCCACCGGCCACCGCCCTGGAGCTCGGGCCGGGCCTGGCCGACGTGCCCCGGCTGGTCGTGCTCGGGCACTACGGCTTCGAGCGCTGGGAGGCCGGGCAGATCTCCGGGCCCCCGCCGCCTCCGGGCGTGCTCGAGGCAGAGGCCGAGCTGCAGCTGCTGCTCGAGTCGCTGGGCCTGCGAGACGTCACCATCGAGGACAAGGGCCGGGCCGTGGCCGTGCACACCAGGCGCAGCTCCGACCCGGAGGGCGCGCTGGCCAGGCTGCGCGAGCCGCTGGCCGAGCTGGCCGGCAAGCGCGGCCTGGTGGTCGAGCCGGGCCGCTTCGTGCTGGAGCTGCGGCCGCCGGGCATGGACAAGGGGCAGGCGCTCAGCCTGTTCCTGGCGGAGCGGGCCGCCAGGTCCGTCATGTTCGTGGGCGACGATCTCGGCGACCTGGCCGCGTTCGAGGCCGTACGTCTCTCGGGGCTGCCCGGCGTGACCGTGTGCAGCGGCTCCGCGGAGGTCACCGAGCTGGCCGAGCGGGCCGACATCGTGGTGGACGGGCCCGACGGCGTCGTCGCGCTGCTGGAGGAGCTTGTGGCGGCTTTCAGCCGTTCGTGATTGAGCTGCAAGTCGCGCTCCCTAGGGTCGGGCGCATGCACAAGCGACACCTCGCCGCCGTGGCCGTGGCCGCGGCCACCCTCCTCGCGACCTCCCTGCCCGCCCACGCCGCGCCCGCCCAGGCGGTCAAGCTGCGCAAGGGCCTGACCCTGTACATCCCGATCAAGTGGGTGGTCCACCGCTTCGGCGACGATGTCCAGATCGTGACCGGCAAGTGCGGCAAGCCCATGGGCTGGGGGACGCCCGAATGCGACGCCTTCTACGTCCTCGGCCCCTCGTCCATCAAGCGCGGCGCCGAGGGGTTCGGCCCGTACACCGGCAAGCGGCCCTTCTACACGGCGAGCGACGTGCAGCCGTGCCCGTTCAACCGGAAGTGGGGCGAGGCCATCGGCCCGAAGGTCACCAGGGGCCTGCGCCAGGTCGGCGCGGGGCACAAGGCCGCCTACAACGCGTGGAAGTCGGAGTGCGTCAAGTATTCGGGCTCGACCACGAAGGTGCTGCTCCGCTTCACGCAGCGCGAGTGGTACCTGCCGCAGAGCAAGATCCTCATCGTGGACCAGTGGAACACGCCGGGGCTGGCCGACACGCTCAAGCACGCCGACTGGACCTGACCGGGCTCAGATCTCGGCCAGCGCGTCGAGCTGGGCCGCGAGCCACTTCTGCGGGGGCAGGGCGGTGGCCGCGGCGTGCAGCTTGTCGCGCCGCATGCGGCGCTCGTCCTCCGGCATGACGAGCGCGGCGTGCAGCGCGGCGGCGGTGCCGCTGATGTCGTACGGGTTCACCACGAGCGCGTGCGGGCCCAGCTCGGCCGCCGCCCCCGCCTCGCGCGAGAGCACGAGCGCGCACCTCGTGGACAGGATCGGGCCCTCCTTGGCGACCAGGTTCATCCCGTCGCGGATGGGGTTGACCAGCAGCACGTCGGCCATCCGGTACGCGGCCAGCGAACGCGGGTAGTCGTCGTTGACGTTGAGGATCAGCGGGTCCCAGTCCTCGGTGCCGTACTCGTCCTCGATCTCCTGCGCGCAGCGCAGCACCGACGCGGTGTATTCGCGGTATTCGGGCAGGTCGTGCCGGCTCGGGTAGGCGAACGCCAGGTGCACCACCTTGCCGTGCCACTCCGGGTGCGCGGCGAGGAACTCGCGGTAGGCCACCAGGCCGCGCACGATGTTCTTCGACAGCTCGGTGCGGTCGATGCGGACGATCAGCCGGCGGTCGCCCACCTGCTCCCTGAGCGCGGTCATGTGCGATTCGACGTCGGGCTCGACGGCGCGCTCCCACAGCGCGTCGCCGTCCACGCCGAGGCTGTGCACGCCGATGCGGGTGGTCCGGCCCTCGTGGGTGACGCTGCGGCCCACGCGGTCGACCTCCGCGCCCAGCAGCGCCTCACAGCAGTCCATGAACGCCTGCGCCCACCTGTCGGCCAGGAACCCGGCGTGATCGGCCCCCAGGATGCCCTCCAGGACCTCTCCGACCACCTCGTCGGGCAGCAGCGAGAAGTATTCGGGGGGCGCCCACGGGGTGTGGCTGAAGTGGGCGATGCGCAGGTCCGGCCGCTCGGCGCGGAGCATCGCCGGGGTCAGCGTCAGGTGGTAGTCCTGCACCATGACGCGGGCGCCGTGGCCGGCCTCCTCGGCCAGCGCCAGCGCGAACGCGCCGTTGTAGTCGCGGTAGGACTCCCACTCGCGCTCGAACCTCGTGCCGAAGTTGGGCGAGTTGGGGATGTCGTAGAGCAGGTGGTTGACGAACCACAGGGTGGAGTTGGCCACGGCGTTGTAGGCGCGGTGGAAGGTGGCGGGCGGGATGTCGAGCATGCGCACCGGACCCGTGTCGTAGCCGGCGTGGTCGATCCGGCCGCCGGGCACCAGGCGCACGGCGCTGCGGTCGCCGTCGGACAGCGCCGCGCACACCCAGAGCATGCCGTCCTTCCTGGCCACCTCGGACAGTGCCGAAACCAGGCCGCCGCCACCGCGTTTCATGGTCAGCTCGCCGTCGTCCGAGACGGTAAAGGAAACGGGTCCTCTGTTGGAGGCCACCAGGACGCTGTTCATCTACGCTCCCTTCGCCCATAGGATCCCAGCTATGGCGCTAGATGAGCTAACCGAGGAACTCGCCCGCTCGGCCGCAGGAGGAGATCATCGCGCACTTGGCGAGCTCCTGGCGCGGATCGAGCCCGATGTGATGCGACACTGCGCCCGGATCCTCCCCTATCACCAGGATGCCGAGGAAGCCTCGCAGGACACGTTGCTGGCCGTGGCGCGCAACATCGGCCGGTTCGAGGGCCGGGCGCGGTTCAGCACCTGGCTGCACATCGTGACGGCCAACTGCGCGCGCACCACGTACAGGTCGCTCAAACGCCGCGCGGCCGAGCAGACCTCGGACGAGCTGCCCACGCAGAAGCCCGACGTGGCGCGGGTGAGCGTGATCGCGGGCTCGCGGCTCGACCTGCTCGACGCCATGGAGGCGCTGGAGGCCGACAAGCCCGACCTGGCGCAGGCGCTGGTGCTGCGCGACATCGTCCAGCTCGACTACAACGAGGTGGCCGAGCAGCTCGGCATCCCCCTGGGCACCGCCAAGTCGCGCATTCATCAGGCCCGCAAATACGTGCAGGGAGTGCTGGGTGATGATTATCGCTGAGACGCCACGTCTCGCATCTTGAGACGGGTGGCCATTTGGGCCCCATGGACGGGTAGAGTCCATTTCAACAACTGAATATTGCTCATCCAGAGGGGTGGAGGGACCGGCCCTGCGAAGCCCCGGCAACCCTCCCGGTTTGAGACTCGCGACAGGGCGAGGCCGACCGGGACAAGGTGCCAATTCCGGTCTGCGGTCAAGGTGGCCGCAGGCGAAGATGAGGGAAGGCCTCGCTTCATGTCGCTCGACTTTGGTCCTGCTGTCGGTCTGTCCTGCCGTGAGTGCGGCACGCGTTACCCGCTCGGTCCGAGCTTCGCGTGTCTGGAGTGTTTCGGGCCGCTTGAAGCGGCCTATTCCTTCGGTACGGTGACCCGCTCCGACATCGAGTCGGGTCCCGCCAACATCTGGCGTTACCGGTCGCTGCTCCCGGTGCCGGTTGACGTCGCCAGTAAGCCCAATATGAACCCCGGCTGGACCAAACTGGTCAAGGCCGGAAACCTCGGACGCGCACTCGGTCTCAAGAACTTGTACGTGAAGGACGACTCGGGCAACCCCACCCATTCCTTCAAGGACCGGGTCGTCGCCATCGCCGTCGAGGCGGCGCGTAACTTCGGCTTCCACACCCTTTCCTGCTCCTCCACGGGCAACCTCGCGGGCGCGGTCACCGCGGCGGCGGCGCGCGCCGGGCTCGAGGCGTGCGTGTTCATCCCGGCCAACCTCGAAGCGGCCAAGATCGCCATGGCTCGCGTGTTCGGCGGCAAGCTGATCGGGATCGACGGCACCTATGACGAGGTCAACCGGTTCTGCTCCGAGCTGATCGGCGACCCGCTGGGTGACAAGTGGGGGTTCGTCAACGTCAACCTGCGGCCCTACTACGCCGAGGGCTCCAAGACGCTCGCGTACGAGATCGCCGAGCAGCTCGGGTGGCGGTTGCCCGAGCAGATCGTCATCCCCATCGCCTCCGGCTCGCAGCTCACCAAGATCGACAAGGGCTTCCGCGAGCTGGTGCAGCTGGGGCTGGTCGAGGACACGCCGTACAAGATCTTCGGAGCGCAGGCGGCCGGGTGCTCGCCGGTCTCCACCGCGTACAAGGCGGGGCACGACGTCGTGCAGCCGGTCAAGCCCGACACCATCGCCAAGTCGCTGGCCATCGGCAACCCGGCCGACGGGCCGTACGTGCTCGACATCGCCCGGCGCACCGGCGGGGCCGTCGAGGACGTCACGGACGCCGAGATCGTGGCCGCGATCAAGCTCCTGGCCTCGACGGAGGGCGTCTTCGCCGAGACCGCGGGAGGGGTGACCGTGGGCGTGCTGAAGAAGCTCGCCGAGAGCGGGCGGCTCGACCCCGAGGCCGAGACCGTGGTCCTCAACACCGGCGACGGGCTCAAGACGCTCGACGCGATCAGCGACGACGCCCAGCCCACAGCCGTGATCCGGCCCTCCCTCGACGCGTTCCGCGCGACTGTCTGACAACCAGGAAAGGCGAGTTAAACCATGAGCGTTTCGGTGCGGATTCCCACCATTCTGCGCACCTACACCGGGGGCAACGCCGAAGTCAGTGGCGAGGGCGCGACTCTTCGTGACGTGCTTGCCAAGCTCGACTCCGACTACCCGGGGATCGGCGCGAGAATTCTGGATGAATCGGGCAAGATTCGTCGTTTTGTCAACGTTTACGTTGGGGAAGAGGACGTCCGTTTCGCCGACGGGCTCGACACTCCGGCACCTGAGGGCACTCAGATCTCAATCATCCCGGCGGTTGCCGGCGGCTGAGTGCTATAGATCACACGTGTGGAAGGCGCCCCTAGTGGGCGCCTTCTCCATTTCCAGGGCAAATGAAACGCTGAAGCGCCTTCGTTGCGAAGAAATGCGTCGTTTGCAGATTGACTCTGTTGCCAAACCCCGTGCCACAGGTATGGTCGAGGGCGATCGTCTGGCTGATTTTCCCTTAAGTCCGGCGATTACGGGTCTCGCGGAGGAATGGGCGAGATCTGAAAGCCCAGTAAGAGGAGTCGGAAGTGGCGCAGGGCACCGTCAAGTGGTTCAACGCGGACAAGGGCTACGGCTTCATCGCGGTAGACGGTGGTAAGGATGTATTCGTCCATTACTCAGCGATCATGATGGACGGGTACCGATCTCTCGAACAGGGCCAGCGGGTCGAGTTCGAGATCACGCAGGGCCAGAAGGGACCTCAAGCGGAGTCCGTCCGCGCGGTCTGATACACCCCCCTGGTATGCACCGGCGGGGATCGCCCGGCAGCGCAGTCCGTGCGAACCCGCAACCTTTCTTTCGTCGACTCGGTCACGGCGAGCCGCGCGAGGCGGCTCGCCGTGCGTACGGATCCCGCCACCTGCGGTGGCCTGGACGCGGCTCGTCGCAGGTGCGGGGTCCTGCCGCCGGCGATGGACGGCTCCGCCGTACAGGCTGATATGGGGAGGAAAGGCCCGGTAGGAGGCTTCTCGCTTGCACTCGACAGGGTAGAGTGCTAAACAGTTCGTTGGCACTCTGTGCAGCAGAGTGCCAACACTCGGATCGGGACGATGGGGTCTGCCGAAGGAGATGCTGACCCATGCCGTCGCGGGCGTCGGCTCGGTCCACGACAAGCCACCCTGCATCTGGGAGGTCTAGCCTTATGGCAGCCAAGATGATCGCGTTTGACGAGGACGCCCGGCGCGGTCTCGAGCGCGGTATGAACCAGCTCGCCGACGCCGTCAAGGTGACCTTGGGTCCCAAGGGCCGCAACGTCGTGCT
>NZ_JBSFNK010000069.1:0-33610 GCF_053587055.1 Nonomuraea sp. NPDC003707 | reverse complement strand
CGGCCCGGTCTATCAGTTCCGCCACGCTGCCCTGCACGACCACCTCGCTAGCCAGAAAGAGTTCAACACGCAGACTTGACGGGGAACTGCCACAGGTCCAGTACGCGGCCCGCGCGGTGGTGGGTCGGTTGGTCAACGTACGGGCTGCCCGTGGTCACGTCCCGGACCAGCCGCACGGACAAGGCCCGGCCGCGTGGTCGTCGCCGACCGTGTAGCGGTGATCGGCGGTGGCCTCGACACCGATGGTGAAGCATGACCTGATGCTCAGCGTTGGTTGATGTTTCGAGTCCTAGACTGGCCGATATAACCGACGCGTGGGGCGAGGATTTCATGGAAATGCACCGCATCGGAAAATAGTACGTAGTGTGGGGATTTCGACCGTTCGGTATGGGCTTGTGATCAACCTTCTGGAGATCGGGCGAATAAAATTTGAAGACTACGAGATAGAAAATATTCGTCCCCTCGTAACCTCAAGCCCTCCGCCTCGTGGCTTATCGCCAGATTGGGGGGAGAAGAAGGTCGCTAGGTTGATCGGCGTCACTGAAATCGTTCTGGGCGCGCTGATCGGAGCAAAACCGATTGCGCCGAGAGCGTCAGCCCCCGGCAGCCTCGCCGCCGTCGGCATGTTCGCCACCACTCTCAGCTTCCTGGCTACGATGCCCGAGGCGTGGCAAGAGACCCGCGGGGAACCGAAGCTGTCCCTCGCGGGGGCAGTTTCTGGTGAAGGACGTCGTTCTCCTCGGAGCCCCCTTGCTGACGGCCGCGGACGCCCTGCAAGCCGCCGGTGGCGCGGGCTCGTAGGACGGACCCCGCCATGAGGATGTGCCGGCAATGCCGCCCGGCCGTCCTCACGCCCCAGAATTCTCGGAGCGGCTTCGAACACGGTGACCTGTGAACCGAACCTGCGGAAGATTGAGGAGAACTCGATGCCCTGGTATCCGCCGCCCACGATCGCAAGCCGTCCGGGCAGGGTCGTGCCGCTGGGCCGGTCGGTCGGAAACAAAGCGTCGGGATAGGTGCGGACGTACTGGCGGAATGTCAGGGGTGTTCGGCCGATCAGTCGAGCCAGCGCGTCGACGCCCGCGGAGCGACTTGGCCCGTGCTGAGCGATGGACAGTCCAACGGCAGAGATGTGCACTGCCATGTCGGGATTGACGACACCGCCAGGATCCAGTTCGGACAGTTCGACCAGTTCTTGATGCCAATGGCAGCCGGGAGCACTGATGAGCACCACACCCATCGCCGACCTCGCGTTGGTGTCCGATCGCCATTCCGCCGGCCTGATCAGCCGGGACGGGTCGGCCGAGTGGCTGTGCTTCCCCCGGTTCGACGGGCCGTCCGTCTTCGCCCGCCTACTGGACGACGAGGCCGGGCACTGGGCGATCCGCCCGGCCGTCCCGTATGAGACGACACGCCGCTACCTACCGCAGACGATGGTGCTGGAGACCACCTTCCGCACCGGGAGCGGCACGGTCGTTCTCACCGACGCCCTGCTCACCGGCCCGGACGACGGCGGCCACCGGCTTGGCGTCGGTGTGCCGCACCTGCTCGCCCGACGGGTGTCCGGCGTCGGCGGCGAGGTGCCGATGGAGGTGGAATACCGGCCCCGGCCGGAGTACGGCCTGATCTACCCGATCCTGTCCGTCGTCGACGGCGGCGTGACCGCCCGCGGCGGCGCCGAGTCGCTCGTGCTGACCACGCCGGTCCCCCTCGGCATCGGCGACTGCAGCGGATACGGCGTGTTCACGGTGCGAGAGGGCGAAACACGGCACTTCGGGATGCACCGCTCGACGCTGCAGGAGACTCCCACGCGGGTATGGGACCAGGCGGAACTGGCGGTCCGGCTGGACGACACGATCGTCGCCTGGCAGTCGTGGTCCAGCCTCCACCAGGCCTACGACGGCCCGTGGCGCGACCTGGTGCACCACAGCGGGCGGGTGCTGCAGGCGCTGTCCTTCCAGCCCAGCGGCGCGATCGTCGCGGCCGCCACGACATCGCTGCCCGAATGGGCCGGCGGCGAGCGCAACTGGGACTACCGGTACACGTGGGTACGGGACGCGTCACTGACCATGGGCGCCCTGTGGGTCGCGGCCTGCCCCGACGAGGCGAGCGACTTCTTCGCCTTCCTCACCACCGCCGCCCCGTCCCTTGGCATGGAGCGCGCGCTGCAGACCATGTTCAGCGTCCGCGGCGAGCACGACCTGAGCGAGCGCACTCTTCCGCACCTGCGCGGCTGGTGCGGCAGCCGACCGGTACGCGTCGGAAACGACGCGTGGAACCAGCGGCAGATCGACGTGTACGGCGAGTTGCTCGATGCGGCCGTGCGCCTCGAACGGCAGATCGGCGAAATCGACGACGACGTCCGGCGCTTCCTCCTCGTCTGTGCCGACACCGCGGCCGAGCGCTGGATGGAAAAGGACCAGGGCATCTGGGAGATACGCGGGGAGCCGCGGCACTTCCTGTACTCCAAGCTCATGTGTTGGGTGGCGCTGGACCGCGGCATCGCCCTCGCCGGCCTCCTACGGGCGCAGGAGCGTGTCGAGTCCTGGCGGCGGACCCGCGCCGAGATCCGCAAAACCCTGCTGCGCGAGGGCTGGAACGACCGGGTGGGTGCGTTCACGCAGGCCTTCGGCTCCGACGAGCTGGACGCCAGCGTCCTCATGGTGCCGATCACCGGCTTCCTTCCCGGGGGTGACCCGCGAGTGCTTTCCACGATCGACGCCGTCGTGGACCGGCTCACCGACGAACAGGGCCTGGTCTACCGCTACCGCACCGGCGACGGCATCGACGGCCTCGCCGGCGAGGAGGGCACCTTCCTGCTGTGCTTGTTCTGGCTGGCGCAGGCGCTCGCCATGTCCGGGCAGGTCGGCCGGGCCAGGGAGGCACTCGAGCGAGCCGCCGCGTACGCCAACGACGTGGGCCTGCTGTCGGAGCAGGTCGACCCCGGGAGCGGCGAGCTGCTCGGCAACTTCCCGCAGGCGTTCAGCCACATCGGGCTCATCAACACCGCCTGGGCCATCGACGAAGCCGAACGAACCGCACGGGCCGGCGGGGCGGCCGGTGCGGGCAGCGGGAACGGCGATGGCCGGATGGCGTGAGATCACCGCCGAGTTCGTCGGCACGGCGCTCCTGCTCCTGCTCGTCGTCAGCGCGATCGTCGCAGGCTTCGCGCCCGGCTCGCCGCTCGTCGATACGGTGCCGAACGAGGACCTGCGGAGGCTCCTGACGGGCGTCCTGACCGCCACCGCGGCGGCGGGGATCATCTACTCGCCACTTGGCCGGATCAGCGGCGGCCACCTGAATCCCTCGGTCACGACCGCGTTCTGGGTGCTGGACAAGATGACGTCAGGTTCGGCGCTGAAGTACGTCTCAGCGCAGGTGGCGGGCGCGATCACCGGTGCGCTGGCGGCGCTTCTGGTGTGGGACGGCGCGGCGGCCAGCGTGCGGGTCGGCGCGACTGTACCCAGGCTCGGCGGCGCGGCCACCGCGCTGGTCGCCGAGGCCGTGATGACGTTCCTGCTCCTCACGCTGATCCTCACCTTCGTCGACCGCCCGCGCCTGATGCCGTACACCGCGGCCGCCGCGTCATCGCTCGTGGCCGTACTGGTGTTCACCGAGGGGCCGGTGTCCGGCACCAGCCTGAACCCCGCCCGCAGCATCGGCCCCGCGCTGGTCGGCGCCACCTGGACGGGACTGTGGGTATACCTCGTGGCACCGACACTCGGCGCGGTGACCGCGGCGCTGCTGCACCGGCGCCTGTGGGGGACCGTGGCCTGCGCGAAGCTCATGCACGACCAGGCCTACCCATGCCGCTTCCTGAACTGCGCCTACACCTCACCCGACGACCGCATCCGGCGGCCCGTCCGCACCCGCTCCGCAGCTCTGTCGTCCATCCTCCCTGGCATCGGCCGGTGGCGACCGGGCGCCCGTCACCCTCGCTCACGGAGGGAGCACCGAAGATGAAGGCGATCGCCGTATATCTCGGGAAGGCAGACAGCGCCCACATCACGGACGTACCCAGGCCGGCCGCAGCGCCGTTCTTCCTCGTCGCCGCGCTGGCGCCGGGCATGCCGAGCGCGGACACGACGCGATCGTGAACGTGACCACGATGGTCGCCGGTTCGGCGTCGCCGGGATGGGCCTGTACGGGGCGAACAAGGCCGCGCCGGAGCTGCTCACCAAGTCCTGGGCCGCCGAGTACGGGCCACGTGGCGTAACGCGTCAACACGGTCAGCCCCGGGCCTACCCGTACGGAGGGCACCCCCGCGAGCTCTGACATGCCCATGAGGGTCGCCGCCGTCCTCACCTTACCCACCAGACAGCGCAAAATAAAGGACTATTTCGTCCATATGCGAGAGAAGCTGCTCAGGAGCCCTCATCGGCGGCGTAGGCGCGGATATGGTCGATCGCCATGTCCAGGGAGAGCTTCATGGGGCCCGGGTCGCGGGCCGTCTGAGCGAGCAGATAGCCGCCCTGCACGGCGGCCATCATCCCGGTGGCCAGCGCCGCGGGATCCGCGTCCGGCCGCAGGGCGCCGGAGTCTCGAGCTCTCTCCAGGCCGGCTCGGAGCAGCCCCTCCCACTCCTCGAAGTGCTGGGCGAGTGCCTTGCGGATCCCCTCGTCCTGGTCGGCGAGCTCGCTCGCCAGCGAGCCCAGCGGGCAACCGTACGCGCCCTCACGTAGGGCGACGCGTTCGACCAGCGCGTCCCGCCATCGCTCCAATCCCCGCACGGACTTCAAACGCGTGAGGTATTGCTGGTGCCACTCCAGAACCTCGGAGGCTTGCAGCGCGACGACATCACGCATCAGGGCATCCTTGTCGGGATAGTGACGATACAGCTGTGACTTGCTCGCCCCGCTGGCTGTCCGGACATCGTCGAGGGTTGTTGCGGCCACGCCACGGACATACATCATGTCCGTGGCCGCTCTCAGGATGCGGTTGCGCGTGGCCCGCCCACGCTCGGTCAGCCGAGCATCGTTCTTGTCCCGCGCCTGATCCGCCACAGGATCCAGCCTAGTGCGAGCGAATCCTAAAAACTCCAATTATGGACTTCAAGGTTCTTTTTGGAAAAGCTCTGCAGGGAACGACCGCAGGTGATCTCCGGCAGACGGGCCAATCCGCGGGGCGGATAACGAGAACCGGAGACCGCCGTCGGCGCCGTTAGGGCTGGTCCTCCAGCCGCACATGAGACGTGAGCCGGAAACGGGCTGGGTCACGCTGGTGCATGCTTGAGCACAGGTACGCACGCCGGTGGATACCTACGCGTGCGTGTAGCTGGATGAAAGACGAGCGACCACTGCTGTGATCATTCAGGTGTGAAGGATCTGAAGGTCATGCGGTGGCCGCGTTGGCCAGAGTGGAACATCGCAGTGCCGCTCGTCTGCAGGCAGACCTGGATGCCGCGTTCGCGCTGGTGGCTGGGCGATTCAGACGCTCCGAAGTTCTGCAGTGTGCTCGTGCGTGTCTCGCAGGAATGCTGTCTGGGCTGGAGCGGAAGAACGGCTGGTTGCTCGCCGAGTACGCCGGTGAGGCCACGCCAGACGGGATGCAGCGCCTGTTCAACGCCGCGAAATGGGATGTCGACGGCGTGCGCGACGACATCGGCACCTACCTGATGGAGCACGTGGGCGAGGCCGACGGGATCCTGGCCGGTGACGACACCGGGTTTGCCCAACAGCGCAGCTGCTCGGCGAGAGTGCAGCGGCAGTACACCGGCACGCTTGGCAGGGTCGCCAACTGTTAGATGTTCCTCGGCTACGCCTCCACCCGTGGCCGGGCTGTGCTCGATCGGGAGCTCTACCTGCCCAGGGAATCGTGGATCGCGTCGCCGGAGCGCCGCGCGGCCGCACGCGTCCCCGAACAGGTCGACTTCGCCACCAAACCGTCATGATCGAACGGGCGCTCGCCGCCGGCGTGCTGTTCGGCTGGGTGGCCGCCGATGAAGCCTACGGCGACAACGGACCACTTCGCCGCTACCTGGAGAGCCAGTAGATCGGCTACGTGCTCGCGGTCTCCCGCGCCGACCAGATCACCACCGGCGTCGGCAAAGGTCCGCGCCGACGTCATGGCCGGCAAGGTGCCCAAGAGCGAGCATGGAGCGCGGAACCTAACGGGACCGTTTCGAACGGCCGCGTTACGTTCCGCGCTGACTCGACTGGCTGGCGATATCTTGGCGACGAGCTTGATCTCCACCAGTTGCCCGGGGAATGCCAGCCTGGTTCTGCCGCCCGACGATCGCGTCCTCGAGTCCTCACGGACGAACGCGGATGACCGTCTTTCCCTTGCGTCGCTCGGTCGGGTTGAGGGCCGTCCAGACCCGGTTCGGCTTGGCCGCGGTGAACTTCCGCTTCACCAGGTCGGACGGGGCAACCGCCTGCCGGTCGGCGATGGTGGTCCGACATCCCTTACGCCGGCTCACCCCGGCCAGCCCGGCGGCGCGCATCAGCCGGGCCACCCGCTTACGGCCCACCCGGGACCCCATCCAACTCCCGCAGGTCGGCATGGATGCGCGGCGCCCCGTAGATGTCATCAGAGGCCCGGTGGTGCCGGCGGATCTGCTCGGTCAGCAACTGGTCCTGCCGCGCCCGCGCCGATGGGCCGCGCTGCTGCCGGGCGGCCCAGGCGTAGTAGCCCAAGCGCGACACACCCAGCACCCGGGCCATCAGGGAGACCTTGTGGTGGTCCTTCTCCGCATGGATCAGCCGGAACTTCATCTCGGCAGATCCGTCTCCCGCGCGAAGAAAGCCGCTTGACGCTTGTGCGCAATGTCACCGACCTAGACGACAAGATCCTGGCCGCAAGCAAGGTGGCTCGCATCCCGTGGTGGGCGTGGGCGTACCGGAACGAGAGAGCGTTCGTACGCGCCTACCAGACAATCGGCGTCCGCACTCCAACGTACGAGCCGCGAGCTACTGGCCACATCGCTGACATGCTCGAGTTCATCGGCAGACTCGTCGACGCGGGCTTTCCGGACCTGACCCTTCCACCCGAACCTGAGATCGCAGTCACAGCGAGTTCTCAGGAACCCGGGACCAAAACGGTTCTCTGCGATGTTACTTCCAGTGACGCCGCAGCCAGCGACGTCAGAAGAGGAGATATCGTGTCGCACGACTACAGCAAGACTCCGGAGGCGCTGAGCCGCCTCACCGACAGCCAGTTCCGCGTCACTCAAAAGGACGGGACGGAGCCGGCGTTCCACAACGAGTACTGGAACAACCATGAGCCGGGGATCTACGTGGATGTGGTCTCCGGGCAGCCTCTGTTCTCGTCGACCGACAAGTACGACAGCGGCACCGGATGGCCGAGCTTTACCAAGCCGATCGTGGCAGCCGCCGTTCGCTCGGAGACGGATAGGTCGTTCGGGATGAGTCGCACGGAGGTGCGGTCCACCGGAGCTGACAGTCACCTCGGGCACGTGTTCGATGACGGTCCTGCCGACGCCGGTGGCCAGAGGTACTGCATGAACTCAGCGGCGCTGCGCTTCGTCCCGGTCTCCGAGCTCGAGACGCAGGGCTACGGCGAGTACCGCTCGCTGTTCGAGACGGCCGACACCACCAGCACAGAGGAGCACGCATCATGACCAGCGGAATTCATGACACCGGACAGATCACCCGCGAACCGGGCACCGAGACGGCCATCCTGGCCGGCGGGTGTTTCTGGGGCATGGAGGACCTCATTCGCCGGCAGCCAGGCGTGCTGGACACGCGCGTCGGATACACCGGCGGAGACAACGATCACGCCACGTATCGCAACCACCCCGGCCACGCCGAGGCGGTCGAGATCGTCTTCGATCCGGCCCAGACGACCTACCGTGACATCCTGGCGTTCTTCTTCCAGATCCACGACCCGTCGACGTTGAACCGTCAGGGCAACGACATCGGCACGAGCTACCGCTCGGCGATCTTCCCGCTTACCCCTGAACAGGAGAAGGTCGCACGTGACACGACCGCCGATGTCGATGCGTCGGGCCTGTGGCCGGGTAAGGCCGTGACGACGATCGAGCCCGCAGGGCCGTTCTGGGAGGCCGAACCCGAGCACCAGGACTACCTGATCGCGTACCCGAACGGCTACACGTGCCACTTCCCGCGTCCGGACTGGGTACTGCCCAGGCGCGCTGGGACCTCAGTCTGAGGGCTCTATTGCGAGGGCGCGTTCACCACTGAAGCGATGAGCGCGCCCTCACCGGTTCCGTCACGAACGTCGCCGATCGTGTGCCCGATGGTGGTGTCGTCTCCGAGGCTGGCCACGGTCCCTGCCCTCGGTCCGGGAAGAATGACGAGTCAGTCCTTTCCGCGTTCAGCGGTTGCCCGCCGGAAGTATCAGGTCGAGACGGAAGCCGTCCGGCAACCGCTCCGCGTGGACCGCACAACATCGTTCGGATGCAGAGCGACGCCGACGTGCCTGGCGCCGTTGGGGCTGGCATGGGATCTCACGGAATTCGACGAAGAGCTCACCCGCTTGGCTGGTTGGCAGCCCGATCCCGCACAGCAGCTCTGCCGCGAGCAGGACCGTTGGCGTCAGGCTGTGCGTGATGTGAAGGAGAGCTGGCAACGCCTCAACAGAAAGCGCGAAGTTGGCCGCGCGGATGGAGACAAAGGGCAGGTCTCTTCCATCAAATCAGGACGGCGCCGACCAGATGGGAAGAATTAGTAGGCGCCATGTTGTGCGCGCAGGACGCCGACCGACCTCGGCTGGGCGAAAGGCTCACGCGGGCTGGCCCGCATGACCAAGAAAGACCTCGGCGCCTTCTACGACGAGTACATCGCCCTGTTCCTGCGCTACAGCCGTAAGGCCGAAGAGGCCCGCCCGACGCCCGCCCCGTCTACGTCCGTTTCTTCACCCTGCCCGTGGATGAGGACTGAGTCCGGCTTCGACCGCCGCTCGACGGTACGGGTCACAGTGAGGCTCTGGACGCGCCCCGCTCTCCTGAGCCTGATCCGGCGTCGCTACGCTCTGGTTCGATCAAGTGGAGGAAAGGCGGCCATGACCGGGACCTGTACGTTCTGCGGCATCGTTGCTGGAGAGATCCCCGCGGAGATCGTCTACTCCGACGAGCACGTGGTCGCCTTCCTTGACATCTCGCAGGCGACTCGCGGTCACACTCTGGTCGTCCCCCGCGAGCACTGTCGCGACCTGACCGACATCGGCCCGGACCGCGCGGGCCTGCTGATGCAGGGTGCTGTGCACACCGCGGCCCTGCTGCGGCGCGCGCTGGAACCGGGCGGGATGAACATCTGGCACGCCACCGGCCCTACGGCCTGGCAGACCGTGTTCCACTTCCACCTTCACCTGCTTCCCCGCTACACCCCCGAGGATCTCAGGCAGGCATGGACGCATCGGGAACTGCCGCTGTCGTCGCTGTCGCCACTCGCCGATCACATCAGGACCGCCGCGGCGTCCTGAGAGCGGCGTCACTCCGGCGCCGTCCGCATGGTTTACCCCACGTGGACGGCGCGGGAGTGACAGTTGGAACCAGCGACGACTTCGATCGGAGCGGATAGCTTGCGCTGCGGAGATCACCGAGTTGCGTACGGGTTAGAGCACGTGCCGAGCACTGCGACCGTCATCTATAGATGGTGCCGGCGTGGCTGGAGCGCGGGATCCATTCCGGGGAGCCGTGATGTAATGATCGAATAGGGCGGCGGCCGTGCTCGGTGCGTGCTCGTACGCCTCGGCACGTGTCGTCAGGGCCTGGCATCGCCTGACACGCAATGTTTGCGGAGACGGCACGAACTACTATCAAACGGCACTGCACGGCACTAAAAGATCTTGCTTCTAATCCGATGGCCGCAGTGCTCGCAACTCCGATGTCTGCGCCTTCGAGACGTGTCGAGACGAAGCTTGATCTAGTCTTTACGTTCGATCGTATTGGCGGCCAATACTTGATTTATCGAAAGCAGCGCGTTGCCAATGATTTGCTGAACATGTACAGAATGCCTTGTCTCGAACTTCGGTAGGGCTCACGCACGAATTCTGGGGACTTCGACTGCCTAATCCGACGGTCGCAGGTTCGAATCCTGCAGGGCGCGCTTTGATCATGGCCTGACCTGCGGCTATGCGGGATCGGATGCGTTCTAGAATTTTCGTCTGGCGCTTGCGTGCTCCGTGCGTGCTCGCGCGCACCAACCCCGCACACGCCATGATCAACATCGGCCTTCTGGGGGTGTACCGCTTCAAAATTCATCGCATAGGGCTTGCGCTGGGAGTCCTCCGGAGTGGCTATGCGGCTCGGTGTACTCGTTGATCAGCCCGTCGAGTATCTTGCGGCGTTCGATCTGGCCTTCCAGCGGTACAGCGGTTTGCTCATCGTGATCGGGTAGTCGCTGTGAGCGGTACTGGTGCGGGCGAGGACGGTTGTAGTGGTCGACATACTCGGTCAGCACCGAGCGCAGGTGCCGTTCGTTGTAGATCAGCATGCGGTCGGTGCACTCGGCTTGTACGGTGCGCACCCATCGCTCGGCGTAGCAGTTGGCCCGCGGTGTGCGCGGCGGGGTCTTCATCACTGTCACGCCCGCGCCGGCGACAACCGCGTCGAACACCTTGGTGAACTTGGTATCTCGGTCGCGGATGAGGACGCGGAAGGAACCGACCCGGTCGCCGAGGTCCATGAGCAGGTTGCGGGTCTGCTGGACCGTCCACGCTCCGGTCGGGTGGGCGGTCACCCCGAGGATGTGAATGCGCCGGGTGGCGATCTTCATCACGAATAGCACGTACGGGCGTCTCAAGGAAATTGTGTCGACGTGGAAGAAATCGACGGCCAGCAGTCCCTTGGCCTGAGCGCGTAGGAAGGTCCTCCACGAGGTATCGGCGTCTCGGGGAGCCGGGCCGACCCGCCGGCTCCGGAGGATCCGCTGCACGGTCGCTTCACTCGCGCGATAGCCGAGCCGGGCCAGTTCGCCATGCACCCGACGGTATCCCGAGGCCGGATTCTCCCGCGCCGGGCGCAGCATCAAGTCCCGGACCTCCTGGATCTTCCTTGGGCGGCCGGACCGGCTCGGATACGTCCACCGATCTCGGATCAAGCGCCGGTGCCAAGCCGGCAGGGTGCCCGGCGTCACCTGCCGATGAGCCCGCAACCTCGGCGGCAGGAGTCGCGCCAGCGAGGTCAGGATCGCTCGATCGGCCCAGTGGGGCTTGGGTCGGACGACCTGACGCCGCAGCGCCATGATCTCGGCATCCTTGACCGCCTCGCTTCGGCCCAGGAGTACCAGCCGGCCGAACACTAGGACCAGCCGGGCGCCCTGAACGGGGCGCCGGGCGCTCGGATGGCCCGCAATCCCGGTTTTACCTGGGGAAACGCTGTTCAAGATCATCCCGTATAGGTCCCTTGATCATGGTCTTACGGCTGCCTGCGGGCACCGCCTGCTGCCTACCAAGGTCACAAAACGAAAGACCTGCGGTTATGAAACCGCAGGTCAGGGGCCCGAAATGCCGATCTAGGTAAGTGCCCCCTGGCGGGGCGCGCACCAAATCTTCGGGGGTTTCACCTGCGGTTCCGCACGGCCGCCTCATCGTGGAAGCCCGTACCGGGGTCATCAAGAGTGGTGATCGGCGATGAGGATGCCTGCGGCCTTCGCCGCGCCTGCCGATGCTTGGATTCGGCGGACGACAACGACATCGGTGGTGTTGGTGGCGGGGATCGTCGCGGTGGTCTCGTATCAGCACATGCACGAGTTGGCGCTACGACACGGGGAGAGTTGGCGGGAGCGACGTTGATCCCGCTGGCGGTGGACGGCATGATCGTGGCCTCGTCAATGTCGGTCCTGCACGCGAGTCGGATCGGGCGTCGTGGGGGAGCGCTCCCGTGGATCCTGCTGGTCGTGGGCAGTCTGGCTAGCCTGGGCGCCAATGTGGCGGTCGCCGACCCAACTCTGATCGCTCGGATCATTGCTGCTTGGCCGTCGTTCGCGCTGATCGGCGCCTACGAGATGCTCATGGGTCAGATCCGGCAAAGCCGCGCTGCTCGGGCGGCAGATCAAGCCGAGTCGGGCTTGTCGTCCGATGCAATGCTTGACCATGAGGCTGGCCACGGAAACACGACGCGGGAGTGTGCCCAGGAACTCCACCGGCTGGCGTGGGGGTGGGCTCAGGACAACTGTCGACCTGATGGTCGGTTGCCCTCCGGCAAGGCCATCGCCGCACAGTTTGCTCGTAGCGATCGATGGGGCCGGTGGATAAAACGGGCGGGATGCTCCGGCCGCCTTGAACCATCCGCTGGCAATGGATCCTAAAGGGCGAAGGCCTTATCGTCGTTCTCCGGGGAAATATTTCCCGGTTAGGGCAGTGCTATCTGCATAAACATTCGAAGATCGGATTTTCATGCCGGTCTTATCTCGCGATGTTTGCGGCCGAAATGCTTCCACCTGCACCGCGGAGAGTGTGCTCCTGGCCTGATGAGTTAACTGCGCTCGCATGGGGCTTGTGGCCCGAGCGTTAGCGAAGACCCGATCAACGCGCCGCTTCCTGGTTAGGTGAAAGTCGGTTCGACCAGCAGTAAGAACCGCTCTAGCTCCGCTTGGGCCGACTCACCGGAGAAGTGCTAGTAGGTCGTTGCGTGATCGACGCGCGGGAATGTAACCGTTGCGTGGCGTCGTCGATAAGGGTCAGCACGTCGTGACCATCAATATCCCTGAGGACTTTCCCCTTGAGCCTTACTGTTCGGCGGTGTATCCCGATTGGACGCCATCCGGACGCTCGCGGTTCACGTCGACAGCTAGCTAAATCTACTTAAGTCGATGATTTTTCTTGAGGGCGGCCGCGGGGCCGCGCCAGGAAGGAAACGTTGATGATCAGACGGACATTAGCCGCCCTCTGTATTGGCCTTGCGGCTGCGGTGCTCATGACAGTACCCGCGGCGCAGGCTGTGCCGCATACCCCTGAACCGGTTGGCAAGAGCCTTATGTTCGGCTCCGTGCGGCCGTTACAGACAGTCATGGTGGCTGGCGCCGCGACCGCGCCCGCTCTGGACGATGCAACCCGGCGGGACCTCGCAGCATGGGCCAAGGCGGCGGGTGTGCCGGCGAGTGCCGCAGAGCACAAGTACCGCGGACAGCGCGAACTCGACGCACTGGCGGACAAGCTGGCCGCAGACCCCGGCACCGGATACGTGCAGGCCGGTTACGTCAAGGACAAGGCCTCCGCCGACGGCGCGGAGGTCTGGATGCGGTTCACGAAGCCGCCATCGCAGGACGTGCTCGATCAGCTGGAGAAGCTGCCGTACCTGACTCAGGTGCAGTACGGCGCGCCGCTGGCCTGGAAGGACCTGGAGCGGGTCGCGGAGGCCATGTTCACCGCAGTGGCCGATTCTGCGGAGACGGCCGAGGTGCTCTCGGAGATTGCCCCGGAGACCGACGAGATTCAGATCACCTATAGTGCCGCGGCCGACAAGAAGGTTGACCAAAACAATCTTCTGGGGGAGGCGCTGAAGGCCGGCGTTGCGGCTAGCCTCACCGGCGACATTCCCGTGCCTGTGCGGCTCACCGAAGACCCCTCGCTCCGGACGGGGACCGAGACGACGGTCAAGGGCGGTCACACGGTGTCCGACGCCACCGGGGCCTGCACGTCAGGGTTCACCGTCATGGTCAACGGCATCTTCGGTGTCGCGACTGCGATGCACTGCCCGAACTATATGAAGTACGAGGGCGCCACCGGCGTGATCTCGTACCGCAACGCCGCCAGCACCACGCCCTCCGGCGCTCATGTCGACCTGCAGTGGCACAGCACTCTGTCCGGGAACAGCACGAGCACCAAGTTCCAGGCGGACTACAGCGACGAACGGACCGTCGACTCCGCGTCCAATGCCGTGGTGGACGACCCCGTGTGCAACTTCGGGATCGGCACGCAGCATCAGGCCTGCTCCACCGTGCACAGCCTCGCTGCCTGTTACACGCCGGAAGACCTCAGATTCTGCGGGCTGGCCAGCACCGATCTCTACGTGACCCTGCCGGGTAACAGCGGCGGCCCGTGGTACTTCGGGAATGTCGCCAAGGGCTACCACAGCGGCGTGGCCACAATAGACGGAGCGGGAAGAAGCCTCTACACACCGCAGACCCGGGTCGGTGAGAACCTCGGCGGCAGCGTTTTGAACGGCTGAACCCTCGCATGGCTGAAGCCGTCATGTAGGTAGCTCAAGGTTTTTGGCCGTCGCCATATGACACTTGACGCCTCGTTTCCCTGTCTGCCGCATCGGGCAGACGGGGAGATCCGAAGTTAGGAAGCATCATGTCCATGCGTATTGCCGCTCTCATCGTGCTCGGGGTCAGTCTTTTCACAGGCTGCAGCGGTGCCGGAACGGATCCGAAAGACAACCCGACAACCCACGCCCAGCAGCCCGGAGCACAGACACCGGCGGCCACAGGCGGGCAAGGCGCGACTTGTATTCCGTCGGCAACCTCACAGAGTGCGCGCACACGAGCGGATCTCGTCCGGCGCTCCTTGAGCGATGTGACGTCCACTGAGACGGCTGCCGGGCACAAGGTCCGCGTCTTGGGCGAGAACGGCAACTGCGCCGACAGAACAGACGATTACCGCAGCAACCGGGTCAACGTCGTAATTCAGGACGGAAAGGTTATCTGGGCGAGCATGTTTTAGGGCCCGTACGGACGTGAAATCCGGGGATTACCTGGGCCCCAGGGCGCCGCCGCCGTGCAGTTGGTTTCCGAGAACCTGCGCTTCTGCCGGGGAGTCAGGTGCACCCGCCAGAACAGGAGGACGGGTGCCGACTGCCGACGGCGCGCTCATCCCTGTCCTGCTTGGGCTGTCCGGCGGCGTTCGCGTGCAGGTTGAGGATCGCCGGCGCGGCCCCCGGCGGGCGGCGATCGCGTCCATGACGGCCCGGCGAGCCGGCTCCACTGCGGCGCCGCCGCCTGGAAGAGCACCAGGTACGCCGGCCGATGCGTACTTCCCCGCAGGCGTTCGGATGCCGAGTACGACGATGGCCTGCTCCGTCCCCTGCTCGCCCCGCGACGATGATTGGGTGCCCGGTTCGATCTTGCCCGCGAGTGTTGCCTCGATCGGATGACCGATGATCCGACCGGCCGGCGTTCCGTTGGCCCGCCCTTGCCCGGCTCTGCCGGCGTCAGCCGCTTTCCGACCGGCGATGGCAGGCCCCTCCGCTGCACGCCCCTACCTTCGCGGATCGGACGCACCGTCCATCTCAAGGAGGAAGTTGCTCAGTGGCTGCCGAGTGCGGCGAGCTGTTTCTGGACGCGATCCGCGTCGGCGATGCGTTGCTGGCCCTGGTAGAGGGCGAGGGCCTGACGCCAGGCCTGGCGGGCCGCGTCGGGACGGTCGAGGGCTGCCTGGGTGTGGCCGATGCGGTCCAGGGTGTCGGCTTCGTTGTAGGTGTGTCCGATCCTTTGGAACAGGTTGCGGGCCTGCCGGTAGTGATCGAGTGGTGGCGTACCGGCCGGTGTGGTGTGGTGGGCGATGTACCCGAGAGTGTTTCAGTGTGTCGGCCTCACCCCTCGGGGTCATCGTGCTTGCGGTAAATGCCGAGGGCTGCCTCGCACCGCGTACGCGCTTCGTCGTGCTGGCCGGACTCGGCCGGGAACCAGCCGATGGTGGTGAGCGCGTCCGCCTCCCACACCGGGTTGGCGAGCGTCCGGTACAGGTGTAAGGCGGTGGTGAGGTGTTTTACTGTCTGCTCGTGGGCTCCGTGCTCCTTTTCTGCCCAGCCGAGGGCTATGTGGATGTGGGCCACCGCCTCAAGCGCGGTCAGAACTCACGAACATTCGCGGTCACTTCTCACGAACGAAATCACCCGTAGGTGGTGTCGTTGGCCTGGGCGGCGATCTCGTCCAGGTCGGAGAACGGGGTGGCCACCACGACCGGGCCGAAGATTTTCTCGCGCACGACTTTCATGTTGGGTCGGGTGCCGGTGAGCACGGGCTGGACGAAGTAGCCCTGTTCGCCGTGCCTGGCGCCGCCGGCGACCGCGCGGGCGCCATCGTTATCTTGGGTTCGCAACCCCTTCCCGCAGGTCGGAGCGAAATGATCTTGTCGGGCGCGTAAGGCAAGGCACGAAGCGATCCAGGCGGTCAGTAGCCGGTCGTTGCCCTGTTTGGGGTCGAGGAGAGCGGTGAAATCCCGGACCAGACCGGCGAGCATGGTCATCTCGTGGCAGGCGGCGATCGCGGCACATAGTCGTTCGGCGTGATGGCCTGCGAGCTTGCCCGGTTCGGTGAGGAGAACGCTGGCCAGACGCTTGGGAGAGATCGCGGGCCGGTCGCATTCGACACGGCCAGTGAGGGTTATTCCCAGCGTTACCAGCGTCGCCGTGAGATGCGTAGGCGGATGCCTCCGCTGTCCGGCAGGGCACGTATCCGGGCAGACCTGGCGGCACCAGACCCGCGCTGGGATGATCTGAAAGGACTGCGTTGGGAGATCGCTATGGCGTATTACGTTCGGATGCCAGTCGAGGGCAGCGCGGAGGCTGTACTCATCGAGGTATCGGCCAACGGTGAGGGTGATGAGCTCGTCCGCGCGGCCCAACCCGGAGCGGTCATCGACCGGGTTGGCGAATCTGTGCAGGCAGCGGTTGCAAAGCTCCGTCCCGCGGTCGCGGCTGTCACAGAACAGTTGACCAAGATGCCGACGAGGCCGGATCACATCACCGTCGAGTTCGGGATCAAGTTCACCGCCGAGTTGGGCGCGGTGATCGCCAATGCGGGCTCGGAGGCTAGCTTCGGCATCACGATGACGTGGGATAAGGGGGAACTGGACGACCAGGATCACAAGGCACTCCCTGATCGGCCCCCTGCGGGAGGGTCGAGCGCTCAGCCGGGCTGAAGTCCACCCTGCCGGCCAACTGGCACAGATGCCGGGCCCACACCGCGGGGTCGAGGGACAGCGGGCCCAGCTCGCCAGCCAGATTTCCGTGGAACACGGTATCCAGGTTCGGAGTCAGGTCGAGGACATGGCCGAGTCCGATGCCATTGGCCTCGTCTCCGACGAGGATAGCTCCCGGATCGAGGACGGAGACCCGATGCGTGTTCAGGTCCACGGTGACGATCTTCCCGGGGGCGACGAAGCGCATCATCCGGCCCGCCGGATCGGCACGCACCATCCCTTCGCCGTCCGTCCTCGGGAACGCCTGTTTCCACACCTGCTTGCCGCTCTGGACATCGATCAGTGCCATGGTCCCATCGACATCTCCGTCCATGAGCCCAAGAAATCGGCCTGAGGGATCCAGTCCGATTTGCTGTGGATCCACTCCTGTGATTTCGCTGGGCTTCAGCGGGGTTATACGGGAAGTCGTCGTGTTCCAGATCAGAACCTCAGGTTCGCCCACGTTCGCGACGATGCGGACGGCCGCGAGGGGGCTGCGCGGGGCGGCGTCGATCGAGCAGTATGACGGATCTTTGCGTGGCGTCGTGAACTGAACACGGGACCCGACAAGCTCCATGGTCGGCACGTGCCAGCGAGACAACGATCCGTTGTCGCAAACGAGCAGATCACCCTCACTGGCGAAGGCGTAGTTGAGATAGTTCCAGTTCTCGGCCTTGTCGAGGGGGGCCAGCGTGGACAAGGGAAGGTGGGCGACCAGGGCGAGATCCGGGACCCTTCGAACCCGTAGCTCGTGGTTGTCCCTGGCGACGATATATCGTCCATCAGGGCTGAAGATCGGATCTTCTTCAAAATGGTCCTTGTAGGTGACCGAAGCGACATTCCGGCCGGTCGTCGTATCCGCGAGATTGAGGAGCGCGCTCGGCCCGGTGAGCGTGGCTGAAGTGAAGATGTAGCGTGCGTCAGGGCTCATCGCCTCCGCTCCCGTCGCCCCCTTTGCTGGCACTTGCAGCATGACGTCCCGCAGATACACCCCGGTCGGCATAGAAACGGCCAGCCGCCCGACATCGTGCTCCACATAGGCCAGTGGCGGACCGGAGGTGTGCCCCCTGGGACCGGGTGGCAGGAGAACCTCAGCGCTCCGATCGCCTGTTCTGAGGTCGAAGAGATCGATCTTGTACCCATTGATCGCCGCCAGCCGGGACCCGCTCTGGTCGATCCCGGCCGTCTCCCCGCAGGCTTCGAAGCCGAGATGCTCCTGGCGCGGCTTGCCGGTCCCAGTGTCGTAAACGTCAAGAGCCACAAGATCTCGAGGTCCGTTCCCTTTGGAACGGCACGCCACGACTGTGCCGGCATCGCCGCTCAGGATCGGAGCGGCGTTCAGGCCCAGGCCCGTCGCCGCCGGTCCACCCTCCAGGCTGTGAATCAGGCGTTTCGCGCGGACATCCCACACGTCGAGCCACACTTTAGAGCCGAACGAGACGGGATCCCACGCTGCCAGAATCCTCCCTCCGTCAGGGCTCAGCTGGATGGTCAGCAAGGTAAGGCGGGGCGAGAAGGAGGTTTTCAGGTTGAGCGATGAGAGCACGGCACTGGAGCGGACGTCCATCAGCCACACCTCGCCAGTCGTACGTGAGGAGCTTGCGAGGAGGACGCGACCGGCGGCACCAAGCGAGATGCGGTCGATCGGGCCAGGAACGGCGACATGCGAGAACCTCCCCACTCGCCCCTGACCGTCGATCTCGTACACCGTGACGCGCCCGGTGCCTGCCACAATCGCCACAGCAGCGCCGTCCGGGCTGAAGCTGACCCGGAACACGGGCTCCTGAACCGGTAACCCCACATAGACGGCCTTGTTCTGCCCTATGCTCCACACGCCGACCTCCCGGTCGCCGAACCAGGTCATGATCCGGGAGCCGTCCTGACTCAGCTGGAAGTCCTTCAGAATCTGACCGTTGCGGGTGAGCAGGTGATCGACCCCTACCGTGGTCAGATACTGCGCGAACAGGTTCTCGTAGGTCTCGCGCGTGGGAGAGGTGCGATAGGCGGCGACGGCCAGCAGTTTCGCGGTGTCGGGGAGCGTGGTCGACAGACCGGAGGAGAGGGCGGCCATCGCGGCGGACGCGGACCTGGTCTGTTCGACCGCCCTCTGCTGACTCTGCCGGACGAAGAGGAAAGAGGCCACGAGAGCGGCTAGGGCCAGCAACGGGACGCCGATCTTGAGAGCCAGCAGGAACCGGGAGCGCCGGCGTGCCGCGTCCGCGCTCCGCTTGACGAACCCCCGCTCCTCGGCGTCGAGAAGATGCCCGTGACTTGCGAGAAACGATCGAGCGGTCGCCAGAGTGACGCCGTGGAGGAGGTCCTCCTCGACGCCGCTGCGACGCCACTGGTCGATATCGCGAACCAGTTGGTGGCGGAAGAATAGGAAGGGCCGATTGACTTCGACCAGGTCGCGCAGCCCCGGCCAGTTCTGAATCAGGGTCTCGTGTACGATCTCCACGGAATCGTCATCCACCGTGAGCAGCCGGGTGGTCGCGAGCCGCCTGGCGAGATCCCAGTCCTCCTCGCTGAACTCGCATCTGTTGGCGCGCCGCCGTACCGGGCGAGCGGTCTCACCCGGCTCTACCAGTCTGGTCAGCAGGCGCTCGGCCGCCGGCACCGAGGTGATCTCGGCACGCCACACCTCATCCGCGTAGGACGCTAGGGCGTTCTCGACGCCGCCCATCGCGGCGTAGTGGGCCATGGTCACCAGGCCCCCCTGTGGGCGTTCCGTCCAGAGCCTGGCGAGAGCGAACTGGAGCAGCGGAAGAGCGGTGGCCGTGTCACCGACATCGTCGAGGATCCGATTGACCAACTCGTCCTCGAACCGGATACCCTTCCTGGCCGCCGGACGCACGATCACACTGCGAAGCTCGTCTCTGCTCATCGGCTTGACGAGGTGGGACTGCGCCCAGAGAGCTGCCAGCTGCGGCCGTGCCATGGCTGCTTCCAGGTAGTCCGCCCGCATGGCCACGATCAACTTGGACCGCCGGGCGGGCTCAGTCGCGTCATGGACGATCCTTACGAGTTCGTCCACCCTGTTCTCGCTGAAGAACTCCTCCGCCTGATCCACGACAATGAGCCGTTCACCAGGTCCGGGCTCAAGGGGAACGCGCGTTTCCACGACTGCCGTCCGAGCGTGGCGCTGCCTGATGAGAGGAAGTATCCCGGCGCCGATCAGTGAGGATTTTCCGCAGCCTGAAGGGCCGTAGAGAGTGGTCACCGGGTGCTGCGAGACGGCGTCGGCCAGCGACTCGGCGAGTTCGTCCCTCCCAAAGAAGAACTCTCTGTCCTGCTCACGAAAGGGCCGCAGGCCGAGGTATGGCGATTGTCGGCTCACCAACTCGCCGAGCTCCGGCCAGGTGTCGATCAACGTCGAGGCCGGGATCATGTACGAGGTGCGACGCTTGGCCGCGGCCGCCACGACCATTCCGACCACGCCGTCGAGTCGATCGTCCCACAGCGGCGATCCGGAGAAACCTGGCTGGATCTGGTATCCGGCCCACCTATCGTCGTCGATCTGCAGACGTCCGACCGCCTCCCTGCCACGCAGCCTGCCCTGTGCCCACGCGCCTGACGGCTTGACGGCAGGGAACCCGAAAACGTGGACGTCGTGATCCCACAGTTCCTCGACGGACAACAGCGCCACCGGCATCGCGCCGGGCGGAAGTTGGTCCACGAGGCGCAACCAGCCGACATCCCCGCTTTCGTCGTCCCTGATCGGGTCCCAGCGGACGACTCTAGCTTTGGCACGTGGGTTGCCATCGAGCAGCGGGAACTCCACTGTGAGCAGCTCATCGGGCATCGCGCGCTCGCGCTCGGTGCGGCCCAGGGCTCGATTGACGACATGGGCGCACGTCAGGATGTCGGCTCCGGTGAAGAGGAAGCCGCCTCCGACCAGGCCACCCTCCCGCGCGATCACCGCCACCTGCGCCGGACCGAGCGCGACGTCAGCACTTCTCGGCATCGGCTCCTCCGGCCTTCCGGCTGCGAGACCATGATCCGGTGGAGTCCCGGTCCCTACATGAGTATGGAACCACTCATGTGGCAGACGGCCGCAATCGGGTGAATCTGGCGTACGCGGAACGTTTCGTGGGCACCGAGCTACAACTCTGTCACTCGGTTCTGCAGCTGCCAGCGTGGTTACGCTTCCAGCGGCCGCCGAGACACCCCGATCCAAAGGATGGAGCCGCACGCGATGGAGGCGGGAGGCGCAGGCGCATATCAGCCCCGGAAACTCCTGCAGCTACAGCAGGCCGACGCGGCACCAGCGGGGATCTGGGGCCCAGCTAGGCGGGCGAGGGAGCCCCTCAGGCCGCTGCTGGTCGGGGTGCCGCCGGCCCCAAGTCGCTAGCAACGCGGTCACCATCGCTCGCGGTGGTTGCTCCCGGCACGGTCATAAGTCGTGAAGGATCGTGTCGGTGGGGTCGCCGAGGAGCGGGCCAGGAGTGGCGAGCAACTGGTCGACAGCTTCGGTGCGGGTGTCCGCACGGCGCACGACCACGTGCCCGTCGGGAGCGAGGGCCTGCCAGCGGCTGCCGGTCCGGTAGACGCGGCCCAGCTCAATGACGTCGTAGCCGTCGTCAATATGCACGCGGTAGGAGCCACCCGGCAGGCGCGGCAGGTTCTCCGCGAGCGCGGCGGCTAGTTACGCCGGGGTGAAGGGGCTGATCGGCCGCTCGCACGGCGAGCGAGCGCGCGGTCTTCGGAAAGTGCGGGCCTCGGGCCCGAGGTCGGGCAGTGGCACGGGGGCGAGAAGCGCGGTCAGCAGCGCGGCCACGGCCTGAACGCGGTTGGTGCTGGCCGATCCGGGCACGGGGGCCGTCCGGCGTGCAGGCGACGTCACGGCCGCGACGTCGCGCTGAAGCCAGCCGACGCAGCAGCTGCGCACGATGATGTCGGTCCGGCCGGACACGCGGCCCTTGAGCAGGCTCCAGGACGCCAGGCTCGTCGGCGAGGTGTCGATGCATCCGCCGTGATCGTCGTGGAGCGGGCCCACCGTCACCGCCGCGTGGTCGGCGCCGGGGATGTTCCAAGGCGGCCGCTGCGAGTGCTGCGGAGTTGAACGCGCTGTCGGTCTGGAAGGTGGTGATGAGCCGCCCGTTGCGGCCGTAGACCTGCCATCCGTCGGGTGTGGCGTGCAGTCATCCCGTTGCCCGTCGGCCAGGAGGAGGAAGGTCTCGCCGTAGAGCCGGGCCGGGTACAGGTTCGATGCTGGCGCAGCCGGGGCCGTCTGGGGTTGCTCGAAGGCTGCTGGTGCGGCTGACGCTGAACTCGGCGCCATAGCCGGTTCTCTCGGCGCGCGCCGTACCGAGCCAGGGGCGAGCCAGCGCTGACGCGCAGCAGCACCCGTCTCGACCGGCCTCCGGTGCCCGCCTGGCCACCCGCGACCAGCGCGCTGCCGAGAGTGCATGTCTCGGTGGTACGCCAGGTACTGCGGATCGATGTCGTGGCCGGAGACAGTGCGGAAGGGCCTTTCGGCTCTCGCCGGTGAGCTGGTTGATCACTGCGAGGTCGTCCTTGTGACGATCGCACACGTGGTCGTTGGGGCACAGGCACAGGACGTTGCTGGCCACGTCGTGACCGTCGTGCGGGCTGCCGGCGGGTGAATCTGCGCGCCCTCGGCGTGCGGGCCGTGGGGGGAGGGTCAGCCGGGTTCTGCAGATCTGGCAGGTGTGGTCGTCGTCAGCTGGCGGCGTCGAGGACTTCGCGCAGCTTGCGAGCAAAGGCTTCAGGCTGCCCGGCGTAGCCGAACTCGCCATCGAGGAAGCCGCCGTGGTGGCTCGGGAAGACCGTCGCCTGCTGACCGAGCAGTTTGGCTGTCGCCACCGAGGTGCGTCCGGTGAAGGTGTTCAGGGATTCCTCGCCCACTGCGATCACGATCCGCGTTGGCGCCGCGGTGAGCGCGTCGACGTCGGGCTGGTAGCTGCTGACCGCCCAAGAGCGGTCGGAGAGCAGCGGATCGTCGCGGGAGCCGTCATCCTCGGTCGGCATTCCGAACATGGCGGGTTCCGGCGTGGGCTGGGCGAAGTAGTCGTTGGTGTACTCGCCCTGCCACGAGGTCATCGCGATGAAGGCCGCCATGCCGGCACCCCAGCCCTTGTCCTCGTACGCCTTCCGGACGCCGGCCTGGGCGCGCTCGGCAGCCGGGGCGTCGGGGAGGGTCGGGATGAGTGGCGGCTCGTGCGCCACCAGGGTGGTGATGTCATCGGGGTAGGCCGTTACGAGGGCGAACGCGGTCACCGCACCGCCGCTGCTCGCGAACATCTCGACCGGGCCCGCGCCGAGCGTCTCGATGACGGCGTGCACGTCGGCAGCTTGGATTCCGGGCGCATGGTCGACCCGGCCGTCCTTGCGGGTGCTGCGGCCGAGGCCGCGTGGGTCGTAGGTGACCACGGTGCGATCGGCGAAATGCGACGCCAACGCGCCGAAGCCGCTGGCGTCCATGGGCTGGCCGATCATGACCAGCGGTGGGCGTCCGTCGGCGTCGGCGACGGGGGTCTTGAGTATCACCGCTGCGAACCACCCAGACGACCGGCCCAAGCCCACATCGCCGGCAACCCGACGGGCCTGATCTCGCTGCGCCGAGTACGGTGCGCGCCCTGCTCGTGTGGCTGGTCACCAACGTCACCCGAGCGCTCGCCGCCGCGGTGACCCCGTGGTGAGCGCGCAGGTGCGCCTGAGGCCGAACGGAGGAGGCAGGGACTGGTTCCGCTCTGCGCGAAGCCGGCGGAACCCGACAGGGCTGTCTACCTATGGTGTGGAGTATGGCCTCCTCCATCCCGCAGCCATCTTCCATCTCGCCGCTACGTCCAGCGATCGATCGGACCGCCCTCAAGCCCTCTCCGGCTCGCGAGCCGCTGTGGCGGCAGGTGCTCGGTGAGTGTCTGAGGGACCTTCGTCAACAGCGGGGCGAGAAGTTGAGTGAGACGGCGGGTCGCGCCGGAGTCTCGCCGCAATATCTCTCCGAGATGGAAAGAGGCGTCAAAGAGCCGTCGAGTGAAATGATCGCCGCGGTCGCCGGCGCGCTGGATGTGACCCTGGTCGATCTGACTCTTGCTGTCGCAGAGAATTTGCGGTCTGCTCAGCCCAGCGGGTCGAGGGGTGCTGTCTGCTCGGCGGCGTATGCTCTGGCCGCTTAGCGGCTTGCCGGGGTTGTTCGCGGGCCTATGAGTGCTCCTCGATGATCTGATCGAGGAGCCCGTACTCCAAGGCCGCGGTCGCGGTGAACACGCGATCGTGATCGGTGTCGGCGCGTAGGGTCTCGATCGTCTGGCCGGTGTGCCGTGACAGGATGCGCTCGATGTCTGCCCGGACTCGTACAACCTCGTCGGCCTGCAAGATGAGGTCGGGGATCGTTCCGCGCCCCTGAGCGGCTGGTTGGTGCAGGATCACGCGTGCGTGGGGGAGAGCGGCACGTTTTCCCTCGGCACCCGCGGCGAGAAGGACGGCACCGACCGCGACGGCTTGTCCGACGCAGGTTGTCGAAACCCGCGGGCGGATATGGCGCATGGTGTCGTATATCGCGAGCATCGCACTCGGATCACCACCTTCGCAGTTGATATAGAACTGTATTTCGGCATCGGGGTTGTCCGACTCCAGAAAAATCAGCTGCGCGATGAGCGCGTTGGCGACGCCCGCGTCGATCGCGGTGCCCAGATAGACGATTCGCTCGGTGAGCAGGTGCGAGTAGACATCCATGATCCGCTCGCCACGGGGATTCTGCGCGATGACGTTCGGTATCGTATATGTGGTCACTTGCCGACTCCTTCGGTGACGCCGAATCCGGGCCGCGGGCGATTGTGCGGCGCGACTTCGTCGAAGGTCTGCACGATCGCATCTATGAAACCGTAGTCGAGCGCCTCTTGCGCTGTGTACCAACGATCGTGCAGAGAATCCTCGAATATGCGCTCGACGGGCTGGCCCGTGTCCTCGGCGATAAGACCGAGCACCGTGTCACGAGTATGCCGGAGGTCGCCGGCCTGCAGTTCGATGTCGACCGCGGTGCCACCGATTCCCGCCGAGCCCTGGTGCATCAGGACGCGTGCGTGCGGCAGGGCGCGGCGCTTGCCTCGGGTCCCCGACGACAGCAGGAATTGCCCGGCGCTGTAAGCGATGCCCAGCACGAGGGTCGATACGTCACAGGGAATGAGGCGAATGATGTCGCGAATCGCCAGCATCGAGGGGACCGAGCCGCCCGGGGAGTGAATCCACAATGCGATATCGGTCGACGCGTCCTGGGTGGCGAGTGCTATCAGTTGCGTGGCCAGCAGTGTCCCGTTGTCGTCGTCGAGAGGGCCGTCGAGAACGAGAACACGCTGCTCGTAAAGCTCGCGTCTCATCCGCTGGTTGAACAGGGGAAGTTTCGATTCTTCGCTCATGCGTCCATCATGTGAGGCGATTCGCATCGGCGTCGACACGATCCGCCTGCGGCAGATCTGCTCTGAGCAGCGTGACCTCCTGAGCAGGGGCATATGGTCACGCTCCGCAGGGCACTCGGGTCGGCTTCAGGGCGCATCTGGTCAGGAGCCGGTTTCCGGATGGGCACCTGAGCATTCGCTCGGCATGGACAGCGGATCGAGTGTCGCCAGTCACTACTCGGGGCAGAGGATGGCGTCCCCCGTCCTGGAGGCGAGCGGGTCGATGGCGGGATCGCGGTGGCCAGGGTGAGGGACATGACGAGCTGGACCCGCCCCGTCCCGCGAGCCGAAGGTGGGGGTGGTGAAGCCGGGCGAGCTGCTCTTGACGGCCTTGTACTCACCCTGGCTCTCGCACACCTCGAGGGTGGGTAGTGGGGATCCGTGGGCGGCCGGCGATCGCCCGCGGCACGCTGCCGAAGGCGCTGGCCTGTACCGCTTCAGAATCCGTCGCGGGGTGCTTGACCTGCGGATCGACCTGAGGTGGCGGCTCGGTCCAGGATCAGTTCCCGTGCCTCTCCGTCGCCTCTATCTGCTCATGATCCAGGTGTTCGGCTTGCTGATGCTCCTGGGACGTGGTCAAGCGTCCAAAGACATGGAAATCATGGTGCTCCGGCATGAGCTGGCTGTGCTGCGGCGTCAGGTCGTCCGGCCGAAGCCCAACTGGGCGGATCGAGCGGTCCTGGCCGCCCCTCCGACCAGCAGGTATCACAGAACGTGATCGTGGGTAACGACTGCTTGGAACATTGAGTGGCTGAGAGGGATGGCCTTGTTTGACGGTCGCTGGATGCACGGTGTGCTGGCTGCGCTGGTCCCCCTGGGGCTGACCGCGGGCCAGCCCGGCCCCTCCGGGTCTCCGGCGCGGGAGAACCCCCCGGTCGTGCTGTTCCCCGCGTTCCATTTCACCAAGCTCCAGGCGACCGTACGCGACCAGACCACGGCGCCGGGCTGTCCGCGGTCTGGCACCTTCCAGGACTGGTTCCGCAACGACCGGCCGAGCAGGTTCAGCCAGGTCTGCCGAGACCGGCTGCTCACTCTGCGCTACCGCGACGATCCGTCGCTGCCGATGCCGGGGCGTTTCGCCGAGCAACCGGGCGTCACCGTCGAGATCATGGAATACGGCCGCACGGACAGCGCACCGTACTACGAGGCTCTCTACCGCAGGCTGGAGACCGCCGGGTATGTCCGCGACCGGGACATCCGGGTCGCCGGGTACGACGCCCGGCTCACCCCCGACATGGGCGGCTTCTTCGAGCGCACCCGCCGGCTCATCGAGGACACCTACCGCGACAACGGCGAGCGGCCGGTGCACCTGGTCGGCCACTCCAACGGGCCGCTGTATGCCCAATACCTGCTCACCCACACCAGCCAGGCGTGGCGAGACCGCTACATCCACGGCTTCACCCCGATCGCGGGCAACATGCCGGGGCAGGGTCTGATGTACTCCGTGATGTTCACCGGGCAGAACATCCAGGACTTCGGCTACCCCACGACCAGGAAAAACGCGCGGAGCAGCGCGCGGATGTACCAGAGCGCCCCCTCGACCTACATGAGCGCGGCCGACCCGGCGGTCTTCGGCGACCGTGAGGTCGTCATCCGCGAGTCCTCGACGGGCCGCTCCTACACGCCTCGCGACTATCGGCGCCTGTTCGCCGACGCGGGGCTGCCGACGGCCGGGAAAATCGCCGCGTACTACATCGGCTTCGTCCGGTTCGCCGATCCGAGGTCGTTCCCCGACGTGGACGTCTACGGGGAGAAGGGTTCCGGCCTGCCCACGGTCGTCGGGGCCCGGCTGGCGAACCTGTCCACCGGCCAGATCGCCGACCCCGGTGGCTTCCTGCGGCGCGACGGCGACGGTAACCAGGAGGACATCACCAACAACGCCATCCTGGCCTGGCGGGCCATGCACTGCCATCACTTCAGCCTGACGGACAATCCCGGCGTGGAGCACGGCGCGCTGCCCAACGATCCCGCCCTGCTCGACCGCCTGGTCACCGTCCTGGGCCGACCGCGCACCCGCTGCCGGTAGCCGGCTGCTGCGGGGGGCCGAGTTCGCGTATCTGTCGGTCTGCGGCACGGGCCAAGCCGGGCACCGGCTGCCCGATGAGGCCCTGCATATCGGCGCCGCGTTCCACCTCGCGGGATTCGCCGACGTGGTGGCCTGCTTGTGGCCACTCTCGGACGACTTCGCCGTACGGCCGACAGGGCCGGCCAGTTCACAGGATGAACCGTTTTGCGAGCGGAACACGACCCGGCTAGACGCTCCTGGCCCGCACCGTGACGAAAAGGGCGTCAATCGTGTCGGTAACGACATCGTCGCCCATGAACAGCACGTTGTAGATGTACTCGCCTTCCTGGTCGGGCAGATCACTGATCCTGAAGCGCCCGGCCACGGAGGTCTGCACTGTGCCGAGGTCCGTGCTGGTGCCGTCGGGGTTCCCGCGGATCACCGTCACCGAGGGACGGGTGGCGGGCGCCTGGTCACCGAACTTCAAGGTGCCCCGAAGGTGGAACCGGTCGCCGAGAACCAGGTCCCTGCGGCCGGCCAAGGTGAGCGATGCCGGCTGCCGGGCGACGTCGACGGACACCGACGCCTTGCTGCCGCGGACGGTGGCGGATCCGTGCCAGCTCACGTCGTAGCCGACCGTTCCGGCCACCGGTGGGATATCGGTGATGGAGAACGTGCCGTCCGCCTCCGTCTTTCCGCGGCGGAGCGTCGTGCTGGTCCCGTCCGGGAGGCGGCGGGTGACCTCTAGCCTCCGTACGCGCGGGGTCACGCCTTCGGGCAGGGTGAGCCGGCCGTTCAGCGTGACGGGCTCCAGCGCCGTCGCCTCGTCCGGGGCCGACAGGGTCACGGCCGACGGCAGCAGGGTGGCGTCCTCCAGCCGCCACAGACGCAGGTTGGTGGTGCCGGACGTGTAAAGGACGCAGAAGACGTCGTTGCCGGCGATGGTCATGGTGAGGATTCTGGGGGTCGGCCATCCGCTGGGGATCTTCTGCTTGTCGGTAAGCGCTCCCGTGGCCACGTCATACAGTTCGACGCCTCGATCGCCCCACGACCAGCCGCCTGCGAGATGGCCACCATCCGCGCTGATGGCGGCGCCGGCCACCGAGCCCCGGACCGCCGGGTCCTTGCCGTAGTCCCGCAGCTTCGTCAGGCTCGCGAGGTCCCAGGACTCGAACCCACGCGGGAACGCCAGGACGGCGGTGGAGCCGTCCGGGGTGATGTCGAGGCCCGGCCGGGTGCTCGTGGCCGGGTCGTCCCCGTCGATCTCACCGCGCAGAGTGGCGGAACCGGTGCTCACGTCGTACACCCGGACATCGGCGGAGGAGATGTCAGGAGCGATGGACAACAGGGTGTTCCTCGCGACGGCGATCGTGGGCGTAGTGGACTGCCCGGTCAGAACGGTGACCGGTTGTGGGTCTGGAGCCGATACATCGACGCGGGTGATGACGCCGCCGGTGTACATGTCGCACCCGTGGGCCGTCCACAACGTCTGTCCGGACAGTGCCAGATCGGCCAGGCACGAGTACGCCGTGAAGTCGAACCGCCGGGTGACCGCCAGGGCGGTGGTGTCGATCTCCACGACCTCGCGCGAGTCGGGCAGCGCCACGTACGCGCGGGCGCCGTCTGGTGTCGCGACGACATCTTCCACACCGGCGAGTCCGGTGACCGCGCCGAGCAGCACGCCTTCGGTGTCGGTGACCACGACGCGGTCCCTGGCGGTCACGAAGACCTTGCCTCCTCCAGCGGCCACCTCACTGTGGTCGGCGATACTGAGGCGAACGCCGAGATCGGTCATCGAGTCGGCGGCCGAGACCGCGGGCGTCGCGGCGACGACGAGCCCAGCCGTCATGGTCATGGAGCCCATGAGGGCGATTAATCGGCGGGCCGACCGGCTGACGTCCGGCCGTTTCGAGGGTGAGAAGCGCACGTGTACTCCGCTCTGAGCAGGAACAAGGCATAAAGGAACGTCATGATCAAGCCAGAGATCCGGCGGCCGGTCAAGATCCTTGAGGGGGATATCTCGTGATCAGTTAGGACGGCGACGCAGGTACGGCGGGTAGTGGGAACTGCCCGCCCGCGGACCGTGGTCATACGGCGTCGCCTACCACCGCGAGTCGTGCTCGGTGCGTGCTCGCGCGCTCTGGTGCGTCCCGTCATGATTCGGCACTGCCGGACAGGCAGAGCAGATCAAAGCTTGCTACTCGATCGTTGCTGGTGTAGGTGCCCGTAGGCGAAGGGCTGAGATGCCCTGCGGCCACGGTAGATGTGCAGGGTGTAGAACAGGTGCGGTCGTTCGCCGTCCCGGTAGGCCACGACGCCGGCCATGTTGACCCGGCCCGAGCCTTTGCCGCGTACCGTCACCACCGGACGAGTGCCGACCGGTGCCCAGGTGCGTCCCTTGGGCGGCCTCAGCCCCTGCCCGGCTTCGTCTTCGAAGCAGAGGTAGGCGTCCACGTCCGCCGCGGTGCTTTTGCCACCGGCCACACCTCGGCCTTCCAGGTCGCGATGGCCTCCTCGTCCCGCTCCAGGGCCCGCCGCGACGGGACCTGGACCGACCAGCCGTGGCGATGCACTAGCTTGCCCACGCCCTCGATGGTGTAGCCGATGTGGAACAGCCGGCCGATCAGTGTCTTGATGCGGGCCAGCGTCCAGCACTGGTTTTCGTCGTATCCCCAGGCCAGCGGGCCGCGCCGAAGCTCGGTCTCTAATCGCTGCCGCTGCTTGGCCGATAGCTTCTCCTTCGGCACCGGCCCCTTGGAGCGCAGGCCTGCGTCCCACCCTCGCGTCAGGCCTTGCGCCAGCGGGTCACTGATCGCTCGTGCACCCGTAACCGTGCGGCTACTGTCTTGGTCGACTCGCCGGCCTCGAACCACTCGGCCGCTTGCAGCCGTACACGCTCTCGCCGTTCCTGCTCGGCGGGCGTGTATCCACCCCTTTGCCCGTACCGCATATCCCGGTCGTACTACACCGAGCGCTACCCGTCACGACCTGAAGACTCTTCGCATTCAAGCTGTGTACTGAGCACGGGATCCAGCAGTTGAAGTTCGTTGGCCCAGAATGGCGGTTCTTTGACGCCTCCTCTCTCCGCCAATTTCATGATAAGGGAACAGGCGGCGGTGAAGAGCGGGGCCAGGTCGGGTGCCTGCGCGCCCGCCTATAGCGGATATCAAAACACGGTCGCCGCCGCCGAGGCCGTCGGTGAAAACCCCATTACACCGTCAAAGCCCTTATCGCCGATCCGTCGATATCCCCTCCGTCGACCAGGGCTTCAACGCATACAAGAGCGCCTTGAACAAGGCGCGGCCGGGCATGTGGTGACTACGCTGGGAAACGGAGTCACGGCGAAGCGCATGCGATGACCCCGGTCAGGCTGCACCACGACCAAGTCAACGGGCGTTTCTGGTAATAGAAGATTCCTCTGTGATTTACGTCACGTCGCCCCTGTCGGGCTGCCGAAGCCGCAAGCGAGTGAGCTGCCGGAACCCTGAGGGCGGTTCGATTTCGCGGTCTTCTGTTTCACGGCTGTCCGGCTTGTCAAGATCTATTCCTGTTCGCTCTGCCTGTGTATATCTGAGGCGTTATTTATGGGGAGCTTACAGGGGTGCGCCCGGATGCCCTTGTGTTTTCTGTTCTACGGGGAGTGTGGGCGTGACTGTGCGGCGTGCTCAGGTAAGTGCGAGGGTGCTGGGTCAGAGCAGGTTCGGGCTCGGGCGGAGTTCACCGTCGAGGTGGGTCAGCCGCCTGGCCTTAGCCGTGATCGTGGCTCTCATGCCAGGGATTCTCACGCTGCAGGCGCAGGCGGCCGTCGTCGCCCCTTCTCCTGCACGACTGGAGATTCCCGGCTCACCATCTTCAGGCAACGCCGGCAAGGTCCCTGTTCAGCGCTCCGGCTCGGCGGAGAATCTGCCGCACCTCGTCGATCCGGCCGCCACCCAGCCGCAGGTCAAGGGCAAGACCGGTGACGACGGCAAGCGGCCCAAGGGCTCGCTTGCGGTGGAGAAGCCCCGCGAGGTGGTGGACGAGCCCGCCACGAACGGCCTGAACAGTCCGCCGCCGCTGACCTGGGAATCGTCCCCGGCTGCCACCGGATCGGAGCCGGCGACGAATGACGGCCGTCCCCCTCGTGGGCGCGCGGAGGGTGCCGGCATCGGCAAGGCAACCCCGTCAACGCTCAACGGTCAGGGGAGCGCGGCGCAGGATGGGGCGAAGACCGCAGAGACGTCTGTCCCTCGGGCGCAGGCTGTGTCGGCTGTCGCGGCCGGTGCGCTTCCGGTGGTGTCGGACCTGTCGGCCTCGTCTGGGCAGTTGGCGTCGGGGTTGTGGACGTTGTCGTCCACGACCCCGTACTTCTCAGCCTCCGGGGCCGATCCCGAGTCGCGGTCGTTGAAGCTGGAAGCGCAGGTTGAGCATGACCCCTCCGCTCCTGCGCAGGGCTCGGGGCTGATCTGGTCCGACAGTGGCCAGGTGTCGAGCAGCTCATGCTCGACCTGGAGCAAGTGCTCCCTGCAGACACCCGCCGTGACGTCGGGCAAGGTGAAGGACGGGTGGCTGGTCCGCTGGCGCGTACGCGTCTCCACCTCGTCCGGGGTGGTGGGTGCCTGGTCGCAGTGGCAGTCCGCGCGGGTGGACATCTCCAAGCCGGTGGTGTCGGACTTGTCGGTGTCGTCTGGGCAGTTGGCGTCGGGGTTGTGGACGTTGTCGTCCACGACCCCGTACTTCTCAGCCTCCGGGGCCGATCCCGATTGGCGCTCGTTGAAGCTGGAAGCCGAGGTTGAGCATGATCCGTCGGCTTCTGCGCAGGGTTCGGGGTTGATCTGGTCCGACAGTGGCCAGGTGTCGAGTGGGTCGTGTTCGACGACGAGCAAGTGTTCTCTGCAGACACCCGCCGTGACGTCGGGCAAGGTGAAGGACGGCTGGCTGGTCCGCTGGCGCGTACGCGTCTCCACCTCGTCCGGGGCGGCGAGCCCGTGGTCGGAGTGGCAGTCCGCGCGGGTGGACATCTCCAAGCCGGTGGTGTCGGACTTGTCGGTGTCGTCTGGGCAGTTGGCGTCGGGGTTGTGGACGTTGTCGTCCACGACCCCGTACTTCTCAGCCTCCGGGGCCGATCCCGATTGGCGCTCGTTGAAGCTGGAAGCCGAGGTTGAGCATGATCCGTCGGCTTCTGCGCAGGGCTCGGGGTTGATCTGGTCCGACAGTGGCCAGGTGTCGAGTGGGTCGTGTTCGACGACGAGCAAGTGTTCTCTGCAGACGCCCTCTGTGACGTCGGGCAAGTTGAAGGACGGGTGGCTGATTCGCTGGCGGGTGCGGGCTTCGACCTCGTCCGGGGCGGCGGGTCCCTGGTCGGGGTGGCAGGCGGCGACGGTCTCGGTGAGCGGCACCGCGGGCAATGGCCTGGGGGCCGTTCCGGCCACGCGTGGCACTGACGCGTGGACGCTGGCGTCGGTCACGCCGTGGCTGTACGGGAAGGTGACCGATGCGGGTGGATCGAAGCTGGTGCTGGGTGCGGAGATCGAGTACGACCCGGCCGCGACCGGGCAGGGTACCGGCCTGATCTGGTCCGGCAAGGGCACCACGAGCTATGCCTCCGGGGGCAATGCCTGGGTGCAGGTGCCGGCCGGGAAGCTGACCGACGGCATGAAGGTGCGCTGGCGGGTACGTGGCGTTACCACGGCGGGGGCCGAGGGCGAATGGTCGCCCTGGCAGATGGCCACGGTCGATGTGAACAAGCCCGCCGCGTCCGATGCCGGTTGGACTCCGGCCACTAAGGGCGCGCTGTCGTGGACGGCGTCTTCGACCACGCCGTGGGTGTACGCCAAGGTCACCGATCCGGATTCACGCGCGTCGCGGTTGTGGGTGCAGATCGAGCACAACGCGGTTGAGCAGGGCTCCGGCGTGATTTGGGAGGGCAAGAGCACCACGAGCTATGGTTCCGGGGGCAATGCCTGGGTGCAGGTGTCGGCCGGGAAACTGGCCGATGGCATGAAGGTGCGCTGGCGGGTGCGCGGAGAGACCGCCACCGCCGTGGTCGGCCCGTGGTCCGACTGGTCTGCAACCGTCATCGACCTGCGTAAGCCGTCAGTGGAATCGCTGGGCATGGATCCGGCGCTGCCCGGTTCGGCGTCCTGGACGGCGGGGTCGGTGACGCCGTGGCTGTATGCGAAGGTGAGCGATCCGGACAACCGGTCCAGCAAGCTCAATGTCGAGGTCGAGCACGACCCGGCCGCCACAGCCCAGGGCACGGGACTCATCTGGGCGGGCTCCTCGTCCAAGGAGTACGCGACGGGGACGATCGCCTGGGCGCTGGTGCCGGCCGGGAAGCTGACCGATGGCTGGCAGATCCGCTGGCGGGCGCGGGCCACGA
>NZ_JBSFNK010000068.1:0-34911 GCF_053587055.1 Nonomuraea sp. NPDC003707 | reverse complement strand
CACTCCAGATGTCCACGTTTTGCATGACTCAGAGCATGCCGCCTCCGGCTACGGGCGCCTTCTGTAGAACTACCAGCCGCGCCAGATCCGTACGGGTACCGATGCCCAGCTTCGGATAGATCTTGTACAGGTGGTACTCGACCGTGCGCGGGCTCAGGAACAGCTGCGCGGCGATCTCCTTGCTGGACAGGCCGTCGGCGACCAGGCCCGCGATGCGCAGCTCCTGCGGGGTCAGCACGTCCAGCGCCGGGCCGCGGGCGGGCTCGGCGCTCTCGCCCGCCGCCCGCAGCTCGCCGTGCGCGCGCCGCGCCCACGGCTCCGCGCCCGCCCGCCGGAACGTCTCCAGCGCCGCCCGCAGATGCGGCCGCGCCTCGCCGGGCCGGTGCGCGCGGCGCAGCCGCTCGCCCAGCAGCAGGGCGGTCCTGGCCGCCTCGTACGGGTTCGCGTGCAGCCGCAGCGCCTCCTCCAGCTCCTTTTCCGGCAACTCCTTTTCCGGCAGCTCCTTGTCCGGGCCGGCGCCGACCAGGGCGCGGCACCGGGTCAGCAGGGCGCGCGACTCCGCGGTGGCCGCCTGTGCCGACCAGCGCTCGTACGCCTCCAGCGCCGCCCGCGCCGCCTCCAGGTCACCCGCGCCCACGGCCGCCTCGATGCGATCCGGCGCCGAGCGCCACACCACCGTCGGATGCCCGGCCCCCGGCCCGGCGGCCGTGATCGCGGTGAACCGGTCGTGCGCCGCGGCGAAACGGCCCGCCCCCAGGTCCAGCATGGCCAGCGCGTACGCGGCCACGCCCGCGCGCAGGCCCACCCGGTGCGGGATCGCGATGGCCAGCGCCTCCTGGGCGTGCCTACGGCACGTCTCCTCCTCGCCCCGCAGCGCCGCCAGCACCGCGAGGTTGGCCAGGTGCGCGGCCACCGTGTTGGCGTACCCGGCCTCGCGGGCCAGCTCCAGCCCCTCCTCGGAGATGGCCTGGCTCTCCGCCAGCCGCCCGGCGATCCGCTCGCCGGTGGCCACGAACTCCAGCACCACCGGCAGCTGCCCCACCATCCCCGACACCCTGGCCACCCGGCCCGCCCGGGCTACCAGATCGACCGCCAGATCGGCCTCACCCAGGTAACTGGCCGCCGCCGTCGCCCACAGGAACCCGGCCGCCTCCGTCAGCTCCCCGGTCCTGCCCAGCGCCCGCCTGAGCATCCCGTGCCCGGTGCCGTCGGAGAGCATCAGGCCGATGCCGGCCAGCACGTCGCGCAGGAACCCCTCGGGGAAGGCCGCCGCCCGCCGGCCGATCTCGACGATGGCGGCGGTGTCGCCCACGTACGAGGCCGCCTCGGCGGCGTCGGCCAGCATGTCCAGGCTGTCGCCCGTGGCCAGGATCCGCACCGCCTCGGCGGCGCTTCCGGAGTTCAGCTCGAACCTGCCCCGCAGCTGGGCGATCTCCATCTCCAGCGCGCGGTCCCCGCCCGCATGGTCGCGGGCCTCGGCCAGCAGCGATTCCGCCTGCCCCGGACGGCCACCGAGCCAGGCGGCCATGGCGGCGTCCTTGAGCCTGACCGCCCGGGTGTGTGGCGCCGGGGTCAGCTCGGCGGCCCTGGCCAGGGCGGTGGCGGCGTCGCCGTACCCGCCACGGTCGCGGGCCCGGGCGGCGGTCTCGGTGAGCGCGGCGGCGACGCTCTCGTCCTGGCCGAGCACGGCCGCCGCCAGGTGCCAGGCGCGGCGGTCCCCTTCGGACAGCCCGGCCAGCGCCTCGTGCGCCGCCCGGCGGGACGCCGGCGCGGCGGCCTCGTGCACGGCCGAGCGGATGAGGGGGTGACGGAATCGTACGGACGCGCCCTCGACCCGCACCAGCCCGGCGACCTCCAGCTCATGCAACGCCGCCCGCCCCGCCTCCGCCGCCCCGGCAGCCCCCAGCCCGTGCGGCGCCGGCCTGCCCGCGCCGATCCGCGCGGCGGCGCGCAGCACCAGGTCGAGGTCGCTTTCCACGGCGGCGAGCAGGGCCACCAGCCGGGCGTCGTCCGGCAGCGCGGCCACCTGCTCACCGAACAACTGCGTGCCGCCGGGCAGCGGATCGGGCAGCGGCTCACGGCCGGCGAGCTGTCCGGGGCCCAACCGCCGTACGATCTCGCGCAGGGCCAGCGGGTTGCCGCCGGTCGCCGCCACGAGCTCCCTCTTGACGGCGGGCGGCATCGCGGCGTCGAGCAGTTCGGCCGCCGCCGGCTCCGGCAGGCCGCCGAGCCGCAGCGGCGGCACCCCCTTCACCGGCGCGTCCCCCCGCACGGCCAGCAGCATCGCGATCCGCTCCGTGCCGAGCCGTCTGGCGGCGAACAGCAGCGCGTCCGCCGAGGCCCGATCCACCCACTGGAAGTCGTCGACCACGCAGACGAGCCCGTCCGGCGCGGCGGCCTCGGCCAGCAGCGACAGCACCCCGGCCGCCAGCAGGAACCGGTCCCCCGACGCGCCCCCGCCCAGCCCGAGCGCCCCGCGCACGGCCTGGCGCTGCGGCTCCGGCAGCGTGTCCAGCAGCCCGGCGACCGGCCGCAGCAACTGGTGCAGCGCGGCGAAGGCCAGGTCGGACTCGGGCTCGACGCCGGTCGTCCTGAGCACCCGCATGGACCCGCCCCGGGAGGCCGCCAGGTCGAGCAGGGCCGTCTTGCCCACGCCTGCCTCGCCCCGCAGCACCAGGGCATCGCCCGCGCCCTCGCGGGCCCGGGAGATCACGTCATCGATGGCGGCGATCTCCGCCGATCTGCCGAACAGCACAAGCGCCCACTGTATGCCCAAATCCGGACACCCCCGGCGGGCCCCCGCGGGCTGCGGGTGCCGCGTCCTCGCCGATCGACGCAGTGGACGGGTGAAGGCGGTGGCCCGCTCGGATGCCTGCCGCCGGATGCGGTCGGCCGCCGTGCGGGAGCCCCGCGAAGGCACGGCCCTACAGGAGCCCGGGGCCTCACGGAGTGAGGGATGCGGGCGTCGGCTGGTCGGAGGGTGCGGATGCCGTGCTCCCGGCAGGTTCGTCGCGCGCGGGCTCGGGTGGGGTGCCGGAGCACTGCCCCCGGCAGTAACCGTTGGTGACGATCAGCCGCCCCCGAGCGGGCGTGTAGGCGCTGTCCTGCGCCCCGACGATCACACCCTGACACGTGGAGCAGATGAGCGGCTGGTCGGCTGTCATGAAAGCCCTTCCGAAGGTCCTCGCGTGCACGGCGCGCCCGGGAGACGTCCCGGGCGCGGGACCTACCATGCCGGACGCCACCGACAATTCTCGCCGCCACATCCGGCCCGGAATGGGTGTGTACTTGAGACGCCCGGAAACCGACACCCCGACCGTTCTGGAGAAGTCGTCATGACCACGCCCGAGCCCATCACGACCTGGCGCGACGCTCGCTTCGACATGCCCGTCAGCCGGCAGCTGGAGCGCTACGACGCGTTGGCCGCCAAGGACGCGGCGGCTCGCGCCCGGGTCGAGCTGGTGACCCGGGGGATCTACGACCCCGACCGGCACGGCGCCGACGACCGGCCCGCGCTCACCGTGGCCGAGCACCTCGAGCTGCTGGCGCTGGCGGAGTGCATCGCGCGCACCGTACGCCATCCCGCCCACGTCCATCACGCGCTGCAGGCGGGGGCCACCTGGGCCGACATCGCGCGGATCGTCGACTCCGACGAGCCCACCGTCCGGCGGGACTACCAGCAGTGGGCCGACGACCAGCACGACCTCCACCAGAGCTACCCCCACCTCGGCATGACCGCCGACGAGTACGCCGCCGCGACCGCCAGGGCTCGCCAGCCGGAAGCCTGAGCGGGGATCAGGCGGACGGCACCAGGTTGCGGCGGCGCAGGAACGCCAGCCCCGCCGCGGCCAGGGCGACGGCCACCGCGGTCAGCCCCAGCAGCGGCGCCACCGCCGACGAGGAGCCGCCCAGCAGCATCGCCGGCACGTGCACGAACGGCGACAGGTTCAGGACGATCCCGGTGGCCAGCTTGAACTCCGCCAGCAGATCCACGACCAGGAAGAGGCCGAGCGCGGTCCAGCTCACGGCCACCGCCAGCCGGGGCAGCAGGCCGAACAGCAGCGTCGCGATCCCGACCACGGTCCAGACCGCGGGCAGGTACGCCAGCGTGGCCCCGGCGACGCGGGCCACGTCGCCGTCGTAGGTGAGCCCGGCCGCCGCGCCCAGCACGGCCAGCAGCAGCGCCGGGCTGACGACGGCGAACACCAGGTGGCTCAGCGCCCAGCGCAGCCGGCCGACGGGGGTGGACAGCAGGAGTTCGGCCCGGCCCGCCGCCTCCTCGCCGCGGGCGCGCAGCGCCGACACGAGCGCCGCCCCCGTGACGAGCTGGCTGAGCACGTACATCACGAAGGTGAAGAACACGTCCGAGATGCGGGCACCGGCACCGCCGACGGTCGCGGCCAGCTGCTGGAACTGCGGCGTGTCCAGCTGGGTGTCCAGGCCGCGCGCCGACACGCCGAGCAGCGCCCCCAGCAGGCCGAACCCGATCGCGAAGCCCGCGAGCGTGCTCCGGTGCAGCCGTCCGGCCAGGCCGAACGCGCCCGGCAGCCCTCCGGTGGCGGGCCCCTGGCGGATGGGCACCAGGCCGCCGGCCACGTCGCGCCGGGTGGACAGGACGAAGGCGGCCGTCGCCACGGCGGCGACGGCCACCGCGATCAGCCCCAGCACCCACCAGTGGTCGCCGGCGTAGGGCCTGGTCAGCCGGACCCAGCCGAACGGCGTCAGCCACGCCGGCCAGCCGATGCCGCCGGCGTCGGCCAGCGAGCGCAGCGCGAACAGCAGGCCGCCGACGGCGATCGCGATGCCGCGCGCCGTACCGGATGACGCGGTGAGCTGCGCGGTGACCGCCGCCACGGCCGCGAACGCCCAGCCGCCCCCGGCGGTGGACAGCCCGAACAGCAGCGAGGAACCCGCGGGCAGGCCGCTCGCGATCAGGGGAACCACCGACAGCAGGCCCAGCAGCAGGTTGGCGGCCAGCACGACCGCGAGCGTGGCGGCCAGCGGGGCGTGGCGGCCGATGACGCCCGACGACAGCAGCTCGCGCCGGCCGGTCTCCTCCTCGACCCGGGTGTGCCTGATCACCAGCAGGATGCTGACCAGCCCGCCGATCAGCGCGAGGGACGAGCCGAGCGTCCAGGCGGTCAGGCCGCCGACGCTCGCGTCGTAGATGTGGCCGCGCATGGCGAGCTGCGCGGGGTTGCTCGCCGAGGCCGCCGCGAAGGCGTCGCGGGCGGCCTGGTCGGCGTACAGGTCGCTGGTGGCGGAGGCGATGCTCGCCGGCAGCAGCGCGCTGATCGCGATCCACACCGGCAGCAGCACGCGGTCCCTGCGCAGGATGAGCCGGATCAGGGTCAGGGTGCCGGTCATGCGGCGGCCCCCTCGTAGTGGCGCAGGAACAGCTCCTCCAGCGTCGGCGGCTGCGTGGTCAACGTCCGCACGCCCGCCCTGGCCAGCTCGGCGAGCACGGCGGTCAGCGTGTCACCGTCCACCTGGCAGCGCAGCCGGGCGCCGTCCACGGTCAGGTCGTGCACGCCGGGCAGCGCGGCCAGCCCCGGCGCGGGCCCGATCAGCTCGGCCGTCACCGAGGTGCGGGTGAGGTGGCGCAGGTCGGCCAGGCTGCCGGACTCGACGGTACGGCCGGCGCGGATGATGCTGACGCGGTCGCATAGCGTCTCGACCTCCGACAGGATGTGGCTGGACAGCAGCACGGTGCGGCCGTCGCGCTTCTCCCGCAGGACGCAGTCGTTGAAGACCGCCTCCATCAGCGGGTCCAGGCCCGAGGTCGGCTCGTCCAGCACCAGGAGTTCCACGTCGGAGGCGAAGGCGGCCACCAGCGCCACCTTCTGCCGGTTGCCCTTGGAGTAGGTGCGGCACTTCTTGCGCGGGTCGAGCTCGAAGTGCTCGAGCAGCTCGGCGCGCCGCCGCGGGTCGAGGCCGCCGCGTACCCTGCCCAGCAGGTCGATGACCTCGCCGCCGGTCAGCGAGGGCCACAGGGTGACGTCGCCGGGCACGTAGGCGAGCCTTCGGTGCAGCTCGGTGGCGTCGTGCCACGGGTCGCCGCCCAGTAATTCGATCCGGCCGCCGTCGGCGCGCATCTGGCCCAGCAGGATGCGGATCGTGGTGGTCTTGCCCGCGCCGTTGGGGCCGAGGAAGCCGTGCACCTCCCCCGTGCTGACGGTGAGGTCGAGCCCGTCCAGGGCCCTTGCCTGGCCGAAGGTCTTGACCAGGCCGTCGGCGCGCACTGCGGCGTTCATTGTTGTCCCTCGAACTTCTCCAGCCCGGTCCGCGCCTGTTCGAACAGCTCGCGGCCGAGGAATTCGGGTCTGATCAGGTCGAGCTGGGCCTTGCCGACGCGCAGCGCGCCCTGCGGGGCGTAGAGGTCCGTGCCGAGCGCGCGGGAGACGTGCTCGTGCAGCACCGTGATGCCGAGCTTCATCGCCGTCAGCACGGTCGCGCGGGCGCGGTGGTCGGCCTCGGAGTGCTGGTCCTCGTTGGCGAGATGCTGCTCCGTCACGGTCACGAGGTCGTCGAACATGGTGGCCGCCGCCGGGGAGCCCTCGACGAGCGCGCGGCCGAGGTACTTCATCAGGGGCGGCGCGGTGCGGTGGACGTTCTCGATGAACTCGGGCTTCTCGAGGTTGCGGTCGGTGACGCCGGCGGTGACCTGCTCGCGCACGTAGCTGAGGACGTACTCGTCGCAGGCCTGCCTCAGCGCTTCCTTCGTGCCGAAGTGGTGCTGCACCAGGCCGGGCGAGACTCTGGCCGCCTCGGCGATCCCGCGGATCGTGGTGGCCTTGACCCCCTGCTCGGCGAACAACGCCATCGCGGCGTCGCGGATGCGGGCACGCGTGGTCAGGTCCTCTTCAGAAATTGGTCGCACGTCCAGCATTCTATACAGTTGTATTGGTTGCCATGCAAGCGTTCAACCAATCGGGCGTCGGAGGCCGGTGGCGGGAACGATGAAGGCGCCGCCTCTCTTCAGTGCGTGAGCAGAGGCGGCGCCTTCATATTTCTTCCCTTGGACAACAGAGCCCACACCAGCCTCGGCGGCGCCGAGGTCAGTGCTTGTAGGCGGCGACGACCTCCACTTCAACGAGCCAGCCCGCGACCGGGAGGTTGGCGATCTCGATCGTCACGCGGGCCGGGCGGGCCGGGTTGACCTCCATGGGCGGGGCGGGCGGCGCGGTGCCGAGCGGGACGGGTACGGGCCGGCCGGTGGCCAGGTCCGTGTTGGCGAAGAACTGGCGGTAGGCGCGGTTCCAGCCGGCGAAGTCCGCCGACTCGGCTCCGGGCGGCTTCTCCAGGTAGGCGCGCATGGAGACGACGTCGGCCAGGCCAAGCCCGGCCGCGGTGAGGTTGGCCTTGACGCGTTTGAGCACGTTGAGGGCCTGGGCCTCGGTGAGGGTGACGCCTGGAGGAAGGGTTCCGCCGGGGAGGTCGACGTAGCGTTCGGGAGAGTCGGCGGGGGCCGCGGGGTTGCCCGCCGCCGGCCCCAGGCCGCTGGCGGTGTACGTGGCCACCTGCTTCCCGAGCGCCACTCCATCGGCGATCGCCGGGTTGGTGTTGCCCTCGGGGAGGAACGGCCTGACCTCCTGCGGCCGGGGCGACCAGGTGGGGGTGGCGGCAGCCGTACCCGTGCCGAGGACGAGGACGACGGCCGCGGGGAGGGCGATGGTGCGGATCTTCATGCGGAGGTGTCCTCTCAGGAGGTGCTCAGGACGCGCTGGTGCAGCTCGGTGACGACCTTGCGGGCGGACTCCAGGGCTCCCGACTGCCAGGCGATCATGTAGCTCAGCCAGTCACCCGCGAAGTACACGTGCCCGGCGGGCTTGCCGAGCAGCTGGTACGCGCCCTGCCGCGACGGCCAGCCCACCCACGCGCCCTCGATGTGCGGCTGGAGTTTCCAGGCGATGGACACCGACGACGCCAGTTCGTCGCGATATTTCGCACCATGGATCTTCATGCCCTGCTCGATCGCGCGGCGCTCGCGCTCGGCCGGCTTCAGCGCGGCGTACGCGTCGGCCTGGGCGCCGAAGTTGTAGTAGCCGACGACCATGCCGCGCGAGCCGCCGTACCCGTAGGAGGGGTACCAGATCGTGCCCAGGTCGAGGTCGGTGGCGGTGACGCCGCCGTAGATGTCCTCGTCGACCTCCCACCAGCGGCGGCGGTACTCCAGGCCGATCTTGCCCGCGTTCGTGGCGGTCGGGGTGGCGAGGGCGGCCTGGACCTCCGGGCCGAGGTTGTGCGCGGTTCTGGCCAGGATGTGCGGGGGCATCGCCGCGACGCACAGGTCCGCCTTGATCTTCTGGGTACGGCCGTGGCGGTCCTCGTACTCGACCTCCACGCCGTCCGGCAGATCGGTGATCCTGGTGACCTTGGCGCGCAACCGGATCCGCTGCCGCCCGATCTTGCCGGCGAAGGCCCGCGGGATCGCGTCCATGCCGCCCACCGGCTGGAACATCAGCATCGCCTGGTCGTAGCCGAACTCGAACGCGAACCGCTGCCCGACTCCGCTGGCCAGCACCTCCGACAGCGACGGCACCGGCCCGAGGGCCGTGCCCGGCTGCTCGCCCGCGCCCGGGTTCACGCTGTGGCCGCGGCGGGTGCCTCCGGAGTACTTGAACCCGCTCGCCTTGTCCCCCACCGCCCCGAAGCCCGACAGGAAGGAGATCAGCCGCTCCTTGTCCTGCGCCGTGAGCGCGGCGTCCAGCGCCCCCGCGTCGGTCGCCCGCGACAGCAGTTCCGAGACGTATCCGTACACGTCGGCCTTGGCGGTGCGCCAGCGGACGGGGGCCCGCATGTTCTGGTGGTAGATGTAGGCCTGGGCGTTGGAGTTGGTGAAGACCTCCAGGTCCACGCCGAGCTCGCGGCAGTAGTCCATGGTGACCATCCACTGCGCCAGCCGGGCCGGCCCCGCGTTGAGGTAGACGCCGTCACCGAACTTCGAGACCTGCGTGGAGCCGTCCAGCTCGGTCACGCGGTCGCCGCCGCGGATGGTCCAGTTGCGGCCGCCCACCCGGTCGAGCGCCTCCAGAATCGTGCAGTCGTAGCCCGCCTTGCCCAGCTCGTACGCCGTGGCGAGGCCGGCTATCCCGGCGCCGAGAATCACGACCTTCTTCGCAGAGCGCCCGGTGAGGGAGAAGTCGGACTGCTGCGGCGGGTCGAAGGTCCCCTTCGCGGACGCCTCGGCGGTCGGCGCGAGCCCGAGCGCGCCCATGGTCGCGAAGAGCGCGCCTGCCCCACCGGAGACACCGACGGCGGACAGGAAATCGCGTCTGCTGTACCCCAACACTTACCTCCAAGATTTTGCTGGAGGTGAGTCTGGATGCGGTTTGTTGCCGTTCATCCTTCGGTGTGTTGTTTGTGCGTTGCAAGCAGATCATCGGGTTTGTAGTGAAAAGTGAGGTTTCAGGGTCAGTCTCGGCTGGAACAGCGGGCGTAGAGGTCACGGGCGCTGGCGTGCAGGAGCTGGCCGGACTCGCGCCGCATGCCGCCGACCGGCCAGGCCGTGCCGAGCACTTCGACGGACATGAGGTCCGCGTACAGGCGTCGTCCCTGAGCCCGTACGTCCTTGGCGACGGCGGGGTCGACGAGAGCGATCATGGCGGCGACGTACATCCATCGGGATCGCCACCGCGCCAGGGCGACGCCGCGCTCGTGGCGCGTCGTCGCGTCGCGCATGCCGGTACGGACGTCCTCGACCGCCGCGGCCAGATCCAGGGCGGCCCGGCGAGCTCGTTCCCGGCGGGCGGTGCGCCGCCGGGTCCGCCCCCGGATCAGCGCCGAGCAGGCTCCCAGCACCACGATGCCGATCAACGATATCCCCGCAGCGCCCCACGGTGCGGCCGCGTCCGCCCCAGCGGTGTCTCCAAGCATGTCCGGACCATATGGGCCGCGAGCCCAACAGCCGATCAAGCCCGGCACTTGCCGCGCCCAAGATGCTCATAGCGGCATTGACCATGAACACCATCCCCAACACTGGGGAATGCCCGGGCCGCCGCCCCGCCCGACCATGAAGGAGTTCGCACCACTAACAGGGGGAGGCAAACCCGTGACAAGCATCTCGACCCCGGCCCGCCGCCAGATCGAGCGGTTCCTGGAGTTCTCCGACCACGTCGGCGGCCTGAACGAGGGCGACGTGCTGGCGCTGCTCCGCGACCGGGGCATCACCACGCTGGAGGCACTCGTCAGCGAGGCCGTCAACGCGCCCCGCTCCGCCCCGCCCATCCAGATGGACGCCGCCCAGGCGCTGAGCAGGCCCGCGGCCGTCTCGACCCAGCCCATCACCCACCCTGCGCCCGCCATGGCGGTGGTCGTGGACGGCGTCGAACACGACCCTCGCGACCTGTCGCGGTTCGACGGCCGTCCGCTGACCTACATCTACGGCACCGAGCGCCTGGTCGCGCTGACCGACGACAGCGCGCTCAACGGCGCGGCGTGGGCGGCCTCGCAACTGCGTGCGGCCGACCCCCGCCCTGCGACGCAGGGCCAGGTCCAGATGTTCGAGCACGTGGACTACGGCGGCGACTGGTTCTGGTGCGGCGCCCGGCAGGCGCACAACGACCTGACCAGCGTCCACCACGGGCCGCTCCACCTGCACGACTGGAACGACGTCATCAGCTCCATGGGCAGTACGAACAACTCCGTCCGCTACTACGAGCACATCAACTTCAGCGGCAGCTCCCTGTTCGTCCAGCCCTTCGCCGACATCCCGACCCTCGTCCCCAGCGGATGGAACGATCGCATCTCCTCCGTCTGGAACCTGGGCTGACCGCCCGGCCGCGGCAGCAGGACGGCACCACCACCTGCCCGCGGCCGACCGAACCCCTCCGCCCCGGTGAGCCGTAGCGAGAACGCCGCCGGGACCCGCGAGCCCGCTCTGCGCAAGCGGGCTCGCGGCTTTTCTCAGCAAGGTCCTACTGGCGTTGCTGCCCCAGCAGTTTGGCGAGGATCGCGCTCAGCTGGTTGCGCTCGTCGCCGGTGAGAGCGTGGAAGGTGTCGTCGAGGAACGCCGGGATCGAAGCCTGGGCGGCCGCCAGCCGTCGCCGCCCCGAGTCGGTGATGGTGACGGCGTAGGAACGCCGGTCACGCGGGTTGCGCTCCCTGCGGACGTGGCCCTCCCGCTCCAGGTCGTCGCAGACGCCGACCATGACGCTGCGGTCGATCCGCAGCTCCTCGCTGAGCGTCTGCTGGGAGCAGGGGCCGACGGCGTCGAGCATCTGGAGCACGAGATGCTGACCGACCCCGAGCCCTTCCTCGGCGGCGTGCGCGTCGGCGGCGCGGGCCACGGCGGACGAGGCCCGGCACAGCGCGATGTCCAGCCGCTCGGCGGCGAGTCGCGGGAAGTACGCCGCCCCACGGTCCGTCGTCCTGGTCGTCGCCGCCATCGCTCTCCTTCCGGGTGAGCCGCCAGTCTAGCGCACATCCATCTCCTCTCAGATCGTTTGACATAAGATGATTGGGCTGGCAAACGGTCTGCCCGCCGCCCGCTGTCGCCGCCGATGAGCGATGATGGCGATCATGGCATTGATGACGGAGTTCACGGAGTTGTTCGGGGTACGGCATCCGATCGCGCTGGCCCCGATGGGCGGCTCGGCCGGCGGGGCGCTGACCGCGGCCGTCTCCAACGGCGGCGGGCTGGGGCTGCTGGGCTCCGGAAACGGAGACCCGGACTGGCTGGCCCGTGAGCTGCCGATCGTCACGCGGAGCACCGACCAGCCGTGGGGTGTCGGTTTCCAGGTCTGGGCGACCGACGTCGGCGCGGTCGAGCGGGTGCTGGAGCACGGCCCCAGGGCGGTGATGCTGTCCTTCGGCGATCCGCGTCCGTTCGCCGAACGCGTCCGGGCCTCCGGCACGACGCTGATCATTCAGGTCACCGACCTGGAGGAGGCCCGGCAGGCGATGGACGCGGGCGCCGATGTCATCGTGGCGCAGGGCACCGAGAGCGGCGGGCACGGGGCCCGGCATGGACGGTCGACGCTGCCGTTCGTACCGGTCGTGGTGGACCTGGTGGCTCCGGTGCCCGTGCTGGCCGCGGGCGGGATAGCCGACGGTCGCGGCGTGGCCGCGGCGCTGGCTCTGGGCGCCGCCGGGGCGCTCATCGGCACCCGGTTCCAGGCCACCGCCGAGGCCCTGGTCGACCCTTCGGTCGCCAGGTCGATCGTCGAAGGCCGCGGGCAGGACACCAGCCGCAGCCGGGTGCTGGACATCGCCCGCGGCTCCAAGTGGCCGTCGAGGTACACCGCCCGCACTCTCGGCCACCCGTTCATCGATCGATGGCTGGGCCGGGAAGCGGACCTGGCCGGGGATCCCCAGGCCAGGCAGGACTACCAGGACGCCGTGGCACGCGGGGATGTGCCCGCGTTGCCGGTGTGGGCCGGCGAGGCCGTCGATCTCATCACGGACCTGCCGCCCGCGGCCGACCTCGTCGCCCGCCTGGCCGCGCAGGCCGAGAACGCGCTGGCCCGCGCGGGCAGAAAGCAGCCGGAAAGCTGAGCGGCTTCCGGCGTCAGGCGGCGGCGGTCGGTACGAGGCGGCGGTTGCGTACGAGCCAGATGGCGCGCTCCAGGTCGGGAGTCATGTAGCGGTCGTCGCCCAGAGGGGTGATGTGCTGCCGGATCTCCGCGTGCAGGGATCGCGTGACGGCGCCGAGCGGCAGGCCCTCCATCTTCTGCGCGATGAGGTCGATGCCCTGGGCCGCCATCATGTACTGGACGGCCAGGACGACCCCGAGCCGGTCCAGGTTCTGCTGCAGGTTCCTGACCGAGGCCATCGCCATCGTGTTGTGGTCCTCCTGCCCGTCCTTGACCGGCCGGGACAGCGTTCCCGCCGGCGTGGCCCTCACCTGCATCTCCGGGACCAGCGCGGCGGCCACCGTCTGCACCTGCACCATGCCGGAGTTGAGGCCGACGGTCCCGCCGGCGAGGTTGGCGGGCAGGCCGTAGCTCCACTTGGGCGACAGCAGCCGCCCCGACAGCTCCTGCGACAGCACCCCGACGTCGGTGATCTCCGCGTTCAGGGTGTCGGCCAGGTGTCCCATGATGGAGGCGTCCCAGTTGCCGCCCATCACGAACTCGTACCCCTGCCCGTCCCCGCGCAGGAAGACCAGCGGGTTGGAGGTCGAGGAGTTGGCCTCCCGCACGAGTGCGCGGCGCGTCTCGGCCAGCGCGTGCCGCAGGCCGGCCAGGATGTGCGGCGCCGCCCGCACCGACACCGCGTCCTGGATGCGCGGCTCGTAGTTCGCCGGGTCGAGGCGCTTGCGGCCCTCCTCCGTCATCCAGCCCGAGCCCGCCACCATGGCGCGCAGCCGCGTGGCCACCGCGTCCTGCTCGGGGATGTGGCGTTCCTTGTGGGTACGCGCGTCGAGCGAGCCCTGCTCGGCCCTGGTCGCCTCCATGAACAGGGCGAAGGCTCCCTCCGCCTGGTCGGCGAGCGTGGTGGCCCGGTAGACGGCGTTCATCAGCACGGCGGCCACGACGGTGCTGCCGCTGATGATGGGCAACGCCTCCCCCGCCTGGAAGACGAAGTCCCTGGGCAGCCCGGCCTGCGGCAGGATCTCGGAGGCGGGCCCCTCCCTGCCCAGGTAGCGTACGGGCGCGTTCTCGCCGGCCGCCGCGAGTCCCGCGGCGGCCTGCGGCTGGAGGTCCCCGGTGCCCAGCGACCCGATCTGCGGCATCCGCGGGATGACTCCGGCGTTGACCATGGACAGCAGGCGCTGCGGCACCTCGGGCCGGACCCCGTACGTTCCCCTGGCCATCTGGTTCGCCTTGAGGATCAGGGCCAGCTTGGCCACGTTGTCGGGCAGCGGCTCGCCGACGCCCGCGGCGTGGGAGCGCAGGACGTTGTGCTGGAACTGCTCGGCCTGTTCGGGCGTGAGGGGGCGGTCCTTCAGCGGCCCGAGCGCCTGGTTCCAGCCGTACACGCGCTGGTTGGCCAGGGCGGCCAGCGCCCCCTGCCGCGTCTGGTTCATGGTCGCCGGCACGGTCGCCGCGAGCTGTGCGGTGACGGGGCGGCCCGAGAGGACCGCGAAGGCGTCCCGCAGCGAGAAGGAGCTTCCGTCCAGAACCAGGCTCAGCGGCCGTGGCGGCGCCGCCGCGGGCGGGCGTTCGGGGGTGGCGACGGCCTGGCCCGGTACGAACATGGCGACGAGCAGGGCCGCACCCGCGGCTGCTCGTCCGACTCTGGTGGTCAACGTGTCCCCCGGCCTTCGCGACGCGGATCAGCAACGCTCCCTTTTAGACACGGGACGGGACGGCGTAGAAGACGGCTCGGCAATGGCGGGACAAATGCTGACTCACCCTCGACCGGTCCGTGACAGGCCGTCTTCGAGGTGACCCGATACCTTGCCACACAAGGTATCGGGTCGTACTTTGGTCATATGCCTGAGGACACCGAGGCGACGCCGGGCTCGTCCACCGTCGCCCGCCTCCGCCGCGAGCTCGCGCGGGGCACGACCGAGCTGGCCGTGCTGTCCGTCCTCGACGTCCGCCGCCGGTACGGCTACGAGCTGCTGAAACTGCTGCGGCAGGCGGGTGAAGGGGTCCTGGAGGTCAAGGAGGGCACGCTCTACCCGCTGCTGCACCGGCTCGAGGACGCCGGCCACATCCTCGCGACCTGGGAGGCGGAAGGGCGGGCCAGGCCGCGCAAGTACTACGTCATCACCCCGGACGGTCGCACATACCTCGCCATGCTGCGGGCCGAGTGGACCGGCCTGGTGGACGCCATGCGACAGCTACTCGACACCCTTGGCGAGGTGCAGGAATGAGCGACGAGCAGCAGATCATCGACGACTACGCCGAAAGGGCCGGACGGCACCTGACCGGTCCGGCCCGGGAGAGGGTGAAGGCGGAGCTCGTCGATCACCTGTCCGACGCGGCGGAGGCGGGCGAGCTGGCCGAGGCCCTGAGCCGGCTCGGCCCCCCGGAAGAGGCGGCGGCCGCCTTCGCCGAGATCGGCTCCACTCCGCCCGCCCGCGTGGACGTGCGGTTCGTCGCCGTGCTGATCGACAACCTGCCGCTCGTCGGCGTCACGATCGCGCTGCTCGTCCAGGGGCTTGCCCGGACGGTCGGGCAAGGAGGCGGGTTCAGCCTGGCGTTCCCGCCCTTCGTGTACGTCAAGGTCGGCGGCGTCTGCGTGTCCACGGCACCCCAGGGGTGCGCAATCGCCGCCTATGACTCCGCCGGGCTGCTCTACGCCCTGGGTGTCCCGCTCGCCCTGGCCTGGTCGATCGTCGGGCTGGGGCTGCTGGAGGCGTGGACCGGCACGACGCCGGGCAAGCGCGCCATGAAATTACGGGTGGTGACACAGGCCGGGCTGCGCATCCATCCGGTCGCCGGCATCGTGCGCAGGCTCAGCCTGCTGCTGGGGCCGTTCGCCTGGCTGGACTGGGCTCCCGTCGTGTGGGGCGACCGGCGGCGGGTGCTCGATCACCTGGTCGCGACCAAGGTCGTCAACGCCCAGGTCACGACGTTTCCGCAGGGCAAGCGGGGGGGATGATTCCGAACCGTCTGGGATCGCGGCAACCGGGGGTAAGCGTGCCAGTTACTGGACAACAAGGGAGCTGGCTGTGGGCTCGGGACTTCGACGGGATATTCACCCATACGGTCACTGTTCAGGTCGCCAACCGCGACACTTTCGCGGAAATCGCGTTGTTCGACGACCGGGCGATGGACAAGGAACTCCATGTGGCGAAGTGCGCGATCACTCAGATCGTCAGTGCCGGCGGCGTCGAAAACTGGGACATCGGGCTGACCGGCGTCTTCAATCCAAACGCGTTCCGGAGGAATGTCACGAGCATCACGTTCGGGGCGCTGGCCACCAACTCGCGGGCCGCCGCGCGGTGGATGCTGACCTTCTGGTCTTAGGGGGAGTGATGGAGTTCCATGTCGATGCGCGGGAAGGCGAGGAGCCGTACCACCAGTGGTGTCTGGTGTACGAGGTCGAGTCGTCCCAGGTCGTCCACCTGCACCAGCACATCGCCATCAGCCCGGACGCGGCCCTGGCGAAGGAGCAGCTCGCCGAGGCGGCCCTGGCGCAGGTGCCCTCCGGTGTCCCCCGGGAGCGCCTTGCCGTCGCGCACCCGGATCCCGGCGTGGAACTGGGCCCGGACATGACCTACGTGATCGATCCGGAATCGGGCCGGGTGACCGCCAGGCCGGACGCGAAGACGTTCTACGAGACGCGCTGAGCCGGGTCCCGCGTGCTCATGCCGGTGCTGCGGCCGTGGCGGCGCGGAGCTTGCGCGGGCGCAGCAGCTTGGCCCGCGACGCCAGGATGCCGCCGGCGGACCCGGCGTCCTGGAGGGCGGCCGTGAGCCAGTCGACGCTCACCGGCTGGCCGTTGCCCTGCTTGATCAGCAGATCGCCGGCGGCCCGGGTGGAGCTCAACGCCCTCAGCCAGGGATGGACCCACGTGGGGACCGGGAAGGTGACGACATCGCCTCGATCGTCGCGCATGGTGACGAGCACCAGCGGGCAGTCCGAGCCGTGACCCACGGCGTGCAGGTCCTCGCTGGTCAGGCTGGCCAGCGAGGCCACGCTGGCGCCGGTGGCCTCGATCAGGGCGACGGCCACCGCTTCCGCCACGCGGCCGTCCGCGGCCAGCCGGGAGGCGCCGTGGCGCAGCAGTCGCCGCTCCTCGCGCGTGATCGTGGGCGACCGGGGCTCGTCGGCAGGCATGGAGCCGCCGTCGCCCTGCCGGATCGCGCCGATCGACCAGGCGAACCAGTAGAAAGAGGACAGGGCGCGGTGCTTCCTCGCCACTGTCGCGCCGGAGAGGGCCCGGCCGGGGTTGCGTACACCGACGGTGAGTGCGCCGATCCGGGCCTGCTCGCAGTAGGCGTCCAGGTGATCGCCGGTGGCGGCGAGCAGCCCCAGGCCCGGCTCCACGGCCTGCAGCCAGCGCAGGAACCCGGCCAGGGTCTGCAGGCACGCCTGCCGCGTGGCCGTGCTCGGCCGGTCCAGCAGCCAGGCGGCCACCGTCCGCCGGGTGTGACAGTCCAAGGCGTCGAGGAGCTCGACGTCGGCGCGGGGCCGCAGTCCGGCGATCTGCCCGACGCCGGGCACGGCTTCCGCGCGCGGAGACGGCGTCCCGGCCCCGCGACGGCGCGCGGCTCGGGGCCCGGCCGAGTCCTCGTCGGCCGGCGCGTCTGCTCCTCCGGCGGGTGCGTACGACATGCTCACCACGCGCGCGCCGGTGAGGCTTCGGCGCGGCGGGGTCGTCCCGCGCCGGTGGCGCACGGCAGAGCCGCATGGCCGCGCGTCGGCGACGCGGCCGTCGCGATCGCTGCCGCGGCCGTCGCGCAGACATGACCGCCGCAGCCGGCACTCAGACCAATCATCATCGTGTTGATCTTCTCATGGATGGAGACGCGCTGTCGCATGCGATCGATCCCACGGGCCGCCCTTCCTGAAGGTGTCTAAAGCGGTCTGCATGCGGACGTCAGGGTGCTGAAAGAGCGTTGCAGGCGCTCTGCCCATCAATGGTGACGCAAGCCTTCGTCAGCCTTCGTCACCCAGGAGAACCCGATGAAGCGCACCATCGGAACGCTGCTCGCCGCCACCGCCACCGCCGGCGCCCTCGCCGTGGGTGTCCCCGCCCTCAGCGCCGCCGCGGACGCCTCGACCGCGTCCTCCGCCGGCGCGCTCGACGGCCTCAGGCAGGCCCGGCCCTTCCTGTTCACCTACACCTTCAACGGTCACCTCAAGGTCGCCGGCGGCAATTTCACCGTCGACCGCCGCGTCTACCTGGCCGTCAAGTACAACACGGGCCGGGTGGCGTTCTCCAGGTGGGAGATCGCCAGGCCGCATGCCGTCACTCCCGGCGGGGCCGTCTACGTGGAGACGACGATCGCCGCTCCCTGCGCCGGGAGCAAGAACGGGTACGCGCAGGCGTACGACGAGGCCACCCGGACGTGGTCCCCTCGCCTGCAGGTGACGATCTGCCAGCGGATCGACTGACACTTGTCGCTCTTTTCCGTGACATATTCCTCACAATGGGTAACAACATCGCGGGGATGCCACACGGGGAGAGCCGATGAAGGGATACGACGTCGAGGGACCGGCGCTGGAACTCGGGGCCCTGGTGCGGGAGGACGGCACCGCCGACCCCTCGGAACAGATCCGCATCTCTCTCGGCATGCTGAACCGGCACGGACTGGTCGCCGGCGCCACCGGAACGGGGAAGACCAAGACCCTCCAGCTCATGGCGGAGCAGCTCGCGGCCCAGGGAGTCCCGGTCTTCCTGGCCGACATCAAGGGGGACCTGTCGGGGCTCGCCTCGCCGGGCACGACGTCCGAGCGCGTCACCCGGCGGGCCGCCGAAGTGGGGCAGACGTGGCAGCCCATGGCCTGTCCGGCGGAGTTCTTCTCCCTGGGCGGCCTGGGGACCGGAATCCCGATCCGCGCCACCATGACCGCCTTCGGGCCGACCCTGCTCGCCAAGGTCCTCGGGCTCAACGAGACGCAGGAGTCGTCGCTCGGCCTGATCTTCTATTTCGCCGACAAGCATGGGCTGCCCCTGCTCGACCTCAAGGACCTGATCGCGGTCATCCGGTATCTGACCGACACCCCGGAGGCGCTGAGCGGGATCGGCGGGCTGTCGGCGGCGACGGCGGGCGTCATCCTCCGGTCGTTGACCAACTTCGAGGCGCAGGGGGCGGAGGCGTTCTTCGGCGAGCCGGAGTTCGACGTGCGCGACCTGCTCCGGGTGACCGGCGACGGCAAAGGGATGGTCTCCGTTCTCGAGCTGCCCGCCGTGCAGGACCGGCCGCAGCTGTTCTCCACCTTCCTGATGTGGCTGCTCGCCGACCTCTTCCACGTGCTCCCCGAGGTGGGCGATGTCGACAAGCCGAAGCTCGTGTTCTTCTTCGACGAGGCGCACCTGCTGTTCGACGACGCGTCCAAGGCGTTCCTGCAGTCGATCACCCAGACCGTGCGGCTGATCCGGTCGAAGGGCGTCGGCGTCTTCTTCGTCACCCAGACGCCGAACGACGTGCCGTCCGACGTGCTCGCCCAGCTCGGCGCGCGCGTACAGCACGCCCTGCGCGCCTTCACCCCCCAGGACGCCAAGGGGCTCAAGGCCACGGTCTCGACCTTCCCCGCGTCCTCCTACGACCTGGAGCGGCTGCTCACCGAGCTCGGCATCGGCGAGGCCGTGGTCACGGTCCTGTCGGAGACGGGCGCGCCGACCCCCGTGGCCTGGACGCGCCTGTGCGCGCCGCAGACGCTCATGGCGCCGTCGAGCCCGGACGTGGTCCAGGGCATCATCGCCGCCTCGCCGCTGCAGCAGAAGTACGGTACGGCGGTCGACCGCCAGTCCGCCTACGAGATCCTGTCCGCGAAGCTGGCCGAACAGCAGCAAGCCGAGGAACCCGCCGCCGAGGCCCCACACGAGCCGGCGCGGCCCAGGGAGCCGGAGCCGAAGCGGTCCACGCTGGAGAGCGTGCTGGAGTCGAAGGAGTTCCGCTCCATGGCGCGGTCGGCGGCCTCCGCCCTCGGCCGGGAGATCACCAGATCCATCTTCGGGACCGCCCGCCGCGGACGGCGCTGACCCGGAGCACGTCCGGCCAGGCCGTCCCCGTCGGGCCGGCGGCGAATCGGGCCCGGAGGTGACTCACGGTGATCGACTTGGAGCGGAAAGCGGCTTTACCCTCTTGACGGCGCGTGTAAGGTGCTCGAAGTGCCTGATCAGCATCCGCGACAAGGGTGATTCGCATGTCATACCCCTCCCACGATGGCTACGATCGCCGCCCGGCTCCGGCCCGGCCGAGGGTGAATCCCGCGCGAGTATGGGGAGGCGGCGTGGCGGCCGCCGTGGTGGCCGCACTGATCGTGGTGGTCGGAGTCATGATCAGCAAGAGGCTGCTCGGCATCCGCGTCCTCACCCCCGACGGGGCGCCCGTCTACGGCAGCTCGGCGACCACGGGATACGCGATCTCGGCCGCCGCCCTGGCGCTCATCGCCACGCTGCTGCTCTACATCCTCATGCTGTCGACCCCGGAGCCGAACAGGTTCTTCGGCTGGATCGCCGGGCTCGGCACCGTCATCATCACGCTCCTTCCGTTCATGAACTCCGCGGATCTCATCCCGCAGATCGCCACGGCCGTCATCAACCTGATCATCGGCGTCGCGATCGTCTCGCTGCTGGCGTCGATCGGGCGTACGGCCATCGAGGAGGTGCCGGATCAGGGCTCGTACCCGTACGAGCAGCCCCGCGGATACGACCAGCCCCGGGGGTACGAGCAGCAGCGCGGATACGAGCAGCAGCGGTACGAGCAGCCCCGGCACGAGCGGTCGCGCGAGTACGAGCAGCGCGGATACGAGCGCCGGGACCACAACCCGTACGACTGACCGCCCGGTCCGACCACCGGTTTCGGTTGCCGCAGAAGGCCTCGACCCGCGGGCGGGTCAGGTGAGGGCCGGGTAGTCGGTGTAGCCGCGGTGGTCGCCGCCGAAGAAGGCGGCCGGGTCGGGGGTGTTGTACGGGCCGCCGGCCGCGAGGCGGGCGGGCAGGTCGGGGTTGGCCAGGAACATCGAGCCGAAGGCGATCATGTCGGCGGTGCCGTCCTCCACCAGGTCCAGCGTGTCGGGGCCGGTGGGGGCCGGATGGGTGAACGGGTTGAGGATGAGCGCGCCGGGCCAGTCCTTGCGCAGGCGGCGGGTCAGGTCGCGGTCCGCGCCTTCCACCAGGTGCAGGTAGGCCAGGTCGAGCGGGACCAGCCGCGCCACGAGAGCGCCGTACGTCTCCTCCACATCATCCTCGGCGATGTCGTTGTAAGGGTTGCCGGGCGAGAGGCGAAGGCCGACCCGCTGCCCGCCGATCGCCCCGGCCACGGCGGTGGCCACCTCGGAGGCGAAGCGGATGCGGCCCTCGGCCGAGCCGCCCCAGGCGTCGGTGCGGCGGTTGCTGTTGGGGGCGAGGAACTGCTGGATCAGGTAGCCGTTGGCGCCGTGGAGCTCCACCCCGTCGAACCCGGCGGCGATCGCGTTGCGGGCCGCGGCGGCGAAGTCGTCGACGGTCCGGCCGATCTCAGCCTCGGTCAGCTCCTTCGGGGTGACGAAGTCCTTGGGGCCCTCGTGGGTGTAGATCTGCCCCTTGGCCGGCACGGCGGAGGGGGCGACCGGGTGCAGGCCGTCGGGCAGGAGGCTGGGGTGGCCGATCCGGCCGGTGTGCATGATCTGCGCGAAGATCACACCGCCCGCGCCGTGGACGGCGTCGGTGACCTTCCGCCAGGCCGCGACCTGTTCGGCGGAGTGCAGTCCGGGGGTGTCGGGGTAGCCCTGGCCGACCACCGACGGCTGGGTGCCCTCGGTGACGATCAGGCCGGCGCCGGCCCGCTGCGCGTAGTAGGTGGCCATCAGCTCGGTCGCGCCGGCGCCGGGGCCGTAGGCGCGGCTGCGGGTCATGGGGGCCATGACGATGCGGTTGGCCAGGCGCTTGCCGCCCAGTTCGTAAGAGTCGAATGCCGTTGGCATGATCACATTCCTTGTTGAGAGGTGCTACGTAGTGTTACCTGTTCGAGCAAGTAAGTTCGCGGATCCATTCCAGGCGGCCGCGTGATCTATGTCACGCACGGCGAGAAGCCGTTCCGATAGGATGAATGCTTGTTCGAGCAGCCACATTCACGGGAGGGGCCGATGGGCTCAGCGAAGAAAGGCGCCGAGATCGCGGCGACGGCCGGCACCCCGCTGCCGCCCTCCGTCCAGGCGGGCCCGCTCAACCACGCGATCATCCGCGTCGCGCGCCTGCACCGCATGCTCGCCGCCCAGCTCCTGCGCCGCGTCGGCCTCCACCCCAGCCAGGAGCTGGTCATGATGCAGCTGTGGGACCGCGGCCCCCAGCGTCAGACCGACCTGGTGCGCATGCTCGGCTCCGACGCCGCCACCATGACCCGCACCATCCAGCGCCTCGAGCACGCCGGCTTCGTCCGCCGCCGCCCCTGCGCCACCGACAGACGTGCCACCATCATCGAGCCCACCCCCGCCAGCCAGGCCCTGCGCCGCGAGGTCGAGAACATCTGGGCCGAGCTCGAAAGCAGCGTCGCCGGCGGCCTGACCCCCGATCAGCAGGCCGACGCGCTCGACGTGCTCGAACAGATCGAGGCCGGCCTCGCCCGCGCCACCACGCAGAGCACCCTCACTCCTGGCCGGATCGGGGTACCAGGCGAATGATCGGCAGTTCCCGGTCGGTCTTCACCTGATACTGGGCGAAACGGGGCGCGGCGGCGACGATCTGCTGCCAGGCCTGTTCGCGTTCCGCGCCGTGGAGCTGCTCGGCGACCACCGGCACCGTGCGGCCGTCGACCTCGATCCGCACCTGGTCGGGGTGGGCGGCGAGGTTGTAGTACCACGCCGGGTTCCCCACCGCCCCGGCCGCCGAGGCCACGATCAGCCAGTTGCCGTCCTTCCCGGGGAACCAGCCGACCGGTGTCGTACGCTCCAGCCCGCTCTTGCGGCCGACGGTCGTCAGGATCAGGGCGTTGAAGCCCATGAACGTCCCGCCGCCCTTGCGCCGGAGCCGTCTGGCCATCAGCGCGTTCAGCCATCGGAACGCCCGGCCGGCCGGCTGGCGGGCGCCCCGGGTCCCCGCGGGGGTGTCGAAGCTCATGCGATCTCTCCATCATCGGTCGGGTGGACGGTACGGCGGACCTCGACCTCGCGGTCGTGGCCGAACGGCAGCCCCTCCAGGTTGAAGCTCCACGACACCGCGGGGGTGATCCGCATGTAGGACGCGAGCCCGAACTGGCCCTGGCGTTCGACGAGTTCGGCGTCGCCGTAGATGCGCAGGTAGCGCGGCGTCCACGGATCGGTCGAGGGCAGGTCGTCGATGACGAGGGCGACCTTGGTGTTCCCGTCCCGCACGTTGCGGAACTTCCTGGTCCTGTCCGGATCGATGCCGCCGACGTACACGTGCGTCCCGTCGAAGTCGAACCCCACCGGCACCACGTCCGGCTGGCCGTCGTCCGAGACGGTGGCGATGCGGGCCAGTCGCTGGGACCGCAGGTAGCCGATCTCTTCTTCGCTGAAAGACATGCTGAACCCGTTCGTTAACGGAGCGTACTGTATGCGGCATTAACTATATGCCCCATGTACCGTAGTGCCGTGAACAAGACGGCGCAAGCAGGGCAGGAAGACGCGACGGAGGCCCGCCATATCGGCGACCCGCGGACGGACGTCGCCACCGCGCTGCACCAGCTCTCCACCCTGGTGCAGGGCATCTACCTCCGCGTCTCCGAACGCCACGACCTGACCCCGGTCCAGGCCAGGCTCCTGTGCGTCCTGCTCGACGGCCCTCGGGGCATGGCCGAGCTCGCGCAATGCTTCGGTGTGGAGAAGGCCGCGCTCACCGGCCTCATGAACCGGGCCGAGCGGCGTGGTCTCGCCCAGCGATCAGCCGTGCCGGGCGACCGGCGCGCGCTGCAGGTGACGCTGACCGACGCCGGTCACGAGGCGGCGATGGCGTTCCATGCCGAGGTCAGCGTGGAGCTCGACCGTCTCGTCGCACCGCTCGCGCCCGACGTCCGCGAGCGCTTCGGCGACACGATGGCCGAGATCATCGAGAAGTGCCGGGGGTCGGGCGGCTGCGCCGGACACCGCTGACCTCCGCGGGCCCCCGAAGGCTCAGGAGGCGTTCGTCCGGAAGGAGGAACGGTAGGACTGCGGCGTGACACCGACGACGCGCTTGAACCGCTCCCGGAACGCGGTGGCCGACCCGAACCCGGCCTGCGCGGCGATGCGTTCCACGCCGTGGTCGGTGTTCTCCAGCAGGAACTGCGCCCGTCGTACGCGTGCGCGCAGCAGCCACTGCAGCGGCGTGGTGCCGGTCTGCTCGCGGAAGCGGCGGCTGAAGGTCCGCTCGCTCATCCCGCCGCGCAGGGCCATCTCCGCCAAGGTCACCTCTTGGGCGAGGTTGTCCTCGATCCACGACAGCACCGGCTCCAGCAGCGACCCCTGGGGCACCGGCGGCTGGGCGTGGACGATGAACTGCGCCTGCCCGCCCTCCCGTTCCAGGGGCATCACCGACAGCCGGGCCGAGTCCGCGGCGACCGCCGAACCGAAGTCCCGCCGGATGATGTGCAGGCACAGGTCCAGGCCGGCGGCGGCCCCGGCCGAGGTGAGGATCTGGCCGTTGTCGACGTACAGGACGTCCGGCCGCACGTCCACCCGCGGAAACTGCTGGGCCAGCCGGTGCGCCGCCGCCCAGTGCGTGGTCGCGCTCAGCCCGTCCAGCAGCCCGGCCGCGGCAAGGGTGAACGCCCCCGCGCAGATGGAGGCGATCCGGGTGCCGGCGGCGGCCGCCGCACGCAGGGCGCCGAGCACCTCCGGCGCGGGCGGGGCGGCCAGCTCGGAGCAGCCCGGCACGACGATCGTGTCCGCCTCCCGCAGCGCCCGCAGGCCGTGCGGGGCGATGAGCGTGAAGGCGCCGCCGGCCACCTGCGGCGTCGCGGCGCAGACCAGGATCCGGTACGGGCTGCGCCCGTCCGCCAGCCGGGCCCGCCCGAACACCTCGATGGGCGTCGCCAGGTCGGCCGCCACCACATGGTCCAGAGCCAGGACCGCCACCGTGTGCATGAGGACACGGTAGGCGCTCACGGGTTCGGGCCGGATGGCGGGAACCCGTGGGAAATTGTCGATCCAGCCCATGGGGAGCCGTGGCCGCGCGCTCTAGCGTTGCGCTGCGAGAACCGGAGAACCCCAACCTCAGAACGGATTGCCACACCCCATGTCCGTCATCATGCCGATCGTCATCGGGCTGATCTGCGTTTCCCTCCTGTCCCTGATCCCCGAGCCGCAACGGCGCCAGGTCAACGCCGTGCTGGTCGGCGGGGCCGGCGCCGCCTACCTCAGCGGGGGCGGACTCGGGTACTGGGAGTTCGTCCTGCCGGTCGTCATGACCTACGTCGCCTACCGGGGGCTCGACAGCTGGACCTGGATCGGCATCGGCTGGCTGCTCCACACCGCCTGGGACGTCCTGCACCACCTCCAGGGGAACCCCCTCCTGCCCTTCTCCGCCCTTTCCTCCTTCGGCTGCGCCATCTGCGACCCGGTCGTGGCGCTGTGGTGCTTCGCGGGCGGGCCGTCGATCGTCACGTGGGTCCGCACCCGCAAGGCCGCGACGCCGCAGGCATAGGGCCCCGGTCAGTCCAGCCCGCCGCGTTTGACCAGCTGGGCGGCGATGACGTTGCGCTGGATCTCGTTGGTGCCCTCGCCGACGATCATCAGCGGCGCGTCGCGGAAGTAGCGTTCCACGTCGAACTCGGTGGAGTAGCCGTAGCCGCCGTGGACGCGTACGGCGTTGAGCGCGGCTCTCATGGCGGCCTCGGAGGCGAACAGCTTCGCCATGCCGGCCTCCATGTCGCAGCGCGCGCCGCTCTCGTAGCGCTCGGCGGCGTGCAGGATGAGCTGGCGGGCGGCGGTGAGGTCGGTGGCCATGTCGGCGAGGTGGTTGCCGACGGCCTGGTGCTTCCAGATGGGCTTGCCGAAGCTCTCCCGCTCCTGCGCGTAGCGCAGGGCGTCGTCGAACGCCGCGCGGCCCACCCCCAGGGCCCGGGCGGCGACCTGGATGCGGCCGACCTCCAGACCCTTCATCATCTGCCCGAAGCCGCGGCCCTCCTCGGCGCCGAGCAGGGCGGTGAGCGGTGCCCGGTGGTCCTCGAAGACCAGCTCGCAGCTCTCGACGCCCTTGTAACCGAGCTTGGGCAGGTCGCGCGAGACCGTCAGGCCCGGCCCGTGTTCGATGAGCAGGATGGAGATGCCCTTGTGGCGCGGCCGCGCGGAGGGGTCGGTCTTGCACATGAGGGCGATCAGCTGGGAGCGGCGGGCGTTGGTGATCCACGTCTTGGCGCCGTTGACCACGTAGTCGTCGCCGTCCCGGCGGGCGGCGGTGGTCATGGCCTGCAGGTCCGAGCCGCCGCCGGGTTCGGTCAGCGCCATGGTCGCGCGGATCTCGCCGGTCGCCATCCTGGGCAGGTAGTGGTCCTTCTGCTCCTGCGTGCCGAAGGCGAGGATGAGCTTGGACACGACGGTGTGCCCGCCCATGGCGCCGGCCAGGCTCATCCAGCCGCGGGCGAGCTCGGCGGTGACCAGGGCGTAGCACGGCATGGACACCGGAGCCTCGCCCCAGGGTTCGGGGATGGCCAGGCCGAAGATGCCCAGCCGCTTCATCTGCTCGATGAGCTTGTCCGGGTATGCGTTGGCGTGTTCCAGGTCGCGGGCGACGGGCCGGACCTCCCGCTCGACGAAGTCGCGGACCGTGTCGACGACGGCTTGTTCCTCGGTGGTGAGCCCGGTGGTGAGCCCAGTGGTGAGCATCGTCCTGCGTCCTCTGCTGATCTTGTGGCCGGTGCCGAGCACCCCGCCCGAACCGGCGGCGGTGATCGGCCATCTAACGAACCATGACAGCAGACCCGCTGCGTCCGGGGGATCCGTCGAGGCTGGGCCGCTACCGGCTGGCGAGCAGGCTCGGCTCGGGCGGCCAGGGCGTCGTCTACGAGGGCTACGACGAGGCGGCCAACCGCGTGGCGGTCAAGGTCCTGCACGCGTACCTGTCCGGCGACTCTCCCCTGCGCCGCCGCTTCACCCGGGAGGTGACCGCCGCGCGGCAGGTGGCCTCGTTCTGCACCGCCCGCATCCTGGATCACGACCTCGAAGGCGAGCGCCCCCACATCGTCAGCGAGTTCGTCCCCGGCCCGAGCCTGCGCGCGGCGGTGGCGGAGGGGGCGCCGTTCTCGGGTGACCCGCTGCACCGGCTGGCCGTGGGCGTGGCCACCGCGCTGGCCGCCATCCACCAGGCGGGCGTGGTGCACCGCGACCTGAAGCCGGAGAACGTCCTGATGGGGCCGGACGGGCCACGAGTGATCGACTTCGGCATCGCCAGGGCGGCGGGCCTGTCGATGACCTCGACGGGCGAGCTGGCCGGGACTCCGATGTACATGGCGCCGGAGTTGTTCTCCGGGGGCCGGGCCGAGCCAGCGGCCGATGTGTTCGCCTGGGGGTCGGTGGTGCTGTTCACCGCGACGGGGCGCGACGCGTTCACCGCCCCGACGACGATCGCGGTCATCAACCGGCTGCTCAACCACGACCCTGACGTCGATGTCCTGCCCGAAGGGCTGCGCGAGCTGGTTCGCGCCGCGCTGTCCAAGGACCCGGCCGCGCGTCCTTCCGCGCAGCGCCTGCTGCTGACGCTGCTCGGCGGCGGAGGCGAGCGCGCGACGCTGGCCGAAGGCGCCGAGGCCGCCGCGGGGGTGCGCCCTTCCGGCGGGCGGGCCGCCGACCCGGCGCTCGGCGCGGTGGCCGAGCGGTTCTACGCCGGGCTGCCGGCGTCCGAGCGCGAGGTGGCGCGCGATCTGCTGCTGCGACTGGTGGACGTTCGCGACGGCGACGAGGCGCCGCGCACCGCCACCCTGGACGAGCTGATCGAGGTACGGCACGAGGCCGCCGAACGGGTGCTCGCCGCGCTCGAGGAGGCCACGCTGGTCCGCCGCCAGGGAGACGGGGTCGTGATCGGCAGCGCCGCCCTGCTGTACGCCTGGCCCCGGCTGCACGAGTGGGTGACCGGCGACCGCGACGCGCTCGGACGCCACCGCGAGCTGGGCGAGGCCGCCCGCCGCTGGGCCCGTGGCGGGCGCCGCCCTGAGGACCTCCTCCGCGGCACCGCCCTGCGCCACGCGCTGGACTGGACCGGCGCCACGCATCTGACCCTGAACACCACGGAGCGCGAGTTCGTCGAGGCGAGCAGGGCCGGGTCGGCGCGGCAGAGCAGGCTGCGGCGCCTGGTCACCACCGGCGTGGCGGTCCTGCTCGTCGCCTCGCTCACCGCCGGCACCCTCGCCTGGCAGCAGTCGCTCAGGAGCGACGAGGCCGGCCGGCGCCTGGCCGAGGAGCGGTCGCAGGCCGCGGCGCGGCGGGTGGCGCTGCAGGCGGACGCGCTGCGCGGGACCGACCCGGTGAAGGCGATGCTGCTCAGCGTGGCGGCCTACCGCATCGCGCGGGTTCCTGAGGCACGTTCGGCGGTGCTGAGCTCGCTCGCCCAGCAGGAGCAGTCGGTCTTCACGGATCCCGCCCCGGCCAACGAAGGGCGGGCGCTGAGCCCCGACGGCCGGACGCTGGTCAGCGCGGGCGCCGGCCGGGTGACCGTCTACGACGTGGCGACGGGGCGGCCGGTCAGGACCTTCGGCGGCATCGGCGAGGCGCCCGTCACCGCCGCGGTGGGTCCGGACGGTGACACGCTGGCGCTCGCGGGGGGCGGCAGGCTGGAGCTGTGGAGCCTGCGGACCGGGCGGCGGCTGGGCGAGGGCGGCTGGATGCCCGGAGGCTCGACGAGCTACGACGGACGCCCGGCGAGCCTGGAGTTCAGCCCCGGCGGGGGCTACATCGTCGTGCGCGCCAACCTGGGCGGACCGTACGTCGCGCTGTGGAACGTGGCGCGGCGGGCGCTGGAGAAGCAGGACGGCTACGTGAGCCACGCAAATGTCGGCCCCGGCGACCGCTTCGCCGCCCTCGAGATCACCGAGCACGACACCGTGACGACGCTGCGGGCGTTGCCGGGAGGGGGAACGCCGGCGGGCAAGCGGCTCCCCGGCCGTGGCCTGCCGGGGCAGGTCACGGCCATCAGCCCCGACGGCGCGCTGGCCGCTGTGGGCGGGCGGAAGGGCACGACGCTGTGGAGCCTGTCCACCGGCACGCGGGACCGGCGCAGCTTCCCCGGCCCGGGCACCGAGGCCGTCTTCAGCGACGACAGCCGCTTCCTGATCACTTTCGACAACTGGGCGGGCGGCCGCATCACCCTGTGGCGGCTGAGCGACGCGGCCCCGCTCCTGCGGCTCACCGTCGCGTCCAAGATCGTCGGGGCCCCGCGGTTCGGCCCAGGGAACCGTACGCTGAGCATCCTGGACGACGCCGGGCAGGTGACCACCTACGACATCAGCCGGCAGACCGGCCCCCGACGCGTCGTGCCCGCCGGCGCTCTGCAGCCGCGGTTCACCGCCTCGGGGAGCCTGCTGCTCGCCCGGACGGGCGACGCCGTGCGCGGCTGGTCGGTGCCCGGGTTCACCGAGACCCGTCGGCTCGGCGTCGGCGGGAAGGGCGAGCCGATCATGCGGGTCAGCCCCGACGGGCGCACGGTCGTCACGATCTCCTCGGAGGACCTCACCACGGGACCCACGTTCTGGGACGCGGCATCCGGGCGGAAGATAGGCCACCTGGCCCTGCAGTCGGCGGACGTCAGGGCGGACATGCAGATCAGCCCCGACGGCCGGCTGCTCGCCCTCAGCTCGGCCATGGCCAACGACTACACCGGCGCGGGCGAGGTCGTGGTCGTCGACATCGCGCGGCGCGAGCGGGTCATGCGGTTCGGCCCGGTCGCGGGCGGCCCGCTGTCCTTCAGCTCCGACGGCAGGTTCCTGGTCACCGCCGACGCCGCGGGTGCCGACGTCATCGACCTGGTCACCCGCAAGGTGCTCCCCCGCGGGCAAGGCCCCGGGACGCTGGCGGTGGGGTGGATGGTCCTCGCGCCGAAGGGTCCGCTCGGCGCCTCGCCGTACGGGAGCAGAGCGGTGGTCCTGTGGGACACCCGCACCTGGCGTACGACGGGTCAGGTGTTCAGGGTGCCGGGAGACGTCGTGGGGACCAGGTTCTCTCCCGACGGGCGGGTCTTGGCGGTCGCCCACGACACCAGGGTGACGATGTTCGACACGGTCGCGGGCCGGCAGCTCGGCGCCGCCTGGACCGTGACCACCGGGGCGTTCGATCCGTACGAGCTGCACGACCTCATGCCGGCGCTCGCCTTCACGGCCGACGGCTCGGCCCTGCGCGTCGTGGGGCTCGACGGCGCGTTCCAGGAGCTTCCGGTCGACCCCGCGCCGGCCGTCCGGATCGTGTGCGAGCGGGCGGGCCGACGGCTCACGCAGGCGGAGTGGCGCGAGCATGTGGGAGCCGACGTGGGTTATCAGGAGGTCTGTCCCGCTTAGGTGGGGTTTACCCCATGGTGGTCTGGAGTGCTGGCTTCAATGCTTCCAGCGGCCGGGTGCGACATGTTCGTTGTTGGAGGGACCATGTCGAACTCAGCGGTGGTCGCGCGGCGGCTGCGCGCGGCCGGCCTCGACGTCATCACGGGCGTCGGGGGGCACGGGGTCGTCGCGGTCCTCACCGGCGCTCGTCGCGGCCGTACGGTCGCCTACCGGGCGGACATGGACGCGGTGCCGCCGGGCGAACAGATCGGCGGCGGCACACAGGCGGCTCATCGGTGACCTTCCCCGAGGTCCCGTTTCCCGCCATGGTCTGTCCGGAACGGGAGGGCCAGGCGATCAAGCGGTACCTTCAGCGGCCGGGCCGGGTGCGCACGTTGCAGGCCGCGGTGCCGTTCAGTGGCGAGGACTTCGCGCTGTTCCTCGATCGGCTTCCCGGCACGTACACCTTTCTCGGCGTCCGGGCCCCCGGCGCCGCCATCGAGACCGGTTACCCGCACTTCGGCGCCTTAACCCCGGACGAGCGTGCCATCGGCCACGGGGTCCGCGCGATGGCCGGCTGGCTGGCCACGCGGACCCGCACGGCCGGCGGGGGCACCCCAGACCACCAGCACTGATATCGAATTGGTTATCCCCCTGGACACATATCGATATTGGACATGACCCGGCGGCTTCTGCTCTCCTCTTGCAGTGCAGATCGAGAATGAGGGGACGACCAGGCCGCAGTGCCCCGACGTCCTCCGGCAGGCATCGGGATCGTGAGGACGACCCGGCCCATGGCGCCGAGTACGTCCGCCCCGCATCCGAGCCGACCGCTCGCCGGGGACCCCGCGCCTCCGGTGCGCCCGCCGGGCAACGGCCGCCACGTGCTCGCCGTCGTCGTCGGAGTGCAGCTGGCCATCTCGATCGGGTTCTTCGCGGTGATGGCGCACCTGGTCACGTACCTGCGCCACGACCTCGGCCTGCTCGCCGGCACCATCGCCGTGGTGCTCGGGGTGCGCGTGGCGCTGCAGAACATGCTGTTCCTGCCGGCCGGCGCGATCACCGACGCGGTGGGACCGGCCCGCGCGGGAGCGCTGGCCTGCGCCCTGCGGGCGGCCGGTTTCGGCCTGCTGGGAGTCATCGACGGGCCGGCCGGGTTGCTCTGCGCGGCGGCGGTCCTGGCGGTGGGCGGGGCCCTGTTCCACCCGGCCGCCCAGTCCCTGCTTGCCGGGGTGCGGCCCGAACGGCGTGCGAAGGGCTTCGCGGCCTACGTCGTCGCCGGCCAGTTAGGAGCGGTGGCCGGCCCACCCGTCGGGCTGGCCCTGCTGGCCGGCGGATTCGGGCTGCTGTCCGCGGCGGCGGCGGGCGCCTGGGCGGTCGGCGCCGTACTGTTCCTGCTGATGCCGGCCGAACGCGCCGCCGGCCGTCTCCACGTACGCAGGCTCACCGGTGGCGTGTCGGCGGTGCTCCGAGACCGAGACTTCCGGCGCTTCGCCATGACCGCCGCGCCGACGACGCTGCTCGCCGACCAGATCGTCACCGTGGTCCCGCTCAAGGAGGTCGGGGCAGGTTCGACGACCCTGTTCTTCTGCGTGGTGGCGGTCGCCATGGCCGCGGTCCAGCCCTGGTGCGCGGCCGGCGGGCGAGGCGAACGTCCCTGGGTGCTCAGAAGCGGCCTGGTCTGTGCCGGCCTCGGCTACCTGGCGCTGCTCGCGATGCCCTCCGGCGAGGGCGGTCACCTCGTCATCCTCCTGGTGGCCGCGGTGCTGCACGGGCTGGCCCAAGGGCTGATGCAGTCGGCGCTGTTCCAGACGGTCACGCGGTGCGCGCCGTCCGGACGGTTCGGGGTCTATTTCGGCCTGCTCAGCTTCGTCGCCGGGGTGGTCACGTTGGCCGGCGGGTTCGTGGTCGGCCGGCTGTTCGACGCCGGGGGCGGCGCGGCGGCCATGGCGCCGGCGGGGCTCGCGCTGATCGCGGTGCTCTCCGCCGCCGTCCTGCGGCTTCCCGCGAGCACGACGGGCCGTGATCTTCGCTGACGACACCCGCACCCATTCGAGGCTGCGCGAGCTGATCCCCGACTGATAGCGTGGGGATCGCGAGGCCATGGGAGGGCTTCCTTCTCACTTTTGGAAAAGTCATCTAGCCTTCCCGCTTTCCTCGCGTTCAGGCCGTGAGACATTCTGCGGGCTCCTTGCGAGCCAGGGGCCCGCAAGGGTCTATGGCCGCTCAGGCGCTTCCTCCACACTTCGCCGATGCCATTCCGCCAACTCCACCAGCAACCCATCGGCGGCCCCACCGAACATCGCCGCGAGCGCTTGTTCGCTGTCCACCACCACGACGGTGTCGAGCAGGTCCGCCCGCAGCCTCGCCGCCCTCGGATCCCCGGCGCCGTCAGGGTCGAAAGCGGTGGCGGCCAAGAACAAACCGCCGACGCCTGCCAAGGTGCCGGCCTGGTGGGCCTGGGTGCCGAGCACCGCGGAAGCGTTCGCTGGCGCGGCGGGCAGTGCCGGCTGACCGTCGCGGAGCAGAAGCGCGAGCGGGCGGACGGGGACCGTTTCCCCTGCCTCGCCGTCCGGCACATGAGCGCCGCCGTCGCGGCCGCGGGTCACACCGGACGGATGTCCCCATGGCCGACCGCTGTCCTGGTCCTGCACACTCGCGCGTGTGAACAGACTCCCCTCGGCATCGACGACAAGGTCTCCAGGCTGCCATCGCTCGCCATCGAGCGGTGCGTGCGTGTCCTTCATGGTGGGCAGGGTACGCCCCGACTACGACAAATGACCCGACAAGACGTACGCATCTTGATCGGCATCCCGCTCATATCGAAGGTCAGCCGTCGACGAGGATCGGGTGGCGGGGCGGGCCTTTGACAAGGAGGGCGGCCAACAGGTGCGGCAGCCCGGCGGGGCGCAGGAGATCGGCGGTCTCAGCCAGTTCTTGTGCTGTCCACCAGCGGTGGCCGGTGATGCTCGCCCTCTCGAAGTCCTCCATGCGGGTGGTGTCGATCTCCGAGATGGGAATGCGGGCCAGGTAGTAGCGCTGCCGGACCTCAAAGGTGACGCCGTCCCGCTGCGTGGTCCAGGGGCGTCCTCTCCACACCTCCGGCCCCAACGCCACATCCGCCAACCCGGTCTCCTCGCGCAGCTCACGCAGTGCCGCAGCTCGATGGTTCTCCCCGGGCTGGAGACCGCCGCCGGGGGTGTACCAGCGAAGCGTGCCATCGCGTTGGTCACGGCTGGAGAACAGCAGGAGCCGATCGGCGTCGTCGATGAGAACGACACGTGCGCTGGGGCGCGAGACCAAGCCATCCGCCGTTTCCACCACGATCATTGTCTCCCCTGAAAGCAATCCTCTCCAGCCCTTCGGTGCCCCCGCTCGTCGGATGTTCAAAGACCTGAGGTCAAGAGCTCTGGCCCCCTCGGTCAGACGGCCGCTCCTGGGCCTGGTAGCAGGTCGACGTCGCCGGCGTGCATCGGCTGGCCGCAGTGGGCGCAGCGCAGGTCGGTACGGCTGATCTCGCCGCATGCGTGGTGGCGGTAGAGCACGGGTGGTCCGGCCTGGCCGACGAGCCATTTGTCGCCCCAGCCGGCCATGACCATGAGCAGGTCGATCAGTTCGGTGCCTTTGACGGTCAGGTGGTATTCGTGGCGTGGCCGGTTGTCGTAGGGGCGGCGTTCGAGGATGCCTTGGTCGACGAGGTGGTTGAGGCGTTCGGTCAGGACTTTGCGGGAGATGCCGAGGTCGGCTTGGAGGTGGTCGAATCGGTTCAGGCCGGCCCATATGTCGCGCAGGATCAGGGGTGACCAGGGTTCTCCGATGACGTCGAGGGTGCGGGCGATGGAGCAGGCCATGTCGCCGAAGTTGGTGCGTTGCATGGGGTCAGTCTACCCATTGGAGTTCCCTTAGGGAACTTTAAGTGTTACGGTTATAGAGTCTCTTCAAGGAACCCAAGGAAGGAATCGCCACCAGGTGCACATCCTGCTCGGCGGCGGCCGCCCCTTCTTCCAGGCGCTGCCCGAGCACGTACACCTGCGCCTGGTCGAAGCCGTACCGGCACAGGGCGTCACCCACCTCCACAACGAGGTCGAGCGCTGATCAGCGCTCACACCCCCTTACAACGTCACCACCGCAGTCGCCGCAACCCCTGCAAGGAGAAGAAGATGCTCAACCCCGACGTACGCCGCGTCCTCGACGGCACTTCGCTGGCCCACCTCGCCACCGTCCTGCCGGACGGCTCGCCCCACACCGTCCCGCTCTGGGTCGGCACCCACGGAGACCACATCGTCTTCCTCACCGGTCCGCAGTCGCGCAAGGCCCGCAACCTGCGCCGCGACCCGCGGGTGGCGCTCTCCATAACGCCCGCCGACAACCCGTTCCAGCCCGTCATCGTCCGCGGCCGGGTCATCGAATGGCTCGACGGCGACGCGGCCTGGGAGATCATCGACCAGATCTCCATGAAGTACATCGGCAGGCCCTACAACCGAGATGAGGCGCGCATCGTCGCCGTCATCGAGCCCGAGCGGCAGACCGTCGGCATGAGCTGAGTCACCCCTTGCCGCTCATCCAGCACTCCCCCTGCACCGAGCAACCACCCACGACACTGTGCCGCATTCCGGCCGCGCCCGCATGATCGGCTCAGTTCAACTCCTTCGGTGCTGCCCCGATCGTGCCTGCGCCCTGTTCGCGGTGGCCGTTGCACGAAGCACGATGCTCAACACGCCGTACGGCTCGCCCGCGGCCCGTCCAGCCCGCCGTGCTCCGTGTTGATCTGCCTTGGACGCTTCATCTGGGGCAGTGTTCGACGACGCGGGTCACGTGGTTGTGTGCGCGAGGATGGCGGCCGCCAACTCCTCGTGCACCTCCGGCGGCAGCGTGTGCCCCATACCCTCCACCATCATCAACCGCGCCCCCGGGATCCCCTCGGCGATGATCGCACCATGACCCGGCTTGGCCGGCTCATGAGTGCC
>NZ_JBSFNK010000067.1:0-36241 GCF_053587055.1 Nonomuraea sp. NPDC003707 | reverse complement strand
ATGACCTCGCCGCGTTTGATCTCGATCGAGACCTCGCGCAGGGCGGGCGCCTCGGCGCCGGGGTAGGTGAAGGTGATGTCCGTGGCCGTGATGCGTTCGAAGGTCTCGGGCACCGACGCCTCGCGCGCGGCGGGGACGCGGCGTTCGGCGTCGGCGCAGAACTCGAGGAAGTCGGTGAAGTACAGGCCCTCTTCGTACAGGCGGTTGGTGGCGTACATCAGGTTGGCCAGCGAGGACTGGGCGGACCTGATCGCCAGGACCGCGGTGCCCGCCACCGCCAGCGGGATCGCGGCCAGGGCCAGGAGCACTCCGAGGGCCACGTAGACGAGGGCGGAGCCGAGGCCGCCGAGGGCCTCGCCGACCAGGCGGGCGAAGGTCTGGCGCCGGGCGAGCTTGAGCAGGACGTCCTGCTCGGCCCTGGCCACCGCGTCGTACATGCGCAGCAGGAAGCCGCGCATGGTGAACGAGCGCACCTCGGCCGCCGGCTCGCGGTTGGCCAGCAGCTCCGCGATGATCCACTTGCGGCGGTTGGCGGGGATGAGGGCGTAGAGCGTGGTGTAGCGCATCTTGGCGCTGCGGACCGCCGCCCAGGCGTCGGGCAGCACCGCCAGCAGGAGGAGCGGGAGCAGCACCGGATGGAGCACGCCGAGGACGCCGGCCACGGCCGCGATGCCGACCGCGGCCGTGACCACGTTGATGGCCGAGGTCACCACCGAGTCGGCCATGGCCACGCCGCGTAACCTGGCCCGCTGCAGCGCGTCGTGGAACTCGGGGTCGTCGTAGGCCACGAGCTCCACCCGGCTGGTCAGCCCGTACAGGCGCTCCTCGGTGAGCCGGCTCACCTGGGGGTCGAGGCGGGACTGCGCCCAGCCCGCGCCGGCCTGCACGCCGGTGCGGAGCGTCGCGGCCACCCCGACCAGCACGAGGCTGGGCAGCGCGGCCAGCACGCGGTCGGGGGTGGGGCCCTCGCTGAAGAGGGCGCTGAGGACGCCGGTGGTCGCCAGCAGGCCGAAGGCCGTGAAGACGCCGCCGAGGAGGTTGAGCGTGATCGTGGCGAGGGTGTCGCGCCGGCCGGCCTGCCAGGCCATGCGCATCGCCTGTGTCACGAGTGACGGCAGCCGCCTGGCGATGGTCAGGAAACCGACCTCCGCCAGCTTGTCCTGATGGGCGTGCCAGTCGGAGAAGGAGATCTCACCGAGCTCGAGCGGCTCATCGACCATGACTTGAGTGTGCCCACGGGCACTGACAGATCTCCACCGATTATGTCTGGGCGCGCGGCGTAGTTGGTGACACACTCACAGTGATGCTGCGATTCGCCGACTTCAGCGACCTGCCGGCCGAGCCGAACGCGTTCGTGGGCCGGGAGTCCGATCTAGATGAGCTCGCCCATCTGATGCGCGTCTCCCGGGCCGTGACCCTCTGCGGCGCGGGCGGCATCGGGAAGACTCGGCTGGCGATGCGGCTCGCGGCCAGGGTGGGCCCCGACCACCCGGGCGGCGTGTGGCTGATCGAGCTGGCCGACCTGGAGAAGGGCGAGCTGAGAGAGTACGTCGCCGCCGCGCTCGGCATCGCGGGCGACCTGGCCGAGTCGATCGCGGGCCGGCGCGCGCTCCTGGTGCTCGACAACTGCGAGCCGGTGATCGGGGAGTGCGCGGAGCTGTGCCGTGACCTGCTCTGCGCCTGTCCGGGGCTCACCGTGCTGGCCACCAGCAGGGAGCCGCTGCGCGTGCCCGGCGAGACCGTGTGGCGGGTGCCGCCCCTGTCGGTGGGTGGGGAGGACAGCGAGGCCGTGCGGCTGTTCGTGGCCAGGGCCACCGCCGCCCGGCCCGACTTCGAGCTGACCGACGAGAGCCGGCCGCTGGTCACGGAGCTGTGCCAGGCGCTCGACGGCCTGCCGCTGGCGATCGAGCTGGCCGCCGCCATGGTGCGGGTCCTGTCCGTCCGCCAGCTCGTCGAGCGGCTGGACGACCGGTTCAGGCTGCTGGCGGGCGGCGCGCGTACGGCTCCGGCCCGGCACCGCACGCTCAGGGCCGCGGTGGACTGGAGCTACCGGCTGCTCTCCCCGCAGGAGCGGCTGCTGCTGCGCCGCACGGCGGCCTTCCGCTCCTCGTGGACGCTCGACCTGGCCGAGGCGGTCTGCTCGGGGCCGGGGCTGCCCGAGGAGGACGTGCTGCTCCGGTTGTGCGATCTGGTGGACAAGTCGCTGGTCGCGCTCGACGGCGAGATCGCCGGTCAGGCGCGCTACCGGCTGCTGGAGACCGTACGGGATTACGCACTGGAGCAGCTCGCCGAGTCCGGCGAGGAGACGGAGCTGCGGCGCAGGCACCTGACGGCGCTGGCGGCGATGGCGAGCGGGTTCAAGGAGGCGATCGCGCCGGGCGCGCGCACGTCGTGGCCGGTGATCGAGCGGTACGTGAACCTGTTCGACGCGCTCAAGGTCGAGGTCGGCTCGGCCTGCGAGTGGTCGATCGCCATCGGCCTGCCGGAGACCGCGTTGAGCCTGCTGACCGACCTGCGTTACCTGCTGGTCGGCAGCGGCAGGAAGCTCGACACGGCCGAGCGGCTCGACCGGCTGCTGGCCCTCGACGTCCCGCAGCTGCGGCCGGCGCTGCGCGGCCAGGCCACGATCCTGCGCGGCGAGCTGGCGCTGGCAGCGGGTGATCTCGAACTGGCCACGTGGTGCACCCGCGCCGGGCTCGATCTGTGCAGGTCCGTCGACGACGCGTACGGCGAGGCAGTCGGCACGATCGTGCTGGCCCAGCTCACCGGCGAGCCCGAGACCCTGGCCCGCGCGCTGGAGCTGGCCAGGCGCTCCGGCGACCTCATCCTGGAGTCGCTGGCACAGGGCACCCGGGCGCAGTTCGGCCTGCACCACGGCCGCCTGCGGGAGGCGCAGCGCGGGTTCGAGGAGGTGCTGGCGATCAACGAGGGGCTCGACAACCACGTGGGCCGGTCCTTCGCCCACATCGGGCTCGCCCAGGTCGCCAGGCGCTCGGGCGACCTCCCGACGGCCAAGCGGCACTACGAGTCGGGGCTGAGCCTGCTGCGGCACGTGGACGCCAGGCAGCAGATCGTGAGCTGCCTGGCCGGGCTCGGCAAGGTGGCGCTCGACCAGGGTGACCTGGTGGAGGCCAGGGCCAGGTTCACCGAGGCGCTGGTGCTCAGCCGCGACGCGGGGCTGCGCGCGGGCATCGCCAGGCGGCTGGAGGAGTGGGCGGTCCTGGTCTCCGCCGAGGGCGACCACCGGCGCGCGGTCCTGCTGGCCGCCGCCTCGGTGGCGCTGCGCAGCCGCCAGCCGGACGCGCGTACGGAGGACGTCCTGCGACCGGCGCGGACCGGGCTGGGCGAGGCCGTGGTCGGCATGTTGTGGGCCGAGGGCGCGGGGATGACCGCCGAACAGGCCGTGGCGTGCGCGCTGGACGGCGCGCTGCCCGAACGCCCCACGGAGCCGGTCGTACCGGTCAGCCAGGACAGCAGGCTCACGGTCAGGGAGCGCGAGATCGCCGAGCTGATCGCCAGAGGGCTCAGCAACCGGGCCATCGCCGACGAACTGGTCATCAGTCCGGCGACCGCCGCCCGCCACGTGGCCAACATTCTGTCCAAGCTGGGCTTCTCCACACGTACACAGATCGCCGCATGGGTGATCGAGAGCCGCTGATCCGCGTACCTCTCTACACATCACGGAGCCTGCCGGTTTACATCGTCGAATGGCCATGTCAGCGCATGTGCGGCACCCATCTGCACACCTACCGTTGCTACGTGTGATCGGCCGCACCGACGTTCCACCCTTTGCGGTGCGGCCGATCCATCGGGGACGTCACGCGTCCGCGCGGAGCTGGGCCTCCTCGGAGGGGTGGAGGTCCGGTTCCGGGCGCGTGGCAGCGGGCTCGAGTCGCGCAGGGCTCGGGCCCGCCCGCGGGAATGCACATCTGCCTACATAGATCGGTGGATGCTGTGCATGCCCGGCGGCCGTACGTTTGCGGTCATGAAGCCTGCCGCCTCGACCACCGGGACCGTGATCCACGAGGTGTTCCGCCAGGCGTACGAGCGTGGGGAGCGGCCGGCGCTCGTCGATCTGCGCGGCGGCCACGTCTACGGCTACCGCAGGCTGGTGACCGAGGTGACCAGGGCGGCCTCGGGGCTCGTACGCAGGGGCGCGCGCCGCGACCAGGTGGTGGGCGTGCACGTCTCGACGGCAGGCGCGCAGACGCTGGCCGTGCACACCGTGCTCGCGGCGGGCGGCGTGGCGGCGCCGATCGATCCCGCGCTCGGCGCCGGGGAGATGGCCGCGTGGCTGCGCGAGTGCGACGCGCGCACCTTGATCACCACCCCCGACCTGGCGGAGACGGCGGTGCGGGCGGCCGACGAGTCCCGGGTGCGCCAGGTCGTCTCGCTGGGCACGGCGCTCGACACGATCGACTTCCGCTGCCTGCTCACGCTGGAGCCCACCCCGCTGCCCGCGCTCGACGCCAAGCGCCAGGACGCGCTGCTGACGGCGGACGGCCGCCGGATGTCCCACGCCGACCTGCTGTCCAGGATGGCGGAGCTCGACCTGCCCGTGGGCCTGGCCGAGTCCGACGTCGTGCTGACCACGTGGCCGCCCGACAGCCGGTGCGACCTGGTCGTCCTGGTCTGCCTGGGCGTGTCCAAGGGCGCGCTGGTGGTGGCCGCGGGCGGCGGCGATCCGCCCGGCACGAGCTACGACTTCAGCGTCACGGTGGTGACGAACCCCGACGGCGGGCTCGAGCGCGTCCGCTGAGTATGCGGAGCTGTTATCCGCCCATCCCTTGACGCCGCGCGGCGGGAAGTGGGTAGATGGCCGTTGGTTGACAACGTTGTCAAATCACCAACTTCGGGGGCTTCGAAGGGATGGTGTGCGATGCGACGGTGGTTAGCGACCGTCTCGATCTCGATCGTGAGCGCGTTGAGCCTGGTGGCCTGCGGTGGCGGCGGAGGCGGAGGGGCGTCCCAGTCTCCGGCCGCCAGTGGCGGCGGCGGAGAGAAGAAACAGGTTGAGGTCTTCTCCTGGTGGACGGGCCCCGGCGAGGCCGACGGCCTCCAGGCGATGAAGAAGATCTTCGAGCAGCAGAATCCGAACTACACATTCTTCGACGCCGCCGTGGCGGGCGGCTCCGGTGACAAGGCCAAGGCGCTGCTCCAGTCGAAGCTCCAGGCCAACACCCCGCCCGACACCTTCCAAGGGCACGCGGGCGCCGAATTGCAGGGCTACATCAAGGCCGGCAACCTTGAGGACCTGACCTTCCTGTACGACGAGCTGAAGCTGAAGGACGTCTTCCCCACGCAGCTTGTCGATCAGATCAGCGTCGACGGCAAGATCTACTCGGTGCCGGTGAACATCCACCGCTCCAACGTGCTGTGGTTCAACCCCGCGGTGCTCAAGGACGCCGGCGTGGCCGCCGCGCCCAAGACGATCGACGAGTTCATCGCGGACCTGGAGAAGGTCAAGGCCAAGGGCAAGATCCCGCTGTCGATCGGCTCCGAGTGGACCGTCACCCACCTGATGGAGAACGTCCTGCTCGGCTCGATGGGCACCGACGCCTACAACGCGCTGTTCAAGCCGGGCGCCGACTGGAACAGCCCGCAGGTGACCAAGGCGCTGGAGAGCTTCGCCAAGATCATGTCGTACGCGGGCGACCCGCAGGACGACTGGCAGCCGGCCGCCAAGCAGGTAGCCGACGGCGAGGCCGCGTTCAACATCATGGGCGACTGGGCGTACGGCTACTTCCACAACCCGCCGGAGGGCGGCCTGGGCAAGAAGTCGAAGACGGACTTCGACTGGGCGCCGGCTCCCGGGACCGAGGGCACGTACATGTGGCTGTCCGACAGCTTCACCCTCCCCAAGGGCGCGAAGAACCGTGACGGGGCCATCGCCTGGCTGAAGGTCGCGGCCAGCAAGGAGGGCCAGGACGCCTTCAACCCCAAGAAGGGCTCCATCCCCGCCCGCAAGGACGCCGACCAGGCCCTCTACACCGACTACCTGGCCGACGCGCTGAAGGACTGGTCGAGCAACAAGCTCGCCGGGTCGATCCAGCACGGCGTCTCGGTCAACCAGCCGTGGCTGGCGGCGATCACCGAGTCGGTCGGCCTGTTCATCGGCAGCAAGGACGTCAAGGCCCTGCAGCAGGGGCTCGCCGACGCGGCCAAGTCCAACGCTCAGTAGCGAGGTCCGGCGGGCGCCGACCGGCGCCCGCCGGGTCCGTGGGAGGGAATGCTTGTGAGGCGGGCACGCACGTGGCTGCCCGGACTCCTCCTCGTCACGCCGTCGATCATCCTGATCGGCGTCTTCGTGTACGGCATGCTCGGCTGGAACTTCCGGCTGGCCATGACGGACAAGCACGATGAGGTGTCCGAGGGGAAGTTCGTGGGGCTGCGGAACTTCATCGACATCTGGGACCAGCCGCGATGGCACCTCTCGGTGAACCACGCGATCGTCTTCACGGTCGCGTTCGTGCTGGGCGCGCTCCTGCTCGGGTGGCTGCTGGCGTTCCTCATGGAGAAGGGGATCAGGGGCGAGGGGACGTTCCGGGCGATCTACCTGTTCCCGATGGCCATCTCGTTCGTCGCGACCGGCATCGTGTGGCGGTGGCTGATGAACTCGGGGACGGGGGAGCGGGCGGTCGGCCTGAACCGGCTCTTCGACTGGATCGGGCTGCCGCAGTGGCAGTGGTTCAGGGATCCGGATTGGGGGATGGCCGCGATGGCGATCCCCGCCATCTGGCAGATGTCCGGATATGTCATGGCACTGTTTTTGGCGGGCTTCCGCGGCGTGCCCGAGGAGCTGCGGGAGGCCGCGCGGGTGGACGGCTGCACCGAGTGGGGCGTCTACCGGCACGTGGTGCTGCCCCTGCTCCGGCCGGTCACCCTGTCCGCGCTGATCATCCTGGGGCACATCTCGCTCAAGGTGTTCGACCTGATCGTGGCGGTGTCGGGCAAGCAGATCATCACGGACGTGCCCGCGGTGTTCATGTGGGTGGCGGTGTTCGACTCGCACGACCCGGCCAAGGGCGCCACGATCGCGTCGTACATCGTGCTGAGCGTGGCGATCTTCGTGATCCCGTACCTGATCTGGTCCGTGCGTAAGGAGAGGCGCTCATGACGGCGGTGGCCACGCGCCGGGCGGCCTTCCCCTGGCTGCGCTTCGGGCTGCTGATCCTCTTCGTGGTGATCTTCCTGATCCCCATCTACGTGCTGCTGGTCACCAGCTTCAAGCCGCTCACGGAGGCCGACCCCGGCCAGGCGTGGAACCTGCCGCGGACGTGGACGACCGAGGCGTGGCAGGTGGCCTGGGAGAAGCTGGCCCCAGGCCTGTGGAACAGCGTGCTGCTGGCCGTGCCGGGCTCGCTGCTGTCGTGCGCGCTCGGCTCCATGAACGGGTACGTGCTGTCCAAGTGGCGCTTCCCCGGCGCGGACGTGCTGTTCACGTTGTTCCTGTTCGGCATGTTCATCCCGTACCAGGGGGTCATGATCCCGCTGGTGCAGCTGCTCGTGGGGCTGAACGAGCTGACCGGGCTGCAGGGCGTCTTCTACGGCGGCATCCCCGGGCTGGTGCTGGCCCACGTCGTGTACGGCATCCCGATCTGCACGCTGATCTTCCGCAACTACTACGTCACGATCCCCGACGAGCTGATCGAGGCCTCCCGGGTGGACGGGGCGGGCATGCTGAGGGCGTACTGGTCGGTGGTGCTGCCGGTGTCGGCGCCCGCGATCGCGGTGGTCGTCATCTGGCAGTTCACCTCGCTCTGGAACGACTTCCTGTTCGCCGTCTTCCTGACCGGGCCGACGAGCTGGCCCACGACCGTGATGCTGAACAACATCGCCGGTGCGCAGGCCACCCCGTACAGCCAGCAGATGGCGGCGGCCATCCTGTCGTCGATCCCGACGATGCTGATCTACGTCCTGCTGGGCAGGTTCTTCATGCGTGGGCTGATGGCGGGGGCGCTCAAGGGGTAGCCACGTGGGACAGGGGCTCGCCGCGTACGTAGCGGGCCACGTCGGCGGCCACGATCGAGGCCGCCTTCATGGCCGTCTGCTTGCTGGCCCCGGCCAGGTGCGGAGTCATGATCAGGTTCGGGGTCGTGAGCAGGCGCGAGCCGGCCGGGATGGGCTCCTCCGGGAAGACGTCCATGGCGGCCCCGAACAGGTGGCCCGAGTCCAGCGCGTCGCACACGGCGTCGTAGTCGACCAGCGCGCCCCTGGCGCAGTTGACCAGGACCGAGCCGCGCGGCATGGCGGCGATCTCGGCCGCGCCGATCATGCCGTTGGTCTCGGGGGTGGCGCGGGCGTGCAGGGAGACGAAGTGGGAGCGCCGGAGCAGCTCGTCCAGCTCCACCCGGCCGGGCACGTCCACGTACGGGTCATAGACCAGGACCTCCGCGCCGAAGCCTTCGAGCATGCGGGCCACGCGGCGGCCGATGGCGCCGTAGCCGACCAGGCCGACCGTGTTGCCGTCCAGCTCAGGGCCGACGTTGTCGTACATGTAGTAGTCGCCCCGCCACACGCCCCCCGACAGGTCGCCGTGCGTCTGGGGGATCCGGCGGGTGGCGGCCAGCAGCATGGCCAGGGTGTGCTCGGCGGTGGCCACCGCGTTGCGGCCCGGCGCGAACGTCACCGCCACGCCCGCCGCCGTGGCCGCCTCCAGGTTGGCGTTGACGGGCCCGCCCCGGCTCACGCAGAACAGCCGCAGGGCGGGAGAGGCGTCCAGGACACGCTTGGTCAAAGGGGCCATCTGGGTCACGCAGACCTCGACGCCGCGTAGCGCCTCGATCAGCTCGTCCTCCACGTCCGAGGCCTCGTCCACCTCGCCCACCCGGCCGAACGGCTCGACCGGCCACGGCAGCGTCAGCTCGCTGATGTCCAACTCGCCGGGGACCTCGCGCCTGAGCGCGTCGATGAGCAGGCGGTTCTGGACGAAGTGGTCGCCCGCGGCAAGCACACGGATGGTCAACGAACGGCTCCAATCGGGGAGTTGTACTGCAGCATCGCGGCCCGCCGCCCGGTGCGCAGGCGCAGCTCGGTCAGGGCACAGTTGTCCAGGCGCGGGAACAGCCGCCGGTACTCGCCGAGCGGCACCCCGATCAGGCGGCACAGGGCGAGCCTGATGGCGGTCGTGTGCGCGACCACCAGCACGCGCCCGTCGGGGTGGGCGGTGGCGATGTCGTCGAGGGCGGCCACGAACCGGTCGGCGGCCAGGCTCGGGTCCTCGCCGCCGGGCAGCGGGTGCGCGGCGGGGTCGGACTCGAACGCGGCGCGGGCCTCGGGGAAGCGGGCCGCCATCTCGGCCGAGGTCAGGCCCTCGCCCTCGCCGAAGTCCAGCTCGCGCAGCCTCGGGTCGGTCCGGAGCTCCACCTTCGCCTGGTCGGCGGCGGACGCGGCGGTGATCCGGGCCCGGCTGAGGGTGGAGGCCCACACGGCCGCCAGGCCCGCCTGACCTGCCCACTCGGCCAGCTGGGCGGCCTGGGCGCGGCCGCGCGGGGTCAGCTCGATGTCGCTGATCCCCGCGTAGCGGTTCTCGGCGTGCCAGACGGTCTCGCCGTGGCGGACCAGGACGAGGTCGGTCATCGGGCGGTCCTCTCGCGTGCGTGCCGGGCGGCGGCCGGGTCGAGCCAGCCGCGCCCTTCCAGCTCGGTGACGAAGCGCAGGTAGGGCTCGGTGAAGTCGGCTCCCGACGGGTCGACGACCGCGCGGGTCCTGATCATCCGGCCGGGGTCGCCGCCCGCCAGGACGGCCATGCCCAGGGCGGGCTCGGCGTTCTCCCGCAGCGTCACCGGACGTCCCAGGACGTCCGCCCTGAGCCGGGTCCAGTACGCGCTGCGGGTGGCGCCGCCGGTCAGGATGATCTCGCCGTCCACGGGCGCGCCGAGAAGGTCGAGGTAGTCGAAGCAGAGGCGCTCGACGAAGGCCGCGCCGAGCAGGATCGCCGTGTAGCGCTCGACGTCGTCGGCCGGGCTGCCGAGCGTGAACCCCTCGGCGCCGGGCGCGTCGAACGGGAAGCGCTCGCCCCGCGAGACCAGCGGGTACGTGACGCTCGCGGGCGGGCCCGGGCGGGCGGCGGCCTGGGCGCTCAGCGCGTCGAGGTCGCGGCCGGGCAGGTCGCGGGAGAGCACGCCGGCGCCGGTGCTCGACGCGCCGCCCGGCAGCCACGAGCCGTCCGGAGCGCGGTGCGAGTAGACGACGCCGAGCGGGTCGTGGATCAGCTCCTTCGTCACGCCCTTGAGCACCAGCGTCGTGCCGAGCACCGAGTTCCAGCTCCCGACCCGGGTGGCGCCCGCGCCGAGCTGGGCCGCGCACCCGTCGGTGGTCCCGGCGAGCACGGGCGTGCCCGCGGGGATGCCGGTCTCCTCGGCGGCGGCCGCGCAGACCACGCCCAGGCGGGTGCCGGGTCGTACGACCTCGGGGAGCATTTCCGCCGGCACGTCCAGGGCGTCCAGCACCTCGGACGGCCAGCGCTCCTCGATGAGGTCCACGCCGGTCTTGAGCGCGTTGCTGAGGTCGGTGGCCACCTCGTGGCCGACGAGGCGCCGGTTGACGAAGTCGTTCTGGTGCGCCAGCCGCGCTCCGGCGGGCGCGTCCTGGAGCAGCCACAGGAGCTTGGGCAGCGCCCAGTTGGGCTGCATGCGCCGGTAGCCGAGCCGCTCCCACACGCGGGCGCCCGCCTCGTTGGCGCGCCCGGCGTCGGCGCGCCGGTCGTCGTACATGAGGGCGGGCGTCAGCGCCCGGCCGTCAGGGCCGGTGAGCAGGATCGTTCCAGATGTGGCGGCCACGGCGACGCCCGCGACCTGCTCGGGAGGCACGTCGCGCAGCGCCTCGCGGGTGGCGGCGGCCAGCTCGCGCCACCACTGCTCGGGGTCCTGCTCGTGGCGGGGCCCGTCGCGGTGGCTGGTCAGCGGCCGACCGGCCGTGCCGAGCACCTGCCCGTCGCTGGAGACGGCCATCGCCCGCACGCTCTGGGTCCCGAGATCGATGCCGATCCAGACACTCATGTACGGCCCCTCATCTCGGCCAGCAGCGGCCAGGAGACCGCGTTCGCCTGGCGCAGGGTCAAGAAGTCGTCGAACAGCCGGTCGTACAACGCCTGGCGGGCGGGGTTGGGTTCGAGCGCGTCGCGCAGCCGTACATGCTCCGAGGCGGCCGCCGCGATGGACGGGGCGGCGGCGGTGGCGGCCAGCCCCACCAGGTACGCGCCCCGCGCGCCCACCTCGGTGTCGGCCGGGCGGCGCACGGGCAGGCCGGTGACATCGGCGATCAGCTGGAGCCAGGCGGTGCTGTTCGAACCGCCCCCGCACACGCGCAGCTCCGTGGGCGCGGCGCCGGTGGCGGCAAGGCAGTCGCGGATGACCATCGTCAGCCCCTCGAGCACCGCCCGCGCCACGTCCGGGCGGCCGTGCTCGAACGACATGCCCAGCAGCGACCCTCTGGCCAGCGGGTCCGAGAACGGCGCTCGCTCACCGGCGGGCGACATATACGGCAGGAATGCCAGCCCGCGCGCGCCCGGCTCGCTCAGCAGGGCCAGGTCGCCCAGCTCGGCCGGGCCGCTCAGCCCCATCATGCGGCACGTCCACTGCACCACCTCGGTGCCCGCGAACGTGGGGAAGGCCCGCAGGTAGCCGCCGGTCAGCGCGATCGTGATCCCGATCGGCTCGCCTTCCAGGTCGGCCGAGTCGACGATGACCTCGGTGCAGAGCGTGGTGCCGAGGATGCCGCACGCCTGCCCGGCCCGCACCGCGCCCGCGCCCAGCGCCGTGGCGGCGATGTCGTACGGGGCCATCACGACGGGTGTCCCGGCGGGCAGCCCCAGCGCGGAGGCCGCGTCCCCGGACAGCTCGGCGACGTGGCCGGAGCGGATCGGGGGCAGCAGCCGCTCGGCCCACTCCGTGCCGAAGAGGGCCAGCAGCGCGGGGGAGTACGCCCGCGCCCGCAGGTCCATGAACGGCGCGGAGGCGTCGGACTCGTCGGCCGCCAGCTCCCCGGTCATCCGCGCGAAGATCCAGCCGCCGCAGGTGAGCATGGCGCTCGACCGCTCCAGCCGCCCGGGGTCGTTCGCGCGCAGCCAGGTCAGGATCGCGTGCGGCAGCCCGGAGGCGGCCGACGAGCCGTTGAGCCGGAACGCCTCGGCCGCGGTCCCGGAGCGGGTCCAGCCGTCCACGGCCGAGGCCGCCCTGGCGTCGTTCCAGAGGATCGCGGGGCCGGTCGGCTCGCCGTCCGGGCCGACCAGCCAGCAGCCGTCGCCCTGGGCGGTCACGGCCACGAAGTCGACCCCGCCCACCTGGGCGGCGACCTCGCGCACGGTGGCGGCGACCGCGTCCCAGACGGCGTTCATGTCCTGCTCGGCGTGGCCGGGCAGGGGCCTGGAGACCACGGTCTCCCGCCGGGCGACGAACGCCTCCGCGCCTTCGGCGTCGTACCCGACCGCCTTGATGACCGTGGTGCCCGCGTCAACGCAGATGATCGCCATCAGGCCCTGCCGTGGGAGGTCCTCGACCGGCGCGACACGGAGTCGACGATCACGGCGAGCAGCAGCACCGCCCCGGTGACCACGAACCTGATCGACGAGTCGAGGTTGAGCAGGGTCAGGCCGCTGGAGATGGACTGGATGACGATGATCCCGAGCAGCGCGCCGAACGCGGTGCCGCGCCCGCCGAACAGGCTCGTCCCGCCGATCACGGCCGCCGCGATGGCGTTGAGGTTGACGTCGCCGCCGCCGCTGGACTGGTTGGCCGCCGCGAGCCTCGCCGCGGCCAGGATGCCGCCGACCGCGGCGAACGTCGAGCAGAGCACGAACACCGAGGTGTAGACGGCCCTGACGTTGATGCCGGCCCGGCGGGCGGCCTCCACGTTGCCGCCGACGGCGTAGACGGCCCGTCCCCACTTCGTCCGCGACAGCAGGTAGTGCATGATCAGCACGAGCGCCACGAAGAAGACGAACATCCAGCCCACGCCGCGCGTCTGGCCCAGGTACCAGACCACGAAGGCCAGCACGACCAGCAGCGCCCCGCTTCTGACGGCCAGCGTGGACACGCTCCTGGCCGACAGCCCGGCCTTGCGCCGCTCCTGCGCGTGCAGGTATCCGGTGACGAACAGCCAGACGGCCGCGACGACCGCGAACGTGTACGACAGCCAGGCCGGCACGAAGTCGAGCTGCGCGAAGTTCACCAGGCCCGAGTCGAAGGGCAGGTTGATCGACCCCTTGGTGCCCAGCACGTGCAGCTGGAGCCCGAGGAAGGCGAGCAGGCCGGCCAGCGTGATCACGAAGCTCGGCACCCCGAACCGGTTGAACAGCTGGCCGTACAGCCAGCCGACGACCGCGCCCATGATCACCGCCGCGGCGATGGCCAGCCAGACCGGCAGCCCCTGGCCCACGAACAGCACCGCGAGCACCGCTCCCGACAGCCCGCTGACCGAGCCGACGGACAGGTCGATCTGGCCCACCAGCAGCACGCAGACGATGCCGAGCGAGATGATGCCGACGGCGGCGGACTCCAGGGTGAGGTTCACCAGGTTCGCGCTGGACAGGAAGATCGGGTTCAGGACCTGCAGGACCGTCCAGATGACCACGAGCCCGACCACGACGGGGATGACGCCTAGGTCGCCGCCGCGGGCCCGCTCGATCACGTCGGCGAGCGCGCCGCGCAGCCCGTCGCGGTTCTGGAGCCGCTCGTCCTGACGGTCCGTCGTCAATGTGCTCAAGACTGGGCCCCCTTGTCCATGGCCTCACTCCGTGAGGCGGGCTCGGTCGCCTCCGATGCCGTCGCCTTCCCCCGCTCTGGTCGCTTCGCTCCCGCCGCTCCTCCAGGCGCCGGCGCTCCCTCGCGCTGCGCCCGCCGGGACACCACGTTGTCGGTGGCGCCGGTGATGGCGGCGATGATGTCCTCGGTGGAGACCTGGTCCACGTCGAACACGCCGTTGTTGCGGCCGAGCCGCAGCACGGCGACGGTGTCGGCGACGGCCTTCACGTCGGCCATGTTGTGGCTGATCATGATGACGCCCAGGCCGTTCTCGCGCAGCCGCTCGACCAGGTTGAGCACCTCGGCCGTCTGCGCCACGCCCAGCGCGGCGGTGGGCTCGTCGAGGATGATGACCTTCGGGTCGCCGAGCAGCGACCGGGCGATGGCCACCGTCTGCCGCTGGCCGCCCGACAGCGCCGCGACCGGCACCCGTACGCTGGGGATCTTGGCGGACAGCTGGCGGAGCAGCTCCCACGAGCGGGTCTCCATGGCCACGTCGTTGAGGCGCAGCGGGCGGATCTCCTGGCCGAGGAACAGGTTCTGGATCACGTTGAGGTTCTCGCAGAGCGCCAGGTCCTGGAAGACCGTGGCGATGCCGAGCTTGTGCGCGGCGGCCGGGGTGGGGATGTGGACCTCGTTCCCCTCGAACGTGATCGTGCCGCCGTCCGGCGGGTGCACGCCCGAGAGGATCTTGACCAGGGTCGACTTTCCCGCGCCGTTGTCTCCCACGACCGCGACGACCTGGCCGGCGGCGACGTCGAGCTCGATGTCGGTCAGCGCCGCCACCGCGCCGAAGGTCTTGCTGATCCCGCGCAGAGAGAGGACGCTCATCACTTGATTCCGAGCTCGCCGCAGCCCTTGGCGTACTCACCGGCGCAGGCCTCGGCGGCCTTCATGATGCCGCTGTCGAACAGCACTTCCTTGATGTTCTCCTTGGTCACCACCGTGGGCACGAACAGCTCCGACGGGGTGTTGTAGAGCGTGGCCTTGCCCGCGGGCTTCTTGCCCTGCATGAACTCCCACGCCACGTTCGCGGAGGCCTCGGCCACGATCTTGATCGGCTTGGAGATCGTGTTGTACTGGTCGCCCGCGATGATGCGCTGGGCGGCGGCCAGCTCGGCGTCGTTGCCGGTGATCGGCGGCACCTTCACGCCCGCGGCCTTGAACGCGGCGATCGAGCCGCCGCCGGTGCCGTCGTTGGCCGCGACCACGCCGACGATCTGGTCCTTGAACTGGGTGATCTGGCCGCTGACCCAGGTCTGGGCCTTCTCCGGCTGCCAGTCGGGGGTGTCGTACTCGGCCAGCACCTTGAACCCGCTCGGGTCGACCGCGCTGTGGATGCCCTTCTTGATCAGACCGGCCGCCGCGTCCGTGGGCGAGCCGTTGACCTGGAGGATCCCGCCCTTGGCGGTCTCCTTCTTCAGGTGGTCGACCAGGGACTGGGCGATCATGGCGCCGATCTTCTCGTTGTCGAACGAGATGTAGTAGTCGGCGGGCGTGGCCGGGATCGGCCGGTCGTAGGCGATGACCGGCACCTGCTGCGCCTGGGCCGACTTGACGATGGTGGCCGCGGCGGCGGAGTCGACCGGGTCGATCACGATGGCCTTGACGCCCTGGGCGAGCGCGGAGTTGGCCTGTTGCTGCTGCTTGGCGGCGTCGGAGTCGGCGTTCTGGTAGATGACCTGGCAGGTCGGGCAGAGCTGCTTCATCTTGGCCTCGAACAGCGGCTTGTCCGCCAGCTCGTACCGGGTGGAGGCGAGGTCGGGCATGAGGAAGGCGACCTTGGCGTTCTGGACGGCGCCGCTCCCGCCGCCGCTGGTGCCCCCGCCGGTCGAGCCGGAGCCGGAGCCGCACGCGGCCAGCACCGAGCCTGCGAGCACTGCTGCTGCGGCGAACGCGGAGGTCCGCATCTTAGCTCTGTTCACGGGTTTCGTTCCTCACTTGCTACCGGGATCCATGACGCACTGCCCCCCGAAACAGGACAATGCCCCTCACAGCCAGGCACATCCTGTGGTGCGGCTCACGGTAGCGCGGGTGCTGAAACTTTGTCCAGCAAAAATGTTCAGAGCTGGCGAGCCGCGGCCACCAGGCCCTCTGCCGTCGGGACATCCGTGACGAGCTGGTTGAAGTAGCCGCCCTTGGCGCCCGCGACGATGGACAGCACCTTCTCGGCGCCCACCGCGACCGCGATCGTGGCGGGGATGCGGCGCAGCTCCTCCGGCTTCGTGGCGACCAGGCGCTCGCTGCCCGGGTACGTGACGGGCTCGCCGTCGCGGTCGTAGACGCGCATGCACACGTCGCCCACGGCCTGGCGCAGGCTGTCGGCGTCGCGCGGCATGAGGGAGGGCGTCATCTGCCGCATCAGCGGGGCCGAGCCGACGCCGACGATGGCGCACTTGGCGTGCGCCCACAGGTCCATGACCCGGCGTACGGACGGCTCGTGCTGCAGCGAGTAGAACAGCTCGGGGCCGGGCAGCGCGGGCGCGTAGAGGTAGGCGGGCACGCCGCCGGCGCGTTCGGCCAGGATGCGGGTGGTCTCGTTGGTCTGGAACCAGGGTTGCGGCTCCTCCTGGCCGCCCACGGCGGGCGCGATCGTGACGCCCGGGTACTGGCCGAGCCCTTCGCGGGCGCACTCGTAGACCGTGGTGCCGGACGAGACGAGCACGACGTCGCCGGACTCCAGCCCGACCGCCGCCAGCGCGCGGGTCACGGCGGGCGCCAGCCACGGGCCCAGGGTGGGGCCGCTGACCTTGGGGACCAGATAGACGCGCTCCAGGTCGAGCGCCTCGGCCACCTCGGCGGCCAGCGGGCCGTCCGCGAGCGCGGCCGGCCGGTGCACCTTGATCTCGACGATGCCCTGCTTGCGGGCCTCGGTGAGCAGCCGGCTCACGGTCGCCCTGGAGACGCCGAGCCGCTGGGCGATGTCGCCCTGCGTGGCCTCCTCGATGTAGTACTGCTGGGCCGCCGCGTACATCAGCTCAAGCGGGAACCTGGCCTGCGTCTCGGGTGCGACGTCGGCGGCATTCATGCGCGCGCTCCTGTGAACATTTTTGCTGAACCGATGCGCAAACGACTATAGGCGGTGATGTCCCCGGGGGCCACTGCCGCGCCCTCCGCTGGAAAGGCTAGCCGCCATGAGGTTCTCCAGACAGGGCTACTACTCTGCGCTTACGATCGGCTGCGCACAGTAATACGGGGGACAGGGGAGAGGCAATGTCCAAGGGGATGTACGTCGCGGTGGCCGTCGGCCTGGTGGTCGGGAACATGGCGCCGCCCGCCGTGGCGGCGGCCACGGTCCTGCGCTGCGACACCTACGTGCACGCGCAGGACCGAGACCTCGGCATCGCGTCCTGCACCAACCCCACGGGCCAGACCTGGAGGTTCCGGGCCGTGGTGGTCTGCGGCCGGGCGCCGGACGTCGTGGGCGAGTGGGTGACGCTCGCGCCCGGCGCGTCGGGGGAGTCCCGGGGATACTGCGGCGGCATCTTCACCAGCGGCGTGGGCGCCGTGGGCGTGGACGAGCGGGTCGCCTGACCGGTCAGCCCGGTGGGGGGAGCTCGCCGGAGCCGCGGGCGATGAGCCGTACCGGCAGCTCGATGTGCTCCGGCGGGCCCGTGTCGCCGCGCAGGCGGCGGAAGAGCAGCTCGGCCGCCACCCGCCCCATCCACGCGGGGTCCTGCGCCACCACGCTCACCCCAGGGGTCAGCAGGTCGGCCAGCTCGAAGTCGTCGAACCCCACCAGCGCCACCCGGCGCCCCGCCAGCGCGCGCAGCGCCGTCACGGTGTAGCGGCCGTTGCCGGTGAACAGCGCGGAGGGCGGATCGTCCAGGGCGAACATGCGGGCCAGGTCGGCGCGTACGCCCTCCAGTGAGGGCGGCCGCATCGACACCAGCCGCTCGTCGAACAACCCTCCGAGCGCCTGCCGGTAGCCGTTGAGCCGCTCGGCCGCGGTGAAGATCCCCGGGGCGTCCCCGAGGAAGGCGATCCTGCGGTGGCCGTGGCCCATGAGGTGGCGGATCGCCTCCCCGGTGCCGCCCAGGTTGTCGGCGAGCACCGTGTCCACGTCGATCCCCGCTCCCGGCGGCCGGTCGGCGAACACCACCGGCGTGCCGGCCTCCAGCTCGGGCCGCAGGTACGTGTGGTCCTCGCCGGCGGGCACCATGATCAGCCCGTCCACGCGGCGCGCGCAGAACGTCTCGACCAGCTCGCGCTCCCTGAGCGGCTCCTCGCTCGACGACCCGCTCAGCAGCAGGCAGCCGTGCTCGATGACGACGTCCTCGACGGCCCGGCTCAGACCCGAGTAGAACGGGTCCGCCACGTCCTCGATGACCAGCCCGACCGTGGCGGTCCTGCCCCTGCGCAGCACCGCCGCGCTCTCGTTGCGGCTGTAGCCCAGCCGCTCGATGGCCGCGCGCACTCGCTCGGCGGTGGCCGGGTGGACGCCGGGCTCGCCGTTCACGACGCGCGAGACGGTCTTGAGCGCCACGCCCGCCGCCGAGGCGACGTCCTTCATCGTCGGTCTCACGCCAGGATCATTCCTCACCTGGACCAGGCAGACAACGTTGTCAGGGGTTATGCGAAAGTGGTTCCCTATGTCGTTGAGATCTGCCGTGCTGGTCACCGGGTTCGTACTGGCCGCGCTCAACCTGCGCCCCGCCATCGCGGGGGTCTCCCCGCTCCTCGACGAGATCATGAAGGACGTGGGCCTGTCGCCCGCCGGCGGCGGCGCCGTCACCACGGTCATGGTGGTCTGCCTCGGCGTGTTCGGGCCGGTCACGCCGCTGCTCGCGCGGCGCTTCGGGCTCGACCGCACGCTGCTGGCCGGACTGCTGGTCATCGCGGCGGGCGTGACGCTGCGCGGCCTCGGCGGCGCGCCCGTGCTCTACCTCGGCTCCGCCCTGGCCGCTACGGCGATCGCCGTCATGAACGTCTCCATGCCCGCCGTCGTCAAGGAGCACTTCCCCACCCGGGTCAACCTGCTGACCGGCGTCTACGTCGCCGCCGTGGTGGCCGGCGCCACCCTCGCCTCCGGGCTGGTCGTCCCCATCGAGCACGCCACCGGGTACGGCTGGCGCGGCGTCTCCGCGCTGCTCGCCGTGCCCGCCCTGCTGGCCGCGCTGCTCTGGCTGCCCCAGGCGCTGCGCAAGCAGAGCGGGGCGCAGAACGGGCCCAGGCCGTTCGGAGTGGTGCTCAGGAGCCCCGTGACCTGGTCCGTGACCGCACTCATGGGCCTGCAGTCGCTCACCTTCTACGTCATGCTGGCCTGGCTGCCGACGATCTTCCTGGAGGCCGGACTCCCCGCCGACCAGGCCGGCTACCTGCTCAGCCTGACGAACCTGGTCCAGGTCGGCACCTCGCTGGCGATCCCCGTCCTGGCGGGCCGGCGGGCCTCGCAGGTGCCGTACGTGGTCGGAGCGGGTGTGCTGACCGTGCTCGGCTACCTCGGCATGCTGCTGGCCCCCACGGCCGCGCCCTGGCTGTGGATGATCGTGCTGGGGATCGGCCAGGGGGCCTCGTTCGCGCTGGCACTGCTGATCATCGCGCTGCGGCCCGCCGATCCGGCCACCGTGACCGCGCTTTCGGCCGTGGCGCAGTCCGTGGGGTACGGGATCGCGGCGGTGGGGCCGTTGCTGTTCGGGTTCCTCAGGGAGGTCTCCGGCGGCTGGACGGTGCCGCTGCTGGCGGGGCTGGGGGTGCTCGTGGTGCAGATCGCGGCTGGGTGGTTCGCGGGGCGGCCTGCTACCTTAGGTAAGGCTAACCTTTAGGGGGTTCAGGGTGCTGACCGAGACGCTCCAGCGGGTCGCCGACGCGCGTGGCGGGGTGCTGGGCGTCGAGCCGCGCCTGGTCATCGAGCCCGACGGCAGCTGGACGCCGGTCACCGAGCTGCTGCGGGAGCCGTACGCGGCACTGCTCGGGCTGATCGACGAGACGGCCGCGCGCTGGAACGCGCCACGCCACGTCGGCGCGGCGCTGTTCTGGAAGACCTACGGCTACTGGCACACCATGCCCATGGCGCTCGGCTGGGCGCTGGACGGGCGGGTGCCGATCATGCGGCCGGCGGACACGTACTTCAAGGTGTCGGACGCCGGGGTGACGATCGCGGCCACGCGGGTGAGCTGGTCCGAAGGGGCCGCCGCGATCCGTGAGGCGCTCGCCGAGTCGCAGGCGCCGCTGGTGCGGGCCGTCGGGGCGATCGCGAAGGTGGGCGAGCGGACGCTGTGGGGATCCACGGCCGAGGCGCTCGCCCATCCGCTGACGTCGATCGTGCCGGGCGACTACATGCGGCTGCTGAAGGAGATCGGCCCGCCGGTCGACGGGCTGATCGAGCCCGCCGGCGACGGCTACTTCCGCAGGACCTGCTGCCTGTGGATCACACTGCCCGATGTCGAGCCCTGCGGAAGCTGCTGCGTGCTCAGGCCACCACCGCGTCGTCCAGCGGCCTGAGCTCGTCGGCGTAGCTCACCGAGACGCGGCGCATGACGCCGGTGTCGTCGATGGAGTACTGGCCGAGCCGCCACAGCGGCGGCGAGTAGGCGTGGATGGAGACGCTCTCGTCCACCGCGCCGTTGAGGCGGTGGATGTGGTCGGGTCCGAACGAGAACGACTGCCCCTCCGTGACCACGGTCTCCAGGTGCTCGCCGCCGATGCGCGGGTTGCACTCCAGGAGCGCGCCCTGCACCACGTGGACGGCGCCGGAGGAGATGTCGTGGTCGTGCCAGCCGGTGTCGTCCTCGGGGCGCCAGCAGAGCAGCCAGACGTCCACGTACGCGTCACGGTAGAGCGAGGCGTAGTGCCTGCCGCCGTCCTCGGGGAACTGCACCTGGTCCCGCCACTCCTCGGGGTGGGTTGCCAGCTCGTTCACCAGGTCGCGCAGTTCGCGCCGGTCGAGCGTGCGCTCGGGCAACCGGGCACAGGTGCCCCCGTCCTGGATCTGCTGAGTGCTCACGTACGAGTCTCCTTTCCGCTCAATAGACGACGGGGGTTGACGACCCGGATGGCGTGGCCGGCGGCCGCGCCGAGTCCGGGCTCGGGTGCGGTGGCGTAAGGGGCGTCGGAGCCGTTGACGACGACGTCGATGCCCAGCTCGCGGACGATCGCGTCGATCGCCCGCGGGCCGTAGGAGGAGGTCTCCACGAAGAAGTTCGGATCGACCAGGCCGCGGCTGCCGCCGCCCCTGGCGATCAGGCGCTCGGAGTGCAGCGGGGCCAGCCCCGCGAGGAGGGCGAAGCAGACGCGCAGCTCCGGGTGCCTGGGGCGGACGACGGCGTGGAAGTAGTGCCACGCGGCGTGCATCTGCTGGACGTACGGCACCACGGCGGGCCACCAGGGCGGCGTGCCCGGGGTCTTCGCGGCCGGGCCGGGGTGGACGAACAGCGGAAGGCCCAGGTCCGTGAGCACCTCGAGCAGGCCGTCGTCGGGCACGGCCGTCGCGGGGATCTGCAGCCCCGCGAAGCCGCGGCCGAGGTCCCGGGCCAGGCGCTCGGGGTCGGGCCGGCTGAGGCACGTCGACGCCCAGGCCCCGAACGGCTCGCCCAGCGCGAGCGCGCCGTCGTGGTAGGCGTCGATGACCGGCCAGGACTCCTCCGGCGGCAGGAACTCGATGCCGAGCGGGCTCGACGGCGACACCAGCGCCAGCTCCAGGCCGGTGGTGTCGCGGTGCTTGAGGTCCTGGGGGTCGATCTCGTACGGGGGCTCGTCGTCGAGGAACAACGTCCAGCCGTCGACGTGGGGAGGGGAGGAACGGGCGCGCAGGGCGTCGACGAGCGGGCGCGTCCAGACGTGCTGATGGACGTCGATGCTCACGGCTTCCCCCTTCCCCTATTCCCTACTAACATTACAGGTAACCCGCACCACCTTGCGACACTGAGCTGTGAAGCGTTTCAGTGATACGGTTCAGTGAACCGCTTCACAAGGCCGTTGTCAACGGGCCCGACGCCGCCGGAAACACCGACAGGCCCGGCGTTCCGGGGCGGCGCACGTGCGGTGAGGAGCGCGAATCGGCTGACTGGAATCGGTTCTGTCGGCGCTAGCGAATAGGCTGGCTTAATGCCTCGCAAGAGAGCCACGATCCGGGAGGTGGCTCAGGCCACAGGCCTGTCACCGGCAGCCGTCTCGTATGCGCTGCGCGGCCTGCAGGTTTCCGAGGAGACCATGGAGCGCGTACGCGCGGCGGCCGCCGAGCTGGGCTACGAGGCCGACCCCATCGCCAGGGCCCTGGCCAGCGGGCGCACCGGCATGATCGGCCTGCTGTGCGGCTCGCTGGAGGACCTGTGGCAGCAGTCCCTGGCGGTCGGCATCAGCAGAGGGCTGCGGGAGAAAGACCGCTATGCCCTGATCCTTGACGCGGTGGGCGATCCCGCCCGCGAGCGGGCCTTCGCCCAGCGGCTGCGCGACCAGCGCGTCGACGGGCTGATCGTCCAGCCGATCGATCCGGCGGCGGCGTTCTGGCCCGAGCTGTGCGAGTCGCTGCCGGTGGTCGCGATCGGCGACTCGATCGCGGGCACGGCCGGGGAGGTCGTCTTCGACAACCGGCGCGGCGTGACGCTGGCGCTGGAGCACCTGCGCGCGCTGGGCCACCGCCGCATCGCCGTCCTCACCCCGACCCGGGCCAGCACTCCCGACCGGCCCGCCGACGTGCACGTCACCGCCGAGGCCGACCGGCTGGGGCTGGACATCATGGTCGCCACCGCCCCGCACGGGCTGGCGGGGGCCACCGCCGCGGCGCGGGAGCTGCTGGCGGGGCAGGGGCCGAGCGCGGTGTTCTGCTTCGCGGACTCGATCGCCTACGGGGTTTACGCCGCGGCCCAGGAGCTGGGACTGGCCGTCCCCGACGACGTGTCGGTCATGGGGTATGACGATCACCCGATGTCCGGGCTGCTCACGCCTGGTCTCACGACCGTCGATTGGGACATCGACGGGATCGTCAAGGCGGCGGTCCGCCTCATCTCGGCGGCGGCGGACGGGGGGACCCGGCGGCGGCGCGTCGTCCAGGAGCCCACCCTTCGGGAGCGGGGATCGGTCGCCCGCGTGTCGTGACGCCTCCCCCGGCCTCGGTGCGCGCGTGGGGTCCGTGGGCGTTGGGAGCCCGGCTACCGAGAGCGGGCAGCCTCGGGGGTCAGGGGGGTGGGTGGAGGGTCAGGGCGTGGCGGGAGGTGGTGAGGTCGTCGGTGAGGGGGCGGTCCGCGGTGGGGGTGTTGAGGGCGCGGAGAGCGGCGGTGCGTTCGCAGGCCAGGACGATTTCCAGGGGCTCCAGGCAGCGCAGGGCGTTGCGGGCCGCCTGGGTCGCGAAGCCCGCGTGGTCCTCCGTGCCCAGGGAGATCACCGCCGTGCCCGTCGTCACCGGCGTCGCGAGGAGTCGGAGCTCGGCCAGGGCATCCTGGGCCACGTACTCCAGGATCAGCGCCCCCGACGACCCCGGGCGGTCGGCGAGAAAGGGGTGGTGGCCGGTGTAGGCGGGGTCCATGAGGGTGGCCAGGCGAGCGGCGCTGAGCTGGGCCGTCTGCACGAGCGCGGCACGCGACGCGTCGAGCGCCAGCGCCAGCGGGGCCGAGTGGAAGTTGCCGTTGTGCCAGGCCAGGGAGCCGGCGATGAGGGGGTTCTCGGCGGCGGCGTTGAGGTCGATCTCGACGGCGGCCGTGGCCCGGTCGAGGGCGTCCACGGCGGCCCCGTGCACCTGGGCGAAGGCCCGGTAGCCGTACGGGTCCTGCACGCGGGTCGCCAGCTCCTGGGTGAGCAGGCCGCGCAGGCGGGCGGCCACGGCGGCCTGGCCGGGGTGGGGGCGGGCCTCCTGTACGGCGGCCGCCAGCGGCTCGGCCGAGGCGCCCACGGCGGTGAACGACATCGCCGCCACGTCGATGACGGCTTCCAGGAGGAGCCGGAGGCGATGGCAGGCGATGGCGGCGTCGGCCAGCGTGGCGGCCCCCGAGCTGATGAACGGCAGCGCGTCCTCCGGGGCGAAGGGGAAGCGGGGCCCGGCCACGTCGATCGGGGGCGTCCCCGGAGGGAACGGGGGTGGGGGTTCGTGGTGCCAGGGGAGTTCGCCGAGCAGGCACAGGGCCGTGGTGGCGAGGGCGGAGAGGTCGCCGGTGCCGATGGCGCCGTACGTCTGGATCGGCGGGGTGAAGCCGCCGTTGATCGCCTCGGCCAGCGCCGGCAGGACGGCCGGGTCGATGCCGGAGCCGCCGACGAGGAGCTGGTTGAGCCGGACCACGAGCATGGCCCGGGCGCGGGCCGGCGGGATCATCGGGCCGGCGCCGCACACGTGGCTGCGGAGCAGGTCGAGGCCGGGTTTGTCGAGGATGACGCCTCTGTTGGCGCCCACGCCGGTGCTCCGCCCGTACACGGGGCCCGTGAGCTCCTGAGCGGTGGCCCACGCGGCCCGGGCCCGATCGAGGGAGGCGATCGTGACCCGGGCACCGTCGTACGCGGCCTCGTGGACCTGCGCGCAGGTCAGGCCGGCGCCGTCGAGCTCCACCGGCGGTTCAGTCGCCGTCGGGAATGAACAGGCCCAGCAGCCAGCTCACCACGCTGATGATGATCGCGCCCCAGAAGGCGGCCGGATAGAAGTTGTCGACGTGGAAGGGGATGTCGAGCTGAGTCGAGATCCAGCTCGTCAGCAGCAGCATGGCCGCGTTGATCACGAGGAGGAACAGGCCCAGTGTCAGAACGATGATCGCGCATCCGAGGGCCTTGACGATGGGCTTGACGATCGCGTTCACGATGCCGAAGATCAACGCCACGATCAGCAGCACGCCCCAGTATTTGGCGGAGTTGGGGGAGGTGCTGACCTCGATGCCGGGGACCAGTTGGATGGCCACCCAGAGGGCCGCCGCCGCGGCGATGGTTCTGATGATGAATCTCACGCTGCTTGATCCTCCCACTTGAGATCGGCACTTCGATAGTGGCGTGGGCACTACGATTCTCCGCGGCTACTGTGCGTAGTCGTCGGTTATGATTGGCCCAACTCGGGAAGAGGCGTCCAGGGGAGGGAGCGAGATGGACGCGAACGGGCTCGAGTCGTTGCCGGCCGACGAGTTGCACGACCGTGCGGTGCGGTACGCCGTACGGCACGGAGACCTGGGGTTTCTCTGGGACCTGTTGAAGGTGATCCCGGCCGCCGAGGCCGCCAGCGGTCACGGGACGGAGGCCGCCAACGACCTCAGCAGGGTCTCCGCGCTGCTCAGCGATGCCATCGCCTCCGGCGAGGGGCAGTTGGGTGAGGCGCTGCGCCCGATCTACATAGAGTATTTGCGTAAACATCCCGACGCCTGACCGTGCTCCCAGGGCGCCGGGGGGTGACCTCGCAAGGCCGATACGGGCCACCCTCCGTAATCACACGGGCGCGCTCAGCCCGCCATGCGGGCCTCGCTGCCGCTGTATTCGGCGAAGCCGGGCGTGCTGACCTCCTGCCCGTCACGGGTGATGATCATCGTCTGGTACGGCCCCGCCGCCGCCAGGTCGGCCGCGAAGCGCCTGGACAGCATGGGCCCCATGGCGTAGATGGCGGTGGCGTACGCGTCGGCCTGGCCCAGGTCGGGACCGATCACGGTGACCGAGCCGAGCCCTTCCTCGACGGCCCCCGTGTGCGGGTTGACGATGGGCGCGGCGCCGGAGGTGGCGATGCCGAGGTCGTGGGCGAAGACGACCTTGCGGATCACGTCCTTGCGCGGATCGCGGATGCCGACCCGCCAGCGCTTGCCCGGGGCGGCCGAGCCGCGCACCCTGATGTCCTCGCCCGCGCTGATGCGGTGGTCGCCCGCGCCCGCGTTGACCAGGGCGCGGGAAAGGCGTTCGAGCGCCCAGCCCTTGATGTAGCCCGACGGGTCGGTGACGCCGTTGATGCGGGCCTCGAAGTAGCCGTCGGTGGCCTGGCTGATCTCGTCGCAGCGGTGGAGGACCTCGATGAGCTCGGGGATCTGCTTGATCGTCTGGCCGCGGTTGAGGCGGCCGATCTGGCTGTCCTCTCTTACCGGGCTGAAGGTGTCTTCCACCCACCTCAGCCAGGAGAACGCGTCATCCAGCAGGGGCGTCATCTCACGCACCGGGAGAGCGGTGCGGATGTCCACACTGACCGGCATGCCCATGACCATCTCGACACGGGCGCTTCCGGGGAAAGTCGTCACCTTGCCTCCTTGTCCGCAGCCCACCGTTGCAGATGGCGCGTAATGTGGAGCTAAACCTTTTGCCGTGATTTGAAATGAATCTGTGATCTTGGGACAGCAAGGCGTGACAACGCGCCGCGTACGTACCTCTTGAACTGCCGCGGACCGGCCACCACCACGTCGCGCTCGGCGATGTCGGGAATCTGGCGGCTCAGGCCGGAGGCGCTCAGGCGCTCCTTGGCGCGCGGGTCGTGCTCGGCGCCCTCGACGAGGATGAGCCCGTATCGGGCCTCCAGGTCGCGCAGCTCGTCGGTGGCGCGCTCGGTGCGGTAGACGGCCACGGTGTCGGGCGTGCCGGCCAGCCGTTCGCGCAGGGCGGCCGCGTCGAGGCCGGTGGCGATCAGCAGGGTCGGCCTGGTCGCGTGGGAGAGCTGGTGACTCCAGACCGCCATGACGGCCGCCATCGCGTACAGGACGAGCGAGCCGGCGCGGCTGAGGTCGGTCACGTACGCCGTGGAGCTGAACTGGTGGGCCACCAGCAGCGCGCCGGCGAGATAGCTGCCGAGCCGCAGGCGCTGCCTGGCCTCCTCGGTGCGGAGGTAGTCGGCGGCCTTGACGGTGATCAGGCCGAACGCGACGAGCAGCGCCGCGGCGGCGTAGGCACTGGGTCGCCACGGGTAGCCGAATCCCGGCTGGATCGCACCGAACTCGGCCACCGCGACCCCGCACCAGAAGAGGATGGGACCTTGGTTCGCATTCGCCTCGCTAGCCATGCCACTCACGATGCTGAATGAACATTAAAGGTTTCTGAGTAGGGTCTGAAACATGGCTAACGTGCGTGTCGAGCGAACTGAGGACGGCGGATTCCGGGCCACGAACGCCCGCGGCGCCGAGGTGCGGATGGGCGGCGGGGACGAGGACGGGGTGTTCACCCCGGTGGAGTTGCTGCTGGCGGCCGTGGGCGGATGCAACATCGTGACGGTCGAGCCGCTGACCGCCAAGCGGGGTCACCGGCTGGTCCGCCTGGCGATGACGGTGCAGGCGGAGAAGGTCGAGCCCAGCAAGCTGGGCCCGGTCACCGTCACGTACGACGTCGAGCTGCCCTCGGAGGAGGCCGACGAGGTGTTCAGGGCGGTCGCGGAGCGGGTGCACGAGAAGTACTGCACGGTGAGCAGGTCGCTTCAGGAAGGTACGGAGGTTCGGTTGGAGCTTCCGTAGTCGGATTAAACAGATATTCGACCCCGTTATGACGCGACCGTTGCATTCGTCTCGGTAGCGTTGTAGCAGGTCAAGAGGCCAATAGACCTTCACCGAAGCGGACGCGGAGGGGGACCGCGGTTCGCCAGTGCGGGACCGCCGGCGTTTTGGGGGAAGCGCCGGCCTGGACCGCCGCCGATCGGGCCGGGCAGCTTTGGGGGAACTGCCCGGCCCGATCTATGCGTATCCTCCCCTTCCGTGAAGAAAGTGCTGATTGACTGCGACCCCGGCATCGACGACGCGCTCGCTCTGGCCCTGGCCGCCGGCTCCCCCTCCCTGGACGTGGTGGGCATTACCACCGTGGGGGGCAACGTTGACCTCTCCCTGACCACCGCGAACGCCCTCGCGCTGCGCGAGTTCCTGGAAATGGGGAATGTCCCCGTGACGCCGGGCAGCGCCGGCGCCCTCCTGCGCGAGACCGTGCGCGCCACCCGCGTGCACGGCGCCACGGGTCTCGGCGGTGTCGTGCTCCCCACCCCGCAGCTGGGGCCCTCGGACGGCCACGCGGTCGACTTCATCGTGGACACGCTGAAGGCCGCTCCGGGCGAGATCACGCTGGTGGCCGTCGGCCCGCTGACGAACATCGCCCTCGCCGTACGCCGCGAGCCGCGCGTCGTGGAGTGGGCCCGCGAACTGGTGATCATGGGTGGCTCGTTCACGCGTGGCAACCACAATCCGGCGGCCGAGTTCAACATGCTGGCCGACCCGGAGGCGGCGGCCATCGTCTTCGGCGCCGGGTGGACGGTGCGGATGCTGGGGCTGGACGTCACCCTGTCCGCCACGGTCACCTCGGACGTCCTGGACCGGATGTGGCCGCTCGGCAAGCTGGCCGAGCTGCTGGTGCCCGCCGCGCAGTTCTACGGAGTGGTGACGGCCGACGGCGGGCCGGCCATCCATGACGCGTGCGCGGTGGCGTACGTGCTCGACCCCTCCCTCTTCACCTGCGTCCCCGCGATGGTGAACGTCGAGACCGCCGGGCTTTACACGCGGGGGATGACCGTGACGGACTTCAAGGTGAGCGAGCAGGACTCGAACGCGCTCGTGGCCACGTCGATCGACGTCAGGGGATTCTGGGAGCTGGTGCTGGGAGCGTACGAGAGGCTGGCGGGGCGGCTCGGATGATGTGCGGTCAGGGCTCGGCGGCTGATACAGTTACACCTGTTGCGCCGCTAGCTCAGTTGGTCAGAGCAGCTGACTCTTAATCAGCGGGTCCGGGGTTCGAGTCCCTGGCGGCGCACAGCGAAAAGCCCAGGTCACTCAGGTGGCCTGGGCTTTTTTGATCAGGCGGGCGCCGGGCATCGGCGCGTCAGGATCGGGAAGGTCTCGGCGCACACCCGGCCGAGGCGTCCACGGTGGAAGACGAGCGGGTCGTCGTCGGAGTCGTTCACGGTGAGCGACACCACCTTGGCGAGGATCAGCTCGTGGTCGCCCACCACGTGGCTCAGATCGAGGACGCAGTCGATCCACGCGACCGCGCCCGTGATCGCCGGGTGCCCGCTCTCCCGCACCGACCAGCCGACCCCCGAGAACTTGTCGCTCCCCTTGGCCGCGAACGACCGGCACACCTGCTCCTGCCCGGCCCCCAGCACGCTGATCGTGAAGGCGCCCGCGGCCTTGATGCGGGGCCAGGTGGCCGAGGTGTGGGCGGCGCAGAAGCTCACGATGGGCGGGTCGAGGGAGACGGAGGTGAAGGAGTTGACCGTGAAACCGTGCGGTTCGCCGTCCTCCAGCGCCGCGATCACGACGACCCCCGTCGGGTAGTGGCCGAGCACACGCCTCAGCCTCAGGCTGTCGATCATCGTGTGCTCCAGCGCCGCTTGAGCTCGTCGAGGTGGCGCAGCCCGTCGAGGACGGTGTCCGTGTCCGGGACGAAGTCGATGAGACAGGCGACCTCGTCCACGCCGATCTCCTGGAGCGAGCTCAGCACCGCCATGCCGTCGTCGACCGTGCCGAACAGGCCGCCCGTGTCGAAATAGCGGTCGAACGAGATCTCCAGGAGGAACTCGATGTCCTCCGGGTCCATCGAGTCCGGGTCGATGCCGGGCATCAGGTCCTCGGCCGCCTTCAGCACCAGGCCGAGGGAGCTGCGCAGATAGTCGGTGAAGGGCTGGTGGACGATCTCGCGCACGCGGGCGCGGTCCTCGCCGATGAAGGTGTGCAGCATCAGCGCGACGTGGCCGGTGCCGCTGTGCGCCCTGGCGTAGTGCTCGCGGTAGTCGGCGACCTTGCGTACGAGGTCGTCCAGGCTCTGGCCGAGCAGGTGCGTCAGGATGCCGTAGCCGAGATCGCCCGCCTGGCGGAACGTCTCCGGGTTGCCCGAGCTGGTGAGCCACGTGGGCAGCTCCGGCTGGACCGGCGCCGGGTAGGCGCGCAGCTTGACCGACTCGCCGGCCCCGTCGACCAGCTCCACCTCCTCCTGCCGCCACAGCCGCCGCACCGTGTCGATGGTGTCCGTCGTCACCTGCCGGCGGCCGGCGTAGTTCTCGGGCCGCAACGCGAAGTCGACCACGTGCCAGCCCGGGGCGAAGGACACGCCGACCCGGCCGCCGGACAGGTTGTCCACCATGGCCCATTCCTCGGCGATGCGAACCGGGTGGTGCAGCGGCGCCACGACGCTTCCCGCGCGGATGGCGACCCGCTCGGTCACGGCGGCGACGGCCGCGGCGCTCACGGCGGGATTGGGATATCGGCCGCCGAATTCATGAAAATGCCGCTCGGGTGTCCACACCGCGGAGAATCCATGGGTGTCGGCGAACCTGGCCCCTTCCAGCAGCAGCCGGTACTGGTCGGTTCCCGCCCTGACATCGTCCGCGAAATAGAATAGACCAAAGTCCATCGTTTCTCCTTGCGTGCCGCGTTGATGCGCCCGGTCCGGGTGTCACAAGTATTTGTGAGCGGAGAAAGCGGGGTAACCCCTAGCGCCCACTAGGCGTGCCGGCCGTCGGGCGTCCGCCCTGCTGAGCACGGCCTGACGCGCTCGGGCAACCCTTATCGCCCCTTATCCCGACGCGGCTTCACCACGCGCAGGACCGTCGGTGGATTCGTTAGGGGAATACCCCCGGACATTAGGGGGCGAATCCCGTGGCTACGCCGCGGCCGCATGGGCTGGAATGAACGGTGATATCCCGCGGCGTGGTGCCGAATTCCCTGTCGGCAGAGGAAGGAATGTCCAGTGATCACCGAAACCGGAGCGTGGGTACGGCGGTTCTTCGCCGCGCCGGCATCCGCCACCCGTCTGATCTGCTTCCCGCACGCGGGCGGCTCCGCTTCCTATTTCCACCCGGTCGCCAAACAGCTCGCACCGCGGCTCGACGTCCTGGCGATCCAGTATCCGGGCCGGCAGGAACGCCGCCTGGAGCCGTGCATCGACGACATAGGCATCCTCGCCGATCGCCTCACCGGGGAGATCCTGCCCCTGGCGGACCGGCCGATGGCCTTCTTCGGGCACAGCATGGGCGCGGTGGTCGCGTTCGAGGTGGCCAAGAGGCTGATGGGCGACGGCGTCTCGCCGCTGGTGCTCTTCGCGTCCGGCCGGCGCGCGCCGTCGAGCGTACGCGTCGAGACCGTGCACAAGGAGGGCGACCGGGCGCTCATCGCCGAGGTACGGCGGCTCGGCGGCACCGACACGCGGATGCTGGACGACCCCGAGCTCGTGAACATGATCCTTCCGTCGCTGCGCGGCGACTACACGGCGATCATGACCTACCGCTGCCCGCCCGGCATCAAGATCGACGCGCCGATCATCACCCTGGTCGGCGACTCCGACCCGCACGTGTCGCTGGACGAGGCCGAGCGCTGGAAAGAGCACACCAGCGGCCCGTTCGACATGCACGTCTTCCGCGGCGGCCACTTCTACCTGAACTCACACGCGGCAGCGGTCATGCGGAAGATCACCGAGAACATCCCCGCCGTCCAGGCGTAGGCCCCCCCTTTCGGTTGCAGGAAGAGTACGAGGCGAGAATGGCTGCGAACGACACCAAGCTCATCGAGGCCCTGCGTTCCTCATTGAAAGAGACGGAACGGCTGCGTGCGCAGAACCGTTCTCTCGCCGAGGCGGCGCGCGAGCCGATCGCGATCGTCGGAATGGCCTGCCGCTACCCGGGCGAGGTCCTGTCACCGGAGGACCTGTGGGACCTGGTGGCCACGGGCGGGGACGCGATCGGGGAGTTCCCCGCCGATCGCGGCTGGGACCTCGACAAGCTGTACGACCCGGACCCGGACAGCCGTGGGACGTCTTACTCGCGGCACGGCGGTTTCCTGTACAGCGCGGGGGAGTTCGATCCCGGGTTCTTCGGGATTTCGCCGCGTGAGGCGTTGGCGATGGATCCGCAGCAGCGGTTGCTGCTGGAGGCGTCGTGGGAGGCGATCGAGCGGGCGGGCGTCGATCCGGCCAGGCTGCGTGGCAGCCGTACCGGCGTGTTCGCCGGGGTGATGTACCACGACTACGCCCCTCAGGTGTCCTCCGTGCCCCAGGAGTTGGAGGGCCTGGTCGGGACCGGTAATTCGGGCAGCATCGCCTCGGGCCGGGTGTCGTACACGTTCGGGTTCGAGGGCCCGGCGGTGACCGTGGACACGGCGTGCTCGTCGTCGCTGGTGGCGCTGCACCTGGCGGTGCAGGCGCTGCGGTCGGGGGAGTGCGACCTGGCGCTGGCCGGCGGTGTCACGGTGATGGCGACGCCGGGCACGTTCGTGGAGTTCTCGCGGCAGCGCGGGTTGTCCCCTGATGGGCGATGCAAGGCGTTCTCGGCTTCGGCGGACGGCACCGGCTGGGCCGAGGGTGTCGGCATGCTGCTGGTGGAGCGGCTGTCGGACGCGCGGCGTAATGGCCACCGGGTGCTGGCGGTTGTCAAGGGTTCGGCGATCAACCAGGACGGTGCCAGCAACGGCCTGACCGCGCCGAACGGCCCTTCCCAGCAGCGGGTGATCCGGCAGGCGCTGGCCAACGCCGGGCTCGCGGCCGGAGACGTGGACGTGGTCGAGGCGCACGGGACCGGGACCACCCTGGGCGACCCGATCGAGGCGCAGGCGTTGATCGCGACGTATGGCCAGGAGCGGGAACGGCCGCTGTGGCTGGGGTCGCTGAAGTCCAACATCGGTCACTCCCAGGCTGCGGCCGGCGTGGGTGGCGTGATCAAGATGGTCATGGCGATGCGGCACGGGGTGCTGCCGCAAACCTTGCACGTGGACGAGCCGTCCCCACATGTGGACTGGTCGGCCGGGGCCGTTGAGCTGCTGACCGAGGCCCGGTCGTGGGACGTTCAGGATCATCCGCGCCGTGCCGCCGTCTCGTCGTTCGGGGTGAGCGGCACCAACGCGCATGTGATCATCGAGCAGGGTGAGGAGACCGACGCGGTCGCCGGCGACGACACGGGGCCGCCGGTGGTGCCGTGGCTGATCTCGGCGAAGACGCCCGAGGCGCTGGCCGGGCAGGCCGAGCGGCTCGCGTCATGGGTGGAGGAACGCCCGGAGCCGGACGCCGCCGGGGTCGCGTGGACGCTGGCGACCGGTCGTACCGTGCTGGAGCAGCGTGCGGTCGTGGTCGGTGCGGATCGTGACGAGTTACTGGCCGGGTTGCGGGCGCTGGCCTCGGATGGGGTTTCCGGGAGTGGTTCTGGCGGAAAGCTGGCGTTGCTGTTCGCCGGTCAGGGCAGCCAGCGGGTCGGGATGGGTCGGCAGTTGGCTGAGGCGTTCCCGGTGTTCGCCGAGGCGCTGGAGGAGATCGACCAGTTCCTGCCGGTCCGTGAGGTGATGTTCGACGACCCGGATGGGGTGTTGAACGAGACGGGGATGACTCAGCCGGCGCTGTTCGCCTTCGAGGTGGCGTTGTATCGGCTGTTGGAGTCCTTCGGGGTCCGGGCGGGTGTGCTGGTCGGGCATTCGATCGGGGAGATCGCCGCCGCGCACGTGGCGGGGGTGTTCTCGCTGGCGGATGCGTGCGCGCTGGTGGCGGCCCGGGCCCGGTTGATGCAGGCCCTGCCGACGGGTGGTGCGATGTTGGCGATCGCCGCGCCCGAGGCGGAGGTTGTGCCCCTGCTGGAGGGTCGGGTGGGGATCGCGGCGGTCAACGGTCCGGCAGCGGTGGTGATCTCCGGCGACGAAGCAGCGATCGCGCAGATCGAGGGCCGGGTGAGTGTTCGGACGCGCAGGTTGCGGGTCTCGCACGCTTTCCACTCGCCGTTGATGGAGCCGATGCTGGCTTCCTTCGAGGAGGCCATCTCCGGGTTGACCTACCACGAGCCCACTCTTGCGATCGTTTCCAACGTGACCGGCCGGCTTGTTGAGCCGGGGCGGCTGACCACCCCTGGTTACTGGGTGGAGCACGTGCGGCAGGCTGTGCGGTTCGCCGACGGGGTGACGGCTTCAGGGGCGAGCCACTTCCTGGAGGTCGGCCCGGATGGGGTGCTGACGGGGCTGGCTCAGCAGAGCATCGCCGACGGCGTGTTCGTTCCCGCCACGCGCAAGGACCGGGACGAGGTCCGCTCTCTGATCGAGGCGCTCGGTCGGTTGCACACCCACGGCATTGCCGTGGACTGGACCGCGGTGCTGGCACCGGCCAGGCAGGTCGATCTGCCCACCTACGCCTTCCAGCACCAGCGGTACTGGATGTCGGCGCGGGCCGACGCCGGGGACATGGCCGGGGCCGGGCTCGCGGCAGTCGATCACCCGCTGCTGAGCGCGGTGACCGAGATCGCCGGCGGCGAGTCCGTGATCCTCAGCGGCCGGCTCTCCGTGGCCGCGCAGCCGTGGCTGGCCGACCACGCCGTCAACGGGACGATTCTCCTGCCCGGCACGGCGTTCCTGGAGCTGGCGCTGCAGGCCGGGGACGAGGCCGGTTGCCCGGTCGTACAGGAGCTCACCCTGCAGGCGCCGCTGCTGCTGCCCGCCGACGGCGGGCGCCAGCTGCAGGTGCTGGTCGACAGTGGTGACGACGCCGGGGTGAGGCCGGTCTCGATCCACTCCCGCGCCGACGGCGACGCCCCCTGGGTGCTGCATGCCGATGGCACGCTGGCCGATGCCGCGCCCGCGCAGGTGGAAGGGCTGGAGCAGTGGCCGCCGTCCGGCGCCGCCGTGATCGACGTGTCCGACGCCTACGACCTCCTCCTGGACATGGGATACGAGTACGGGCCCGTCTTCCAGGGCTTGCAGGCGGCCTGGTCCCGAGACCGCGACGTGTTCGCCGAGGTCGCGCTGCCCGAGCAGGCGCACGCCGACGCGGCCAGGTCGGGACTGCACCCCGCCCTGCTGGACGCCGCCATGCACGCGCAGCTGATCGCCGGGGACGGGCAGACCGTCCTGCCGTTCTCCTGGGGCGGAGCGCGGCTGCACGCGGCCGGCGCGAGCAGCGTCCGGGTGCGGATCTCCCGCATCCGGGACACCTCCATCGCCCTGACCATCGCCGACGCCGACGGCGCGCCGGTGCTGTCGGTCGAGTCGCTGGCCGTGCGGCCCGTCTCGGCCGGTCAGCTCACCGCCGCTCGCGGCGACCACGCCGACGCGCTGTTCCGCGTGGACTGGACACCCCTCTCGCTCGCCCCCGCCGGGGCCGAGGAGCTGCCCGAGCTGGCGGCCGTCGCCGAGGATGCCGCCGTGCCCGAGGCTGTGACGTACGTGGTGTCCGCGCCGGAGGGTGAGGTCCTCGACGCCGTCCACGAGATCACCGCCGAGGCCCTGGGCGTGATCCAGGAGTGGCTGGCCGACGAGCGGTTCACGTCGTCGCGGCTGGTCGTGGTGACGCGTGGTGCGGTGGCCGTTCAGGCCGCCGAGGGCCTGGACGTCGGTACGGCCCCGGTGTGGGGCCTGGTACGGGCGGCCGAGGCGGAGAATCCGGGCCGGTTCGTGCTGGTGGACGTGGACGGCAGCGCGGAGTCGTGGCGTGCCCTGGGTTCGGTGGTCGCTTCGGGGGAGCCGGAGGCGGCTGTTCGCGACGGGCAGGTGCGGGTTCCCCGGCTGGTGAAGGCGGCTGCGTCGGCCGGCGAGCCGGTGTTCGGCCCGGACGGCACGGTGCTGGTGACCGGTGGCACGGGCGGGCTGGGTGCCCTGGTGGCCCGGCACCTGGTGACGGCGCATGGAGTGCGCAGGCTGGTGCTGGTGAGCCGGCGTGGCCTGGAGGCGCCCGGTGCCGCCGACCTCGTGGCGGAGCTGGCCGAGCTGGGAGCCGAGGTCGCGGTCGAGGCCTGCGACGTGGCCGACCGGGAGGCGCTGACCCGGGTTGTCGCTTCGGTGGCGGACTCGTTGACCGGGGTGGTGCACGCGGCCGGGGTGAGTGACAACGGCCTGGTGGGGTCGCTGTCGGTGGAGCGGCTCGCGCGGGTGCTGGGGGCCAAGGCGGCAGCGGCGTGGCATCTGCATGATCTGACGGCGGGTCTGGACCTGTCGGCGTTCGTGCTGTTCTCGTCGGCCGGTGGCCTGGTGCTGGCGGCGGGGCAGGCCAATTACGCGGCCGCGAACGTGTTCCTGGACGCCCTGGCGTCGTACCGGCGGTCGATGGGGTTGGTGGCGACGTCGCTGGCCTTCGGCCTGTGGGATACCGACGCGGGCATGGGCGGCGCGCTGAGCGAGGCCGACTTCGAGCGCATGCGGCGCCAGGGCCTGCCGGCGCTGTCGGTGGAGGAGGGGCTGGCGCTGTTCGACGCCGGGTCGGCCGGCGACACGGCGGTGCTGGTGCCGTTGCGGGTGGACGCGACGGCCCTGCGGAACCGCGGTGAAGGGCTTCCGGCGCTGTTGCGCGGGCTCGTACGCGGTCCCGCGCGGCAGGTGGCGCGTGCGGCGGGAACGGGGCTGGCACGGCGGCTGGCAGGGATGGAGGCCGACCAGCGGGACCGGGCGCTGCTGGAGCTGGTCCGGCAGCAGGTCGCCAAGGTGCTCGGACACGCTTCGATGGACGCGGTCCAGCCGGATCGCGCCTTCCAGGAGCTGGGCTTCGACTCGCTGACCGCGGTGGAGTTCCGCAACCAGCTGATCGCCGCGACCGGGCTGCGGTTGCCGGCGACGTTGGTGTTCGATTTCCCGACGGCTGAGGCGGTGGCGGAGTTCCTGGTGGGTGAGTTGGGCGGTGGGCAGACCTCGCAGGCCGTGGTGACCGCCGCCTCGGTGGTGGATGAGCCGATCGCGATTGTGGGGATGGCGTGCCGGTATCCGGGG
>NZ_JBSFNK010000066.1:0-37520 GCF_053587055.1 Nonomuraea sp. NPDC003707 | reverse complement strand
TGAACACATCGTCAAACCGGAAGCCGTGATCGGCTACCGCCCAACGGTGCAGCTTGGTCTGCATCCCCCGTACCCGCAGCCATGCCTCATCGGCCGACGGCCACGCGACAGCGGCATCCACCGCTGTGTCTTCGGGCATTGCAGCACCTCCCTTGCGATCTCGCTGCCGCCCTTCCCCATGTGACGGGCTCTCCCCGCCTCGGAGTACTACGGCGGCTCCGTCCCCTCCCGGCCCGATCGGCCGACGGTGGGCCCAGCCCGCCGCGCCGCACCGGCAGTACGGCTGCAGAAGGCAGAGCCGGGAAGGTTCCCGTGTTCACTGACTGATCGCTCGACGAAGTAGGCACCCGGCTATACCCCCGCGGCATCGCCACGGCTACCCCGCAGCACTTCACCGTGGCCTCCCTGCCGCCGAACGTGAGCAGCCCAGGAGTTCCCCGCCCCGTGATGACGGGGCAGGTGCGCGCCGCACCACAAGGTAGGGCACTGGCGAGGTACCTACTGGGCAGGTCCTTTTCCAGTGCCCCCCTTCCGAACCGGACGGACCCGTTTCCGAGTATCCGGCTCTCCAGTGACCATTCCGTGGGTATCGCGGGTTGGTTGCCGAGCGTGGATGTGTTCGTGGCAGGAGGAGCAGACCACGAGGGTCTTGCGTCGTTTCCTGGCCATGAGTTGCGCCCACGCCGGCTGTGGCTTGCCCGGTCTTGCAAGGTCGGCGAGCTTGCGAACCTGGTGCACTTGGACCTGGACCCGTTGTTCGCACAGTTCGCACCGTCCCGCGCGGAGCCGGGAGATCAGCTCTTTGCGGCGGACGGTGACCGGGGTCGGTCGCCGGTCATCGAGGACCGCCTTCTTCTGCCGTTTGAGAGGAATGCCGCCGAACCGTGCGACCAGTGGTTTCCTGCCATCGCTGCGATTGGTGCTCACCTGCATGCATATGCGGGGCCCGTGCGGAGTTTGGATGGTGGCCCTATATTTGGCCGCCATCTTCGGCACCGTCGAGTCGTACTTGCATGCAAGTGTCTTGAGCATCGACGTTTGTGCGACCCAAAGCAGCCGGTTCAATCGGTGGACATCACCGGCCAGCAGGTAGTACTGGACGTAGCCTCTGTACTCGGCCCCATATCTGCTGATGATCACATGATCGTCGAGGTTCACCATCTGGGTCCGGCGAGCGGGTTGTCCGCGCTGCATGTACGAGGCGCACTTAGCTTTGATCGCCGCCTTGGGCACCCGCAGGCCAATTGCGCCGTTGACCGCTCTGCGGCCACCGGTGAGCTTGCGTTGGTTGTGCTGGACGGTGATCTCGTAGCCGAGGAAGGTCGCCGCTTCGGTGCGCCCATGGGTGATGAGCGTCTTGTCCTCGGAGAGTTCCAGCTTGAGATCGTCGCGCAGGAATACAGCGAGGCGTGCTTTGATTTCCTCTGCTTCGTTTTTCGGTCCGACGAACCCGAGGAGGTGGTCGTCGGCATATCTCACGTACCGCAGTCGGCGGTAGCCGGAATCGCGGAGATTCTTGCTGGGCAGACTGCGTAACTGCTTGCGCAACTCCCGCACCGTGGCTCGCTCGCCATGATAGCGGGCACGCGCGATCGCGTTGATCATCTCACGGTAGGCGGGGTTGTTGGCCCGCCTTACCCCTCGGGTGTATTCCGGTACGAGTATCGTCTCGACAAATTTGTCCAACCGGTCCAGATAGATATTGGACAGGATTGGGGACACCACCCCACCCTGTGGACAACCACTCAACGTGGCGTGCCATTCCCAATCCTCCAGGTATCCTGCCTGCAGCATGTGTCGCAGTAGCCGTAGGAACCGGTTATCGTGAATCTTCTCGCCCAAGATCCCGAGCATTACATCGTGATCGAGCGATCCGAAACAATCGGAGATGTCTCCCTCGACAAACCAGGTAGTCCCGGACCAGGTATTGGCCACCTCGGTCAGGGCCGTGTGGCATCCCCGTCCGGGGCGGAAACCGTGTGACCGATCGGAGAACTGCGGCTCGTAGTACGCCTCCAGAAGGAGACGGACTACCTCGCCAACGAGTTTGTCCGACCATGACGGCAGCCCGAGCGGTCTTTTCTTCCCGTTTTTCTTCGGAATATAGGTCCGCTTCACGGGTCGGACTCGGTAGCGCTCGTGGCGCAGCGCATCGATGATGCGCCCGATCTTGGCCAGGGACATGCCGTCCACGGTTTCTCCGTCGGCCCCGGGCGTCATGGCTCCGTGGTTGGAGTATAGGCGTCCGTAGGCCAGCAGATACATTTGCGGATTGAACAACTGTCGATACAGTTCGTTGCACGGCAGGCCACGCCTCCCGCGTTCACGTAGGACACCAAGCACTGTTTCGGCGCTTTGCATTTCGCAAGCCTCCCGGTTCCTTGGTGTCCGATCACCTGTGCTCCTTGGCCCTGTGGACGGCTTTCCCGTCCTCCTTGGCAGGCCGTAACCCCTGCGACTACTACGAGCACTCTGTCGCCTTAGGGTTCGCACCCCGTAGGCGATCCCACGTTCGTCTCCGTTGTACGTACTAGCGCGATTTAGGTGGCCGACTCATCTCCTTGAATGTCCTCACTGGACATCGCTCCGCATTCTGGAAGTTGCATCGGTGGGGCTGGGACACCGACACAGATTGCGGCGCCGGTTACAGGCGTCTTTCCGGCGGACGGGATATTGCATCTTCTGGAGATTCGACTTTAGGCAGTTCAGCCTTCACCATGTCGCACGGGTCCCTCAATGCACCGCTCCTTACGCCTGGACGCGGCCATTGATTTCCTGCCATGCTCTTGTCCCCTTATCCTTTCGGAGCCAGGTAAGGCATCAGACCCAGAAACATCCTTCCAAGTTCCTCCCGACTACATCGGGAATACAACGGAGCGCCTCGTGGCGCAGCAGCCCATATCCGCCAGGTTGGAGCCGGTAGGGATTGTTAGGAGGCTTCATGCACCGGTTCCTCGCGTATACCTTTCCGTCTCGCTTGCCGGACCCGCGCCATCTGGCAGTACTGGTCACGTCCCGGCGTTGTCGGGGCCGCTTGCCACCCTTCCCGGCACCTCCCGGGTCAGGCTGCCCCCAGCTTCATCACCCTGCTGCGACAGGGTGAAGGTGGCGGTCTCTCACCCCCACTCGATCAATCAGCGCCTCACGGCGCACGCGCTCAACGACCCAACGACGTTTGACGATGTGGAAGCCGGGCTGGTTGTAGCGCCGTGCGACGACCTCGACGTCGATGCCCAGGTGGGCACCGTGTTCGACGGCGGCGTTCTTGAAGCCGGTGTCCACTCAGGCCTTGGTGATCGTGGGATAGGTGCGGCTGGCCTGGGTGAGCAGGGTTTTGCCGATGGCGTTGTCGGACAGGTCGGCAGCGGCGACGGTGATGGCCAGGAGTAGGCCGAGGGTGTCGGTCAGGATGCCCCGTTTGCGGCCGACGATCTTCTTGCCGTTATGACGGGGCCGTCATAACGGAAATTATCTGGGGCTGGATGTTATGCCGGGCCAGACGGATCAGGGCTGGCCAGTGGAGGTCTGACAGCGCAGCCGCCAGAGATAATTACAGGTTCTCCAGGAAGGCGAGCAGGCTGTCGCCGGGGCGGTAGCGCCGGGTGCCGACGCCAGGAGGTGCGGTTCGGGCCAGGGCTTTCTCCTTGGTGGCCAGGTCGGCGTGGAGGTAGATGTCGGTGGCCTTCGTGCTGGTGTGGCCGAGCCAGAGCGCGATGGTGGAGGTGTCGACGCCGGCGTGCAGCAGCGCCATCGCCGCGGTGTGGCGCAAGGTGTGCGGGGTGACGTTCTTGGATGCGAGGGTCGTGCAGGTGCGGACTGCGACGGGGACGTACTTGGCGAGCAAGTCGGCGACAGCATCTCGGCTGAGGCGTCCGCCGGTGCGGTTGGGGAACAGCGGGTCGGCCGGTGCGGCGTGACGATCGGTGATCCAGCGCTGGAGCAAGCGAGCGGTGGGCCGGGTGAGCGGGGTGGCGCGCTGCTTGCGACCCTTGCCGGTGCAGCGCAGGTGGGCGCCCGCTCCGAGCTCGGCATCGGCGCAGGTCAGCGAGGTGAGTTTGGAGACACGCAGCCCGGTCTGCAGGGCGACGAGCAGCAGCAGGTGATCGCGGCGGCCCAGCGGTGTGGACTGGTCGGGAACCGTGAGGAGCGCGTCACTCTCGGCTCGGGTCAGGAAGCACACGTCGGTGGACTCACGGCGCTTGTGAGGGATGGCCAGGACACGCTGGATGAGTAGGGCGTGCTCGGGGCAACGCAGCGCCGCGTAGCCGAACAGGGAGTGGATCGCGGCCAGCCGGGCGTTGCGAGTGGTGATGCTGTTGTTCCGGTCGGCCTCGAGATTGTCCAGGAAGCCGCCGACGAGGCCGGCATCGATGTCGGCCAGGTCCAGGGCCGCGGGTGATCGGCCGAGTTCGGCTTGCGCGTAGTGCAGCAGCAGGCGGAAGGCATCGCGGTAGGCGGCGACGGTGTGTTCGCTGGCGCGGCGGCCGGTGAGCCGTTCGGTGAAGTATCCCTGCATGATCGGGGCCAGGCTGGTCATGATGGTTCCTCCCAGGAGGCTTCCAGGCGCTTGGCGGCTTCGGTCATCAGCTGCGGGCAGGCGTGCAGATACCAGTACGTGGTCGCGGGACTGATGTGTCCGAGGTAGGTCGACAGAGCGGGCAGCAGGTGCGCGACGTCGGCTCCGGTGGCATACCAGTTCGCCATGGTGGTCACCGCGAAGGTATGCCTGAGGTCGTAGAGCCGCGGCTTGGCCGTCCCGGCAGGGGCGATGATCGCCGCGGTCTTCAGCACACGGGCGAAGGCCGTGCTGGCGCTGGTGTGGTTCAGGCGGGTGCCGGCGCAGGAGACGAAGAACGCCGCGGTGGACGGATGCGGACACAGTTCGTCGCGCCGCGCCTGATAGGCGGCCAGGTGCTCGGCGGTGCTGGAGTGCAGCGGAACCAGGCGGGACTTGCCGAACTTGGTGCCCCTGATCAGCAGGAGGAGGCCAGCCAGGTCCACATCACCGCGGTCCAGGCCCATCGCCTCTCCGGTTCGGATGCCGGTGGCGGCCATCAGACCGATGAACGCCTCGACGGTGGCGGCGCGCAGCGGGTTTTTGAACCTCCGGGCCGCTTGCAGCATCGCAGTGATCTCCGCCGGTGAATACAGATGGGGCTCGCAGCGGTCCCCCGTGCGTGGGAGCAGGGCAGTCGGCGGGACTTCGGTGGGGGCGTCGAAGGCGGCCTGGAACCGGGCGAACTCGCGAATGACCGTCAACCGCGCCGCCCACCAGGACGCATCCGCCCCCGCCGGGGTCGTGGCCCATTCCAAGGCCGCGGCGACGGTGACGTGGTTCAGCCCGCGGGCGTCGCAGAAGGTGACGAACTGGCCGAGCATTCGGCCCTCGACCTTGAGTTTGTAGCCCAGGCTCCGGCGAATCGCCAGGTAGCGGTCAACGGCCTCACGCAGCGTCGTCATCGCCGACCGCCATCGGCCAGGGCCGCACGACCGCGGCAAGCGCGGCCAGGTCGACCTTCGTATAGATCGCCGAGCTCGCGTGGTCGTTGTGCCGCAGCACCTCGGCGACCTCAGCCAGTGACCCGCCATCGGCCAGCACCCGGCAGACGACCCGGTGCCGCAGCCGATGCGCGCCCACCATCGCAATGCCAGCCCGTAACGAGGCACTGCGCGGCACCGTCACGATCGACTGCCGTTTCATCGGCGCGTCCGGACCGATCGTGCAAGTGAACACCTCCCGCAACGTCGACGGCCGCCGGCCGTTGCGCAGCCAGTCGGCCAGGGCGCCGCCGACATCGGACGGAAGCGGCATCCGGTCGATGCGGCCGCCTTTGCCCCGAACCGTCAGCTCGCCGCCGCGCCAGTCGATGTCGTCCAGGCGCAGCCGCGCGACCTCCACCGCCCGCAGCCCCAACCTGGACATCAGCAGCAGGACCGCGAAGTCCCGCCGCCCGACCGCCGTGGACCGGTTGCACGACGCCAGCAGTGTGGTGACTGCCTCGTCATCCGCGCCGACCGGAATTCCGCTCAGCTGCCAGCCGGCAACCGACGGCACCACCGGCGACAGGTCACGGTCGATGTCGCCTGCCGCGAACAAGAACCGCAGCAGCGACCGCAGACCCGAGGTCAACGGTTTCATCGAGCTGGTCGCGTAGTGCTGCGCCATCTCCAGCACGAACGCCGTCACCGCTTGCGGAGCGATCCGGTCCAGTTTCAGCCGTCCGCCTTCGACCTGGGCGATCAAGAACTTGGCGGCCACGTGCAAGCGCCAACTCACCGTCTGCTCGCCAAGCCGACGCTCACGCTCCAGCCAGCGGCGATACCTCTCCAGCACCACATCGACCGGACCCACGGAGTGCGGCTCCTCGGCCGGGATCAGCCCAAGGCCGCGCAGATAGGCCAGCATCGGCCGCAGCGAGCCAACCGTCCGCCACCGGCGGCAGCCACCGGCTCGCCGTGCCGCGACAAACGCGGCGATCCGCTCAACGCCCAGTTCGGCAGGTGCCGCCCCCTCCTGCTCCAGCCAGCGGCTCAGATTCGCCAGCACATACGCGTGGTCCTGAGCGGTACGCGGCGTGAATCCCTGACGGATCAGCTCCAGCCGAAACTCGTGTACCAGCTCAGCCAACGGTCCCGACACCTTGACTGGGTAGCGGCCGTCCGTCGCAGCCTTGACCATGTACTCACCTCCATCGACAACCCCTCGATGGAGACGGTGAAGCTCCGGCGTTATGCGGTCAATTGCCCGCCCGTGCCGCCATCAGCCAGCCCTGATCCACTCGGCCCGGCATAACATCCAGCCCCAGATAATTGGCTGCGTCGATGCCTTGGGCGTCGAGTGGGACGTTGGTTGAGGTCTTGACGCTCTGGCTGTCGATGACGCAGGCGCTGGGCTCGGGGTTGCGTCCTTCTCTGGTATGGGCGAGGCCGGTCAGGTCGATGCCTAACTGCTCGAAGATGTCTTCCTTGGCCCAGGCGGAGAAGTAGTAGTACACGGTCGTGCGGGGTGGGAAGTCGTGGGGCAGGTACTTCCAGGCGATGCCGGCGCGGTTGACGTAGAGGATGGCGTCGAAGATGTCGCGCAGGCTGGTCGATGGGTCTGCGACGGTGATCCCGGCCTGCGCGCGAGCCTGCATGCGTGCGGCTCGCCAGGCGCTCAGGGTCGGCTCGATGAACGCCCAGCGGGCGTCGGACAGATCCGAGGGGTATGGGCGGCGTGAGGTCATAGTCCTCGTGCTAGCAACTATCGCTGCAGAAGGCTCGCACCGTCGAGTTGGGCGATTCTTGGGTGTTCCGAGATTGGACGGGCAGGAGGGGTCTCATCAGGCAAAATGCCAGCTTGATGACCCCTGTTCGGAAAGGCTGAACAGGGTGAAAGTCTGCAAATCCCTACATCTCGGGCCAGGCCAATATTGGGACTAACTCTGATAATTCATCATCAGATGCCCACTGAAACGCAAGGGGGTGAGTACCATCGCGGGACACGCAGGCGGACCGGCCCGTAGTAGCGATGACGCCCCTGCTTGATGCGGTGGGAGCGGAGCGAAGGAGCCGGCTCGACCGTGGTTCGTGCATCAGATCAACCAGGCGAAAGAGTCTGGGAGGAATCGCGTGGACGAGCAGAGACCGACAGGCAAGCCGTTCGATATTTCCAAACAGGAGGTGTGGGACGCGTATCTGAAGGTGCGAGCCAACAAGGGCGCACCGGGCGTGGACGGCTGCACGATCGAGGACTTCGACAAGGATCTGAAGAACAATCTCTACAAGATCTGGAACCGGATGTCCTCGGGCAGCTACTTCCCGCCCCCGGTGCTGGCGGTGGAGATTCCCAAGCCGCACGGCGGCGGCACCCGGACGCTCGGCATACCGACCGTCGCGGACCGGATCGCCCAGACCGTGGTGGCCGCCCGGCTGGAGACAGCGGTGGAACCGATGTTCCATCCAGACTCCTACGGATATCGGCCTGGCCGGTCGGCGCTGGATGCGGTGGCCGCGTGCCGGGAACGTTGCTGGTCGAACGACTGGGTGATCGATCTGGACATCCAGAAGTTCTTCGACAGCGTTCCGTGGGATCTCATCGTCAAAGCGGTGCGGGCCAACACCGACCAGCCCTGGATCGTCTTGTATGTGCAGCGGTGGCTGGCCGCTCCGCTGCAGACAAGCGACGACTCGCGGGCCGAGCGTGATCGCGGAACCCCGCAAGGATCAGCGGTCTCGCCCGTGCTGGCCAACCTGTTCCTGCACTACGCCTTCGACATCTGGATGGCGCGGAGGTTTCCCTCCGTGCCGTTCGAGCGCTATGTCGATGACGTGGTGGTGCATTGCCGCAGCGAAGGCCAGGCCCGCATGCTGGCCATGGCGATCGGCGAGCGGATGGAGCAGGTCGGACTGCGACTGCACCCGGACAAGACCCGGATCGTCTACTGCAAGGACGGACGACGCCGAAGCTCTTTCGAGCACACCGCGTTCGACTTCCTGGGGTTCACCTTCCGGGCACGAGGGGTGCGTAGCAGGAACGGGACGGTGTTCACCGGTTTCGGCCCGGCGGTCAGCAAGACCGCGATGAAGAGGATGAGCGAACAGGTGCGGTCCTGGCGGCTGCACCGCCGCACCACCGCCTCCGAGCAGGACCTGGCACGGTGGATCAATCCCATCGTGTCGGGCTGGATGAACTACTACGGCCGGTTCTACCGGTCGGAGTTCCATCCACTGCTGCGGCGTATCAACGCCTACCTGGTGCGCTGGATGAGGAAGAAGTACAAACGGCTGAGGACCTTCAAGAAGGCCCTCGCGGCCTGGGACCGGACCACTCGCCAATACCCGCGATTCTTCGCGCACTGGCGGTGGGTTCCCGAGTTCTGACGGTGAGGTTGAGAAGAGCCCGGTGACGGGAGACTGTCACGCCGGGATCTGTGGGAGCCCGGAGGTGAGACTCCTCCGGGCGACCCGACCTTCACGTCACCGGCCGAACACCGGTATCGCGATCATGCTGTGACCAAGGCGGGCGCCAAGGAGCCTGAAAAAGGTTCACTCACTTGCGCTTACCTCCCGGGACCATCAGAGAAATTGATCACGGCTTGTGTCTCGGCGGCTTTGATGCGGGCAGCATAGGCCCGGTGCGCTTTGCGCTCAGCCGGGCTGGCTCCCTCGGCAACGGCGGCACTCTGTTCCAGCACGGCGCGGTGGAGCGCAAGCGGGGCCCCCAGGCGGACCGAGTAGCCGGGCCCGCGGCGGATGACGCGTCCCGAGACGAGGGCCAGGCGGACGGCATCTTCACCAGTTGTGCGCAGGAGGTCGGCGAGCCGTCCGGGTACATCGAGGACAACGTCCGTCTCCTGAGCGTCCGCGCAGTGCTGTTCGCCGGAGTCGGCCAAGAGCATGTCGAGCGGGTCGGGCAGGTCTCGGGCGCCGGCGGTGTCCAGGACGCGGCGGATGGTCTTGGGGGCGACCCGATGCTGCCGGGCCAGGGCCTTGACGGCGGCGCCCTGACGGTAGGCCTGCACGATGGCGGCGGCCTTGTCCTGATCGATGGCGGCAGGGCGGCTGAGGGTCTTGCCGGCGGCCGCGGCGGCGGCGACGCCTTCGCGGGTGTTCTCGCTGATCATGTCGCGTTGGAACTTCAACACAGCGGTCAGGACGGAGACCATCATCTTGGTGCCGGGGTCGTCGCTGGCCAGGTCGATGCCGGACAGCAGCCCGGATTCGACGCGCAGATGCAGGCCGCGGCGGATAAGCACCGGGCGCAGGGCGAGGATGTCGGCGACGGAGCGGAACAGGCGGGCTGCGTCGGCGATGCGGATGGTGTCGCCCACGGCGGCCTCGTGCAGCAGCTTCGAGAATCCAGTGCGGTCGAGGGAGAGTTGGCGGCTGGAGGTGGCGGGGTCGTCGTAGACGGGGGCGCCGTCGGCCAGCAGGGCGGCCAGGGCGTGCCGCTGGCGGGCGTCGGTCTGCTTGTCGGTGGAGTGCCGCAGGTAGACCCGGTCAGCCACGCTCGGCATCCCCGGAGCGGGTGCCGGCCAAGGCGCGGGCGATGAGAAGGGCCTGGCTCGCGCTGGCGGGGACGTAGTCGCTCTGCTCGCGGGTGTCGTCCCGCGAGTCCAGCTCGACCGGACCGTCGGCCTCGTTGGCCCGGTCGAGCTGCAGAGCCTCGCGGCCGAGGAAGTCGGCGACCTCCTCGAGGAACGCGCCGCCCTCTTCGCGCATCGCGTGCACGGCGGCGCGGATCTCGCCGACCTTCGCGCGGACCCGCCCGACTCGGGGCTCATAGCGGGTGACGTTCGCCGTGGTGTAGGGGATCTCCGTGCCATTCCAGTCGGTCTGCTTGAGCAGGGCCATGGTGTCCCCTTCGGGTGGGCCCTGATTGGATCTGGCCGTGGGGGCTCAATCGATCGATTCAGCCCCTGCTCGTCTTCGATAGGTATCCAGACGATCATCCGCTGTAGGAGTTCCGGGCCGTCACATGGGTTCTGGGCACGACCAGAACGTCTGCCGGGATCACAGTGTTGGTGCCGCGAGTCCGCAGACGCGGTCAAACCACTCGTAATGAGTATGTGCCTTGTCGCCTCGGACCCGGCCGGGGTGAGGACGTCTTCTGATTATTTCTGTGGCGATGTCGAATGGCGTCGAGCCCGTTCGTAGCCAAGGTGAGAGGCCGGCGACGCGCCAGCCGCCCGACGGAAGGGATCAGGTTGTGACCACTGCGAACACGAGGCTCGGAGCCGGGCCGCGGGAATGGGTGGGGCTGGGTGTGCTCGGCTTGCCCACGTTTCTCGTTTCGATGGATTTCTCCGTGCTGTACCTGGCCGTTCCGCATCTGAGCGCCGATCTCACGCCGAGCGGCATCCAGCAGTTGTGGATCGTGGACATCTACGGCTTGCTGATCGCGGGCTTCCTGGTCACCATGGGCACCATCGGTGACCGGATTGGCCGCAAGAAACTGTTGCTCATCGGCGGCGCCGTGTTCGGCATCGCCTCGGTGACGGCCGCGTTCTCCACCAGCCCGCAGATGCTCATCGCCAGCCGCGCGCTGCTCGGCGTGGCCGGAGCCGCGGTGATGCCGTCGGTGCTGGCCCTGGTCACCGGCATGTTCACCGACCAGAGACAACGCAGCCGCGCCCTGGCCATCTATCTGACCTGCTTCATGGGCGGGTTGACGCTCGGCCCGCTGGTCGGTGGCGTGCTGCTGGAGCATTTCTGGTGGGGCTCGGTGTTCCTGATAGCCGTGCCGGGGATCGTGCTGCTGCTGGTGTTCGGCCCCTTCCTGCTGCCCGGCCAGCGTGCTACGCGGACCGGCAGACTCGACCCGGTCAGCGTCGTGCTGTCCCTCGCGGCGATCTTGCCGTTCGTCTACGGGCTCAAGGAACTGGCTCGCCACGGCTGGCAGTGGTGGCCTGCCATGGCGCTGGTGTCCGGCATCGCGGCTGGGGTGGTGTTCGTCCACCGACAGCGGCACCTGGAGCAGCCGCTACTCGACCTGCGCATGTTCGGCAATCGCACGTTCAGCTCCGCGCTGACCCTGATGTTCGTGACCAGCGTGGTGGGCACCGGCACCCTCTTGCTCGTCACGCTGTACCTGCAGAACGTCACCGGCCTTACCCCGCTGACAGCCGGCGTGCTCCTGCTGGCGCCCAACATACTGATGATCATCGGCAACCTGGGCACCCCACCGCTGGCCAACCACGTCCGTCCGGCGTACCTGATCGGGGGCGGACTGCTGGTCGCGGGTGCCGGCTACCTGATGTTCATGCTGGCCGACTCCACGTCCGGCCCCATGATGATCGTCATCGCGATGTGTGTCGCCATGCTCGGCACCGGGCCGCTGGCCGCGCTGTGCAACCACCTCGCTATGGGCGCCGTGCCGCCGGACAAGGCCGGCTCCGGGGCGTCGATCGTCCAGACGACCAATGAATTCGGGCTCGGGCTCGGCATCGCCACGCTCGCCACCCTCGGCACCGCGGTGTACCGGAGCAACGTGGAGGATGCGCTCGGCGCGCTACCACCCGACGTAGCGGACGCTGCCCGGGAAAGTATCGACCGCGCGCTCGCCGTGGCCGCTCACCTGCCCGCAGCGCAGAGCGGCGACCTGCTTGCCGCGGCCCGCGACGCGTTCACCTCCGGCGTGCACGTGGTGGGCATCGTCAGCGCCATTTTCTACGCCGGCCTGGCCGTACTCGCCTTGCGGGCGTTCAGGCACGTACACAACTCACACGGCGGCGACGACACCACGAACAAGGACCAGTCGTAACGGGTTGCCATGCCGCGATTGCCTTTGAGCAGGTTGATGCCGCATTCCACGGCGTGGCGCGGCCGGTAGAGCGCGGGGTCGAAGGCAGGGGGGCGGCCTCCCCTCGACCCCCTGGCCTTTCGGCGGGCGTCCTGGTCGACCTTGCTCGGAATGCACGCCTTGATCCCACGTCGGCGCAGAGGAGCTCGGTTGGCCGCCACGACGGTATCGCTGCGGCGATGGCACGGGCCAAGGCGGCCGCCGGTGACCGCGACGTGCTGGTCCACGGGGCGACGACAGCGCAGCTGGCGCTGCAGGCCGGGGTACTGGACGAACTCGAGATCAGCCAGGTCCCCGTCCTGCTGGGCGCCGGCCGGTCGCTCTTCGGCGAGCCGGGCTCACCTCGTCGGCTCGATCTGGTCCGCGTCATCGACGCCCCAGGGATCACGCACCTGCGATACCGCGTGGTCGGCTGAGCATGCCTGGCGCCGTCGCCGGTCCGGATCGACTCCTCCACCCAGGCGAAACAGCTCGACCCTTCACCAGCCGGCGTGGGTGGCGAGTGAGCGATGCGGCTGGGATGAGTGCGTTCTAATTTTTCTGTGCAAGTGTGTCGAATAGCGTCGAGTGCGTTCGTAGCCAAGGTGAGAGGCCGGCAACGAGCCGGTCGCCACTCACCCGAAGGTTCACGATGTCCGCCATCACCGTTGCTCCCGACAAGCCGCTGATCACCGGTGGACCGGCCGCCGCAGCGGGTGAGTTCGCCGGGATCAGCCTCATGGTCAACAGTGCGCCGATCCCGATGTCCGGTTCACCATGCTGAATATCATGATTCCGGCCATCGCCCGCCGCCTGCCCGTCTGATCCCCTTTTGAAGGAGTTTGCCGTGAAGAAGTACCTGCTGGCCGTTCAGTTCGACGAGAGCGCACCGTGGCCGGCCGAGGAGGACCTGCAGCAGCGAGCCCGGACAGCCAAGGTCACCGCCGACATGCAGGCCGCCGGTTGCTGGGTGTTCGTGGGCGGCCTGCTGGGCTCGCACGCCACCACCGTCGTACGCCCCGGCAACGGCACCACCGCGATGACCGACGGCCCGTTCGCTGAGACCAAAGAACAGCTCGGCGGGTTCTGGGTGATCCAGTGCGACGACCTGGACCAGGCGCTGGCCTGGGGCGAGAGGTGCGCGCTGGCCTGCGGGTCCCCGATCGAGGTGCGCCCGTTCGAAGAGGCGCGGTGGACGTGAGCAGGCGATGGATCTGGTGGATCTAGTGGATCTGGACGGCGTCTACCGGGCCGAGTACGGCCGGTGCGTGGCCACGCTGACGCGCCTGCTCGGTGACATCGATGTGGCCGAGGAGTTCGTGCAGGAAGCCTTCGCGGTGGCCGTCCAGAAGTGGGGGCAGGCTCCGCCGCCCAATCCCGGCGCGTGGATCGTGACCACCGCTCGCAACCGGGCGATCGACCGGGCGCGCCGGGAATCCACCCGCGAAGCCCGCCATGCCCAGGCGCTGCTGCTGCGCCAACCCGACGAACCCCAGGAGGTGGGACCGGTGCGCGACGACCAGCTTCGCATGATCTTCACCTGCTGCCATCCGGCGCTTTCGCCGCTGGCGCGGACCGCGCTCACCCTGCGCCTGCTCGGCGGACTGGAGGTGGCCGAGATCGCGCGCGCCTACCTGGTGCCGGAGGCGACCATTGCCCAGCGGATCGTCCGGGCGAAGAAGAAGATCCGTGACGCCGGCATCCCCTACCGGGTGCCCGAGGCCGCCGAACTCCCCGACCGGCTGGCCTCCGTACTCGCCGTGCTCTACCTGATCTTCAACGAGGGATACGCCTCCACGTCGGGCCAACTGCTGCGCACCGACCTGTGCCTGGAGGCGATCCGCCTGGCCAGGGAACTGGCCGAGCTGATGCCCGACGAGCCGGAGGTGATCGGGCTGCTGGCGCTGCTGCTGCTCACCGAGGCGCGCCGGCCGGCGCGGGTGGGGCCTTCGGGCGAGTTGGTGGTGCTCGCCGAGCAAGACCGTTCGCTGTGGGACCGGCAGCTGATCGCCGAGGGGCATGAGCTGGTACGCCGCTGTCTGCGCCGTAACCAGCCGGGGCCGTACCAACTGCAGGCCGCGATCAACGCCGTGCACACCGATGGACCGGCCACCGACTGGACGCAGGTGCTGGCCCTGTACGACCAGCTGCTCCACCAGTCCCCGACCCCGATCGTCGCGCTGAATCGCGCGGTCGCCGTCGCCGAGGTCCACGGACCGGCGACGGCGCTGGCCGCCATCGAGAACCTGGACCTGCCCGGCTACCACCTGTTGCCCGCCACCCGCGCCGACCTGCTGACCCGGCTGGGCCGTACCGCCGAGGCCATCACCGCCTACGACCAGGCCATCACGTCGGCCACCAACGACACCGAACGAACCCACCTGCGGGCAAGGCGAGCCCGTCTGGAGCAGGAGTCATGAGATGACAAGGAGCGTGGACACCGTGGACCGGGACAACGGGAACGCCACCCTGATGATCGCCATGCCCGCCGCCAGAGTGTTCGCCATGCTGACGGAACCGGCCGGCCATGCGGCCATTGACGGCACCGCCCGCGCCGCCGGGATCCTGGCGCTCAACATCGACGACCCCGACCTCGAGCACCGCCGCGCCCTCGTTCGCTCCAAAGGCGGCGCCATCGGTGAACGGGACAGCGTCACCGCTACCTGCCGCCCTGCCTACTCCGCTTGCCCGACGGCAGCACCCGCACTCACGGCCCGCTGTTCCTGTGCGCACGCCGCTCCGAGGCCGCCGACATCTGCCCGCATGCCGGCCGCGCCCGCCTCGGCTACGACCACGTCCTGCTCGACACCTATGCTGGCACCGAAATCGATGACCGTGGTCAGCGTCTTGAGGAACCCCGACACGTGGCGATCCGTGTGGTCAGCAGCGCCCGCATCTCGTCGTCGACCTCGGCGGCGGGCGGCGGCACCATCTCGGTCACCCCCGCGACCGCCTCCTGCAACTCCCCCCGTGGGCACGATCACGTCGATCGCCTCCCACACCTGATCCAACCGGAGCTCCTCGCCGTACTCGGTGACCTCCAGCAGGGTGTCCACCGCGGCGGCGAGCGTGGCCGAGTGCTTGGCCAATTTCGGATGCCAGCGCACCTGCTCTTTGTCGGGCGCGGTCTCGGCCTTGCCGACCAGCTCGGTGGTGACCAGCAGATCCAGCATCTCCAGACAGTCGTCGGCCGCCTTGCCTTCCAGGTAGATCACCGTGGCCAGCAAGGTGGCGAGCTGGCGGGAGGGGCCGTGGCGGCGCAAAGTTGTCGCCGTGGCCTGCATGCCGTACCGTGCCAGGTCGACCATCCGCCGGTGCGGAACCTTCGGCGGCAGCGGCATAGTCCCCAGCCCAACCCCGAAGGTTTCCGCGGCGAGCTCCAGCGCCTTTCCAGATTCCTGCCCGAGGGCGCCGCCGGGCCTTTGCGTCAGCGTTCCAGGTCCGAGGAGCGCCGCTCGGTGTACTGGTTGATCTGCGAGATATTCTCGATCCCGAGTTGCTCGCCGAGGTACACCAGCACCTCGTCGGGCACGTCCAGCGGGTCGGCCAGAAAGCGCCCGGCGTAGTGGGCTGTCGTCAACTGGAGAGCGAAGCCGAGGCGGGCGTGTGTCCCACGCCGTTCGGCGATCAGCGCCCGATCCGCGTCGTCCAGGTAGAAGAACCGCTCCAGCTCCGCCTGCGACGGAGCACCCGAGAAGCGGCCGTACGCGGCCGCCTTTACCATCACTCAAGAACTCGACCGGCATAGACGCCGAAAGTAGGGCAGGCCCGGCAAGCAGGACGAGCGGAAAATCAAATAGTTAGCTGTGGCTACCCGCTAACGGGACTTTCGTTCGGATGCTCGTCATGCCCCGTGAAGGTGTCGGTGTCGATCAGGCTGTAGGTCACCTCCAGGCCATGGTGGCGGCCTTCGGCCTGATGCAACGGCGGGGACAGGGACATGGAGATCCCGGCGCCGATCAGCCCGCATCAGAACTCTTGCATGGAGCTGCCTTCTCCCTCACGCTGGTGCGATGTGTCACGCTGAACGGAACGTCGTCGACTCGGCTGTCGCCCGAGTGGCGGCAGTGCTCGGTGCCTTCGATGCTCATCACCCGGAGCTGCGGGTGCTGGAGATCAGCCGCCGGTCCGGGCTGCCGAAGGCGACGACCTCAAGGCTGGTCAGGGAATTGCTGGAGTACGGCTTCCTGGAGCGCGACGGGTCGCGGCTGCATATGGGGACCCGCCTATTCGAGTTCGGGGAGCTCGCCTCCCGGCACCGCAACCTGCGGTCGGTCGCGCTGCCGTACATGGCCGACCTGCGCGAGGCGACGCGCCAGACGGTGCACCTGGCGGTGCTGGACGGCCATGACGTCGTCTACGTGGAGATCCTGCGCTCCAACGACGCGCCGCGGATGGCCTCGGAGGTGGGTGGGCGGCTGCCGGCCCACGCCTCGGGCGTGGGCAAGGCCCTGCTGGCGTTCGCGAACCCGATGCTCATCGAGGCGATCTGCGAGCGGCCGTTGCGGCCGGTGGGCCCGCGTACGATCACCTCGCCGGAACTGCTGCGCCAGGAATTGGCCCGCGTCAGAAATCTGGGACTGGCCTTCGACCAGGAAGAGTCCGGGCCGGGAGTCGGCTGCGTGGCTAGCCCTCTGCTGCGCCCCGACGGCAGTGCCTCGGCCGCGGTGTCGATCTCCGGCTGGAACGGGCGGGTGAACCTGCGCCGGATGGGTCCGGCCGTCCGCGCCGTGGCCCTGGCCCTGAGCCGTGAACTGCACAAAAGCGGCTCCGCCGGCACCGCGCCCTGAGCGGACGCCCTGCCGCCCGGCGGCCGCCGGTGCACCACGTGTCATGCCGCTTCCCCTTATGTTGCCGTGAAGTGTGTGCTGCGTTACGTGCGAGCGACTTTCCCCCTCGCCCCGGTGTTCAGCAAGCCGTCCGATCTGCTGAGTGGATCGCGAGACGCGACGGTTACCTGACAGTTGTGATCCGCTCAGCGGATCACCATGGTTGCGGTGGCGGAACGTTCCCAGAGATGCTGCTGGCTGCACGCCAGGCGCCGGACAGAAGGCACCGGGGCAGGAAGGGGAGGCGATGGATGCCGCCACGCACGCGGCGCTTGCCAAGGAACTGAGGCAGGCACAGCTCAGCCGGCAGCCGATCGAGCCGCTCAGTGATGCGCACCCGGGATTGAGCGTGGGCGACGCGTACGCGATCCAGCTGGCGCAGATCGATCAGCGGGTCACCGAGGGCGAACTGATCCAAGGACACAAGGTGGGGCTGACCTCGGCCGCGATGCAGCGCCAGCTCGGCGTGGACCAACCCGACTACGGGCATCTGCTCGCCGGCATGTTCCATCTCGACGGGCTGCCGATCGGCCTGGAGCCGTTCATCAGTCCCCGGGTGGAGCCGGAGATCGCGTTCGTGCTGAAGCGGCCGCTGCGGGGACCCGGCGTGAACGCTGCGCAGGCGCTGGCGGCCGTTGACTACGTCATCCCGGCTCTGGAGATCATCGACTCACGCATCCGCGACTGGAAGATCACTCTGATCGACACGGTGGCCGACAACGCCTCTTCCGGTGGCGTCGTGCTCGGCTCTCGCCCCGTCCGGGTGGACGCGGTCGATCTGCGGCTGGCTGGGTGCGTCCTGACGCACAACGGCGCCGTGGCCGGTACTGGCGCGGGTGGCGCGGTGCTCGGCTCGCCGCTGAACGCACTCGTCTGGTTGGCCAACACCGTCGGAGCGCGAGGCGTGAGCCTGGAAGCCGGTCACGTCGTGCTGCCCGGCTCGGTCACCGCGGCCGTGCCGGTGGTTGCGGGCGACAGCGTGCACGCCACGTTCGGCGGGCTCGGCACGGTCAGCGCCCGATTCACGGGAGGACAGGTATGAGGGCTACGGCCGCCATCGTGGGGCCCGGCCACATCGGCACGGACCTGCTGGTCAAACTGCTGCGCAACACCTACATCGAGCCGATCTCCATGGTCGGCGTCGATCCCGCCTCCGACGGGCTGGCCCGGGCCCGGCGCGAAGGGGTGCAGGCCAGCGCGGGCGGCGTCGCCTGGCTGCTGGCCCAGCCCCGGCTGCCGGACCTGGTCTTCGAGGCCACCTCGGCCAAGGCTCACCAGGCCAACGCACCCCGCTATGCCGAGGCGGGGATCACCGCCATCGATCTGACCCCGGCCGCGGTCGGTCCGTACATTTGCCCGGTGGTCAACCTCGGCGCGCACGACGGCGCCACCAACATCAACATGATCACCTGCGGCGGGCAGGCGACGATCCCCATCGTCGCCGCGGTGTCGCGGGTGGTGCCGGTGAACTACGCCGAGATCGTCGCCTCCATCGCCTCCCGCTCGGCCGGCCCCGGCACCCGTGCCAACATCGACGAGTTCACCGAGACGACCGCACGCGCCATCGAGAGCGTCGGCGGAGCGGCGCGCGGCAAGGCGATCATCATTCTCAATCCCGTGGACCCGCCGATGATCATGCGGGACACGGTCTTCTGCTCCATCCCGGCCGACGCCGACCGCGACGCGATCGCCGAGTCGGTGCATCGCATGGTGGCCGAGGTCCAGGCGTACGTGCCCGGCTACACGCTGCGGGCCGATCCGCAGTTCGACGACCCGCTGCCGCAGTGGGACGGTCACGCCCGGGTGGCGATCTTCCTGGAGGTACGCGGCAATGGCGATCATCTACCGCCGTGGGCGGGCAACCTGGACATCATGACGGCCGCCGCCGTACGCGTCGGCGAGCTGCTCACCCTGGGGGAAGGAGCTGTCACCTGATGGACCACCCGAAGGACGCCGTGCGCGTCACCGACACCACCCTGCGCGACGGCAGCCACGCCATCGCCCACCAGTTCACCGCGGAGCAGGTGCGAGCCGTCACCCGGGCGCTGGACGAGGCGGGCGTCACCGTCATCGAGGTCACCCACGGCGACGGGCTGGCCGGCTCCTCCTTCAACTACGGCTTCTCCGCCATCGACGAGATCGATCTCGTGCGGGCGGCGGTGGAGCAGGCGCGCCGGGCGCGTATCGCCGTCCTTCTGCTGCCCGGCGTTGGCACCATCGAAGACCTGCGCCGCGCCCACGACGCCGGCGCGTCCATCGTGCGGGTGGCCACCCACTGCACCGAGGCGGACGTGGCGATCCAGCACTTCGGCGCGGCCCGCGAGCTCGGCATGGAGACGGTCGGCTTCCTGATGCTCTCCCATCGCGTGGACGCCGCCACGCTGGCCGCCCAGGCCCGGATCATGGCTGACGCGGGCTGCCAGTGCGTGTACGTCGTCGACTCGGCGGGCTGGCTGCTGCCCGACGATGTGACGTCCCGGGTCGAGGCACTGGTGGCCGAACTCGGGAACGACGTCCAAGTCGGCTTCCACGGGCATCAGAACCTGTCCGTCGGCGTGGCCAACTCCATCGCCGCCTACCGGGCCGGCGCTCGCCAGATCGACGGCAGCCTGTGCGCGCTCGGCGCGGGCGCGGGCAACTCGCCGACCGAGCTGCTCGCCGTCGTCTTCGACCGGCTTGCCATCCCCACCGGCCTGGACGTCGACGCCGTGCTCGCCGCGGCACACGACGTGCTCACCCCGCTGGTGCCGCGGCTCCCGACCGCCGACCGGCCGGCCATCGAGCAGGGCCGCTACGGCGTGTACTCCTCCTTCCTGCTGCATGCTCAGCGTGCGGCGCAGCGCTACGGCGTGCCCGCGCACACCATCTTGCGCAAAGTCGGCCAGGCCGGTTACGTCGGAGGACAGGAAGACATGATTATCGACGTGGCGATCAACCTGGCAGCGGAGAAGGTGCCCTCATGACCGGCTGGACCAGCGGGCGGGCGGCGAGCGAGCTGCTCGGCCGCGAAACAGGGCGCCGGGCGGGCGGCCGGATCACCGCGCAATGGCCGGAGCTGGATCTGGCGACCGCCTACCAGGTGCAGGCCGAGCTGCTGCGCCGCAAGGTCGAGGCGGGCGAGCGGGTGGTCGGCGTCAAGCTGGGCCTCACCTCGCGGGCCAAGCAGCAGCGGATGGGCATCGACTCCCCGCTCACCGCCTGGCTGACCGACGCTATGGTGCTGCCCGCCGGGGCACCGGTCCCGCTGGAGGCTCTCATCCACCCTCGCGTCGAGCCGGAGATCGTCTTCGTGATGGGCGAGCGGCTGGCCGGGCCGGGAGTGAGCGCGGCGAGCGCGCTGGCGGCCGTGCAGAGTGTGCACGCCGGGTTCGAGGTGATCGACAGCCGATATGAGAACTTCAGCTTCACGCTGCCTGACGTGGTGGCCGACAACGCCTCCTCCGCACGCTTCATCGTTGGCGGCAAGCCCGTGCCGCCGACCGGGCTCGACCTCGCGCTCGAAGGCTGCCTGCTCGGCATCGACGGCGCGATCGTCGACACCGCGACCGGTGCCGCCGTCCAGGGACACCCCGCCGAGGCGCTGGCCCTTGCGGCCAACGCCCTCGGTCGCCGCGGCCTGGCCATCGAACAGGGCTGGATCGTCCTGACCGGCGGCCTCACCGACGCCGTGTTCATCGAACGCGGCCACACGATCTCCGCCGAGTTCACCCACCTGGGCTCCCTGACCCTGATCGGAGCATGACCCGTGCCACTGGCCGACATCAGCATCGTGGCCGGACGTGACCCGGCCACGATCCGCGCGCTCATCCGCCAGGTGCACACGGCGGTCCAGGAGTCCCTGGACGTCCCGCCCGAGACCATCCGCGTGATCGTGCGTGAGGTGCCGCCCCAGCACTGGGCGGTCGGCGACGTGACCAAGGCGGAACGGCCATGAGCAAGCGGCCCGAGAGCATCGAGGACGTCCGCGCCATCTACGATTAGCTGCTCGGCTTCGTGCCGCCGCGCGTGCAGCAGCGCTTCGCCGCCTCGGCGCAGGCCAACCCGGAGGTTCTGCTGGCGCAGGAACGGCTGCGCAACCTGATCATGTATCCCGACGCGCTGGAGCAGAAGACCGTCCAGCTCGTTCTGTTCGGCCTCCTGCACGCCAAGCTCAGCGACGCCGCCAAGCTGCACGGGCTGGCCGTGCTGCGCGCCGTCATCGACCTGGCTTTCCTGTTCACCGGCTACTCCAGTTCGCGGCGCGGGGCGAGCCGTGCGAACTTCCCAAGGACGTGCGGCGGGAGCTGATCGACCCGGTGTGGATCGTGCTGGCCGCGGCGGCGTCCAGCACCCGGGTCACGGTGGTCCGCACGCCCGACCGGGTCCGGGTCAGCGCCCTCGGCGACGGGCCGGGGCCACCGCGCCTGGAGTTCGCATCGCGGCAGGTGGAGGTGCAAGGTGTGGTCGCGGTCAATCGACTGTGGGTGGAGGCGGTGTGGTTACAGGGGACGCCATCACGGTGACGCTGATCGACGACCATCCGGTGGTCCTGGCCGGGATGAAGTACTGGTACTCGACGGCGGAGCTGCCGATCAAGGTCGTGGCCTCCGGCGCCACCGTGCAGACCGCGTGGGCGCCGCCAGGTGACGCGGCCGCGGTCGTCGTGCTCGACCTGCAACTGGGCGGCCGCCCGCCCGCCTACGACGATCTGCGACGGCTGGTCGACGCGGGCCGGCAGGTCATTGTCTACACCATGCGCGACGACGAGAAGACCGCGCTGACCTGCATGGACCTCGGGGCCTTCACCTTCCTCACCAAAGCCGCGGGAGAGGAGCACCTGACCGCGGCCACGGTCGCGGCCGCGCACGACCTGCCGTACACGCCGCCGGCGCTGGCCGGGGCGTTCGGCGCGGACACCGAGCCCGATCGGCCGAATCTCTCTCTGCGGGAGGAGGAGGTGCTGATCGAGTGGTTCCAGTGCGAGTCGAAGGAACTCGTCGCGCGGAAACTCGGCATCACGCCGCGGACGGTCAGCTCTTATCTTGACCGGGTCCGGATCAAGTACGCGAACGTGGGGCGGGAGGCCCGGACCAAGGCGAACCTGGTCGCGCGGGCGATCCAGGACGGGCTGATCGACGTGGACGACTTGTGATCGCGTGATCACGGTATGCATTGCGGGTCGAACGACCGTCACTCCAAACAGGTCCGTTTCCCTAGGGTGACCGTCACGTCACCGAGGCGGCCTTGGCGCGCTCCTTTCGAGCCGTCCGGCGGTCCGCCGTTCACCGGCGCGTACGCGCCCGGTCGATGCCGCCGAGTGCCGAGCGCATCGGACGGTGACGGAGTCGAAACAGACAATCACAAGAAGATTCGGAGTTTGTGACGTGAGGCGAGTTCGAAGGCGTTCACTCAAACGGGCGACCGTGCGCGGGGCAGGTGCGTGTGCGATCCTCGCGGCGGCGCTGGCGCTGCCGCTGTCGACCACGGCTCACGCGGGCACCGCAGACAAGACGGACGACAAGCTGACCGCCGGTGAGATTCTCAAGCCGAATGAGTCGGTGAAGTCCGAGAACGGCCAATACAAGCTGATCCAGCAGGTCCAGGGCAACCTCGTCCTGTACGGCCCCGGCAACGAGGCCCTCTGGGGGACGCCCACGTCAGGCACCACCGCGTACGCGACCATGCAACGCGAGGGCAACCTCGTCATCTACAACGCGTCGAACCAGCCGCTGTGGGGAACCAACACCGCCGGCAACCCCGGCGCTCACCTCGAGGTGCAGGACGACGGCAACCTCGTCATCTACTCAGCAAGCAACGAGTTCCTGTGGTCGCGGCACGCCTACGTCGGGTCGCTCCCGTCCGGTCACACGCTCAAGAGCGGACAGTGGGTCCAATCACGGAACGGCGCGTACAGGCTGCTCATGCAGAAGGAAGGCAACCTCGTCCTCTACAGCCGGGCTCACAAGGGCCTGTGGACGACCCCGACAGCCGACCAGCCGGGCGCCTACGCCGCCATGCAGAAGGAAGGCAATCTGGTGATCTACACCTCGTCGAACAGAGGCGTGTGGACCACCAAGACCGCGGGCAGCCCCGGTGCCTACTTGGCGGTGCAGAACCAGGGGAACGTCGTGATCTACTCCAAGGATAACAGGCCCCTCTGGTCGGTGAACTAGCGCTCCCGCCGCGACGCCGGGATCGCCTACGGTGGCCGGGCGATCCCGGCGTCACCGAGACCGACCAGATGCCGCAATTCCGCGAGCGGCGCCGCGCGCGTGCAGGTGGAGACGCGGATGATCAGAGTGTTGGTAGTCGACGATCAGGCGCTCGGCCGCGCGGGCATGGCGGCGCTGATCCGCACGGTCCCCGGGCTGGACGTCGCCGGTGAGGCCGGCACGGGTGAGGAGGCTCTGTCGCTCGCGCTGGCCACCAGGCCCGACGTTGTCCTCCTGAGCATCCCCGGCGCCGACGCCGTCGCCATCGTCGAACGGGTCCTCGGCCTGGCCCAGGAGCCCGCGCCCAAGGTCCTGCTCATGGGCGGCGGCGATCCGCGCGGCCACGTCTATCTCGCGCTGCGTGCCGGCGCGGCAGGGTTTCTGCTCAAGGACACCCCGCCGGCGCGGCTGAGAGCCGAGGTAGCGTTGCGCGGTCAGTCCGTCGTCACCCTCACTCGTCCCGTCATGGTTGCTGGCGGTGTCTTCGCCCCAGGGCATCTGGGTGAGTTGACCCAGGTGATCCCGTTCGAGCTCGTCGATTCCGTTCTGGCTGAGACCGGTCGGACTGAGCGCCGTCTGCGGGTTCTGCCGTCCCGGGTCGGGGTCTACTTCGTTCTTGCGCTGGGACTGTTCGGACAGGTAGGTGCCCGCTTGGTGTGGCAGAAGCTGATCTGTGGCCTGGCCGGTCTGGCGGTGGTGATCCCGTCGGAGAAGGCCCTGCGGGACCTGCGACGCCGGATCGGTGCGGCCCCGCTGAAGGTGCTGTTCGAGACGCTGGCGGTCCCTCTGGCGCATCCGTTCACATCTGGGACTCGATACCGGCGATGGCGGACCGTCGCCATGGACGGGTGCGGCTCGTTAAAGGTCCCCGACCACGAACGTAACCGCGGCTGGCTCGGCAAGCTCCGCAACAGGGTGGGCCCGGCTGGCTACCCCACGCTGACGCTGATGGCACTGATGGAGACCGGCACCCGGGGCATGCTGGGAGCGACCTTCGGCCCACCCAATACCCACGAGACCGCCTACGCCTCCCGGCTGCTGCACCTGCTCAACCGCGACATGCTGCTGCTGGCCGACCGCGGCTTCGACAGCAACTACTTCCTGCAAGCCGTGGCCGGCACCGGGTGCCAGTTCCTGGCCCGCTGCCGATCCCGGCGACGCCTGCCCGTGCTGGCCATGCTGAGCGACGGCTCCTATCTCACCCGGATCGATGGGCTCCGACTCCGGGTGATCGAGGCCGAGATCACGGTGACCGGATCCGACGGGAGTACAACCACGGGCCTGTATCGGCTGCTCACCACGCTGACCGACCACCGCGCGGATCCCGCCGCCGCGCTCGTACAGCTCTATCACGAACGCTGGGGTGCGACGTGAAAGTCGCACGTTGTGAGTGGTCGCGTTGTTTGGAGGTTTCATCATGAAGACGTGACCCGGTCCAGTGTCCGCAGGACCGTCTCCGCCCCGGCATGCGTCGCGGGTAACCGTGGGGTGTGGAGCCCGGGGTAAAAGCCGAAGCTGCTGCTGTTCCATCCAGTGGCGGCGGGCGAGGAGAAAGGCCGGACGGGTGAACGTATGTGAATCTCTGCATGCTTCGTAATAGTGGCTTCCGCCGGTGGAATGCAGGAGGCGGATGACAGGGCTGGCCGTTGCGAAACGGCAGGTGCCGACCGGAGACCCAACGCCGGTCGGGAGGACACCACCGCCCCGGAGTATAGGAGGCACCCACCCCGGCCGCATCTCACACGTGCGGAACACGGAAACCCCGGCAGAGTCCCAACCACCTGGGGGCGGAAAGGTAGGCCAACCGTAAGGGAGGCGGAATTCTCTGCCGGGAACAAGATGCCCAAGAAGCGAATGCCGGTCATGCCGACAACGGCATCACCACCATCGAGTGATCCTGATAGTGGTGGACGAAAGTCAACAGGAAGCCAGGGGCGTCATGGCGGCACCTCCAAGCCGCCGCCGCTGGATAACTGGCCGGATACCGGGACTGGTGCCCGGGCCTTGAAAGAGGCGCAGACGTGGGCAGGTGAGCCTTTGAAGAGCAGGCAGCCGAAAGCACCGGAACCGAAGGGCAAGTTAGGCACCGATGGTGAACGGACCCAAGGACGCGCCCCTCGACTGGGACGCCATTGACTGGCGTCTGCATGAGGAGAACGTACGGCGGCTACGGCAGCGGATCTTCAAGGCGGCGCGGGAGGGTTCTCTGGCCACGGTCAGGAACCTGCAGAAACTCATGCTGCGGAGTTGGAGCAACACGCTGGTCAGCGTGCGGCAGGCGACGCAGTTGAACGCTGGACGCAAGACCGCCGGGGTCGACGGAGAGGTCGCTTTGACCCCTCGGGCCAGGATGGAGTTGGCGGTGCGGGTGCACCAAGATGCGCCAACCTGGCGGCCTCGGCCGGTAAGGCGGGTTTATATACCCAAGGCGGGAAACCGTGCGAAGCTGAGACCGCTCGGAATTCCAGTGATCGCGGATCGCTGCCACCAAGGTAGGGTCCGCAACGCGCTGGAACCCGAATGGGAATCCCGGTTCGAACCCAAATCATACGGGTTCAGGCCGGGGCGAAGCTGCCATGACGCGATCGGGGCGATTTTCCAAACCTGCTGCTCTGCAAAGACCAAGCGGGTCTGGGCTCTGGACGCGGACCTGGCGGCGGCATTCGACAAGATCGACCACACCCGGCTCCTTGAAGCAATCGGATCGTTCCCTGCCAAGGATCTGATCCGGGAATGGCTTAAATCCGGAGTGATGGAGGCGGGGAAAGGGTTCACGCCGACCGTTGAGGGAACCCCACAAGGCGGCGTTATAAGCCCGCTCCTACTGAATGTCGCACTGCACGGACTGGAAACAGCCGCTGGAGTCCGATACTATCCCACCGACCATCACAAGGCGGGACATGTTAAGCCGGGCTCACCGACGGTTATCCGCTATGCGGATGACCTGGTCGCGCTCTGCCACAGCCAGCGGCAAGCCGAACAGGTCAAAACCCAGATCGCCGAATGGCTGACCCCAAGAGGGCTGACCTTCAACGAGGAAAAGACCAGAATAGTGCACATCGACGATGGGTACGATTTTTGGGTTTCAGCGTGAGGCGATACAACGGCACGCTGCTGATCAAACCGTCGAAAGCGGCCATCCAGCGGATCCGAGAACGGCTCCGTGTCGAGTTCCGCGCGCTGCGCGGGGCAAACGCGGCGGCGGTCATCGCCAGGATCAACCCCATCACCCGGGGTTGGACGGCCTACTACCGAGGCGTGGTCTCGTCCGGCACCTTCTCCAGCCTGGACAACTATCTGTGGGTCCTCTGCTACAAATGGGCGACCTTCCGGCACGCCAGCAAGCCGAAGAAATGGATCGTGGCCCGCTACTTCGGCAAATACAACAAGTTCAGGAACGATCGCTGGGTGTTCGGTGACGCCGCCAGCGGCATCTACCTGGCGAAACCCTCCTGGACCGGCATCGTCCGACACACCATGGTCAAGGGCGCGGCATCCCCAGACGACCCCGCCCTGGCCGAGTACTGGGCCAACCGGCGACGACGTGTCACACCCCCGCTGGACAGCTACACACTCCGCCTGCTCGCCAAGCAGGACGGCCGCTGCCCGATCTGCCAGGGACCGCTGCTGACCGCCGATCAACCGCCGCAGTCCCCCCCACGAATGGGAACGGTGGTGGCTGCACATCGTCCGAAGGGCGATCAACGCCGACTACCTCACCCACCATGGACGGCCCAGCTCACCAGACGGTGACCAAACCCGCCTCGTCCACGCGGCCTGCCAGCGCGAACTCCTCGCTCGCCAGCGCAGCCGCACAGCTAGCACATCCCACGCCGCCCGCGCGGCTTGCTTGCGCTGACCCGCGGTGAAAGCCGCACGGGCAGTGCTGAGGGGAGGCCAGCGGGGTAACCCGCTGGCCTTACCCGATAGATCGAGTCGGCCTTCTTCGCGCTGCGCCACACGCTCCTTCGTGGCCGGGTGCTGCGCTCTAAGGACCCCGTCGGCATCGAGCAGGAGGTATGGGCCCTGCTTACGCTCTACCAGGCGCTCCGGCACGCCATGGTCACCGCCGTGGAGACGCGCTCCGGTGCTGATCCCGACCGTGCGTCCTTCACCATCGCGCTCGAAGCCGCCCGGGTCACTGTCACCACCGCTACCGGCATCGTCATGCCCGTCACAGGCGGCGAAGGTGGCTCGATCGGGCACATTGCCACAGCCGTCCTGGCCGACCTACTCCCACCACGACGAGCGCGCTTCAGCGCCCGGATCGTCAAAGCCAGCGTTTCCCGCTACGGCACATGGAACCGCCGAGCTGACGACAACAGGCCAGTGACCAGCACTGACATCGCCTCCGTGGAAGTCGCCATCCAGCAGCCCAAGCCCTCAGCTGACCCGCAGAAGAAGCCCCAGCCCGCCTCACCAGTTCAGCGGCACCGCCAATCCCGACCTACCGACCAGGCCAAAGGCGCCACACCCGCTCAAAGCCGCTGGCAGAAAGCCCAGGCCATCCTGCAGCAGACTCCGGAACGCCCACGACGAGCCCAGGACATCGCCGCCGCCCTCGGTATCACCGGTAAGCAGAGCCTCCACAGTTTCTACGTCCAGATGTCCGCCTGGGCCCGTCGGGGCAGACTCACCAAGACTGCTCCGGGCATCTACCGGATCGCGCACTCAACCGCTCTGGACACGGCCCCGTGATCGTTAACTTCGCGGTCTTGGGCGGCCGCTTATGAAACAAGCCCGAACGGCTCCTGGAAACGCAATCCATGAGGCGATTACAGAGAGTCACTTTGGGCTGGTCGTGCGAACCCGAGTGGGACGGCCATGAGGGCGGGCTGACAAGCCGACGGCTACCGAGACGTCACGAGGCTCATCTCGCGCGGGTGCTCGGCGAGCTTCGGCAGCAGGCGCGCTGCCGCGGCGATGTCGGCGGTGAGGTCGCGGTCGGTCGTCTCCTGCTCGAGATCGTCGAAATGATCGTCCAAGCGCATCCCGCGCAGCCGCAACGCACGCACGGCGGCCACGAGTTCGCACGCCAGCGCCGTCCGGTAGTGGTCCGCCGCCGCCAGCGCCTGCTGCGCGCCGAGCAACGAGCCGGCCCGTCGCTGCCGCGAGGTGGCGTGCTACGGTGATTACCGTGCGGTCAGAAAAAATACCGATCGGTAAGTCGGGGCGGACGTTCATCGACATCGCGCGCCGCGCGCAACTGGTGGAGTGCGCCATCGATGCCATCGCCGAGCTCGGGTTGCCCAAGGCGTCGCTGGCGGAGGTCGCCAAACGAGCAGGCGTCACCAAGACGACGATCTTCTACCACTTCACCAGCCGTGAGGAGCTCATCCACGAGGTGTTCGCCTCGGTCCTGCGGCAGGGCGCCGAGTTCATGGCAGTGCGGACAACAAGCGGGCAGAGCGCGGCAGCGGAGCTGCAGACCTACATCGAGGCCAACGTCGCCTACATAGACACCCACCGCAAACAGGTGCGGGTGCTGACCGAGATCGCGATGAACTTCACCGACGAAGACGGCCGGACCCGGTTGCCGCACGACGCGTCCGTGTATGGCACGAGCCTGGCACCGTTGCAGGAGATCCTCGAACGCGGCCAGCGCGCCGGCGATTTCCGCGACTTCAGTACGCGCACCATGGCCATGACCGTCCGCGCGGCCATCGACGTCATCGGCCCGCAGCTCAGCGTCATCCCGGACCTCGATCTCGACGCCTACGCGCGGGACCTGGTGTCGCTGTTTCGGCACGCGACCACGAAGGAGGCACGGCGGTGACCGGTGAGCGGCGCTCGGGCGCGGTGCTCGCGCTGGCGTTGGACGTCGTCATCCCGCTGGCCGTGTTCTACCTGGCGCGCGGCGCCGGGGTGAACCAGTGGCTGGCGCTGCTGCTGGCCGCCCTCGCGCCCGCGGCCGGGATCGGCTGGACGTGGGCCAGGCAGCGCCGCCTCGACGCGACCGCCGTGTTCGTCATCGTCAGCATGGCGTTGTCGTTGCTGGTCGCGTTCGTCACCGGCGATGCTCGCGCGCTGCTGGCCCGCGAGAGCTGGCTGACCGGGGCGGTCGGGCTGTGGATCCTCGGCTCGCTGGCCACCGGGCGGCCGTTCCTGCTGGACGTGGCCGGGAAGGTCAGCCCCGCCGGTGTCGCACGGCGGGTCGAATCGCTGTGGGCCGGCAACCGGGTGTTCCGCCGCTGGGTGATGCTGGCCAGCCTCGCGTGGGGGGCGGCGTTCCTGCTCGACGCGGTGATCCGGGTGGTGTTCGCCTACACCCTCACCGTGGACAGCGTGCCCGCGGCGGGCACCGGGGCGCTGATCGTCCTGATCGCGCTCGCCCAGGGCGTTGTGATGGTGCACGGCAGGCGCAGCGGCGCCCTGGCCCTGATGAGGAACCATGGCTGACCCGCGCGTGATCCTGGTCACCGGCGGGGCCCACGGCATCGGCGCGGCGATGGTCCGCCGCTTCACCGCTGCGGGCCACCAGGTTGCGGTGGCCGACGTCGACCGTGGTGAGGGACTCCGACCTGGCCGCCCAGACCGGCTGCCACTTTGTCCAGGCCGACGTCGCCGTCCTGGAGGACAACCAGGCCGCCGTCGCCGAGGTCGCGAACCGCTTCGGCCGGCTCGACACAGTCTGTCTCAACGCCGGTGTCCCCGGCGGGCAGGGCCTCGGCGACGACTTCGATGCTGAGAAGTATCACCGCGCGATGCGTGTCAACCTCGACGACCCCGTCTACGGTGCGAACGCCGCAATACCCAATCTGCGCCAAGGCGGCGGCGCCATCTTGATCACGTCGAGCCTCGCGGGTGTCACGGCGTCTCCCGACCTGTACTACGCGACGGCCAAGCACGCGCTGATCGGTCTCACCCGCTCGCTGGCATGCTCCTGCAGCCCGATGGAGTCACCGTCAACGCACTCGTCAACGCACTGTGCCCGGGGTTCACTGACACCCGTCTCGTCGCCGCCCACCGCGGCACGCTCACGGGGCACGGCATCGCTATCGCCGAACCCGACCACGTCGCCGCGGCAGTAGAACGCATCCTCGGCTCCGGGAGGACGGGAGAAGCGTGGAACATACAGGCGGACCAACCCCCCATACCGGTTCAATTCCCGCACATCATGCTGAGCATGCGAGATTTTCGATCTTCAAACTGACCACACCGGCCAACAGCGCCGATAGATCCGCGTCGTCAAGGGGGGTCTGGTGCGTTTGATGGGGAGCCGTCACGGTGGATGATCTCGAGGGCCTACCGAGCACCTTGCTCCCCTCCGACGACGGCACTGATCAGGGCTGCTCCGACAAACCGTTTGGGCCCCCTCATAGCGCCAAATCCGGTCCGATCCTTCCCGACGGCCCACCCGTTGGAGGTCTCGTGTCGAGTTCGAGTGAGTTGTGGGGGCGCATGCGCTCATCCCCTGCGGTCAGGTCGCGAACAGCACACGGAGCTCGAGGTCGAGCCGGGTTACCGGGGTCTGCTCGGGTGGTGTCAGATCGAGGGTCCAGTTTGGTGGCGGTGGTAGACTTGTTGCCTGCCAGCGACAGCTCGTGCACGCTGACCGTGCCGCGCATGTGCGCCGCGACCTGGGACGGGCCCAGCAGCGTCCCGTGCGCGAACGCGGTCAGCACATACCGGGCCGTCGTGTTGCGGATCTTCGGGTCGGAGCCGGAGGCGGGCCCGAAGTGGCGGTGCCAGCCCAGCAGGTAGGCAGTGCGGGTGAGGATGTCCAGCAGCGCACGCTGGGGCAGTCGGTCATGGATGGCGGCCTCCAGCTCCAGCGCCTCGGGCCACCGGTCGGCGCCCTTACGGCGGCGCATCACCGGCCAGCCGCCCTCCAGCAGCAGGTCGGTGTTGCCCGGGTAGCCTGCGTCCACCGCCGCGGCGAAGGCGGCCAGCTTGTCGAGGTAGTGGGTGGTCAGCGCGCTCGCCTTGGCCGGGATACCCGCCTGAGCACAGAACGTCGGCACCAGCGGCCGACACCCGTCCCAGGACATGAGCTGATCGTGCAGGTTGGCGAAGGAGTCCGATCCGGCCACCGCGATATCGCCGCTGCGCAGCTCGGCCGCCAGATAGGAGAACACGCATACCTCCAGATGGTGGCGCACCAGCATCCCGGGCCGCTTGGAATCCCGGAGGATCTTGCGCCACTGCCCTGCGGCGAAGGCGTCCACGTCGATCGTCACTGTCACAGTAGCCGGATCACTCTCAGGGCCGGGCCGCTTCACCGTGAGCTCTTCGGGGACGATCACGGCCTTGGCGCTGCGCAAGGCGCGCAGAAACTCCACCGCATCCAGCACGCTGCGCTCGGCCGTGGTGGCCTCCAGTTCGATCGCATCCAAGAGGGTGAATAGCGCTGCGCGATGGGAGCCGTAATGCCGCTCCAGCAGCGGCAGGTAGTTGTTGCCATGGTGCGCCGAGATTGCCTCATGCGCACCGGCCAGCGCCTCCACACTGCCGGCCCGCTCCAACGTCTTCAGCACCAGATGCCCGGCCCACTCCGCCGTTTCATGCGCCGCCGTCGCCGCGGCCGACTCCGGTGAGGCTTCGCCGGCCGCTGGGGCGCCGGTTTCTCCCGGAGCCAGGGTGTCACGCACCGCCGGCAGCACATCGCCGAACACTCTGAGCAGGCGCTCGGACTCGGCCCGATTGGCTTCCCGCAGCGCGTCCAGGTGATCGCGGCCCCTCTTGTGGATGGCCGCCATGCGCTTGCAGAACATGGTCACCACGTCATCGCGGACCCCGGTAGCGACCATGTGGGCGAAGCTCACCAGCAGCGTGAGCAGCTTGTCCTCGCTCACCTTGCGCGTGTCGGCTGCGTCGGTGACCCGCGCCTCCCCGGCGAAATGCGTGACCTTCCCCGGCGGCACACCCTCCAGCCATCTTGCAGTCGGCCCGGTCGCGTCGATATCGCCCAGCAGCGCCAGCCGCTCCTTGAACTTGCCCAGCGACGCCGCCTGAGCCACGTTCTTCAACCGGTCGAACTCGCTGCGCCGACTGACAGTGATGATGGAGATGAGCGCTTCCCGCCAGGGTTTGACCCACCGACTGACTGACCCTGGGGTCCTCAACGGGATCTGTCGGCCCCGGCCGGGAAGCGCTCACCTGCACGTGCACACCGTGTGTGACAACTACGGCACGCACAAAACCCCAGCCGTCCAGACGTGGCTGGCCGACCATCCCCGTTTTCATGTGCGCTTCACTCCGACCAGCGCCTCCTGGCTGAATCAGGTAGAACGCTGGTTCGCCCTGATCACCGACAAGCTCATCCGGCGGGGCGTTCACACCAGCGTCACCGCATTGGAGAAGGACATCCTGGCGTGGGTGGACATCTGGAACGAGGATCCCAAGCCGTTCGTCTGGGTCAAAACGGCCGAAGAGATCCTCGCATCCCTGGAGTTACTTCTGCGTCGCATTAAAGGCGAGGAACACTAGCAAGCTTGGGCGAGATGACCACCATCCCAGACGACACCACACCCGCCAGCCCCGTCGCGCAGAATCACGTCACTCAAGGCCGAGGCACTCATACCGTGCCTGTCCGGCCCGACGGCTGGCCGGACTGGCTCGGACGACACTCCATGACCAGCGACGACAGGGTCAAGATCTGCAAAGCCCTCGAAACCGGTCTCCCCGAAGGCCCTCTCACCGGGTGCGGCCCGTTCCAGTGTTACCTCACCATTGACGGCCTCGACCGCACCGATCCACGTGAATTCATCGCGGTTCGCAGCTTCTCGAACGGTATCAGGAAACGACGATGGGAACGGAATTGCTCGGTGCGGAGCGGTTCAGCGACGGATCCACCGCCTGAATCGTGATAACATGCGGGCCGGGTGTGATCCGGTCCAGTTGGACTAATGTGTCGATCTTGTAGGTCGTCGTCTGCGGTCTGGCGCGCTGATGGCCGTCCACCAGCACCCAATAGTGCGCGATAGAACCGGAGTCGTCCGTCGACGGATCCCAGCTGATGACGGGCTGCCCGCGGTACATAGCTGAGACATGAGCATTCTGCGGGACCGTGGGCGGCGTAACGTCCGTGGCGGCCGCTGCAGGTGCAGCGGCGCCGGCGCTTATCATGGCGGCGATGGCCGCTGACTTGATGAACATCAGCAAACGGACTCGTGATCTATTAAGCGATTCTATTGTGATCGCCTGCTCTTCGGGGCGCACCTGCGCGCTTGGCTTCGTTCTGGCGGGCACGAGTGGCGCTGCAACGCCAAGGCCTCGAGTGACAGCCGCCATGTCGCGAGCTGTGGGGGATGATCTGAATTTCATAATGGTCAACATAGCGACGCATGCTGTCGTGGCGCTGGCGCCGGTCTGTCGGGCAGCGCCCTGGCCTTGCCCCTGCGATCCAGCGATCATGGACTGACCCAGGTGGTTGCCGCGGCGCCCCAGTTGACGGACCAGCGGAAGGCCGCCGACGTAGGCCGCGGCAGTCCTGAACGCGGCTATCGACGCTACTCCTCTGGGCACCGATTCCCCTCTCAGCGCCAGTCTGTTGCGTGCGGCCGCGGCGGGCTATTACATGTCGCGCCATCGCCCCAACGAACTGGTTCGAGATCGCAATGGTCTACGCCACGAAACTCCATGGCGCGGCCGCCAGGCCGCCGCCGATGCGGCCGACCGGACCGCCGCCGCCGAGGTCATCAGCCAGCGGCAGCGCGATTACGACGACAACCTGCGCCGCAAGCGGGAGGCGCTGGCCGCCCAGGCCCGCGCAGCCCGTGATGGGACCGAGGCCGACGCATCCATGGACGTCTTCCACGCCATGGCCGAGATCCGCATGGCCGCCTCGCGGGCGCTGTGTCTGCTGCACAAGCAGCAGATCCGGTTCACCACCGATCGTGCTCATGCCATCGTCGAGCTCTGCGACGGCGCCGAGGCGGCCATCACCGCCGTCCGGGACCTGGCCACCGGCTCAGCCCTGGACGACGCCGCGCTGGCGAAGTTCCTGGACAACAACGGCGGGCTGCTATGAGCCGACGACGCGAGGCGACGGGCTTCACGCAGGCTAAGTGGTCCGGCTCGTAAGTCATTCGAGGGTTCACGCGACTACCGGTAGTGCGACAGGCTGGTGAACGCAGCCGGTGGGTTGCTGGAAGTGGCGCTCCTTCTGTTCGTGTCGCTCGATCCGGGCCATCAGGTCCTCGAGGTCGGCCGGGGTGAACTTCCATCCGAAGGGCCGGGCGGTCTCGTTGTAACGACGCTCGAAGGCGGTCAGTCGGTCTTCGACCTGGTCAAGGCCGGTGAAGTCGTTGGGTGTGACAACCTTGCGCTGCACGATGGAAAAGAAGATCTCGATCTGGTTGAGCCAGGACGCGTGCACGGGGGTGTGGACCATCACCGTGTTGGGGAACTGGGCGGTGAGCCGATCGGCGGCTGCCTTGCCGCGGTGGGAGGACCCGTTGTCGACCACCCAAAACACTCGCTTGGCGGAGGCGTAGGGTTCGGCGGTCATGACCTTCTCGACGAGGGTCATGAACGGGACGATGCCGGTCTTGGCCGCGCAATGTCCGATCACGCGCGCGTGGTGGACGTCGTAGGCGGCCAGGTAGGCCAGCGACCCGCGCCGGTCGTATTCGTGGTTGATCGCATCCGGCGGGCGATGCCGGGTGGCAGGGTGGGATGGCAGCGGCAACGGGCCTGGATCGAGGTTTTCTCATCGGAGGAGATCACGTACTCGTTGGCGGCAAGGGGCTGTCCGCCCCAGATGCGCTGATAGAGGTCGAGCACGCGGGCGGCCTTGGTGGCGAAGTCGGGGTCGCGGATGAATACCCATGAGACGTACTGCCAGGGCTTGAGCACGTCGGCGGCCAGGATCCGGCGGACGGTCGAGGCGGACATCGCTTCGGTGATGCCCCGGCCGACTGCTTCGCGGGCCAGGTCGGTGCTGCTCCAGCGTGACAGCGGCACTCCGGTCTCGGCCGGCAGCTGGCAGGCCAGCGCCTTGACCTCGGCCCGCTGGATAGGGGTGAATCGGGGCGGCCGGCCGCTGCGGGGCCGATCCTTGAGCCCGTCGATGCCCTGGTCGGCATAGCGGCCACGCCACCGGCGGACGGTATCCAGGTGGATGCGCTGTCGCAGGGCGATACGGGCGTTGGAGTAGCCGTGCGCGGCGTCCAGCACGATCCGGATACGGACGACCTGCTGGTAAGGGGCAGTGTGTGAGTGGGCCAGTTTCTTGAGCTGCCGCCGCTCGGCGGCGGTCACGATGATCTGGCGGGCGCGGGGGACGGGCACGCGGAACGCTTTCCATGATCTTCTTCAGGGGTCCACAAGTGTGCTCCTACCACCGTCTTCTGGGGTGTGATCGACACGCCGGACGGCAAGATAGGGCTCATGCCCGCCATCCCGGAGTCAACCAAGACCTCTCTGGCCCAGCGATTGCGCCAGCACGCCCGCGACCGCTGGCCCCAGCTGGCAGGCTTGCATGTCCGCTACCACGGCCAGTTCGCCTATGTCGAAGGTGAACTGGCTGACGGCCACCGTCTGCCCCTCATCCGGCTCCGCTACGGCGGATCGGCCTCCATCTGGGGATTCGGGCTCTACCTCGCCAGCAGCGGCAAGTACGAGAACCAGATCCTGCCCACCGGCATGTCAGCTAGCACACCCCAAGAAGCCCTCGACTGCGCCTGCGATCTCTACCTCAGCCACTGACCCCCGAAGGACTTACGGGCTCAACCACTAAGGAAGACGTCGCGGACGTGATGATCTGGCTGCGCTGCAACCACGGGCGCGAGGTCAGCTACGCCGACATCGCCGCCGGCGTCCAGATGCCCAACGGTCACCGGCTGCGGCGGGCCGTCCGGCTCGTCCGCGTGATCGCGGCCAACCGGGGTGACTGTCTGGAAGGTTCCGGCCGTCGGCCGATCCCGCCCGGCGCGACTCTGGCCGGCGCCGGGTCTGGACCACCCGCTACATGCGATCCGGGCACGGCGACGAGTTCAGCGCCCGCGACGCTTTGTCCACCGCACGCGCGGCGATGACGTCGGTCAAGGACATGCACCGCGCCACCATCTTCGAGGCCGCCAACCCCCATTCGACCGCGCGCACGGAGTTCGCCACGATGGCCCAGGCCGCCGATGAGTGCATCACGAAGGTCGCAGGCCTCGACACGGTCGGTCCGCAGGTGGCCCGGCGCGAGAACACTAGCCTGCTGGCCCAGATGATCGCCGAGCTGGAAGCCCGGTTCGCCGGGCCGATGGCAGGCTGACACGGGCCGCTCCCATGTCAGGGGCAACCGCCGCGCGGACGCATCGCGCCCCCTCAACGACCAGCCAAGGAGCCCATCATGACCCCGCTCGAACGCACCCTCGCCAAAGCCCTCACCGAGGTCGTCATCAGGCCGGACCTCGGCGACGACGCCATCACGCCCGCCGCTAGGATGCAGGCGCTCGAGCCCGTGGTCGTCCTCCTGCAGGATCTGTCCGAGCGGGACCGGCAAGCCCTCGCCGATCTGATCAACAAGTTCGCGCATGAGGAAACCGACCCCGAGCGGCAGCTGACCGCCTGGGAAGCGCCCGAGACCCTCGGACTTCTCGCCTGAGAGCATGACCGCACAACAAGACCTCGCCCGGCACAGTCGACACTCTTGACCTCAAGCAGGCTTAAGGTTTTATCGTACATCGTCATGAGCACAACGAACCTTGCTGACCAGACGAGCCAGGCCGACATCGAAGCGATCAAGCAGGTGGTGGCCGCGGTTGAGCACTTCCAGAACAACGAACTCCCTGACGAATTCGTTGCTCTGTTCCGTGCTGACGCGATCTGGACGACGGGCCATGGCAAGCGTCTCTTCGGCCGTGATGCGATCTCGACGTTCACGCACCAGGTGCTTCCCGGAGGAATGCAGGGCGCGACGGTGACGTTCGAGGTCGAACACGTTCTGTTCATCCGTCCCGACGTCGCAGCCGTGAAGGTGCGCCAGGTCTATCGGAACTCCGACGGGACGGAGGAGGTGGGTACGCCACTGTTCGTCATGGCAAAGGAGGACGGGCAGTGGCGCCTGACCGCCTGCCAGAACACCAGCGTGCTCAGCAGCGACTGACCGCATTCAACGGCGACACGCCTCCAGCGACAAGACGCACACAAGCTGCCAACCGCACATCAAGACCCCGCCCGGCTCATCCGGCGGGGTCTCTTCACGCGGCTAGTGCTGCGTTCCTTAAAGGGTGTGGGATTGCCTCTGGCCAGGAGCCTTGAGCAGGCGGATTCTCATGGCAGGAGGGTTCCGCCATGCCGAAG
>NZ_JBSFNK010000065.1:36799-37521 GCF_053587055.1 Nonomuraea sp. NPDC003707 | reverse complement strand
GCAGGGTAGTGGCCTGATCTGGTCGGGGCAGGGCACGACGTTCGGGGAGACCTGTTTCACGGGACAGCCGTGTGCGGCCTCGCACACGTCGCCCGTCGTGGACGGGATCCAGAACGGCTGGTCGATCCGCTGGCGCCTGCGCGCCGTGGTGCAGTCCACCGCTTCTCCCGGCGCGCTGGTGGCGGGGCCGTGGACGGAGTGGCGGATGGCGCGGGTGGACACCTCCAAGCCGGTGGTGTCGGAGATGTCGGCATCGTCGGGACAGCTCGCCTCTGGACTCTGGACGTTGTCCACCACGACCCCCTACTTCTCAGCCTACGGCACCGATCCGCAGGCGCGGCCGTTGAAGCTGGAGGCGCAGGTAGAGCACGATCCGTCGGCCACCGCTCAGGGCAGCGGGCTCATCTGGTCAGGGAACGGCCAGGTGTCGAGCGGATCGTGCTCGACCTGGAGCGTCTGCTCGCTACAGACGCCAGCGGTGACGGCGGGCAAGTTGAAGGACGGCTGGCTGATCCGTTGGCGCGTCCGGGCGTCCACGTCCGGGCAGGTGGCGGGTCCGTGGTCGGACTGGCAGTCCGCGCGGGTGGACACCTCCAAGCCGGTGGTGTCGGAGATGTCAGCATCGATGGGACAGCTCGCCTCCGGGTTGTGGACGTTGTCCTCCGCGACCCCGTATTTTTCCGCCTCCGGGGCGGATCCCGAGTCGCGGTCGTTGAAGCTGG
>NZ_JBSFNK010000065.1:0-36699 GCF_053587055.1 Nonomuraea sp. NPDC003707 | reverse complement strand
GGCCAGGTGTCGAGCGGCTCGTGCTCGACCTGGAGCGTCTGCTCCCTGCAGACGCCCGCGGTGACGTCCGGCAAGTTGAAGGACGGCTGGCTGATTCGCTGGCGGGTGCGCGTCTCCACCTCAACCGGTGTGGCGAGCCCATGGTCGGAATGGCAGGCCGCCCGGGTCGACACTTCCAAGCCGGTGGTGTCGGAAGTCTCGGCATCGTCGGGACAGCTCGCCTCCGGGTTGTGGACGTTGTCCTCCGCGACCCCGTATTTTTCCGCCTCCGGGGCGGATCCCGAGTCGCGGTCGTTGAAGCTGGAAGCGCAAGTCGAACACGACCCGTCCGCCGCTGGGCAAGGCACGGGCCTGATCTGGACCGACAGTGGCCAGGTGTCGAGCGGCTCGTGCTCGACCTGGAGCGTCTGCTCCCTGCAGACGCCCGCGGTGACGTCCGGCAAGTTGAAGGACGGCTGGCTGATCCGCTGGCGCGTCCGGGCATCGACCTCGGCCGGAGCGGCCAGTCCGTGGTCGGAGTGGCAGACGGCCACGATCCAGGTGAGTGGCACCGCAGGCAACGGCCTGGGCGCCGTTCCGGCCACGCGCGGCAGCGACACGTGGACGCTGTCCTCGGCCACGCCATGGCTGTACGCGAAGGTGACCGACGCCGGCGGATCGAAGCTGGTACTGGGCGCGGAGATCGAGCACGACCCGGCGACCGGACAGGGCAGCGGCCTGATCTGGTCCGGCAAGGGCACCACGAGCTACGCCTCCGGCGGCAACGCCTGGCTCCAGGTCCCGGCCGGCAAGCTGACCGACGGCATGAAGATCCGCTGGCGGGTACGCGGCGTCACCACCGCGGGCGCCGAAGGCCAATGGTCGCCCTGGCAGGCGGCCACCGTCGACCTGCGCAAGCCCAGCGTGGACGGACTGGGCATGGACCCGGCCATCCGCGGCACCACCTCCTGGACCGCCGAGTCGCTGACACCGTCGATGTACGCCAGGGTGACCGACCCGGACAACCGGCCCGGCAAACTCAATGTCGAGGTCGAGCACGACCCGGCCAAGAGCGAGCAGGGCACCGGACTGATCTGGACCGGCACCTCGGACAAGGAGTACGCCTCCGGTACCAACGCCTGGGCGGTCGTCCCGGCCGACAAGCTGACCGACGGCTGGCAGATCCGCTGGCGAGCCCGGGCTACGACCACCTCCGGCGTGTCGGGGCCGTGGTCGGACTGGGTGTACGCAACCGTGGCGGCGCTGCCGTTCGAGTCGTTCTCCCCGGAGAACAACAGCCAGGTGGGCACCTTGACGCCGGTGCTGTCGGCGAATGCGCGGCCGTTCAACAAGGGCGAGGTCAAGTACTGGTTCCAGATCTGCGCGGGCAGCGCACCGAACTGGCGCTGGTGCAAGGACTCCGCGGCGGAGACCAAGGATTGGACCACGACCGGCGCCTGGCAGGTTGTCGACGAGCGGCTGAAGTGGGGCGAGACATACTCGTGGATGGCGAAGGCGGCCACGACCTACACCACGGTGACGTCCTCGTGGCGGACGTTCACGCCAGTGCCGGAGCAGGCGAACATCAACGGCCTGCTGGCGGGTGGCACGCAGAACCGGGAGTTCAACCACATCTCAGGTAACTACGCGCCCACGGCGACGGACGCTTCTGTGGCGGTGGTGGGCCCACCCTTGTCGGTGAGCCGCACCTATAACAGCCTGGACCCGCGCACCGACGGGATCTTCGGCGCTGGGTGGACGACCCGCTGGGACATGCGGATCGAGGAGGAGCTGACCGGAAGCCTGCTGGTGACCTATCCCAGCGGGGAGCAGTTGCGGTTCGCTCCGATGGGCAATGGTTCGTACGCGCCTCCATCGGGGATGTTCGCGACGATGGCCGCCGAGCAGGCAGGTGGCTGGCGGTTGATGGACAAGTCGGCCACGTCCTACTGGTTCGACGCGTCTGGCCGCCTGACAAAGATCACCGATCATCGCGGGCGGGCGCAGGAGCTGACCCGCGGCGCTGACGGCAAGCTGGCCAAGGTGACCGCGACGGGTGGCAGGTCGCTGGCGTTCACGTGGTCGGGGAACCACGTGGCGAGCGTGTCCACTGACCCGATCGACGGTAAGGCGCTGACCTGGACCTACACCTATGAGGGCGACCAACTGGTCAAGGTGTGCCCGCCGACCTCGGCGACAGCCTGCGCGACTTATGCGTACGGTACGGCCTCGCGGTACAAGAGCGTGATCACCGATTCCGGGCCGGAGTACTACTACCGGCTGAACGAGAGCGCGACCCGTACGGGCACCACCGTCGCGAGCGCGGCGGGCTGGAACGTCACCGAGGAACAGGCCAAGCTGAACGGGACCACCCCGGCCGACCTCGGCCCTCAGGTGCCGGGTGCGCTGGCCGGGTCGCCGGACACCGCGATGCGCTTCAAGGGAGCGGCGACCTCGACCTTCGTGCAACTGCCGCGGAACGCCGTGAGCGGCCAGGGCGGGGAGCTGGCGGTCGAGGCGTGGTTCAAGACCACCGCGTCCGGCACGGTCATCGGGATGCAGAGCTCGGGGGACAGTACGCCGTCGGCGTTCACGCCGGTGGTGTACGTGGGCACCGACGGGAAGTTGCGCGGCCAGTTCTTCACCGGCCTGTCCACCGTCGCGCAGACTCCGATCACCTCCTCCAGAGCGGTGAACGACGGCGCCTGGCACCATGTGGTGCTGTCGTCGGTGGAGACCAAGCCCGCTTCGAGCTCGGCGCCCGCGGAGCACACGCAGACGCTGTACCTGGACGGGGCCGCGGTGGGTACTCTGGCCGGGGAGATCCAGCACGGTGACATGGCGGAGACCCGGATCGGCTCCGGGTACGGTTCCACGGCCTGGCCGTCCAGCACGGTCAGCACCGCGCTGTTCCCCTTCAACGGCGACATCGATGAGGTCGCGATCTATGGCAGGCCGATGGGTGGGGCGGCGGTACAGCGGCACTTTGCAGCCGGGAAGCCGCAGCCGCAGCTGATCAAGGTGACCCAGCCGTCGGGCCGGGTAGAGGCGGTCAACGTCTACAACCCGGACGGCGGCCGGTTGGTGACGCACACCGATCCCAACGGCGGTACCTGGAAGCTGTCGGACCCGGCGTACACCAAGCAGACCACCATCTCGACCTTCGCCACCGTGACGGTGACCGACCCGCACAACGGGGTCGTCACCTACGTCGCCGACGCGCAGCGTGGCTACCGGCAGGTGTCGGTCACCGATCAGGTCGGCGCGACCACCAAGTGGGCCTATGACGTGGGCGGATATCCGGCCAAGGTGTTCGACCCGAACGGCAATGCGGTGGAGCTGGCTTACAACGCCCGCGGGAACCTGCTGTCGAAGAAGACCTGCCGTACGACGGGTGCGAACTGCTCGACGGAGTACTACAACTACTTTGTCGACACCGACAAGCGGTTCGACCCGCGCAACGATGTGAAGACCGCCCAGCGGGACGGCCGCTCGGCCTCGGCCTCCGACGAGACGTACATAACCTCGTGGGCGCACAACGCGTTCGGTGAAGAGATCAAGGTCACGACCCCGGCCACGGAAGATTTCCCGACCGGCCGCTCCACGAGCAAGGCTTACACCGATGGCAGCGAGCCCGCAGTCGGCGGCGGCAGCACTCCGGCGGGGCTGGTGAAGTCAGCCAAGGACTTCAAAGGCAACGAGACCACCTACGCCTACACCGCCGCCGGAGCCCTCGCCGTCGAGACCGCGCCCACTGGCCTGGTCAAGAAGTACGAGTACGACGCGCTGGGGAGGGTCGTCACGCAGACAGAGATCTCGGCGGCTCACCCAGGCGGTTTCACTACGACGCTCACTTACGACACCGAGGGCAGGGTCACCTCCCGTACGGGCTCCGGGATCAAGAACGAGATCAACGGAGTAACGCATACCGCTAAGTGGAGCTCGACCTATGACCCGGACGGCAAGCCGCTGACGGAGACACAGGAGGACCTCACCGGCGGCGACCCAGCACGCACAACCACCTACACCTACGACGACCAGGGCCGTACTGCGACGATCACGGATCCGGAAGGCGGCGTCCAGCGCTACACCTACGACGCCTCCGGCCAGAAGACCAGCTTCACCGACGAGCGTGGCACTGTTTACACCTACAGTTACACGGCCCGCAACGAGTTGGCCACGACCACGCTGAAGGGGTGGACGGGCAGCCCGGTAAGCCCTCAGCCAGCGGCAGACGTGGTCACCGCCTCCTACGCCTACGACCCAGCCGGGAGGCTTGCCTCGCAGACCGACACCATGGGCCGCACCACCGCCTACACCTACTATGGCGACAACCTGCCGGCCGACACCATCGCCAAGGGTGCCAAGCTCAACGGGTCGGCCACGCCCCGGGACGTGGTGCTGGACTCCAAGATCTACGACGCGGCGGGCAACCTTACCCGGCAGATCACCGGCAACGGCACTCTCAGGATCGACGCCGCTTACGACGCCGCCAGCCGCGTCACCTCACAGACCGCGGACCCTAGCAAGCTGAACAGGGTCACGCTCTATGGCTACGACGCCAACAGCAACGTGATTAAGATCAGCCGGTCCGCTGGCGGCACCGGACGCACCGAGATCACTGAGTACGACTACAACGCTGGCAACCAGGCCATCCGCCAGACCGTGCACAGCGATGGGCAGGATCTGGTCACCAAGCTCACGGTGGACGACCGCGGTCTGGTTACCGAGCTCACCGACGCCCGTGGCAATGTCTCCGGTGCCGATGCCGCCGACTTCACCACCTCGGTTACCTACAATGCGCTTGGTCTGCCCACGCAGGTGCGACTGCCTCCGGTCACTGTCGAGCGCGCGGGTGGCGCGCCGGTCACTGAGCGACCCACGGCCAAGCTGGGCTACAACACTTTCGGCGACCGTACGCACAAGGTCGATGCAGAGGGCCGCACCACGAGCTTCACTATTGACAAGGCCGGACGGGCCACCGAGCAGACCTTCCCCGCCTACACGCCTCCCGGCGGTCAGCCGGTCACGCCCAAGGTCACAACCAGCTACGACCAGGCAGGCCAGCCGATCAGCATCACCAACCAGCGAGGCCAGACCACCAACACGGTGTATGACGGGCTCGGCCGCAAGGTCCAGGTCACCGACCCCAAGGCCGGGGCGGCGGCAGCCGGTGTGTGGACCTACGGCTACGACCTGCTGGGTGAGGTCCTGTGGAGGAATGACCCCACCGGAGCACGGTCCGAATCCACCTACGACGACCTCGGCCGTCAAATCACGCTGACCACGATCGAGCGCAAGCCATCGCAGGCCGCCTACGTCACCAAACTGGAGTACGACGACACAGGTCTTCTCACCAAGACCACGCGGCCGACCGGAGACCTGACCACCCGCGCCTACGACGCCACCGGCGCGATGACCTCCATCACCGATGCGCTCGGCAACGTCACGACCTTCGGCTACGACCTGGCCGGGCGTCCCACTAAGACGACCAACCCGCTCGGTCTGGCCAGCGTCGCGAGCTACGACCTGGCTGGGCGCAAGACCCAGCTCCAGGAGCTCGATGCCGACGGCTCGGTCCTGCGGACCCGGAAGTTCGGCTACGACGCGGTCGGCAACCCGACCAGCGAGACCTCGGCCGAAGGACATACCGTCAGCAAGATCTTCGATGCCGCCAACAAGATGATCGAGCTTCAGGAGCCTGTGTCGGCCACTGAGAAGATCATCACCTCTTTCGGCTACGACGCCCTGGGTAACCAGACCCGCTCGACCAACGGGCGCGGTCACTCCACCATCACCACCTACAACACCCTGGGCCTGGCGGAGTCGGTGATCGAGCCGGCCACACCCGCCCACCCCGACCTCGTGGACCGGACCTGGACCACCGTTTACGACGCGGCTGGCAACCCCGCAAGGAGCGTCGCACCCGGCGGAGTCCACATCGACCGCACCTTCGACGAACTCAACCGCCTTATCAAGGAGACCGGCACCGGCGCCGAGGCCGCGACCGAGGACAGGACATTCGACTACGACCAGGCGGGCCGCATGGTGGCGGCGGGCGACCTCGCCTTCACACTAAACGACCGCGGCCTGCTGCTAAAAACCACCGGCCCGGGTGGAGACGTCAACGCCTACGGCTACGACGCCGCCAGCCGACTCGTTCAGCGCATTGACGTCACAGGCACCACTACCTTCACATGGGACGGCGCCGATCGACTGGACACTTCGACCGATCCGGTCAGTGCCACCACGATCGACTACGGCTACGACAAGGCCGCACGCTTGACGAGCATGTCCTACGGTTCGAGCGGTGCCCGTCGCAGCTATACCTACGACACGCTGAACCGCCTCACCAAGGATCAGCTCACCACGGCGTCGAGCACCCCGATCGCCTCGATCGAGTACGGCTACGACCTCGACGACAACATGACCTCCAAGACCACCGCGGGCTCGGTGGGCGCGGGCACCAACACCTACAGCTACGACTGGTCCAACCGGCTAACGTCGTGGACCGCGCCCGACAGTGTGAAGACTGCCTATGAGTACGATGCAGCGGGGAACCGCGTCCGGGCCGGCGACAAGACATTCACCTACGACGAACGCAACCGCCTCACCTCGGGCGACGGATACACCTACACCTACACCCCCCGTGGCACCCTCGCCGAGCAGTCCAACGGCCGAGTCCGCATCACCAAGTTCGACGCCTTCGACCGTCTCATCAACGACGACACCGTCCGGTACAACTACGACGCCCTTGATCGGATGGAGACCCGGACCGAGGGCCAAGAGACCACTCGCCACGTCTACGACGGCACCCGCAATGACCTTGTGGCAGTCATCGGCGCCGGCGACATCAAGAAGGCTGTCTACGGTCGGGATGCCACCGGTCACACCATCAGCCTGTCCGATGGCGGCAGCCCGGCACTGGCGTTCAGCGATTTGCGCGGAGACCTGGTCGGCACCTTCACAGCTGATGGGACAAGCCTGGTCGACTCGATCGCGTACAGCCCCTTCGGCGAGGTCATCGCTGCGGCTGGAGCTCAGCACCAGCTGGGCTTCCAGGGTGCCTACACCGACCCCACCACCAAGAAGATCAACATGGCGGCTCGGTGGTACCAGCCGTCCACCGGTAGCTTCATCTCCCGCGACTCCGTGTCCCTCTCGCCTGACCCGTCCGTGCAGCTCAATCGCTACGCCTACGCCAACGCCAACCCGCTCACCAACGTTGATCTCGACGGGCATGCGTCCTGTGCGAAGAAGCCGAACCAGAAGAAATGCAAGATCCAGACAGAGGTCAACCAGGGGCACAAGTCGTGCGTGACAAATTACGGAAAGCAATGCAAGGAGGCGGAGAACGAATACAAGGAGTGTCGCGCCACCTCGTCGAAGTCGGTGTGCAAGGAGGCGCAGGGGTTCTACATGACCTGCCGCACCGCTTACGAGTCGACGAAGAAGGTCTGCGACGAGGCCGACGACCTTTACGCCAAGTGCCGGGACAGGAACTCCAGGAGCCACTGCAACACCGTCGAGATGGTCTACACGGCGTGCCGCGACGACCGTTCCAAGTCGGTATGTAAAGATGCGAACGGCGCGTTCTCGACCTGTTTGTCCAAGCGGAAAGATGTAAGTACCTGCCGGGATGCCGACAGTGAATATCTGGCATGCCGGGACGAGGGCGCGAGCAAGTCCGTCTGCCGCCAAACGTGGGGCTTCTACCTCACATGCCGGGACAAGAAGTACTCTGGCGAAACTTGCCACGAGGGGGCGGACTACTTCGAAGAATGCCGCACCAAGGACGGGCATGGCCTCGACGCGTGTCGCCTGTCCGGCAACTCCTACCTTAAGTGCAGGATGGCCAAGGTCGAGCCTGACGGCTGCGACCTCTACGGCGAGGCCCAGGCTCGATGCGTCGATGAGAAGGGCCTCAAGCCCTGCACGCCCAAATCTGACGGCTTCCGCAAGAAGTGCGGGCACACTGACACCAAGGAGTACTGCAACTTCTACATCGACGCGCCGACCGCGACGCTTATCAAGAACATTTTCGCGCTGATCGCGGTCGGGTTCGGCGGCTGCGCGGCGGTCGCCACCGCGGTCGGCGCCGTCGCCGCCGTTCCCACAGCCGGAGTGGGCGCCCTGGTCGCCGGAACGATCGTGGCGGCTTGCACCCTGTACGGCGCCGGAGCGGCCATCGTGTCGGCGGTCGTGGACCACCTGAACCAGGAAGGCAAGGGGTTCAAGATCGTGGTGGGCAGATACTACAGTGGCGTGCCGTTCGGGTACGCGGAGTCCCGGTAGGAGAGGTGTGAGCCACGTATGAGAATGAGGGTGCTCGGGGCGCTGCTCGCCATGTTCTCAAGCCTGCTCATCGTGCTGTCGAGCGTCCTGACGGTTGTCGGCGACCCCGGCACCCGACTCCTGCGCCTGGTGCTGCTAGCGGTGGCGATGCCGCTGTTCGCGGCCGGCGCCACCTTGTTTATTGTCTACTTCCGGAGCCGCCGATGACCTCGGCCGCCCTCGCCGTCGCCTACGACGCCGTGGCTGCCCGCTACTCGGAGTCGATCCCCGGGCGCTTGTGCGGTGCCAAAACGCGGATACTGCTGCTGAGCTGGGCGTTTGCCGGGTGATCAGGCTGCCCTGTGGTACTCATTGATCAGTCCTGTGACGGTCCTTCGGCGGTGGATCTGGGAGGTCATGTCGATCATCTGGCTGGGGTCGTGCAAGGGAGGGCGGAGGGAACGGCCCTGATGCGGGCGATGGTGGTTGAAATGGTGTTCGTACTCGGTCAGGACCTTACGCAGGTGCCGCTCGCCATGGATGAGCAGGTGGTCGAGGCATTCACGGCGTAGCGTTCCCACGAACCGTTCGGCGAACGCGTTGGCCTGTGGGGACCGGACGGGCGTCTTGATGACCCGCACGCCAGCGGCGGTGAACAACTCGTCGAACGAGCAGGGGAACTTGCCGTCACGGTCCCGGATGAGAAATCTGAAGGCGCTGGCGCGTTCTCCCAGGTTCATCAGCAGGTTGCGGGCTTGCTGGGCGGTCCAGGCACCGGTCGGGTTGGAGGTGATGCCTAGTATGTGCACGCGGCGTGTTTCGATCTCCATGACGAATAAGACGTACAGGCGTTTGAGGAACACGGTGTCGACGTGCATGAAGTCGCACGCCAGGAAGCCGGAGACTTGCGAGGTGAGGAACTGTCGCCAGGTCGGTGAGGTCTGACGTGGCGCTGGGCCCTGGCCGGCTGCGGCGAGGATTCGGCGGATGGTGCCTTCGCCGATTCGATGGCCGAGGCTGAGCAGTTCACCCCGGATCCGCCGGTGCCCCCATCGGGGATTCTCCCTGGCCAGCCGGATCACGAGAGCACGCAACTCGTCCGGTATCGGTGGACGCCCGGCCGCGTTTGGGTACGTCCAGCGTTGGCTGACCAGCCGGCGGTGCCAGGACAGCAAGATGCCCGGCGTCACGATCCGATGGAGACGAAGCCGCGTGGGCAGCAGTCGCGCCAGTGCGGCCAGCAGCGCCCGGTCGGCCCAGTCCGGTTGCGGCCGGGAGACCTGACGACGCAGGACGGCGACCTCATGCCTCAGCACCAAGATCTCCACCTCCTTGGCCGCGTCGTCCCGCGTGAGGAGCATCAACCAGCCGAACAACCGGACCATCAGCAGATACAAGAGGCGTAGGGACACGAGTGTCGAGGATAGAAGCCCAGGCCAGACGTCATGGACGAGTTTTGGCACCGCACACGTCCACGGAAAGATCATCCTCACCACGTTCTGACCTCGTTGCCATAGTGCTGAACATGTGTTTACTATACTAAACGTGTGTTCAGCACCTTCGATGGATCTGACCGCTCAGGCCAAGATCCGTAACGCCGCCATCGCGCACTTCGCCCGCAATGGCTTCCAGAAGACGAACCTGCGCGCCATCGCGGCCACCGCGGGGGTGAGCGCCGCCCTGGTCATCCGGCACTTCGGCAGCAAGGACAACCTGCGGAGCGTCTGCGACGAGCACGTCCTGCAGATCCTGGTGCGGAGGGCCCGGACCGTGGCCGACCTGGTCGGCGTGCGGGATCTGTCCCAGGAATATCTGTCGGACTCGGAGGAGTACCGCCTCCATGTGCAGTACATGGTGCGCGCGATCGAGGAGGACTCCTCCGCGGCCACCACGTTCGTCAACACGCTGGTGGAGGAGACCGAGCAGCTCTTCCGGGACGGGATCGCCGGCGGCTCGATGCGCCAGTCCTCCGACGTGCGGGCGCTGGCCGTGCTCACCGTGCTGGTGAGCCTGGCCACGCTGACCATGGCGCCACCCCTGACCCGCGCGCTCGGCTTCGAGCGGATGGGTCCCGACGTGCTGCGGCGCATCGGGCTGCCCATGCTCGATATCTACACCCACGGCTTGTACGCCGACGACACCATGCTCAAAGCCGCCCAGGCCGCCTGGGAGGCCCAGCGGGGAGACGATCTCTAGCCCTCTCCTCATCACCACATAAGGACACCCATGATGACTGAGACCGATGCCATCTCCATGGCCGGATTGGTCAAGTCGTTCGGCCCGGCACGGGCACTGAACGGCCTCGACCTCGTCGTACGGACTGGCGAGGTGCACGGCTTCCTCGGGCCCAACGGCGCGGGCAAGAGCACCACGATCCGGATCCTGCTGGGCCTGATGCGCCTCGACGCGGGCACCGCCCGGCTGCTCGGCGGCGACCCCTGGACACAGACCGCTGAGCTGCACCGCCGCCTGGCGTACGTGCCCGGCGACGTCACCCTGTGGCCCAACCTGTCCGGTGGCGAGGCCATCGACCTGCTCGGCCGGCTGCGCGGCAGCCTCGACCGGCGGCGCCGGGACGAGCTGATCGAACGCTTCGACCTCGACCCGCGCAAGAAGGGCCGCACCTACTCCAAAGGCAACCGGCAGAAGGTGGCCCTGGTCGCCGCGCTGGCCTCCGACGCCGAGCTGCTCATCCTCGACGAACCCACCTCCGGCCTGGACCCGCTGATGGAGGAGGTCTTCCGGCAGACGATCCAGGAGGTGCGGCGCGCGGGTGACCGTACGGTGCTGCTGTCCAGCCACATCCTCTCCGAGGTCGAGGCACTCTGCGACCGGATCACGATTATCCGCGACGGCCGTACCGTCGAGACCGGCACCATGGCCGAGCTGCGGCACCTCACCCGCACCTCCATCGACGCCGAGCTGGCCGCCCCACCGGACGGGCTGGCCGGCCTGCCGGGCGTGCACGGCCTGCGCGCCGACGGCGGCCGGGTACGCTTCAGCGTCGACGCCGCCGCGCTGGACCTCGCACTTCGCCACCTCACCAAGGTCGGCGTGCGCAGCCTGGTCAGCCGGCCTCCGACGCTGGAGGAACTGTTCCTGCGGCACTACGACCGCGCGACCGTGAACGTCAAGGGCCGGCACACGGAGGCAGGACGATGAACGCGTTCGCCGGCACGGGAAAGCTCATCCGCCTGGTGCTGCGGCGCGATCGTGTGCTGCTGCCGCTGTGGGTGGCCTTCATCTGCATGATCCCGGTGGTGTTCGTCGGCGCCTTCACCGGCGCGTACCCCACGGCCGAGGCCCGCCAGCACTACTACGAGACCAGCGTCCACACCAGGGCCTTCACCATCGCCTACGGCGTGCTGAACGGATCCAGCCTCGGCGAGCTCGTCGCCTGGCGGTCGGGATTCGTCACGTTCATGGTCGCGCTGTTCGCCCTGCTCACGGTCATCCGGCACACGCGTACGGAAGAGGCGGCCGGGCGGCGCGAACTGGTCGGGGCCACAGCGGTGTCCCGCCACGCCGACCTGGCCGCCACCCTGATCGTCACCTGCGGGGCCGCCCTCGTCCTGGGCATAGCCTCGGCGGTGGCGCTGATCGGCCAGGGCCTGCCCACCGCCGGCTCCCTGGCGCTCGGACTCGGGTTCACGGTGGCCGCCTGCGCGTTCGCCTCGATCGGCGCGGTGACAGCGCAGCTCACGACCAGCGCGGGCGGCGCGCGCGCCATCGGGATCAGCACGCTCGGCGCCGCGATCCTGCTGCGCGGCGTCGGCGACGTCGCCGCGCAGTCCGGTGACGGGCCCGCCTGGGTGTCCTGGATGACGCCGCTCGGCTGGGCGGAGGCACTGCGGCCCTACAGCGGCGAACGCTGGTGGGTGCTCACGCTCGCGGCCGGCGCCGTGCTGGCGCTGATCGTGCTGGCCGTGGCGCTGTCGGAGCGGCGCGACCTCGGCGCCGGCATGTTCCAGGCCCGACTGGGCCCGGCCGCCGCCGGACCCCGCCTGCGCAGCCCGCTGGCGCTGGCCTGGCGGCTGCACCGCGGGCCGCTGATCAGCCGGCTCGCCGGACTCGCCCTGGTCGGGCTCGTGGTCGGCGCGATGTCGGCGAGCCTTGGGACGCTGATGGACAACAGCGGCGCCGCGGCCCGAGAGGCGCTGGCCCGGCTCGGCGGTCCCGGCCCGCTCGTCGACCAGTTCCTCGCCCCCATGATGACCATGCTCGGCCTGGTCAGCGCCGGCTTCGCCATCCAGGCCGCGCTGCTGCTCAGGAACGAAGAGCGCGACGGGCGGGCCGAGCCCCTGCTGGCCACCCCGGTGCGCCGGCTGCGCTGGGCGGGCAGCCACTTCGCGTTCATACTGCTCGGCCCAGTGCTCGGGTTGATCGCCTTCGGGACGGCGGCCGGTCTGGCGCACGGACTCAACACCGGCGACGTCGCCCGTGAGCTATCCCGCCTCCTGGCCGCCGCTCTCGTGCAACTCCCTGTGGTGTGGGTGTTCACCGGAGTCGCGTTCGCCCTGTTCGGGCTGCTGCCCCGGCTGGTCGCCGGCACGTTCGCGGTGGCCATGGTGAGCATGTTGTTCGGCTGGGTCGGCCTGGAGTTGCAGCTCGACCAGTGGGTCATCGACCTGTCGGTCTTCGAGCACGTACCGAAACTCCCCGGCGGAGTCATGACGCCCACGCCACTGATCGTCATGACCGTCGTCGCGGCGGCCCTCGTCGCGGCCGGCCTGGCCGGATTCACCCGACGCGACATGCCCACCACCTGAGCCTGGAGGACATCATGGGAGTGACCCTTCCCACCCTGACCCCGCTGCAGGAAACCCTGTGGGTGACGCTGTGCGGCCGGGCGCTCGACAGCCGCCTGCCACGCCCCATACTCGGCGACCGCATGGCCTACGAGATCATCCGCAAAACCGGCTACGACCACCGCAAACTCCGCTGGAGCGCAGCCTCGGCCATCGACGTCGCCCAGCGCGCCAAGAAGCTGGACGAGGTGGCCCAGCAGTTCATGGCCCGCCACCCCGACGCGATCGGCATCGACCTGGGAGCCGGCCTCGACACCCGGGCCCTCCGCATCGACCCGCCGCCCACAGCGGACTGGTACGACGTCGACTTCCCCGAAGTCGTGGACGCCCGGCACCGGGTCATCCCCGATCGGCCGCACACGCACACGATCGGCGCGGACCTGACCGAGCCCGGCTGGCTGGAGGCGCTCCCCGCCGACCGCCCCGCCGTGATCGTCGCCGACGGCGTGCTGCCCTTCCTCTCCCAGGAAGAGATGATCACGCTGCTGGACCGTCTCACCAGCCACTTTCCCAGTGGGGAGATAGCGTTCAACGTCTACACCAGATTCACCGTCTGGGCAGCGAAACACTACTCCGGCAGCCGGTTCCTGGTCCCGCTCTTCAAGTCCCCCGGCTTCGACCGCCTCGACCCCGTACGGTGGAACCCGCGACTGACCCTGATCCGGCACATCCTGCTCACTCGGGAGCCCGAGGTCGACCAGTTCCCTCCGGCCCTGCGCCTGTGGACCCGACTGTCGGCGCTCAGCGCGGCCTTCTCCAGGCTGGGCACCACGGTCGCGCACTACCGTTTCTGACGATTCCGGCCGGCGACTCACGCCGGGCCGGGCAGGTCCATCGCCGCCAGCCGGGCCGGGTCGACCAGGGCCGCGATGCCCGAGATCCGTCCGTCGGCGACGGTGAACATGAGGACCGATAGTGGAGTGCCGTCCTCGCGCCAGGAGAGCATCCCGGGCAGGCCGTTGACCAGCACCGCCCGCCCCCGCACGGCCGAGCCGGAGAACAGCTGCACGCGGCCTGCGATCTCGGTGTCGCCGAGGGCGACGACCACGCCGCCGGGGGTGTCGACGGTCAGCTTCACCTCGGGGGCGAGCACGCGCAACCGCGCGGTGGCTCGACCGAGCACAACGGCACAGCGAACGCGCGGAGCTACGGACACTGGCCGCCACCTGCCCGGTGCCGGTTCGCCTCGTCACCGGCGAATTCGATCCGCTGATCGACGCCACCCTCGACGCCCGGGTGACCGTCATCCCCGGAACCGGCCACCATCCACAGCTCACCCATCCGGCCCACGTGGCCGCCGTCGCAAAAGCAAACGTCCCGATCTGCTGATCCCAAAAACTGGGGAGAACCTCGCGATCGAGATTGTGGATGCTGCGCTGAGATCTCGGCGACTCTCTGCGCTGGACATCCTGAAATACGCCGGTAACGCTGACGTCTGCCCTGACTTTGGGAAATGAGGATACGGGTGAATGGAGAACAAACGTCTCGTTCGCGTGTGATGACCTGGAGAGACTGGGCCGCTGGCGCGGATATGAGCCGGGAGATCGACAGAGGGGATCTCTGCGCCAGCGCACGTGTGCTTGATCTCGGCGTGGCCGTGCTGGAGGTGAAAAGGTTTCATCCGGTGACGGCTCAACGCGAGCCATGCCGCGCGGGCACCGAGCATGAGGACGTGGTCCATCTCATTGTGCCGCTGCACGGCACCGTGAACGCGACCTGGTCGGGGCTGCAGGACACCGTAACCGTCGGTGATCTTTACGCGCACGACCTCGCCGGGCTGGAGGAGATGAGCTTGCAGACCGACGGACGTGATCATCTGGAGTTGGCCATGCTCGCCATCCCGAAGCCGCTGCTGCCGCTGCGCGGTGACGTGATGGCTGCTCTCCTCGGGCACGGCGTGTCCGTCGACGGCGGAATGAGCGGGCTGCTCAAACAATTCATCGAGGACCTGTCCGACGAGAAGCTGTCGCTCAACCCGGCGGACGGGCAGCGGCTCGGGATGGTGCTGGTGGATCTCGTGGCCGCGTGCTTCTCCAGTCTGCTCGAATCCGAGCAGGACCCCCGGTCGAGCTCCCAACGGGAGGCCCTTGGCCTGCGCCTACGTGCCTACATTCAGCGCCATCTGCATGATCCCGAGCTCAGCCCGCGGACGGTCGCGGCGGCGAACTACATCTCGGTCAGCTACCTCCATCGGCTGTTCCAGGAGCAGGGCGACACGGTCTCGGCGTGGATCCGCGACCAGCGCCTCGGGCGCATACGCCGTGACCTCGCCGACGCCGCCCTGGCCGACGTGCCGATCCACGAGATCGCTGCCCGCTGGGGGTTCGGCCGGCCGGGCGACTTCAGTCGGGCCTTCCGCACGGCCTATGGCGTGTCGCCGCGCGAGTTCAGGTCCGGAACGGCGTGCCGCTCCTGAGCTTGGCGACCGGCCAGACGGCCAGGAAGACCAGGGTGTCGCCGTCATAGTCGCCTCCACGGTCACCCGGTCGCCGTCGGTACGGGATGCGTGGAAGGTGACGCCGACGTCAAGGGCGAACAGGCGAGGAAGTCCTCGGCGGAGAAGCGTACGATCGCCTTCCTACCCACCATGTGGTCACTCGCCTCGGGCGCGACGGCGGTGGCGTTTCCTTGGGGGCGACAGCCACTCGGCGTCCTCGGTGAAGACCGCGGCGATGCGATTGGGGTCGTTGCTCGCGAGCGCCTGGAAGGTGTTCTGGATGATGTCGTGGCTCATGGCCCCACTGTCACCGTCACCGTGCGCCAGCGTCTTGAACGAATGCCCGGTCGATGGCCTCTTGGCATGGGGTCATACGATCCGGCGCGCACGAGCATGGGTGGGAGGTCGCGTGGCCGCCGCGGCCCAGCCGGGTGGCCGGTGTCGGCATGGCCGGGTTCCGCGCGCGGCGAAGGGCCGGTCGACGTGCGGGTGGTCCCGCACCCGACCGTCACGCTGGTCCTGGAGTTCGCCAAGTCCCATGAGCGGATTGCGGGGGCCGATCCCTTCCCAGCGTGAATGGCCACACTCTTCGTCCATCCGATCACGGACGTGTCCAGCCCCACAGCCGCCTTCAGTGCCTCACGGGTGCGGGTCAGAGCGTGAATGCTACGGCCGCCAACTCTCCGGCGATGCGGCGGCGGTGCCCTGGGTAGGGCCCTGCCACCGCAGTGCGCCTTGGAGCGGCGGGGGAACGAACGCCGTCTGGCGCTCCCCGTGTCGACCAGGAATTCGAGCAGGGCTTTCACCACGGCCGCCGGAGCTTCCTCAGGAAGGAAATGACCGGCTCCCGGGATGACGAGCCATCGGCCCGGACCGCGCGGGCCTGCTGATGCGGGGCGCCGTGCACACCGCTGCCCTGCTGCGGCGCGCGCTGGAACCAGGTGGGATGAACATCTGGCACGCCACCGGCCCTACGGCCTGGCAGACCGTGTGCCGCTCGAATATTGAGTTACGTGGTCTGCGCTGCGGTTAGGCGACGTGGTGGTATTCGTTGATCGTGCCTGTGACGACGGGTTTTCGGCGGGCGGATGACAGGTCGTCGAGGGCGGTCATGTGCCGGGCGGGCTGCGCGACGATGTCCGGAGGACGCTGTTGCCGGGAATGGTGCGGACGGTGCCTGTTGTAATGAGCAGATACTCGTGCAGCACGAGGGCCAGGTGGCGTTCGTTGAGGATCAGGGTCCGGTCCGGGAGTTCGCGGCGCAGGGTGCCGATGGCCCGCTCGCAGATGGCGTTCATCCTCGGGGTTCGCGGCATGGTGGTGTTGTTCCGTAGCCCTTCGGCTTGGAAGACCTCCCGGAAGGCGGAGGTGAAGAGCGGGTCCCGATCGTGGATCACGAAACGAAGCTCGGCGATATGGTCGCCAAGGTCCATGACCAGATTGCGAGCTTGCTGCGTGGTCCATGCTCCGGTCGGGTGTCTGCTGACTCCGGCCAGGTGCAGTCGCCGGGTGCCGTGCTCGATGAACACCAGCACGTACAGCCGCTTGAGAAGCACCGTTTCGACGACGAGGAAGTCACACGCGATGATCGCGTGGGCTTGAGCGGTCAGGAACTGCCCCCAGGTCGGCCCAGCCCTGCGGGGTGCCGGATCGATACCCGCGGCGTGCAGGATCCCCCATACTGTGGAGGCCGCGATGTTGTAGCCGAGGCGCGCCAACTCGCCTTGGATTCTCCGGTGCCCCCAGGCTGGGTTTTCCTGGGCCATCCGGACAATCAGCGTCTTGACGGGCTGGTGGGTGCTGGGCCGTCCCGGGCGTCGCCTGTCGGTGAAGGTCCGCTTACGTCCTGCCAGGTTGCGGTGCCAGCGCAAGATCGTTGCTGGGGTGACGTGGAAGACTTCCGCCCATCGATGGCGGGGGATCAGTCGCGCCAACGCCGCAAGCCAGAGTCGGTCGGCATGATCCCACCGTGGCCGGCCACCGAGTTGACGGCGGAGTACCTGGTTCTCGTGCCGGAGCGCCAGCAGCTCAGCGTCCTTATGTAGATCAGCGCGAACCAGCACTGTCAGCAGACTGAACAAGGCCCTCACCAACCGGTAGGCAAGCGATAACAACACCTTGAGATGGTCGCAGCCGCCGCTCTGATCGTGCACCAAAACCCCAGCTCACAGTACGAAACCGTGTTGCCGAGCGGGACACCCACTGAGGCCGACTGAGGCGGCCTCACCCACCGGAACCGAAGTGCCGACTTTCTCATCGGCATCGGCACTTCAAGGAATACGGCGCGGGCACCGCCACCAACCTCCAGGCCAGCACCGACCCGGCCGCCCCCATCGACCTGCCCGCCTGGTGTCACCTCACCGGCCACCCCCACCTCGGCGCCGTGCCCGGCCGCGACTCATACCCGCGTCCACGTCCGAGCCGGTCCCGGAACCGATGCTCAAGCGTTCTCGCCTTCCGAGAGGCCTGGACGCGGGAGGCGGCCCGCTTCCGCGTCATCGTCCTCCGGTGCCGCGTTCGGCCGCCTCCGCCAGCCACTGGCCGCTGTCGACCAGTTCCTGCCGCTGCTCGGGGCCGATCGCATCGCCGAGGCGCATGACGAGATGCGTACCCTCCTTCATCAGGGCTCGGACGCGCTCGACCCGATCACCGCGCTTCGCCTCGTGCAGCTCGTCGATGATCTCCTGCAGCCGGTCCGAGGACGGGGACCGGCGAAACGTCTCGATCTCCTTGGTCAGCTTCCCGAGAGCGGGGTCGGCGGCGGCGGATTCCGTCAGAGCGGCGTGGTCGTCGAGCAACTGGGAGATGCGTCGGTGGTCACCCTTGGTCCTCGCCCCTCGAAGCTGCGCGAGGAGCAGCGCGAGCTCGTGGCGTACCGCGTCCATGGACACCCGGACCGGCGGGTCGCCACCGAGCGCCCGTGTCGTCTCTCGCCGGGCAGCCGGCGCAGGGCTCGGCCGGTGGGCCTGCGTCCTGGCATGCGCCCAGCGATCCACCTCGATGACCTTGGCACGTTCGGAGCGGAATTCCCTGCGGGTCAGCTCGCTGAGAAGGGCCCGGTGGGCGTCGAGCATGGCCAGGACCTCGTCGTGCCGACCCGCGTTCCTGGCCTTGCGGAGCTCGGCGATGAGGGTGGTCAGCCTGTGCCGGATCAGCTCGTCCGGCGCGGGGGCCTTGTCCGCCTCCGGCTCGGGCGGGTTGAGCGGGGTGACGCCCGCGCTGAAGATCGTCCATGTCGGGACGGGATGTCCTTCCACCCCGGCGGCGTCGACCGAGGCTGGCTCTACCAGCGCGTACGGCTCGCCGACCACGAAAACATCATGGCCGGGCAGCGCGAGGCGGGCTTTGATCGGCTCGCGTTCGCCCACGACGACCTCGATCGCCGCGACATGGGAGTGAGGCAGGACATCAGGCCTGGTGACCGGCTCCTGAGGGCGGACGACGACGTCCTTGACCGCCAGGGGGAAACCGGGCGGCGTTGTGGCGCGGCCGCCGGTTCGGGTGTTGCGGAGTAACGGGGTGACGAGCCCTTTGTCGGTGAACTCGCAATCGTTCAGGCTGCTCCATTCGAGGTCGCCGTCGCGGGTCTCGGTGCCGACCATGACTGCCCTCACGCCGTTTCTTCCCTCCGCGCAGCGGACATGCAACGCGTAGCCGTCGCGCTCCAGCAGATGGCGGCCGGTTCTGGTCGCCGTGGGGCCGACCATCCAATTCACGTGCTCGAACTGGGCATGCAGGAGTTCGTCCTGCTCCGCCCATTCGGCGGGGGTGAGGTTGACGAACTGAACCTTGACGACCGACCTGCTCCTGCGGCGGCGTACGAGAAGGTCGGTGCAGCGCTCCTTGTCCATCCGGCCGTCGAAGCGCTGCTGTTCGCCCATGCGGGACGTCAGGCCGCGATGAATGAAGAGATGGTCGGCGCTTTCGATTCCGCCCCGGCGTTCACAGGCGGGGGCCATTCCCTCCGGGTCGGGAAGATGCGCGAAATGGCAGACCCGGTCACCGTAGAGTTTGGCGGTGAGCCGCCATCCGCAACCCCCGAGCCACAATCCGCAGTAGAACGCCTTTCCGCGATACCGGGACAGATACCAGTCCGCCTCTTTCCGGTCCGTCGGGAGGGAGAGCGGATGGTCGGAGTCGGGGCTGTCGAGTACTGCGGTCTGCACGCGGCGATTGTCTGGAGCCATACGGCCTCCCGGTGAGATACCGATGCGGGGAATCGCACATTACTCGTGACAGCCGCGCGCTGGGATCCGGAAATGGCTCCCATGCGATCTGGCGTGTCTCCTTCAGCGTCCCGCGTGGATGTGACCCGCCCACTCCAGCGGCCGGCCAGGTGCCATGTCCCGCCTGTGCCGGATCGTGTCGTGCAGCGCATGGGGAGCGGCGTCGACGTCCAGGCCGCGCTCGGCCAGTCGCCGGTAGAACTCGTTCGAGATCACCGCTGCCTTCTGGTCGTCGATCGGCCACAGGGTGCCAATGGCGTGCGGGAACCCGGCGAGCATGAAGGCCGACGTGATGTGTACGGCCTCATCCGGCACGCGGGTGCTCGGATCACCGGTGTTGCAGGCCGACAGGTAGGCCAGCCCGGCCCCGTCGAGATCGAGCCGGGCGATGTCCGCGACCGTCAGCGGGTCGGCGTCGGAGAGCATCAGGGCGCTTTGGGAGGGGGCGTCCCATCGGCTGACGCCGTGGCAGGCGAAGTGGGCGATCGCATGCTCGGGCAGGTCCGCCAGCACCTTCTCGCGGATCGCGTGCCCGCCCTCCAGCACGGTGACAGCGGGCATGAGACCGGTGATGCCGTCCCTTTCCGACGTGACCCCGGGCAGCGGGTCCATACCCGGCGTGGCTGGCACGGCGACGACGAGCGTTCTCGGCGTGCCGTTCCGGCGCCCGCGGCCGCGGGCGTGCTGCAGGGCGCGAAGCGTCGGCGTGTAGGACGACATCACGCGATCGAGGACGGCGTTCAAGTGACCGTGGTGGCCGGCGGCGTGCAGGGGAAGCAGGGCCATGCCTCCGAGAGGGCACCACCACACGCGCGGCCAGGCGGCGCCGGGAGGCGGCGGGGAGGTGTGACCGAGCGCCCGCAGCACCGGATCGGCCACGACGTCCCAGAGCCAGCCGAGGACGGACAGGATCGCCTGGTCGGCTTGCTCGCGTTCGCTGAGGGTGGCGTAGGGGTCCGGGTCGGTCGCCGCCAGGAAGGACTGGATCCTGGCTACCGTCTCCCGCCCCGTCAGGCCCGGGAGCGGTACGTGGCGGACCCGCGACGGCCCTTCGATCAGCAGCGCGTAACCGTCGTCGCGGAACAGCCCGATCACGACGACAGGACCGTCGAAGTGCGCCAGGTCGGGGGCGGGCGGCGGCCGGAGGAACGTCGTGAAGCCGTCCAGCGCGCGGATGCGGGCCAGGACAGCGTGCCAGCGTCCTGCCAGCAGTGACCGCTCGCTCAGCGTGGCCGCCTCGGCCGGGTCCGTGGCGGCCCCCGCGCCGTCCGGGGACCTCTCGAACAGACGGCGCAGCGTGTCCACTTCTTCGACGAGGCCGGGCGCCACCTCCCGCAGACGTCTGAGGTCGCGTTGCACGGCGATCGACTCAGCCGCGAGCACGCCCCTGCAGCGTTCGATCAGCTCGACCGCCTTGTCCGGGAGCCTGAGCGTCAGAGCTGTGCCGGCCGCGATCGCGGCGAGGCCGGAGACCGGCTCCAGCCCGTACTCGCGGTCGAGCCGCCGTCCGTCGTGCGGGGCGAGCGCGGGCAGGAGGGTTTCGACGGCGTAGTCGACCGCCTCCAGCGCCTTGGCGGGACGGCCGGCGTCGAGCTCGGAGAGCGTCCAAGCCGCCACGGCCAGCATCCGGGAGTACGCCGGCGCCGAATCCAGGGTCGCGCCCCGGCGCGCCGTCTCGGCGGCCTCGTCCAGCAGTCCCGGCTCGTTCGTGTTCGCCTGCAGCGTGTACAGGCTGCTCGCGAGATTGACCAGGCAGTCGCCCATCTCCTGGTGATCGCCCCGGGCCACCGCCGCACGCCCGATCTCGACGGCTTCGCGGAGGTGGTCGACGTCGCCGCTGTGCTCGCCGAGTTCCCGTAAGCACCCGCACAGGTTGGAAAGGAGTTGCTGCCTCGGCACGTACTGGGCGGCCGGACCGGTGGCGGCCCGATACGCTTCACGGGACCGGTCGACCGCCTCGGCCAGCGTGTCCAGGTCTCCCGTCAGACCCCACAGGTCGTGCAGGGCGGTGGCGAGGTTGGCCAGCACCATCGGTTTCATCACCAGGTCGTCGGCGGCCGCGACGACCGCCGCGCGCGCGGCGGCGATCGTCCGCTCCAGGACCCGGGGCTCGCGGGTCCGCTGGTACAGCCAGCGCAGGGCGGTCGCGTGGTTGTTCAGGACGTTCGGATGTTCGGGCCAGTCCTCGCTCGTCAGACGGACGGCCTGCTCTGCCCGGTCCACGGCCTCGTGGAGCAGATCGACCTGCCGGGTACGCCAATACAGGCGTAGCAGGCAAACGCTCAGGTTGGACAGGTACAGGCCGCGCAGATGCGCGTCCACGGCCGCGGCGCAGGCGGCTCGGGCGAGGGCGATGGCCTCACGCAGCGGTTCGAGCAGCCCGGTCCGCTCGTATTCCGCGCGCAGCGCGAGGACGAGGTTGGTCTGGCACTGGCTCAGGCGGACGCTCTCCGGCGGGGCGGCCCGGACGGCCTGCCGGGCGCACTGGACGGCCTCTTCGAGCGGTGCCGCGACGCGGGTGCGCTCGTACAGGCGGGTGAGCGCCACGCAGAGGAACGACAAGGGCTCGTCGGCGTTGACCGTGCCGTAGGCGATGGCCTGACGGTACACCGCTATGGCACGGGTGAGGGTGGCCAGGCTGCCGTTGTGCTCGTGCAGGTGGGAAAGCGTCATGGCGTACTCGAACAGTCGCTGGCCCAGGGCGGGGTGGCCCTGCGGTGTGGTTCGGGCGATCGCGCGGGTCAACTCCAGGGCCTCGATCGCGACGCTTCTGCCGCCGCCGTGATAGGCCAGCTTGCGCAGGGCGATCGCGTAGTTGTCCAAGCGGTCCGTCTCCCCGTCGCCCGGGTCGTGGGCGGCCGCCGCGGCTCCGGCGTCCACGGCTTCGCGGAGCAGGTCCGCCGAGCCCGTCTCGTCGTACAGGTTGCACAGCACACCGCACAGGTTGATCGAGGCGGTGACGTGGTTGGGGGTGCCGGCGGGCGCGACTTGCGTCGCGCGCCGGAACAGTTCCACGGCGGTACGCAGCCCCTCGATGCCGCCGCTCCCGCGGTAGTGCTCGTGCAATTGCTGCGCGGGCCGTATGAGGAGCGCGGCGGGCCGGTCCGGGCTGGTGGAGGGGGCGGCGGCGATACCCTCGCGCAGAGGGGAGGGCACCCGCCGGGGATCGAGGTCGAACAGCAGGCCGAACAGCAGCGCCGCCTGATAGAGGTCCTCGTCCCTGCCCAAGGCGGGATGCGAGTCGCGCAAGGCGTTCTGGCGATGGTTGTACACCTGGCAGACTGTCTCGACGACGTCGAGGTCGGCGTGCGGGCGAGCCGTCGACAGCAGGAGCGCCGCGGTCTCCTCGATGGCCGCGACGTCGAGCACCGCGCCCGCCTCACCGTGCTCCGCCCGCTCGATACGAGCCCGCAGCGCCGCGATCAGCGTCTCACGCATGAGCCAGGCCCCTTCTCGAATCCTGGCAGCATTATCTTCTTCGACCATGACCGCGGGCAGTAGAACGAGAGCATGACGATTCCCCTCGATCAGAAGGTGTCGGTCTTCTGCCGCGAACTGCGCGACCCGGCGCTGGAGGAACTGGCCCGATCCCACGGGATGCACGCCGCCTTCACCAGGATCCGTACGGCGATGGCCGCGGGCACGGTCGGGCCGGCGGCTGAGAGCGACCTCGACGCGCTCGACCACCTGCTCCAGCAGATCGAGGGGCGGCCGCTCTTCGGGTCCTCCCGCGCGTACGAGCCGCTGCCGCTGCGTGGCGATCACGGCGCACAGTGGTGGGCGTGCCCGCGCGGCATCTGCTCCGGGCGCGGCCGGGTACGGCCGTGGCAGGAGCCGCCGCGCTGCGGCATCGACGGACGTGAACTGCCGGCGCGCGCCGCCACGGACGCTCCGTGACCGGCTTCCTGTCAGCGCTCGGCCAGAAGCTGGCCGAACGGTGGATCAATCTGCTCGCCCTGCCCGGCCTGCTGTACCTGGCCGTCGCGGCCGCGGGGACCGCGCTCGGCGCTGAGCACGCGTTCGACGCAGACCTGCTGCGCCGGCGCATCACCACGTGGGCTGCGGACGCCTCCCTGGCCTCTCCGGGCGGCGTGGTCCTCCTCGTCGCCGCGACGGTGGCGGGCGCGACCGCCGTGGGAGTGGTCGCCCAGGGGCTGGGCCGGGGGGTCGCCGCGCTGTGGAGCGCGCGTGGAGTACGGCCGCCCGGCCGCGCCTTGGCGGACTGGCGGCGGCGGCGTTCGCGGCGTGCGAAGGAGAAGGCTGACCGCGACGACGCCGGCGAGCGGGCGGTGCTCAGAGCCATCGCGGCGGCCGACCAGCTGTCCCTGGTCGAGGCCGACAGGCCGACCTGGATGGCCGACCGGCTCAACGCCCTGCACGTCCGCGTCGAGACCGCCTACGGCCTGGACCTGGTCGCCGCCTGGCCACGGCTGTGGCTGCTGCTGCCGGGAGACCGGCGGGCGGAGATCACCACAGCGCGCGACGCCTACACCGCCGCCGCCACGCTGTCGGGGTGGGGCTGGCTGTACCTGGCGCTCACGCCGTGATGGTGGCCGGCCGCGGCGATAGGCGTCTGGCTGCAGGTCTGCGCCGTCCTGCGGGCCCGCCAGGCGATCGCCATGTTCGCCGAGTTGGTCGAGGCTGCCGTGGACCTCCACATCCACGAACTCGACAGCATGCTCAGGCCGCAGTGGCAGGCCGAGACCGGCCGCACTCTGTCACGCTGGATGCGCAAGAGCAGATGGGAGCCGGGCTCTCCACTGGCCGACTGACACGGCCTTCCCCGGCCGAACCCCGGGTCGATGAACTCCACATCGCGATGCTCGGGGAGACGCGGCGGGCGGCGGCCAGGGCAGCGGTTGGGTCGCCGACGGCGTGGACCTGTTCGACGAGGCTACATCTCGTGCCCTTGAGGGACTCAGCCCGCCAACACCGCGACGCCTGGTCTTTTTCCGTGTCCTTTGCTGGGCCGACGGCAGCCTCGGCGGGATCTACGCGTTGGAACGCCTCACACGCGATTCCCCTCGTGACCGCCTCACCATCCGCAACATACTCGCTGCCGTCATCCGCAATCACGACTTCTGTGTCTCCAAGCTAGCGGCGACGCAGTGCACCGCCGGTTTCGGCGACATGATGGTGGCCAGGACGGCCAAGGCCCTTCCGACGGACGTCCAGGCCGCCCTCGCGACCGCCGTCGCCCTCGACGAACCACAGGACGGGACGATCGACCTCTCCGAGACGCGTTTCCCGCGCGTGACCTTTCCCGTGCGCGCAGCTCGGCCGCTCGCGTCGAGCTTCAGCTCCACGGGTTCGCTGAACTCGGCCGTCTCGTACGCCGGGCACACCGGGTGCCGAGGTTGACCGCCATGATGGGCTCCAGGTCGGCCGCATGGGGTCGCCGGACGAACTCGCGGGGTAGCGCACGGTGGTCATGCCGAGCTCCCGGGTGAGCGCGAGGACGTCGCGGCGGGACCCTTCCGCGTCCGCTGCGGGGTGGTCCGGTTCGTGGATGCCGGTATGGACGCAGCGGCCGAGGTGTGCCGGGTGCATCGCTGAGCTCCCGGGACCAGGGTGGGCGTACGTCGAGTCAAGATGTGGGCACCGGAGGACGCAGACCTGGCGCGGGGCGACGGACGCGTCCGGAGCCAGAGAAGGGCCGTGGAGGGAGCGGCCGGAGAGCGCGGACAGATCGATGTGGTCGTCGGTGCGGTTGATGAGGAACCAGTAGTCGTGGGTCCCCGTCGGTGCGTACGGCGAGGTCGACGAGGCTGCGGAGCTCGGGCGGCAGTTACGGAACCGACGCCGGAGGTCTCCAGCAGGCGGGAGAGGAGCACGGTCAGGCCGTCCGGGCGAGCCGGGTGGAGACGCAGGCGGCCGAGCCCGTACCGGCGCGGCGCAGCGTGACGGCGGGGCGTCCGGCGTACTCGCCGGTCTTGTACGTGGAGAGCACCTCGGCCGCGGGGTAGCTCACGACCGTGAACGGAGTATTGACACCCTTCAGGCTGTGACGACGTCTCATCAGGTCGCGGTGCCAGCGCAGGACGGTGTCCGGCCGGACGAGAAGCCGCAGGCGGCGCAGAATCTCGCGCGGCAGCGAGGTCAGGAGAGCGGTGAGAAGGGCCCGGTCCTCGGGCATGAATGTCACTCTGGTGTCAGCGCCGAGTTGGCGTTCAAGGATGGCGATCTGGTGACGCAGGACGAGAATCTCCACGTCCTTGTCCCGATCGCTCATGGGTAGCAGTCGCAGCGCGGCGAAGGCGTTCGTGACGGTCATGTAGGCCAGGCAAAGCAGCACAGCGGATCATCCTGCCGTACGCGCTTCCGTCTCCCGGGTGACCGGAGCCGACGCCGGGCCTGTGCCAACGGCATGGAACGTCGCGTGGAAGTAGCGCAGAAAATACTTTGCGAGCTGCTTGTCGTCGGCCTTCGCCTTGGCGGCGGTGTTGAGGAAGTCCAGAGCACTCCGTACCTCGACCCGCGCCTCGATCTCGGCCTCGTGGCAGTCTTCGGACAGGTCGACGATGACCGCGCTGATCGCTGAGAGGTCTTCGTCTTCCCGGTAGGCAATGGTGAGTCGGAGGAGGATCTTCGGCAGTAGCTTGATCGCTTTGTCGGTCAGCGTACTGGCCTGTAACGGATCTGAGTCCTTGAAGCGCTCTCCCTGGCGGTAGGTGCGGACAGCACGCTTGATGGCGTCGATTTGGGAGGTCGGTAAGTCGTCCAGCGTGAAACGTGGCCGCTTGCTGCCAAAGAACCTCTCGAAGAGCTCGACGAAGGAAGTCTTACCGCTGTTGTTCCTTCCGACGATGAGTGTGGTCGCATCATCGATGCGAATCTTCACCTCTTCGGAGGGCGCGGAAGTTCGTGAATTTGGCGCATACGAGTTGCATCTTTTGTCCTGGATGTCCAGGCTTGGCCGTTTTGGCTGCCCTGAATAGCTGGCGCTTATGAGAAGTATAGAAGCCTGCGATGAAGCAGGGACTTAGGAGACCAGAGCGTCCTAGTACGGCAGCCGCCATTTGCTTTGTGAGCTGGGATGATGAGCCGCTGGCCGATGCGCTCTTGTGATGGCGATCCTGCACAACGAGAGCAGCCGCTCATGATCATGTCTGTGTGAAGAGAACAAGATCGAGAACGGCTGCAGGCCTCATCGTAGAGGCCACGCGGGTGCAGCGGAACACCGATGACCTCATGACCGCGCTGGCACCGATGTTCGCCCGGGTCGAGCCGCGGCTGCAGGCCGCCAAGTACGTCCGGGCGGTGATGTCCGACCTGCCCAAGCGCAACGGCTGGACAATCGCCGAGTGGGTGGGCGACCGCAGCCCCGATGCCACCCAGCGGCTGTTGAACCGCGCCAGCTGGGACACCCCGGGTGCGATGAGCGCCATCCGCCGATTCGTCATCACCCGTCTGGATGCCGCCGCCCGGCCGGACAGCCTGATCGTGGGAGCGCTGGATGAGTCCGGCCAGGAGAAGAAGGGCGTCGCGACTGCGGGCGTGAAGCGCCAGCACATGGGCTGCGCGGGCGGCATCGACAATGGCATCAACACCGTGCACCTGGCCTACGTCCGCGCGGGTGCGGGGCACGCGCTGATCGGTGCGCGGCAGTGGATCCCCGCCGAGCAGATCAACGATCCGATCAAGGCGATCTCCACCGGCCTGCCCCTGGAGCCGGCATTCGCGACCAAGGGCAAGCTGGCCATCGACCTGCTCGTTGACGCCTACGCCGACGATGCGCGCCTGGACTTCGTGGCCGGCGATGAGGTCTACGGCGCCTGCCCTGCCTTGCGCGCCTTCCTGGAAGAGCGCGGCCAGGCCTACGTGCTGCGCATCCGCGCCACCTTCACCCTCACGCTCGGCGGCGGCACCTGCCTGACCTGCGAGCAGATCGTGGCCAAGCACCTCAAGCAGAAACGCACCTGGACCATCCGCTCGGCCGGGAACGGCTCCAAGGGCGAGCGCACCTACGCCTGGGCCTGGATCACCACCGCCAACACGACCCACTATCTGCTGGTCCGCAAGCACCGCACGACCGGAGAGCTGGCCTTCCACTACTGCTTCATCCCCGAAGGCCGGCCCGTCACCCTGGCCCGCTTGGTAGCCGTGGCCGGGCTTCGTTGGCCGGTGGAGGAGTGTTTTGAGTTCGGAAAGGACCTGTTCGGCCTGGATGAGTCCCAGGTCCGCCTCTATCAGGCGATCCTGCGCCACACCGTGCTGGTCATGGCCGCCCTGGCCATCTGCGCGACCAGCGCCGCACAAGCTCGGCGCCGCACCAACACCCAGGCCCCGCCACCCACCAGCCCTGACCAGCGACCACCCGCCGAGCCCGGCATGATCCCGCTGACGGTCGCCGAGATCAAGCGCCTGTTCAACGCCGCCACCACCCGCACACCATCACTGGAACACACCGCCCACTGGTCAGCCTGGCGCCGCCGTCACCAAGCACGTGCCCGCTGGTTCCACCAACGAACACGCCTGGCCACCGCATATATCCAGCTCACCTAACGAATGGCGGCTGCCGTACTAGTCGGGGGTGTACGTACACCGCTACACCGAGCCTTGCTGCGGGGGCGTGGGACGAGATGCCCTGCTGTGACCGCCACGCGAAGCTGCCATGGAGGTCCACGAGCAGTTCCTGGTGCGGTGTCTGCCGTGCCGCATCGACTTGCAACCTTGCTCATCGACAAGAACGACGGCGGCTATCTCGCCGTCTTCGAGGTCATCGACGATGGCGAACGCATCCTGGCGCAGCGGCGCCGCAAGGAGAAGCACCTGAGGTAGATTGCTGCCGCGATCGGATCTGCATGTATCGCGCGAGGAGGCCCCAACCGGATCATCGACCCGGTTGGGGCCTCCTGCTTGCGCCCGGCTCCCGAGCTCCGCTGGATCAAGCGCGGCTGGCCGTAACTGGACGCTGGATGGGAACGTGGTCGGGGAGATCGATGTGAGCATGCCGGGTGGCTAGTCGAGGTGACGCCGATCATGGCCTCGGGCTTTGGAGGCGCGTGCCGGTCAAGAGGCGAGCAGGTCCAGACCGAAGCCGATGATGAACAGCACCACGGCGATCTTGCGGAAGGCGTGCAGCGGGTGGGTCCGGTCGAGCAGGTGCGTGGCGAGGTATCCGGCCAGCAGCGCGGGCACCTCGCGGGCTAGGCCGGGCAGGGCTGCGACGTAGGGCCCCGCCGGCGATAGGAGCGTCAAGAAGCCCGCTATGAGCACGCCATGAAGGAGCATCAACTCCAGCATGGGCCCAGCCATCCAGTGGTAGACGACGCTGCCTAGAAGGGCCACGCAGACCAGCGTGGTCAATCCCCCCCATTTTCTTTCGCTCTGCTCGGACAGGGCTATGTCCTCCGGTGGCAAGTGGTCCTTGAGAAACACGTCGACCTGCTCGCGGATCTGCTCGGCCTCTTTTTTGGACAGTCCGCCACCGGTGCGGGCGTCCAACCCTGCCAGCACCCGCTCGCGGAAGCCGAGATAGTCCTTGGGGGCGAAGGACGCTACTGGGCCGAAGTCGGTCGGCGGGCGGGTATTGAGGAAGAGGACGGGATCCCCGAATAGGCCCCCCACAGGCTGGACGTCGATAAAACTATCGTAGAGTTTGCGCCGCAGAGCCAACAGCCGATGGGAGCGGAGCTTGAGCTGCTGTTGCGCCCTGCGTTCCCGCAGCCGCCGACCGGCTTGCCGTCCCGTGGCGCGCAGCTTGTGGTGATCGAGCAGATCGATAATGGCGACCAGGCCCGCCGCGAACTGCAGCACCTTGCCGATCCGGCCCCATATGAGAACCGGCATGTCCCAAAACAGCGGCAGCGTATCAACCGGTTTGCCGGCAAGCCACAGGCCCCATTGATGGCGAGCCGGCACCACGACCACAACCACACCGGCAACGGCTGAGGCGACGATGATCCAGTTGAACACGCGCCCGCGCGGAGGTGACGGCACCCGGCAATCTTCAGCCCTTATGCGTTCCCTGTCCATCGCAAGGCGCTGACGTGGGGTACCCCGGAAGCGCTTCGACGTCATGGCGTAGCCTGCCAGGTTCGAAGGCAGGTCGTTAGCGCTGTCGTCGCCGATACCCTGGCCTCGGAGCATTGCGCCTGCCGAAAACTACGTCCATGCAGGTCAAGCGGCATGTGAGTACTCGTGAAAGATTCAGCCGAGCCGGTCTTGTCGGCACACATTCAGGTCGATGATCCGCTCTGGATCCGTGATCGGATCGGGGACGGCGCGCAGTGGGGCCGCTTGGTCCAGGGCTTGATGGGCACGGTGCTGGTTGTAAAACCGTTCGTACTCGCGCAGTGCGTGACGCAGGTGGCGCTCATTCCACAGGAGGCAGCGGTCGAGGAGTTCGCGGCGGCAGGACTGCACCCACCGCCCCATGATCGAGTTCATCCGCGGCAGCCGGATGCCAGTGAGCACGGTCTGGATGCCTGCGTCGGCAAGGATCTCCTCCATGAGAGCAGGAAACTTCCCATCCCGATCTCGGATCAAAAAGCGCGCCCGGCAGCCCGCATCTTCGAGATCCATCACCAGATTCCTGATCGCTTGGATGACCCAGCTCGCGCTCGGGTGAGCGGTGGTGCCGAGCACACGAACACGCCGGGTGGCGTGCTCGATCACCGCCAGGATGTACTGCCGCTGGCCGTTGAGAGTGGCTGTCTCGATGAAATCGCAGGCCAGCAGCACGTCGGCTTGTGAGCCTATGAGCGGTTCGGGTATGGCGCCTGTGCTCAGTCCGGCTGCCTCGACGATTGCGCGGAGCGTTCGCTCGTGAGCGTCCGTGAGAACTGTGCGGCATGCCTGGTGTGTGAGTAGGTCTCGCGCCGCGTAGCCGTCACCGGCTGTGCGGATGTGGTGTCCGATCTGAGAGGCTATCGACGCTGCGTCGGGCTGCTGTAGGTCACCCGTGAGGTCGATCATGGTCAGTGCAAGGCGGGTGTGGAAGACGACCAGTTCGTCTACGGGTTCGAGTTCAAGGTAGTGCTGCCGCATGGCGGCGATCTCCGCATGAGCCGGCTTTCCGGCAGCACGGCGGCACAGCGCCCTGAGCAGGAATGTGACATGGCTTGTCAGCCATGTCACAGTCTCGGGCCTGTGTTGAGCTTCCTGTGTAGTCGGCGTTCCCCGTGCCTTGAGCTTGTAATTTCAGGGGCTCAAAGTCCTTGCCTCTTCCCAGAAGCGGTAGTAGCCGATATTGATCATCCGGATGAAACAGCTCGTCTTAACAGTGCTTATCTGTATCATGAGTGTCGGGGTGACCCGCCAGGTAGCTTCGAGCTGGCCGTGGATCTGTCGCATTTGCCCTGGCGCTCCGAGCAGTGCTGTGAGCTTGTCCGTCAGGGCCGTGAACGCGTTGGCGATGAAGTCCGAGGTGCCGGGCTCGGTGTTTTCGATGGTGTCGGTGACTTTGATGCTGATCATCCCGATGTGTTGACCCCAGTGGGTGAAGGTGGCGGTGGGGCTGTTCACTTGCGCCAAGGTTATGGTTTCGACCCCGAGTCCTCGGTAGGGCTCAGGCTCTGGCCAGTTCATGTGTGCGCAGAAGCGGTTGGCGTCGAGGTGTTCCCAGGTCCATGGGAAATTGCGGCCCGTGTCGGCGATGGCTTCTGCGGTGGCAAGGTCTACGCGGGAGCCGGATGGGGTCGGTTGGGCCGTCCGCTGTACGGCCCCAGACGGGCCTGCCGGTTCCCGGCTGGCGAGGTCTAGGCGGGGGGTGGATGGGATCTGCTGGCTGGGGTGCTGTGCGGTCTCGGGAGTGACCGTCAGTTCCCAGTCGAGCTTCCACAGGATGGCGTCCGGCTCGAACAACCCGCCTGCGGAGATCATCATTCGAGCATCGTCGGTGATGCCGAAACCGCCCACAAATTCGCGGTGCGCCTCGATCTCTCTGATGCGGCGTCCGGTGTTGACGTCCCAGACCCTGAGGCGCCCGTCGGTGCCTGCGGAGACCGCGAACGCCGCGTCCTGGGTGAACCGCAGTGTCGTTGCCCATCCGGCGAACGGCTCGAACTCGCGGACAAAGGCACCGTTCCGCGCGTCCCAGACCCGGATCGTCGGGTCCTCGCGGGCGCCGGAACTGATGACGAGCCGTGCGTCGGCACTGATATCGACAGCCATCACGTAGGCCGAATGGGGCAGGACGTGCAGGCACACGGCCCGCTCCAAGTCCCAGATACGGGCGGTACCGTCCCACGCGCCGGACACGGCGATGCCGCCGTTTCGGGCGACCGCCAGGTCCACGACCTCCTTGGTGTGAGCCTTCAGCGCGGCAACTTCGCACCACGCCTGCACGTCCCACACCCGCACCGAGCCGTCGTAGCCGCCGATGAGGAGTCTCTGCCCTGCCTCCCCATAGTGCTGTAGGGCCCGGACCCCGATGTCCAGGGTCTGCGAGGCCATGGCACCAATGCCCGGCCGCCACAGGTTGAGGCGGCTGCGGCGGCCGTGGCCGTAGTCGTCCAAATCTCGTCTCTCGTCTACGACGTAGAGGACCTGGCCGCCGTCAGGGCTCGGCGCGATCCCTCGCACCATGCTGTCGGTCCCACCCGCGACGCGATGAGCTGCGATGATTCGTCGGGTCTCCAGGTCCCAGAGCAGGATTTCGCGGTCTTGAGACAAGACGTCGTGCCGCGAGTCGGTGAGCGTCGCAGCCACGTTCCCGTTTCTGGAGACGGCGAGGTGCGACATCTCGCCGACCGCGAGCTTGCCCATCGGCCAGATGGCCCGCAGCCCGGTACGGCTCGTCCGCCTTGCCAGTTCGTCCCATGCCTTCAGGGCTCGCTGAGCCCGTTCGTGGCCGGGGATCTGGCGTGCCAAGGTCAGCAGATCCAGCGTTTGGCGGCGGTCATCGGCGGCCAGGGCACGCTCAGCCTGCTCGGTGAGGGCGAGGGCTTCGCGGGCCGCGCCGTCGAGTTCGTTGATATGTCGTGGCTTGCACAGTTGCGCCGGCGCCGCATAGGAGTCTGGGAGTCGCCAGATACGGACGTCGTGGTCCTTGCCGACCGACAATCCGATCTCGCCGCGGTTCGGTAGCCCTGGGTAGGATGCGAAGCGGACGTCGCACACCTCGCCGACGTGGCCGCGAAAGGTGCGCACGCAGCGGCCAGTACGCACCTCCCAGTAGCGCACGGTTTCGTCTTGCGAGCCGGATAGCAGGAACCGCGCGTCCGGGGAGAACGCCAGGTTGTCGATGGCCTTTTCGTGGCCGGATAGGGTCTGTCGGCACCGTCCCGTGTGCACGTCCCAGATCCGGATGGTGGGGACTAGCGTGCCTGCGGTCGCCGCGAGCGTTCCGTCGTCGCTGAAACACAGTGCGGTCATCGCGAACGGTTTGTCGATGGTGAGCCGCCGCAGCAGACGTCCGGCCCTGGTGTCCCACACCTCCGTGTCGGTCCCATATGCATGGCTGACCAGCAGCGTCTGCCCATCCGGCGACAGGGCGAGAGTGACGAGGTACTCGTCCGGTCGGCTCAGGGTATGCAGGTGTCGCCCAGTCAGCAGGTCCCACACCTGGACGCGGTTGTCGGCATCGGTCCAGACTCCGATTCGCGCGTCGGCGCTGATCCCGACGAGTACGCGTCCCCGCTCGCGCCGTCCGGCGCGGAACGTTCGCAGGCAGCGGCCGCTGTCGAGGTCCCACAGCCGGACCGTGCGGTCGAAGGCGCCGGTGAGCGCGTGCTTGCCGTCCGGGGTGAGCTGGATGTCATGCCCCGGCGCATTGTGACCCTTGAGCTGCATGACTCCCCGAACCCGTTGTTCCGTGTCCCCCTGCCATAGCAGGATCGAGCCGTCGATGCAGCCGATCAGGGTCTTGCTGGCGTCCCTGGATATCCGGATGGCGCGTTCAGCCGAGTCCAGGGGCCGCTGTCCGTTGGGGAACGGCGGCAGGCCGAAGACCTGGGGGTTCGGCGCGTTCTTCCAAGGGGTCGGGAGCACGACAATGAGGCTGTCAGACGTGTCGGAGGTGTCAGATACCTCAGTTGCCTTGGCCCGGTTCCCGCGTTCCTCCTGTACGTGCGCGAGGAGTAGGCGGATCTCTGCGGTGTACCCGGTGTCCGTGCTGATGGATTCGAGGTTTGCGATAAGATCTTCGTCAGTGAGCGCACCGCGTCGCCAGCGGATGAGGCCGAAATTGTAGGTGGCGAATACGTGTCGCGGGTCGATTCGCAAGGCCTCGGCGAACGCGTTGTCCGCTTCCGTCAGCTTGCCGAGGTCGCGCAGGGAAAGCGCTCGGTTGTTGAATTCGTCAGCGCGCAGGTCTGCGTCGGTCGGTCGGGGGCGCGGGTATGCGGATCCGGTGATGTCGGCATAGATGTCAGTGAGTTCGTTGGCGATCTCGGCCATCGAACCCGGCCGGTGCGCGGGATCCGCCCCCAGGCACTCGCGCAGCAGCGTGGCCACAGGCGGCGGCATCGGGGGAAGCCCCACCTCGGCAGGCCCTTCGTGGAGATAATCATCCAGCGCGTTGCCTGCCTGGTCGCCTGTCCTCCAGGTCCGCTCACCTGTGAACATCTCCAGCACCGATACGGCGAGGCTGTAGACATCGGTACGTACTGTCAGCGGCTCTCCTCGCCCCTGCTCGGGTGAGGCATAGTGGTTGGTACCGGTGGCGGTGCTCACCAGCGAGCCAGCGTCGCCAGGCACAGCACGGCGGGAGTTCGTCGGCAGCAGGGTGCTGCCCGGGAACGCCCGAGCCAATCCGAAGTCGGTGACCTTGATGGTGAGGCCTGAGCCAGACGGTTCAGGCTGCACCAGGAGGTTGGCAGGTTTCACGTCCCGGTGAACCAGGCCGCGGCTGTGCGCGTGATTCAGCCCCCAAGCGCATTGGATGGCGACGTCCAGGACACGCAAGGTCGCCGCGGTCGCCGTCAAATCGGCATAGAGTTGACGCGTCTCGATCCAGTTCCCCAGGCTGCCGCCGGCAACGTATTCGGCGAATACCGTCGGCGTGCTGGCGAGGACACGAACGTAGTGGCAGGAGCAGATGTTGGGATGCAGACCCAGCGAAACCCATGCCTCCGCTTCGTCGATGAACCGCTTGCGCTGCGCGGCATCTGACATGGCCGCCGGGTCGGGGCGTTTGAGGGCCAAGTCGACGTTCCACTGCAGATGCTTGGCCTGGTAGACGACCCCGTGCGCGCCTGCTCCGACCATTTCCCTCACCTCATAGCGGCCATCGAGGACCAACCCTTCAGGCCATGGGGCGCCAGCGACTCCGTGTGTCTCAGAAGTCATCGCCGAGCATCTCCAGGTCCTGGGGGATCACGGTGGCGTTCACCAGCAACGCGTTGATCAGGTTGACGTTGAGCTTGTTGCCCACGGGTTCGCCCACCTCCTCACGAAGCAGGCCGCTGACCGGGTTCGAACCGTGTGCCAGGCGAAGGCGAAGATCCGCGATCACGTGTTCGACCTTCTTGTCCGTCCACTGCCGGTCAGGATCTACACGGCGCAGGTCGATCGCCGATTGGCCCCATGACACTGGCTGGGGATTGGGTTCCTGGCGGAGGTACCGCTGGGCCAGGATCGTGACGGCAAGCCGTTCCTTCGGGCTTAGATCGTAGACGTCCGGATCGCCGGTCGGGCTTTCAGAATCCATGCGCCGTGCCACTCCATCGGTGCCACCTCCGATGACGTGCACCTCGAGCAGGTGCGATCTGCGGTTGGTCGTCTCGATGGTCAGTGGGGTGTACCCGACCCTCATTCGAATCTCGTGATCTTGAAGGAGCATGCGCCCATCTGGCCGAAGGATGGGCAGCGTGCCCACGCAGCGAAGCCACCAATCGCGCCCGTCGCAGGTGAACACGCCATGCAGGCGACTCACCATGATGTCGTCCGCGCCCAACGTCACGTGGACGTCATCGGCCGCGCGACCGAAATGTAGGGTGAACCTGCGCTGCGGTACCGCGTACCCCCCGTACTCGGACCTGACCAGGATCGACCCCGGTGGCGGCTGCGCTCCGTTGCCGTGAAGGGGGGTACCCGGCGGGATTATGCGCGGAGGAAACCCTGATCCCATGACTTTCTCCTTGCGGGCCTCGCAGCGGAAGATACCGTCAGTCACCGTAAGGTGTGCCACAGGGGACTGGTCCCCGCTGGGCCGCGCCTCTTGCCCCCTAGATCATGTTGATGATACGTCGGGACTGGTCTCGCCGTCCCAATGTTGCAATCAACGCATGAAGAAGCGGAACAAACTGTACGCGGCCGCCGGCGTGGCGGTCGGTATCGCTTTCAGCGCACTCGCGGTGAGCGATGCGTGCGGAGGTAACTCCGGAAACGCACTCCACGAATTGCTCAACGCCGTAATGAGCTGGACGGCCAGTGGCGTGCTGGCCTACTTGGACCAGAATGGTAATGACCACGCAGACGACGACCGGTGAGAGACGACAGAGGCACAAACTAAGGGCCCGGCACGACCGGACACACCTCGGTAGTGGCCAAACGCGCAGTTCGCCGCTCCCGAGGCCGGAGTGTCAGCGGCGGCCCGGCAGTTGGATCTCAGGCAGGCATGTACGCATCGGGAGCTGCCGCTGTCATCGCTGTCGCCACTGGCCGATCACATCAGAACCGCCTCGGCGTCCTAAGATCTGCGCCACTCCCGACGCCACGGAGATCATCGAGTTGTGTACAGGTTGGAGCACGTGCCGAGCACTGCACCTTCATCTATAGATGGTGCCGACGTGGCTGGAGCGCGAAATCCATTTCGGGAAGCCGCGACGCCATGATCGAATATGACGGCCGCCGTGCTCGGTGCGTGCTCGTACGCCCCGCCACGCGTCGTCAGAACCCGGCACTGCCGGACACGCAAAGCGCGCTGAGGCGGCGCGAAATGCCATCAAACGGCACTGTGCGACACTAAAGATCTTGCTTCTAATCCGATGGTTGCAGTGCTCGCAACTCCGATGTCTGCGCTTTCGAGACGTGTCGAGACGAAGCTTGATCTAGTCTTTACGTTCGATCGCGTTGGCGGCCAATTCGA
>NZ_JBSFNK010000064.1:0-38511 GCF_053587055.1 Nonomuraea sp. NPDC003707 | reverse complement strand
ATGGTCTTGTGGGCAATGGTCATCCTCATGGGACGACGACTCGCTCGATCCGCATCTCCCAAATCGACCTGACGATCAGTTTGTACACGGGCACTGAGCACTCGAACGCCACCGGCGAGGTCCGGTCAGACCGGACCCCGCCGGCGATGGGGACCCGCGGGTCGGATCGACCGCGGTCCCATCGCCGGTTCAGGCGTTCCCTTTGCGCGGTCAGAGGTCGTCGCTGTTGGCGCAGGTCACGATAAAGGAGGTCTGCTCCGACCCCTTGTATGGCGAGGAGAGCTCGACCTTGAAGGAACCGTACTCCGACACGCCCGTCCCGTACCGCGCGGAGACCGTCTGCTGCTGCGGGCCGTGCGAGGTGAACGACGTACTGCTGGAGGCGAAGCTGACCCACTGGTTACGGGTCAGGTTGCTCTTGCGGTACCAGCGGTAACTGACCGTCGCGGGACCGTCGGTGACGGAGAGATTCGCCTTGAGCGAGAACTCGGCGGACTGACCGGACTCACATCCCTCATCCACGCGCTCTTTGCTGATGGCGGACAGGCCCGTGTTTGCGCAGGTCGGGTTGAACGGCACAAGCCCCGACGAGACGACGATGGGCTCAAGGATCTTGAGTGCCACCTCCTCTGAAAGGCTCTTATCAACGTAGAACCCGTTCGAGACGGTCTTGGTGCCTGGCGTGTCGAACACCACGGAGAACGGGGTGGGGCTGGGCCAGGGCGAGCCGTACTTGTCGACCCACACGTATTTCACGGTCATCGGACCGCTGGTCTTAATCGTCGCCGAGATCGTGTGATACACCCCCCCATCGCACGGACCGGTGTAGTCGGAGGGTGAGAAAAGCGGTGGCCAGGCATCCATGCCCCAATCCATGCTCCACGCGGACGCGGTCTGCGCGGGTCCGGCGAGCAGCCCCGCCAGCAGTGCGCCGGCCGCTCCCAGGCGCAGGAGAAACGCTCGTGCTCTCACGTCACTTTCCCTTCCATGATCGAAGAAGGCACATGTTCGCCGATCTCGGTGAGAAGTGACTTGTGGACCACTGCAAGCGCACGTCGCGCTCCTGGGCGACGTTAACGCCCTGCCCTGGCACTCTCCTCCCGGACATTCGCCGGGAGGGGGCCCAAGGTGACGGTGCAGCTTGAACACAAGTCGGTGGCGGTCTCGCCGATTGCCGCCGAAGCAGACGATCCCGTGGGGATGATCCGTTGCCTGGTCGCGATCACGGCCGCATTGGACGAGGCCGGGATCTGGTACGCGGGCGATCACGGGTTCACCCGGCACATGACGCTCACCTACCTGCAGCCCGGCGACCCCATGCCTGCCCCGGTGGAGGTCACGCCGGTCACCTTCGGCGCGCTGACGCTCGCAGGCGAAGACGATCACGAGGACTTCCCCCTCGCAGACCCGGCCGAGCCCGGACAGCCCGCGGCCGCGCCGGAGTTTGCCGGGCCGGTGGAGGACCTGGAGACGCCGGAGGGCGGTGACGGCCTGGCCCTCACACACCACTCCCCCGGCCTGGAGGTGAAAGCCGGGCGTGTCCTGTCCCACCGCAACCTGCGACGGATGCAGCAGGCCGTGGACATGCTCAAGGAGATCATGCGAGAGGCCGGCGTCGACGTCCCCGACGAGCACGACCCGACTCGCTGCCAGCCGCCCGAACTGCCGCCCGAGCCGATGGTTCACCCCGACTCGACCGCCCCTCGGCGCTGCCCGAAGAGGTGAAGACGCTCACTCCCGAGCAGCTGCACGTCGGTCAGGCGATCCTCGAGTTCCTGGCGGCAGGAGGGTGAACGTGCTTCGGCTGGTGCCGGTCACGTTCGCGCAGGCGTGCGCGTTCGTGGACGACAAGCATCGGCACTCACGGGCCCGCGCGGGCACAAGTTCTCCGTCGGCGCTGTGGTTGATGACCTCGATCCGCAGACCGGCACGCTGGCCGAGGGCGCAAGCCTCGTCGGGGTCGCGATCGTTGGCCGTCCGGTGGCCCGCTTGTTCGACAACGGCCGGACGCTGGAGGTGACCCGGTGCGCGACGGATGGCACCCGTAACGCCTGCTCGGCCCTGTACTCGGCGGCCTGGCGGGCCGCGCGACCGATGGGCTTCACGCGGATGATCACCTACACCCGGGCCGATGAGAACGGGGCGTCGCTGAAGGCCGCGGGCTGGGAGGCTGTCGCGGCGCGGCGGCCGCGCGGCTCGTGGAACTGCTCATCGAGGCCGCGCGGCAATGATGGCGTGGAGCGGATCGGGCGCACCCTGTGGGAGGCTCCTGGCCCGATCACGACATCACGCGATCACGCGCCGTAAAACCTAGACTTGGCCTATGTTCAGACCTCCCCAGACTGCGCGAGATCCGTCGACAGATCTCGTGGCAGTCCTCGACGCGAGAACACGCCTTGAAGGCGTCGCACTACCGAACGTTGAGATCATCGCGACAGCGAACGGCGTTCGCGCGCAGGTCATCCGCCCGAGCCTTATCAGTGCCTACGGAGGTACTGAGTACAACGACCGGTCTTACATAGTTGACGGTCAAAGCCGGCTGAGTGCATTCTTTGCAGCCCTCAACCGGCAACAACGCAGGAGCGTCCATGCCCTCATGAGGACGCATGCGCCCGACATGGTTGTCCTCGACCTTCCCTTAGGGGCAGGCAAGACGAGAATTCCACTGGCCCAGGGGCTTGTGGATGTCAAGGGAGTACTGGCCAACCTCCTCCCCGAGCACCTCGATGTCGGTGTGCAAGTAGAGCGCCCGATGGGCGGCTTGTCCCGCGAGGAGGTCACGGACCGAGCCGACCTTCTCGCGGGCCAGGCCGTGGCAGCGTCGCCCGGAATCTACGTACACGCGCCAGAGCGGGACATCCAACTGCTGAGATCGGCCATGTCCCAGCATCACCGTGCTGACAGATTCGCCCAGCTCTTGTTGTGGGCAATCCTGGCATGGGTCTGCACGCTGCTGACCCTGGCCCGTGTACGACGCGCTCCGGTGGTCAGCGCCTCCACGCTTCTGACACAGCGCTCCCGCCGCCGACGCCGCCGCCGCCGCTTCGCGGGTGTCGTGCTGTCGAATCCTCTGCCTCCCAAGGCGTCTGCTCGCCGCCCGATTGGGGCGGCCGATGGACGGCTTCCTCGCGTTCCTCGGCGGCGTCTTCGTCAACGAGTGTGGCGAAGTCTCTCGATGGGCATCGCGTGAGGTCGCTCATCGCGGTGCCGTGGTCGTCTTTCGTGACCCGGAACAGGCCCGCTTGTGGGCGGATAAGCACTGCGCGTACCTAGCAGCGCACGTGCCGGGGAAAGCCACGTGGCTTCTCCTCACCCTCCTCTTCGTGGGGGTACTCGTCGCAGGCGCCGTCTGGCGTAGCCGAGCGAAGGACAGGGTCTTCATCTTCTTCGCCGCCAAGATGCGGGCGCTTCGCCGTGCCCTCTTCCACATCAGGCGGGAGGTGATGCGGCTGAGGGCCCGATGGCGTCAGCTCCGTTAGCTGATGTGGCCTGGCTGGGAAGCGGCGTCACTGCCCCCTTGCCAGGCCCGCCCGCCTCGATGATCAGTTGCCCTCATAGTCGGCGATGGCGTCGAGGATCGGCTTGATCACGGTCGCGTTGCCGTACTTGCTGGTGGGGATCTTCCAGCGGGTCGCGCCCTTCGGCGTCGACTGCTCCAGGATGCCGCCCATCTTGGGCAGGTCGAACGAGTAGTAGAGCACTTCCGGGCTGCCCGGCTGGATGGTGATCCAGGGGCCGTCCGAGTCGCCCTGGGGCTGTTGGCGATATCCCGATCGTGCGTAGAGGTACGGCCTTCGGCCCAGCGGCCGGGGAGTGCACCAGTGCGGTAGGGGGCGCCCCCTCACATGAAGCCTCTTTGTTGCCATGCTGGCCAGTTGTGGCCACCCTTTCTCGGAAGCTGTTCGCGGCCCCAGACGGGTGAGACATTGAAAGCCGGTTTGGTCCGAGCGCGGGCGGGACGGTGATGAGATCCACGCCGGGGCGAGTCGGGAGAGCTCTTGCGGCGGTGGTCGCGGCCGCGGTGGTGGTGGCGATGGCCACGTTGCCGGTCCTGCAGAGTGGGCAGGCGCCGGGCGGAGTGAACGCCGCCGGGGGGTCGGACGTCCAGCCCGCGGGATCCGCGCTGTCGGACGTCGATCCGGTATCGGCATCCGGAACATACGTGACGTCCATCGCGGTACCGGTGCCGCCGGGGCCGGGCGCGCCCGTTGTGTCGTTGACCTACGACAGTGCTTCGGCCGGCGGCGTCGCCGGGGTGGGGTGGGACGTGTCGGTCGGCGTGCCGATGGCGATCAACCGGGACACCCGATACGGCACGCCGCCGTGGACGTTTGGCGGGCGTTGGCAGTGGGGCGGCGCGACGCTGGTGTCCGACGATCCGGGCGGGTGCACCGCGCAGGCGGCGGAGCCCTGCCGGTACCGGACAGATCCGGATTCCCTGGCCACCGTGGCGATCGACGCGCGACCAGGATCGGCGGGGGCGACCGTCGACTTGCCCTCCGGTGTACGTCTGAGCTACGCGGCGATCCGCTACGACGGCGTGGCCTACCCACCGGCGCCACCGGACGCTGAAACGGACGTGTTCGCGTTCGTCTTGGCCTCGGCCACTGACGCGAACGGCTACCGCACCTGCTACCTGCACCAGCATCACGGCGACCTGGCTCGGGGGCGGGCGGCGTCGCTGGTGGAGGTGACCTACGGCCGCACGGTAGAGGACTGCGCGAAGCTGCCCCCGGCGGCCGAGCGGCACCGGGTGAGCTTCGAGTACGCTGACGCGGCCGCCAAGGGCTACTACGCTCCATGGTCGTTACGGATGGGCGCGCCGGTGTCCTTCCGCGACCTGCTGGAGACGGTGACGGTGCGGGCGATGGGCGCCGATGAGTACGAGCTGTCGCTGGTGTACGACTCGCCCGGCGCGACGGAGACCCGACGGCCGCTGCTGCGCCGGGTGGACGAGACCGCCATCCCCGGCGGCGTCCGAGCCATCGCACAGACCCGGACCCTGCGCTCCTTCCGGTATGGCGCCCGCACCGCCCAGTACGGCGAGCCGCGCCTGCTGGACCTCGGCCCGGCGGACGGCTTCCCGGCCTCGCTCAACGGGTCGATCAGCCGGCCGATGCGCAACCGGGAGGTCTTCGCCAACCCCAACGGCGTCTTCCAGATGGGTGACGACCAACGCGACAGTGCGGCGCCGCCAAGCCACGCCAGCACCGAGCAGTGGGCGCTGCGGGACATGGACGGCGACGGCCTGCTCGACTGGCAGTGGGGTCGCGAGAGTGGTTTCGGCGCCGCGCCGTGGCCGACCTTTGAAAGCAGTGTGCCTGCTGTTCCGCCGCCCGCACAGCAACTGGTCATCGTCAACCAGGGCGTCAACGGGTCGACCCTGAACACCACCAGGCGTCCTGTGGACACCCATGCCGTGGCTGATCCGTCGGCCTCGCTCGCGGGCCGGTATCCGCCGGCGGCGGCGGGGACGGGCGGGGCGAGCGCCTGGCTGTGGGCCGATGGCCGGGGTCAGACCCGGTCCGGGCTGCCCACGTCGGTGAGCAGCCCGGAGATTCCGAAGACGAGCGGCTGCCCGCCGACCGCGCCTGGTGATGACACGCGGCGGTGGCCGCTATTCCCGGACGGCACGCTGGGCGGTTCGCAGGCTTCGGTGGCCGAGCAGGTGTCGAACGCCTCGACGTTCTGGCTGGGTGGCCGCAACTACAACATCAACACCGTGGTGACCGTGCTGAAGGGTCTGCGCGCGCCGGTGGTGCCGCGCCAGTCGGTCGCGGCCGAGCTGTCCGGCTGGCAGGACATGACCGGTGACGGCGTGCCGGACTACGTGGTCACGCCGGCGATGATCCACCGGTTCGACCGGCCTGCCCAGTGCTTGGCGTTCCCGCGTAACGCCACGCCGGCTGAGTCCGGCGGCGCGCCGGACACCGGCTGGCATGTGGCCGCGGCAGGCCGGGCCGGCGGCGGGGGCAACGGCCTGGCCCCTACCACGCGCCGGGCCGGGCCTCCAGGTCCCGCTGGTTTGCCGCTGGACTACACCGTCTCTTGGGGCAACAGCGAGGGTTTCGGATTCACCATCCCCATTGGCTCTCTGATCTCGACGACCACCGCCGCCCTCGCCACCCAGGGCGAATCCCTCGCCGGCGATCTGCCGGGCCTGGTGGCCGACTCCTTCACGCCCCGGTCGGCCAACGGGTGGCAGGTCACCCCGCCCGCCCCCTCGCTGGTCGGCACGCTGATGGGCGCCGCGAGCACGGCACGCAGCCCGATGAGCGTGCCCGGGTTCATGGCCTCGACCTTCGGCCCGACGATTGACCTGGTGCTGGTCTCGGCTTCCGCCCGGGGGCGGACTCAATCGCGTGGCCAGGCCATGGATGTGAACGCGGACGGATTTCTGGACTACCTCCTGTATGACAGCGGCGCGGTGGCCGGCGGCGGCGATCCGGGCGATCTGCTGGTCTACCTCGGCGACGGCTCCGGGGGTTTCCGCTCACCTAAGGTGGCGAACCGCGGCTACGATTACGCCTTCCGGCCCGATCTGGCCCGGCTGGCGCAACTGGCCGGCGAGGCGGACGAGCATGCTTCGCTGTCGGCGACGCTGACCCTGCCCTGTCGGGACATTCCGGACAACACTCCGCAAAGCGCGGTGCTCAAGAGAGCTGCCTGCACTGCGCTGGCATTACCGGTGGCGAAGCAGTCCTCGACGATCGGGGCAATGCGCGCAGCCGTAGGCACCTTCCTCACCGACTCCCCGGATGCCCTGCCGACCGACCAGGCCCGCGCTACCGAGATGGACCTGACCCGGGACGGTATCTTCGTGGTCTCGGGCCTGGGAGCGCTGATGGGCGGCGCCGACGGGCCGAACGAGGCCGTTCAGTTCGCCAACGACCTGGCCCACCTGAGCGAGCGCACGGTGCGGCAATTGGATTACCGCTCCCGCATCAACATGATCAGCAAGGGGTTCTCCGAGCTGGATGGCGCGGTTGCCGGCTCGCCGTCGGACGGGCTGTCGGCGCAGAGCGCCGGCCTGGTCGACCTCAACGGGGACGGGCTGCCCGACTATGTGGTCACCCGGGATAGGGAGAATCCCTGCCCGGCCGGCCGGTGGCAGGTGTACTGGGGAACGGGCGAGTCGGGCCTGGGCTCGGGCCGCCTTTTCACGCAGGGCGTGACCTGCGTGGCGGTGCCGGCCCCGCCGCCGGAGGTCGCCGCCCGCGGGTACGCGACACTGCCGCTGTCGGTGGAGATGATCCGCCGGGCGCCTGCGCCCGCGGGGGCGGGCACGATCGACGCCGTCAGCCAGAGCTATGTGAGCCTGCATGACCATAACCAGGACGGCCGGCCCGATCTGGTGCTCGCCGGTGACGCCACGCAGCCCTGGTCGGCCTCGGCCACGTCCCGCACCTGGACCCTCTACCTCAACAACGGCGCCGGGTTCGACCTGGCCAACCCGCTGTCGGTGCGCAGCCCGACGGCGACTCTGGCCGACGTTGAGCCGGCCAGCCCGTACGCGGGCTCGGCGCTGGATGTGCCGTATCCGTCGTTGTCCAGCAGCCACACTGACGCTGGCCTGGCCGTGGCGCGGGACCGGTCCGACCATCACGCGGGCGCGTTCGACGCCGACGGCGACGGCGCGGTGGACATCGCCCGCCTGGTCCGGCACTCCCCCACGACCAGCGGCGGCACCAAGACCTGGCGGGCGGGCCTGCTGGTGTGGAGCCGGGCCGGTAGCGGGCCACAGGATGTGCTGGTCGAGGAGCGCCACCCGGTCGAAGGAGCGCGGCTGCTGGTCAACTATGAGCCGTCGGCCGCCTTCCAATGGCCCGGCGCCCAGCCGAACGGCGCGCCTCCCGTCGACGGGCACTGGCCCATGGCGGGCGTGGCCGGCCAGCTCGTCCGCTCGGTCACGCTGGAGCGGATGATGGGCCGCACCCAGCTGCGCACCAGCACCGGCCACGACTATCGACGGCCCGGCTTTGACGTGCCGACCCGCACGCCCACCGGTTTCGGCTGGCGTTCGGCCGAGCCGCTGGATGCGGCCACCGGGGCGCCGTTCCCCGACGGTGTCGTCACCGAGCAGACCGGCGACCAGCGGGTGGCCTCCGGCGGCGCCGCAAGCCACCAGCTCCAGGTGCAACGGCCCAGCGGCGCGCCGGTGGTGGAGACCTTGACCAGCCGGGTCGAGTACCGGACCTCGACGGGGCCGGGCGCACGCAAGGCGGTGTTGTCGGCGCCGGTCCGCACGATGCGGGTGGAGTACCCGCAGGGCCTGGCATCCGGGCCCGCCCTGGAGGTGAGTTTTGACGGCCAGGAGCCGCTGATTGACCACGCCGGTCACCGCGGGCCGGTGGAAGCTGGGACGGCGGCGCTCGATGCGTCCGCGCCCACCGGCGGCGCCTTGGTCACGGCTGGCACGCCCGAGGCTGGGCTGCGCTACCCATCGCCGCATCCGGGCGCCTTTGAGGCGGTCACCGTGGAAACCTGGATGGCCCCGGCCGTCGCCGGGGGGAACCGGACCCTGGTCGATCAGCCGGGCGGCTACCAGCTCGCCATCGCGCCGGGCGGGCAGGTGCGCTTCACCGTACGCGCGCCGGGCGGGGACGTGGCGGTGGAGGGTCCTGTGCTGGCAGCCGACCGCTGGTGGCACATCGCCGCCGTCTACGGCGGCGGCCGGGCGAAGATCTTCGTCAACGGCGTTGAGGCGGCATCCGCCCCGGTCTCCGGCACGCTCACGCCGAGCGGGGACCTGTCGGTCGGCTGCGCGCCCACTGCGGCCGGGCCGGCGGAGTGCTTCGCCGGGCAGGTCGGCGAGCTGCGGGTCTACCCGCTCGCACGGCCGGGCCCGGCCCGGGTCAGCGACGATGAGGCCGAGGTTCGCGGCCCGGGGCAGCCCGCCGATCCGCTGCCGCACGACCTCGGCCAGCCGATCCGCCGGGTGCACCGCAACGACCTGGCGCACAGCGATGATGACGTGGTCGAGGAATTCAGCTACGCGGCACCCGTACGAGGCGCCCGGTTCATCGCTGGGAGGGTCGCCAGCCACGTCCAGCGCGCTCTGCGACCGGATTCTGCCACCTCCGGCGACTACCTCACCGTGGCCGAGACCGCCTACGACAACCTGCCGGTCGGCCAGGTCGCGGCGGGCAACCCCACCACCGCGGCGGCCTACGACGGCCCCGCACCGGTCGCCGCCAGGCCGACCAAGCTCGCCGCCGCCACCCACACCCGCTACGGCGAGGCCGCCTGCCCGGGCCGGGCCACCCGGGTGAGCGATCCGCTGGGCCACCCGACCACCACCATCTGGGACTCCACATGCACCTTCCAGGTCGGGTCGACCAACGCGCTCGGCCACGCCACGACCACCTGGTACTACGGGGTAGCCGGAGTGCCGCTGCTCACCAGCAGCGACGGCGGCCGCTACGGCCAGACCTACCAGCAGGTCGACGTCAACGGGCAGACCACCACGACCGGCTACGACGCCTGGGGCCGCGTCGTGCACGTCACCCGGCCGCTGGACCGGCCGGGCCGCCCCGGCGAGGTACACACCTACGAGCCGGTGACCTGCCGGGCCTCCGCCGCCAAGCCCGATCCGCTGGGCTGCCACGAGGAGGCCGCCCGGGAACTGGCCGCCCCGGCCCGGCACACGGTACTCACCTGGGACGACCAGATCGACGACTACCACGTCAGCCACGAGTTCGGCGACGGGCAGATCCAGGTGTACTCCGCGGTCGAAGGCGTCCCCACCTGGATCGTCAGCGGAGTGAGCGATGTGGACGGCCGGGGGCGGGTGGTGCGAACCTACGACCCCCGGCCGCTGCCGGCCGCCGCCACCGCCACCACCGACCCGTGCCCGGCCGCGGGGACCTGGTGCGACTCCGCCTCGATCAAGGGCGACCCGCTGCGCGACCCGGCCGTCGTCGCAGCCGTGCAAAGCGCCTACGACGGCCAGGGACGGATCGTCCGCACCTACGGGCCACGCGTTCCGCGCTGTAGCGGTGATCCTTCCACCCCTGCCCCCGGCGGCGGCCTGGCCTGCGACAGCAAAGTGCCCGCGGACGGCGGCGTCACGAAGATCAGTTATCCGGCGCCCGGCACCGTGCGCACCCTCGACGCCGAGGGCGTGCCGACGGTCTCCACGACCGACGTGCGCGGGCTGCGCACCAGCGACGCCCAGTTCCTGCTCGGCGCGCCCAGCCCTTACGCGACCGTCACCCACGCCTACGACCCGCTGGGGCGGCGGGTCCACACCGTGCAGTCGTCCGGCGACGCCACCCGCATGGCCGCCACCACCATGACCTACGACGCGCTGGGCCGCCAGCGCAGCATCGACGATCCGGACCTGGGCCGCACCACCCAGGACTACGATCTGGCCGGGCATCCCACCGAGCAGGTGACGGCGACCGGCGACCGGACCGTCAACCAGTACGACCCGCTCGGCCGGGTCACGCTGACGGAGTACTTCCGGCCCGCACAGCCCGACCTGAAGATCGAGCTGTGCTGTGCCGGCGGCGCCGATAAGCTCAAATTCTCCACCGACAAGTGGCTCAAGCTGGTCTGGGTGGACAAGTGGAAGGCCTTCAGCCCGGTCGGTCCCTGCGGCCCGGTCCAGGGCGGCGACGTGTGCCCCCGACCACCGCGTCACTGGCGTCCGCTGCGGCTGTCGGTGGGCGACCTGGACGACGGCGTCGCGGAACTGCCCCTGCCGTTCGACCTGACCCTGACCCCGACCGCCGTCTGGTCTGCGGGCAGCCCGGGCCTGACCACGCTCACGGCGGGCAGCCCCCTGCACGTCTCCACCAACGGCAAGATCCGGCTGGACCCGGACGGCGCCGCCGACCTCGAGCCCGGCACCGGCGCGCCGCTGCCCACCCGCCGCCCGGAGCAGGCCCTCTACCCCTACTTCACCGACCTGCGGCTGAAAGGGGACGACGGTCTGCGCTACTCGCTGGACGGTGAAGCGCCCGAGCGCGAGCTCACCATCGAATGGTCGGCCACCACCCGCACCAACCACGCAGGCGACGTAGACCCCGCAGACCGGGCAGGCCAAGTACCCGTACGCTTCCGCGCGGTGCTCGCCGAGAAAACCTCGGCGGTCCGCTACGAATACCTGACCGTCCCGGCCGGGCAGGCGGCCACCGTTGGCGCCCAAAACCACGACATGGAACGCACCGCGCTGAGCGTGCTCCCCGACGCCACTGCGGCCCCCTTCGAACCGCGGCCGGGCCTGGTGATCGGCACCGACCGTCCCACCGGCAGCCCGGTGATCGCCATGCGCCAACCTGCCGGCACCGCACCGGCCGCCACCAGCGCTGAGATCCCCCTGGATCTGCGCGGCGCGGCCAGCGCCCAGGTGAGCTTCCGCCACCAGTGGCTCAGCCGCTGCGCCGAGAGCCCTCGGCGGGACTGCCCGCTGGATCGGATGTCGGTCGGCGTCCGCGACGAGAAGGACCCGGGCGAGATACGCGAGATCCTCGGCGCAGAGCAGCTGCGCTCGGCCGCCGGGCTGGACAGCGGCGTGCGGCGCGAGGTGGGCGAACGGCTCACCGCGCCTATCCCTGCCGACCTCCTGGGCCGCCGGGTCAGCCTGGTGTTCTCCTACGACCCGGGGGCAGGCGAGCTCTCCAAGGGCACTCCCGTCCAGTGGGTGATCGGGGACGTCAGCCTGACCACCACCGGCACAGCCCCGGGGGCCGCCGCCAACCAGCCGGAGGAACGCGTCGAACGCTGGTATGACTCCTACGAGCAGCCCGCCACCTACGCCCCCGCCGACCCGGTCCTGGACCTGTCCTTCGACGCGCCGGCCATGGTCGCCGACCGCTCCCCGCGGCACATCCCCGTGTCGGTGCCCGCCCCGGCGAAGACGGCTGCCGTCCCCGGCCCGTCCGGGTGGGGCACCGCGCTGAGCGGCGGTGCCAGCGTCCGCGCCGACCTCGACGCGGCCGGGGCGAACCCGGCGCCGAAGCAGCTCTTGCGCGCTGGGCTCACCGCGCAGGCGTGGGTGGCGCTGCCGGCGCCCGGAGCCAGCCAGCCGATCATCACCGGCGCCGGTGCGTTCCAGATCGCCCGCCGGGCCGACCGCCGCCTGGAATGCTCGGTCACCACCGCGGCGGGCACGACGACGGCGGCGGGCACGAGCGTGCTGCCGGACGGAATCTGGGCGCACGTCGCGCTGGTCCACGAGCGCGGGCCCGGCCACCGGCTCCGTTGCTATCTCAACGGCGCCGAGGAGGCGGCCGCCGACGCGCCAGGAGACCCCGCGGACACCACGATGGTGGTCCTCGGTGACCCGACCGACACCGGCAGCGTCCCGGTCCGGCTGGACGAGGCCCGCCTGTTCGCCAGCGCGCGCCCGGCGGCGGACGTGCTCGCCGACGCGCTGCGCGCGCTGGCGCCCGGCCCGCCCCGCGGCAACGTGCTGGATCTGCGCTTCAGCGACCCGGCCCGGCGCGGCGCCGACAGCTCCACCGCCGCCAACCCGGCCATCCTGACCGGCGCGGCGGCCGTGCCCGGTGTCCAGGGCACCGCGATCGCACTCGACGGCGGCGGCAAGCTCACCGTTGCGCACGCCTCCTCGCTCACTCTGCCCGACGCGGTCACCGCCGAGGCGTGGATCCGCACGCCGCGGTCGGCGTCCGCCGGCATCCTGGAGAAAAGCGGCGGGGAAGCCGGATGGCGGCTGCGCCGCGACGCGGCCGGACGGCTGCGCTGGGAGATCACCACGAAAGTCCGTCAACCGGACGGGACGATCACGCTGTCGGGCCCCTACGTGTTCGTCACCTACGAGCAGATCGACGACGACCGCTGGCACCACGTGGCCGCCACTTACGAAGGCACCCGCCTGCAGGTCTACCTGGACGGGGTACCGGCGCACCGCACCTGCTCGCCCCTGGAGGACAGCCCCGGGCAGACCCCCTGCACAGACCCGCCACCACCGGACAAATGCGCCACCGAGATCGTCGAGCGCGGTGACAACCCGCCGCAGAAATACGCCGACGCGGTGTGCGCACACGGGAGCATCGCCAACACTGAGCCGGTTGTCGGCGGCACCGGCCTGGTTGGCGAGCTGGACGACCTGCGGATCTCTACCTACGGCAAACGCAAGTGGGAAGTGGCCGCCTCAGCGCGCACCGCAGCCGGCTATACCCGGGTGCTCGGCAGCCAGGTGCGGATGCGCGACGAGCGGCCCATCGGCACCGCGATCACCGAGGAGCACCAGAGCCTCGACGTCCTCGCGCGGCCGATCTCGGTGGAGACGACAGTCACCGGGCAGCGCGCAGCGGGCTCCTTTCAAAGCCGCGCCTCCTACGACAACCACGGCCGGGCCAGCTCGGTGGAATACCCCACCACCGGCGAGGTGACCCAAAGCGCCTACGACGCCAGCGGAATCCAGACCTCGCTGGTCGGCTACCAGCCATTTGAAGCGCCGGGCACCCCGGGCCGACAGGTCTACCTGGACCACGCCACCGCCACCTTGACCGGCAACCTGTCCGCCACCCGCTACGGCAACAGCGTCACCACCCAGGACACCTACGACGACCAGCGCCGATCGACTGGAGGCTTCGGCGACAAACAACTGGCAGGCCAGCGCGTCACACATCCGGCCGCGGGTCTGCTCGGCGACCGCCGCTACACCTGGGACGCGGTCGGCAACCTCCAAACCGTCACCGACACCGCGCACGGCGGGATGAGCATCGCCTACACCTACGACGACCTGCGCCGGGTGAGCACGGCCGACTACACGGTGGCGAGCGGCACCCCGCCCACCGCCAGCTACGCCTTCAGCTACGACCCGCTCGGCAACCTCACCACCAAACAGGGCGCCGTGCAGGACTACGGCCGGGCCCTGGCACCCCCCGGCTGCGCGTCCGGCACGCCGCTGCCGCACGCCATCACCCGGCGCACCCTGCTGGCCCGCAGCACCACCGGCTACTGCTACGACGCCTCCGGCCGCCTCGTCGAGACCATCGAGACAACTCCGCCCCGTCTGGCCAACCCGCTGGGCGCCCCCGCCTTGGCCGCCACCATCACCGCGCCGCCGCGCCGGCTGAGCTACCACGCCCGGGGCACCCTCGCCTCCGTCGAGATCGGCACCCAGGCGTTCACCTTCGGCTATGACGGCGACGGCAACCGGGTCACCAAGACCGAACCCACCGGCCGCACGGTGCAACCGACCCCGCTGTTCCGGGAAACCCCAAGCGGCGGCGTGGAATCGCTCTACACCGCCAACGGTGCTCCCATCGCCCGCCGCACCGGACCGGCGTCCACCGCTGTGCGCTGGTACCACACCGACCACCTCGGCGGCACCACATTCATGACCGACTCCTCCGGGGCCATCGCCCCCGGTTCCCTTACCGAATATCTGCCCTACGGCGAACCGCTACCGCAGATCCCGCCCCCGGATCCAGGGCTGGACCAAGCTGGCGGCCGCCGCTTCACCGGGAAGGAACTCGACGACACCGGTTACTACGACTACGCCGCCCGCACCTACGACCCCGTCACCGGCAGATTCCTGCAACCGGACACCATCATCCCTGGCGTGGGCCCGCAAGCCCACAACCGCTACACGTACACACTCGGCAACCCGCTCTCTTACGTGGACCCCTTCGGCCATCAGCCGGAACCGCCGGACGCGCAACCCTGGGACACCTCCGCGCAGCTCTCGGATGTGGGTATCTCCAGCGCACCCCGCTCCGCGACACTGCTCGCCGAGACTCTGCAACCGCCTGCCCTCACTGACGACGAGAATTGGCGGATGCCCCTCGATGACCCCACAGATCCGGGCGCTACAGCCGAACAACTCATAGCCAAATACGGTGAGTCCACGGTGGTGATCGCCCCGCCAACCTCGCGGCCGGAGCACCAGAGCAACCCCGAGGCTTTTCTGTGGGCAAGTTACACCGCCACCAGCGCGAAATTCTTGGGAGGGCTGGTGAAAACTGAGAGCGAGATTGTCGTCGTCGCCGGGCTCAACGCTGATGGTCCGTATTTTGGATTTATCACTGCCCCCGGCGTGCAGATCGGAAAAGAGAAGGGTGCGTACGTAGGGCTCTTTGGCGGAGCGGAGGTGATCTGGCAGTATCGATGGGCTGAAGAGGGACACACCACCGAAACTGGGCGTATAGCTATGGGCGAGATCGGCTTCGGCTCCTACGTCGTGGGAGGCTACACCCAGGATATGACTGCGGAAGGGAGCGGCGTTTTCCTGGGAGTGAGCGACGGCGAGCACATCGCCGGTGGCGTAGGCTTCAACAGAGACTGGTGGAACATGGCACGAAATATGCCTGCGGCTCGCTTGGGCACGATGCTGCCACAACTTTGAGTTTTAAGCGCGCCGACAGCGTCGATGCCCACAATGCCGAGATTTCCGGTAGCCCATGCCGGACGGAGGGGGTTGAGGTGAGGACGTTCGCGTCGGCGGGATGGGTGGCGGTAGGGTTCGGCCGGGGGTTAGACGTACGGGCGAAGCCCGTTCCCTTCTAAAGGCTTTACGGGAGCGGGCGGCTGTGCCGCCCGCTCCCGTTTCCTAAGAAATATACTTTGCAAAGGGCGGCGGTCCAAGACAAGATCTCGTCCTGAAGATCACAGGGGCACGGGCTCCGCCTGTACGTCATCCAAAGTCAGGGGTTGCCCGGGCGGTCGCGCCGAACGACGGTTGTCCACGGTGTCCCCGTTGACGACCCGGCGCGTTGTCCGGCGAGAGATCCAGCTATTGTTTCTCGGACAGAAGCCGTGGATCCAGAGCGTGTCTCTCGCCGTTCGCTCCACGTCCGTGAAAGGGTGCTCATGACAGCCGACCAGCCGGACATCTGCCCGACGTGCCAAGGCGTGATGCCCGCCACGCACCCCGCTGCTTACACCGCTGCCCGTGGACGGCTGATCGTCGCCAACGGCTACTGCCCAGGCCATGCCTCGGCCACAGCGAGCGATTCCGGGCACCCCGGACCGAGCGAGAACGCAACATCCTCACGCCGGTCGATGCCTGCGGTTTCCGCTTCAGCACCTGCACGATGATGTGCTCGCTCGGGTCGCGCGCTCTATGTCGGCGTGGGTTCCGGGTGTCTGCCGTGCGTTCGCTTGCGCCTCTGGGCCGGGGTGCCGTCGGCGACCGCACTTGCTCCGCGCTCGACCTTCAAGAGGTCCAGCGGCGGGCGATTGCCTTCCCATCCTCAGCTCAGACGGCCCTACCAGCCAACTCGCTGCCGCGTTGCTGGAGATGGTCGACCTCGCCGAATCAGGAAACGAACGGTGACAAGCCCGTCCGATCAGCCGCCGATCGACCCCGATGCCATCGCCCAAATACAGGCCGCCGTCATGTGGCCCTGCCCGGCGTGGTGCGTCTCCAGTCACGACCATGACCCGCCCGAGGTCCGCACCCACCGGAGCCAGGCCAGACAGATCGGCAGCAGCACAGGCGTCCTGGTGCTGCTGCTACAAACCGACTATGGCAACGGCATGCTGCACCCACCGCATGTCGATGTGTTCGACCGGACACGTCAGGCACCGGACGGGACTTTCCCCTCCACGCAGTTCTCCCTTGCGGAGGCGGTCATCATGGCCGACGTGCTCAACAAGTTGGATGGCGTTCGCCCCACCCTTCACGGGGAGTTGGCCGCCGCGCTCCGCGCCGCGGCCGCTCTGGCAGCTGAGCAGAAAGGCGACCAATGAACGCTGACGTGGTCAACGAACTACTCCGGCAACGTGAGGAGATCAACCAGCGTGTCCGCGCCTTGCTTGAGCAGTGGGACGCGCGCATGGGTGCGATCCAGGACGAGTTGTTCGAATATGCCAGCAGCAACGCCTGCGAGATCAAGGCCGGCCGTATGCCCGGCTCGCCGTTGGGCGAAGGTGCGTTCGCGGACATCGTGGATGGCATCGAGGTTCATCTTGCCGAGCGGGATGAGGACGCCGAGACGTTGCCCACCGTCTCGGTGCTCGTGTACGACCCTAGGACCAAGGTCCGTGTCGAGTTCAACACGCCTCCTGCTGCAGATGCCCTGCTGGCGCTGATAGCAGGCTTGCGCGACGCGGCCGCGCGCCATCGAGCCGAAGGGCGACCGGTGACCAAGACGCCCGATCAGGACGTCGCCGGCTGGAACGTCAGATGGCTTGTGGGCACGTCTGTCCTCTGTTGGGTCATCATGGGCGAGGACAAGGCGCCCTCGTGGGGGTTGGCCGAGCGGGCGCTGTGGTGGACGCGGCGCTGCACATCGTCCAGGACGGTCTCACGGCCGGCCGGGGTCAGCTCGATCGGATGGGTGACCCTGACGCCGAACTCCAGGTCGGTGCGGCGGGCCGCTGATCACTTCTGTTCCTCGTCCTCCAGCGGCAGCCCGAATCGCTGGATGCGTTCCGCCGCCTCCTCCTGCCCGCGGTCAAAGAGCAGAGCGACCAGTCGCTGGGCGGCGTAGGGAGCGCCGACGTCGACCAAGGCGCGAAGGTCTTCGGTTCGCCTCCGCTCGGCCATCAGCGCGGCCAGCTGCTCGGCGGCCTGATAGTGTCCGGCTTCGATCAGAGTGTGCAGGTCATCGGTCCGGCCTTGGCAAGCCAGCAGCTGGGACAGCCGCCGGACGGCGGTGTGATGGCCCGCGGTGACGAGGGCACGCAGATCCTCTATCGGGCCATGCTCGGCCAGCGCCTCGATGGCGGAGTCGTGGCCCGCTGATTTCTCGCGTGAGGGACGGCCCCACTTTCGGACGGATTCGGGCCCCGCTTGGCAATCTTCAACGGTGCCGGTTCGCGTCAGAATTGGCCCCACCTATCGATCATGGATGCCTTGATCACGCATGAGTTTTGGCCCCATCTGGAACAGAGACCACCTGCATCGTTTCAGCCCGACTGTGGACTCGAGACTGCCGTCCCCGAACCCGGGGTGCCGTTAACCACGTGCCATGGGCCGCCAAACCTGGAGACGCAGTTCGATCACCAGGACAGATCGAACAGGCATGCGGGCGGCGGGACTTCCCAGCGGTCGGGGCGGCAACCCAACGCTCGGCGACCCGGTGCCGCGCTGGCTCTGCCAAGAAATGACACGTTGATCGAGAGTGAAGTCCTCACGGGATCCCCACCGCAAGGGCCAGCTCATCACCCTGGAATTTCAGCCACCACCAAGAACAACAAGGCCGAGGCCAGGAATGGCTGAGAGCTGAGGTCGTCGATCCATCCTTCGGCGTCCGGCTTGAGATAACCGGCATCGACAGCCCGGGCGACGTTGCGGCGCAGCCCGAAGACGTGATCGGCGGTCGTGAAGTCGCGGAACACTGGCGCGGCTGTTACCACGGACCGCACCACGAGTCCTGCCTCCCCGCACACCCGGGCCAGGCTGCGGCCGATGGTCGCGTTACGGATGATCTCTGCGACCAGGAACCGAACCAGCGCGCGGCTCATGGCCGGCTGAGGGGAATCGATCAGCAGCCCCTCCCAGTCGGGTTCGGCCATGACGATCCGCCCTCCAGGGCGGGCCACCCGGCAAAACTCCGCCAGCACCTGCGTCGGATCCGCCACATGCTGGAGCACACGGTAAGTGCGAGCTCGATCGACGCTCCCATCGTCCAACGGCAGCGTATGGACGTCTCCAGAACGGATCTCGACCAAGGGTTGTTCTGCCAGGCGGGCGCGAGCCTCGGCGATCATCACGGGATCCCGGTCCACCCCGATGACCTGGCCGGCCGGTGCGACTGCGGTCGCCATCGCCGCCAAGTCGGTTCCCGGTCCGCAACCGATATCGAGCACGGTCTGCCCGGGGTGGAGATCCAGCAGTTCCAGCACCTGCTGCTTGTAGTCCCGGCCCGCTGTGCTTGCGGCGACTTGGTCGAGATAGGCGATCGGATCCGGACGAGACTGAGAGTCGTTGTTGATCATGCGCACAGCCAACCAGACGCAGATGCAGCTCTCGAGGAAGAGATGTCGAGATCTCTTGCACCTTGCACTCAGGCCTACCAATCCAGGAACGTCACGCCCAGCAACCGTTGTCGTGCCGCACTCGCCTGGTCAGTCTTGAGCTGGAGGCCCGATTTCCCCGACATGTCGGGGACTGCCCAAGGTCGCGGTGGACTATGTGGCCGGGCAGGTGGTAGTCGCACCGGAGCCGATGGCCCTGTAGGCTCCTCCGCTCGCCCATAAACGGAGCACTTTCAGAGGCGGCGCTCGATGGATAGGCCCTGCACTAGATCTTCACATGCAATGCGCACCGCGCGCATATATGTCTGATTTGCTTGCCGCATGGTTGACCGAAGAATGCCAGAAGTTAGTGAACGACGCCGGTCACGCGGTCGTGGTTCTCCCGCGATCATCGGGATGGCATGCGCGACGGCCGGAACCCTCATTGAAATTCGCCTGGTAGCTGAGACTCAGGCCTACTGCGTTGGCGATATGAGCGCGGGCGAAAACTTCGCCGGCTTCTTGTGGGCATCTACCCGAATCGTTCTCTTCCCAGGCGTCTCGGCACTGTCGGCGCTCGCCTCGCTACCGTTCCATCTAGCGGCCCGGCTCCCGCGGCTGGCCAACGACCCATGGTTGAGAGTCATTCTGCAGATGCTCACCATCGCCGTGGCCCTTGCCGGACCAGTGGCGCTGACCCTTCACGACATTGCGGCCGAGGGCACCCCTGGAGATTGCGTTCTGCCGTGGTGGCCCTCATGGCTTCCCTCATAATGAGAGCTAAAGCCCGTAACGGCGATAATCTATACAGAAGCTCCCAGGATGAATGCCGAAGCGTCTTCGGCGTCCCACTGCTCGATTAGTTCGTTGAGTTCGGCGATTGAGTCGACCTGCGGGACGGGCGCCAGGCGGTTGTGGCGGAATCGGCCGACCTCGCCCTCGACACCGCCCTTCTCGTGCGCGCCTTCCTTGGGACTTACCAGTCGCGCCACTCATCGGTGATCTCATGGCGTTGGAGGCCATGGCGGACAGCCAGAGCCTCAACATTGATCCCGGTCTCGGTGAGTGACTCGTCGATGTAGAGGCACAATTGCTCGCGCTCGTCGGTGTCGTAGGTGACATCAGGATTCTTCTGGGCGTTGTTGAGCGCGAGCACGACACGCTTGATGACGCCGAAGATGGCCTCGTCGGAAGGGTTGTTCAGGCCTGCCAGCTCGGCCTCGAAGCGCTGTAAGACCTCGTCGGTGAGAATCAGCATCGATTCGGGGATTTCTGCTGCGGCGCCTGCACATTGGGCATCGAGTTCCCCGGTAGCGACTTGTCTGGCTTCTTCCATGATGTATTGCCGCCAGTGCTCGGTGGGACGGATCGCCATGTCCGAAACAGTAGTGGCAGGACAGCCATCTCGATATTGCGTTGTTCCTGCTCAGGCGAGCGCATCGCTGCCGATATCGCCGCGGGATGCACTGCGCTTAAGGCGGTCGGCCTGCAGTTTCTTCTCGGTTATGTGGCGAAGACTCTCCTCCAGAGCTGCCACCTCGCCGAGCCACTGCATGCGTTTGGCTTCGGCCAGGCGTTCGCGGGTGTTGTCTTCGATCTGCAGCAGACGGGGAACCTGGGCCGGGTCGAGCTGACGAGGTGTTGGACCGGCTGGGGTGGGAGTATCGGTGAGCCGGTCGAGGAGGTGGTCGAGGGCGGCTTGCCCGTCGTCGACCGCGGCGCGTTCGTCGTCGGTGAGGGGGATGGCGGCGAGCAGGCGCTGCAGGTTTTCCTTGGCCCTGAGCAACTGGGCCTTCGAGCGCCCGGCCTGCCGCGGCCCGGCGCGCAATTATCGTCGGCCGCCGTTTCCGTCGGCAGGGCGCGCTATCTTCAGAGGTGGCACGTCGCAGCCAGCCGGTGTCCGTGGCAGCCCTGAGGCAGGGCTGAGGATCGAAACGAACTGTTGCCGCGCGCTCTCACCAGCGCCCGGCTTGTTTCGCGTGTTCGGATTCGGCCCGCTGAAGGAGCCCACGATGCTGAACCACCTCGCTGCCTACGCCCGTCAGGAGCATCTGCGCTACGGCTGGCGGCGCCGCACCATTGCCTGGGTCCTCGACATCAGCCATCCCGCAGTTCCCGTGTGGGAGCGGTACGGGAAGGCTGAATCGGTCCCCTACGTGCGTCGATCCGGCGCTGGTGCGTGGCCGCGGCCGGCCTGCGACAGCCTCGACTACCTGACCGGCCGCCATCGGGAGGCGTGGCTGGAGATGATGTCGCGCTACGCCCGTTCCCGCGTCGAGGATGAGGCAGTCGCGACCGGCGCAGCGCTCGGCGCGCTTGCTGCTCTCGGCCCGCCGGCCGGGGCCGCGAAGGGGGACCTGGTGGCGGTGCGGGCCCATGGCCGGTTCGTGCACGGCGCTCCCGGGCTGGCCGCGTTCTGGGACGCTCACCTCCGGGCCGACCTCGACTCCGGGCAGCGCGGGGTGTGCGTGTGCTGCGGCCAGGTGGAGCCGCTGGCCCGGCTGATCCCCGCGTACATCCCGCCTCATGTGTTCGGTCACCGCGGTAGCGGGGATATGGCGCTCGCTCCCACAGGGGCGGCCACGGGGAAGGGTGCCCGGGCCGGGCAGGCGCTGGTGGGCGTGGACTGCGCAGTTGCGGCGGGTGCCGCGCTGCCTGCTCTGGCGCTGCACCCCGGGCATCGCCACCGCACCGTGGACGGCGAGCTGGTGCTGTGGTGGACGCTCGGTGGGCCGCAGGTGCCGCTCGGTGACCTGCTCGATCGGCCTGATCGGGGCCGCCTTGCCGACGTTGACGCCTCGGGGCAGGTGTGTGCGCTGGTCCTCAAGCCCAGTGGCGCAGGCAGGATCGCCTCGCGGTGGCTGATGCACGAGCCCGCGGGCGTCGTGCGAGATCGGGTGGCCGCCTGGTATGGCGCCATCGCCGTTGAGACCGGGTTCGAGGATGAGGCCCAGCTGTTCTCCCTCGCCGCCTTGTACGCGCAGCTCGGCACGTGGAACAAGGCGACCGGCACCTACGGCCGCCACCGGGACCGGGCGCCCGAGAGCGGTCTGTGGATCGCCGCCCTGTCCGGCCGTCCCGCGCCTGGTTACGCCTACGCCGCGATCAGCGCCTGCCATCGTGACAGCCGCGTGCCGTTCGGCCGGGTGGCGCTCATCCAGGCGTTCCTCCCCGCCTTTGACCACAGCTCACTGCCCGCTACCACGAAGGAGTAGAGACCGATGATCACCTTGTATGAGACGAACGGCGACCCTCTGGTCATCACCAAGAAGGCCGCCGACGACGCGTCCGAGGAGGCGTGGACCCTCCACATCGGGCCGTGGAAGCATTTCCACGGTGCGTTCGCCACCGACGCCAAAGCCTGGGTCGAGGGTGACTGGGAGCCGAACGAGAACGACGGCCAGACCCCGACCGCGGTGGACGACGACCTCCGCGAAGTCGCCACGTGGGACGCCGAGCAGGGTCTGCAGGTCCTCGTTCGGCCGGACGAACTGGGCGGCACTGCCCGCGACTACCTGGGCGTCTACCCCGAAGACTGATCAATCCGTGGGGATCGCGTGCCGGAGGCGGCCCGTACGTGCCTCGTCGTGCCCGGACAGGCGTTTCATGCCCGCGTGGGCGGCGAAGGAAGCGCATCAGCGGCTCCTGGTGCTTGAAGCGCGCTCGGGCGGGTCGGTCCATCATCGGCAGGCGCGAAGAGCAGGAAGAAGCCGCTTCGCGCCGAGCCAACCGCTGACACACTTACGCCTCTCACATGTACCCGGTCGCAGCTTCGTTAACGACAGGCCGAGCTGCGATTCCGCGTCGTGAGGACGCCCCTCGGCAACCACAAAGGGGCCTTGGCGGTCCGCACCGACGGCACCTCGATCGACTTCTCCTCCAAGACCTGCCTGAAGCCGCCCACTCATCAGCAGCGCGTCAAGGCCGCTATGCGAACCGAGGTACAGCCTCAGGTGAACGCGTATTTTGAGTCCCGGAAGTTGGCTGGCACCTTGGTCTCGGACCAGTCCGGCACCCCGTTGGCGACCGACGCCACCCACATCGCGTACTTTCGCGGTCCGAGCTTCCACGACATCGCCACCCAGTTTGCCGACGTGGCAGGCGGGTGGGAGGCGTTCCAGCTGACTCCGACCACGGAACCAGGGCTGGCGGTGTTCGCCGACTGCGAGCTTGCGGCCCGGTGGCGTGCTTCGCCTGGTCAGGCACCTACGATCACCTGCGGGAGGTCACCCGCGACGACATCCTGACCATCAAGGACACCCTGCAGGGCGCCAAACGGGAGAACACCATCGTGGCACTGCGCTCGCTCATGCGCTTTTGCAGGAAGAGCGCGCGGATCTTTCGCGACCCCACCATCCGCATCCGCATCGCTCGCCGGCCAGAAAAAGTGATCCTCCCCCTCGCCTCCGGCGAGATCGACTGCGCCGTCGCCACCGCGACGACCCCGGCGATCCGCCTCATCCTCGCCCTGGCCGCCGTCCACGCGGCCCGCCCAAGATGATCCGCGACCTCCAACTCGACGACATCGACCTGGGAAACCATCGCATCACCATCGGCGGCCACCCTCGCCCTCTCGACGAGCTCACCCATCAAGCGCTCCTGGCCTGGCTGGACTACCGGCGCAGCCGCTGGCCGAACACCGCCAACCCCCACCTGCTGCTCACCCAGCACACCGCGATGGAGAACTCCCCGGTCGGCAAGCTCTGGGTCACCAACGCCGTTCGGGGCCTGACAGCCACCCTGGAGCGCCTTCGCATCGGCCAACTCGAAGAGGCTCTGACCCGCGGCCCCGATCCCCTGCATCTGGCTGCCGTGTTCGGCATCGATGACAAGACCGCCATCCGCTACGCCAACGCTGCCCGCCACCTCCTGCAGACCGCTGCGGAAACGCCCGAACCACCGTGACACCATAGGCGTCGTGATCTCCGGTGATGAGCTTGTCAGCCGAAAGCTGCTCCAGGTGACGGTGTCCTGGCACACCCATCCCAGCGATGATCAAGCCTCGCTGGTGCATATGTGGTTGCACCTGAGCGATCTCGGCCCGGTTCGCTTTCACACCGCCCCCGACGCCTCGCTCGAGCTGACGCTCGATAAACCACACAACTCCTATGACATGGACGAGTACGGCCAGGTCATCGCCGGTCCCGCCGCAGAGAAATTTCTGATGAGCCGATTCATCGGCCAGTCGATCCGAGCTGTTCACCGCATCATCGACCACCGGATCGAGACGGAGATCGGCCTCCGGCTCGAACTCGATTACGGCGAGGTGCGCGTCCTCAACCTGGGCGACGACCTGGTCATCACCGACACTGCTCTGCCGGACGCGCTCGAAGCCGCTCTCCGCTGATACTCTTCGCGACGGTCAGTGCGCTGAACCCACGAGGCGAACAGGCCTTGAGATGCCGAACCCACGTGAGTTCCCGCTGGCGGCCCGGAGATCCGCCGCGATCTCGATGTTGAGCGCGGTGAGAGGGCCGGTGGATGCGCGAAGGTACTGTCAGTGGCGACGCGAACCAAATATCGCTGCTGGCGTCCGGAACTTCGCGTCATGCGGTAAGACATGGGCCATGGATGGCGAGTTGAGCGTCCGCCTGGACGGCGACGGGGATACTCCAGGATTACGCGATCGGATCCTCGCTGAGGAGGAACTGCAGGGCAGCGTGGTGTCTGCCTTCAGCGCCGTGCTGATCACGGGGCGGTGCCACCACACCGGCAAGGTGACGGCCACGGTCCGCCGTCCCGGCGGGTCGGAAACCAAGATCACGGCCCAGCGGGTGAGCAGAGTGGACGACCGGGCGATCAGGGAATTGGCTGAAGGGCTCACCCGGTGGGCAGCGGGCCAGTAGGCGGGCTGGCCACCGCCCAAGTCCTCCTGATCGGGACGGGCACGCATGAGCGGGAGTCCCGCCTGCCCGATGTGCCCGCAGTCGGCGGCACGCTTGCCGATCTGGCTGTCGTGTTGGTGGAGCGGTGTGGCGTGCCGCAGGAGCAGGTGCGCCTGATCGTGGACCCCGCCACGCCCGTGGAGTTCGGGCAGGTATTGCAGGCAGTGACCGAACGGGCCAACGACGTGCTGCTGGTCTGCTACGTGGGCCACGGCCTGCTCAACGAGCGAGGTCGCCTCCACCTGGCGACGTGTGGGAGCGGTGGGTCCGGGCGGCTGGAGTACACGGCCTGGCCGTATGAGAGCTTGCGTGACTTCGTGGCGGACAGCCCAGCGCGCAGCAAGATCGTCATCCTGGACTGCTGCTTTTCTGGGCGGGCGACCGGGACGCTGACCGCTCCCGAGGATGTTTCAGGGGTCAGCGAGATCGCCGGCGCGTACGTGCTCACCTCCGCCGGGCGCGACGAGTTTGCGCTTGCCCCGCAGAACGCGCGCCACACAGCGTTCATGGGCGAGCTGATCCGGCTGTTGTCGCATGGAGACAGCGCAGCGCGGGAGCACCTGACACTGAACGAGGTGTATCGCACCCTGACCAGACGGATCCGGGCCGCGGGCCTGCCTGTTCCGCGGAGAAGGACCACCGGCTCCGTGGGGGACCTGGTGCTGACGCGCAACCTGGCCTACCGGCCGCCTCGCGGAGGCCAGTCCTCGCCAAAGATGCCTGTCGCGGCCTCATCGAGCGTGTGCCCCTACCCAGGGCTGGTCTCCTTCGGTGGGCAGGACAGCGCGTGGTTTTTCGGGCGCGAGCGCCTGACCCGTGAACTCATCCAGATAGCCACCGAACGCTGCGATGAGGGGCTGCCGCTGCTGGTGACCGGTGTGTCCGGATCGGGCAAGTCCTCGCTCCTGCACGCCGGGCTGCTGCCCGCGATCGCGCGGGGCGAACTCGGAGTGGCGGGGTCAGCGGGTTGGACCCGCGTGGCGGTAACCCCGTCGAGGCTCGGCGATGTGATCAGCCAGGGGATCAGCGCCGCTGGCGGCACCGTCTTCGTGGTCGACCAGTTCGAGGAGATCTTTACCGGCTTGGACCGGGACAAGCGCCACCAAGTCGTGCGCGAGCTCCGCGCGGCGGCCGAGCGGCCTGCCTCGCTGGTCGTGCTCGGCATGCGCGCCGACTACCTGGGTCGCTGTGCCGACTACCCGGAGCTTGGCCCGGTGCTGGCCAGGCCCGTCGTCATCGGCCCGATGACGGAGAGGGAGATCCGCGCGGCCGTCGAACAGCCCGCCAGGGCGGTTGGTCTCGCCGTCGAATCAGCACTCACCGACGTCCTCCTCAACGACCTTGGCGTTCGCCGCGGCCCGGACGGCGAGGCGTACGAGGCCGGGCGGTTGCCGCTGCTCTCGCACGCGCTGCGGGCCACCTGGCAAAACCGCGAGGGCGGCGAGCTGACCGTGGCGGCCTACACCGGCATCGGCGGGATTCGCGGCGCGCTGGCCGCCACCGCGGACCGCGTGCTGGCCGATCTGGAGGAGGAACCCGCCCGCCGGCTGCTGCTAAGGCTGGTCCGCGTCTCACAGGACGCGCAGGACGCCCGCCGCCGGGTCTCGCTCGACCAGCTCAGGAGCGAATTCCCCGAACCCGGTCAGGTGGACGCCATCCTGGGCGCGCTGGCCGCTGACGAGGCGCGCCTGGTCACCTTGGACGAGGACAGCGCGGAGCTCACCCACGAGGCTCTGCTGCACGGCTGGCCCCGGTTACGCGTGTGGATCGAGCAGGACCGCGCCGGGCTCCTCATCGAGCAGCACCTCCACGACGCCGCCCACGCCTGGAATGCCGATGGCGGCGACCCCGCGGGGCTTTACCGGGGTCAGCGGCTGGAGGTGGCGCGCCAGTGGGCCGCCACACACCAGGACAGGCTGGGCTCGCGGACGCGCGACTTCCTGACCGCCGCGACGGCGCAGGAGGAAACCGAACGTGAAGCCGAACGGCGCCGCGCCCGCTTCCGCACCCGGTCCCTGCTGGCCGTGACCACCCTGCTCCTCGTGGCGCTCGGACTCGGCGGGACAGCGGAATACCTGCGCAGGGACGTCGCGGCTCGCAGCGACAGCGCCCAGGCGAGTAACCTGGCCGCGCGGGCGGCCGCGCTACGGTCCGTGGACCCGGCGATGGCGATGCGGCTGAGCCTTGCCGCGGCCGCCGTCGAGGACAACAGCGACACCTACGCCGCGCTGGCGGGCTCAGCCGCTCAGCCCGAGCTGTCGGTATCAGCGCTGACCTCCAGGATCGCGACGTACCCGATCTACAGCCTCAACGGCGCGGTCGTCGCGCTGCCAGTCGAGGGCGGAGCGGAGATCTGGGACGTCGCCACCGGCAAGCGCCGGGCCGTGCTGTCGACCCAGCAGCCCATCAACGGCAGCAACAACTTCGCGCTCAGTCCCGACGGCAGCCTCGCCCTGATCGGCCACGAGATCGTGAGCACGACCTCCGGCACGTCTCAAGGCCGGTCAGACGGCAGCCCGGACGCGTTCACCGCAGGGGTGGCCGTGATCGACGAAACTACGCGCCGCCTGCCGGATCTCACGCCGATTGCGTGGGTTCCCGGGGCCGATCCCTTCGCGATCCGCGGCGATCTGATCGCCGTGCTGAGCGCGGACGGAGCCCTGGACCTGTACCGGAACGGGCGGCACTTGCGTCACGTCGCCTCGGAGGACCTGACCGGATCTGATGCCTTCAAGGTGGCTATCAGCCCCAACGGCAGGTGGGTGGTCATCGCAGGGTCGACGAAGGTCGCCCGGGTTGACCTGCGGAGCGGGAAGTCGCGCCGCGCTTCCCTGGCCGTGTGGGGCGATGATGATCGGCTCAACACGCAGGCCTTCACCGCCGACAGCACGATGATGGCGACCTCGACCGAGCTAAGCGACACTGTGCGACTGTGGAATCTCAAGACCATGAAGGAGATCCGCAGGTTCCGCTACCCGGGGTTCCGCCCCAACATGCTGGCTTTCGGCGCAGGCGACAGGACGCTGACGATGGGCGGCTCCGACGCGACGATCAGAGTCCTCGACGTCGCCGCCTACACCCATCAGATGAAGCTGGCGGGCGCCCCGTTCGCCGCGGCCCTCATCAGCCCGGACGGCATGCGGGTCGCCACGCTGAGCGCAGATGCGGTCCGTCTCTGGGATCGCCGCACCGGCAGATCCCTGGGAATGTCGCCGGGCCCTTGGCCGACGGAGTGGCACGACATCCCCAGCACCACGGTGACCGTGCCCGCCATGGCCTTCAGCCCGGACAGCACGACCCTGGTGGTGCCGCGCTCAGGCGAGGCCGTCGCGCTGATCAACGCTGCGCACCCGCGGAAGGTGACGACCTTCCCGCTCCGGGGTTTTGAGAAAGGGCGGGATATCTTGGCGCTGACGTTCTCGCCTGACGGCGGCGTCCTCGCGGCGGCTGACAGTGCCGGCAGAGTAGGGCTATGGGATCGAAAGCACCCGGTATCTCCCGGTGAGATCAAGAACCTGTCCGTACCCGTCTCGACCTTGAACTGGAGTAGCGGAATTCTCGCCGGAGGCACCTTCCTGCGGACCTCGGCGGTCGGCGTTCACGCTCCCGACAGCGACAGAGACGTGCTCGCGATCGATCACACAGGACGGCGCTTCGTGCTGCGGGGCGACAACGACTCTGGCGCGGGCAACGGTTACCCTAACGACACGACGCTCATCATCTGGGATACCCGGGCAGGCAGGCGGACCAGCCCACCGCTGAGCGGACACACAGGCGCCACTGTCGCCGCCGCCTTCTCACCTCGCGACGATCTGATCGCCACCGCCGCCCAGGACCATACCGCCCGGCTCTGGAACCCCGAAACACACATGCAGTTCGGTGTGCCCTACACCGAGCACGCCAGTGACGTGATCGCCGTGGCGTTTACCCCAGATGGGTCGGTGCTGTCCACGGTGAGCGACGACGGAGTCCTCGTGAATAGGAGGATCGATCGTGCCGCCCTGGTCAGTGCCGTCTGCGCTCGCGTTCAGCGCGGATTCACCCCGCAGGAGTGGGCTCAGCAAGTCCCCGACGCCACCTACCGCAGAACCTGCTGAGCCACAGCAGCCAGCAGTCACAGCTCATGGGATCCCGCCCTGTCGATCACGGCTGCGACGATCGGGCGGCGATATTCGGCTACGGCCTGGTGGATCCCTTGCCGCAGGTCCGGCCGATCGCGTAAGAGGTCGCGGATCTCGGTCGCGGACCGCCACATGATCCACATCGCCTTGTCCGGGCTGCCCGTCCTGCGTACGTTCTGCAGGAACCTGGTGTACAGGTCGGCCATCCGGGCCTCTTCTATGTGAGTCCTGGGCGCGGCGGCTCACGCCTCCCGGATCACCGTTGAAGAGGACGATACCGGCACCGCTCCCGAGCAGCTATCCGATCTGCTGCTGAGGACCATCGCCGGAACCGACAGGTCCGGACCCAGCCCATCGCCAGCGTCTCGCCCGCACGTTGTCATCCCAGGCAGAACACGGCGGGACGAACCTGCAGCAGCCATCCGTCCGGCAGCAGTTGCCGGATGGCCTCGAAGGCGCAGCGGGTCTTACCAGTCGAGGATTGCCCGACGAGCAGCAGCAACTGCCCGCGTCTGGTGGCGACGGCGCGCCGGATCACCGCCCGTACGCCGTGCGGGTCGGTGTCGGTGTCCCGCTCCACGTAGGTCGGCAGCTCCCTGTCGGCACCGGGCACCTCGATGGCGGGGTGCACCCCGCCATCGCGCGGGTCGGCGTCGCCAACCCGTATCAGCGGAACAAGCCGTCGCAGATCCGGTTCCCGGCCGTGACCCTCAGCGCGTCTGCGGGCAGCCTCCCACGCCTGGTGTTCCCGCCTGGGCACCTGGCAGACGCGCAGGAACATCGCCAGCGTGGCTTCCCTGGGCCGCCCCTTTTGGAGCAGATCGCTCACCGTCTGCTTGGACAGGGAGGCAGGAGGCTGCAGACGGTCTGCCGCAGCCTCAAGTTCGGTGGGCCCGCGCCCGGCGGCGAGCGCGTTCAACGCCTGCCTGAACTGTTCGGGCGTATGGACAGCACCCGGGTCTGGCGGTGTGCTTGCCGGATCGGATCCCGCCACCGGCCGCTGCGTGCTCACCTGCCAGCCTCCGCGCATGTCAGCTCGTCCGCTGCCGGGCCGCCCGCCGCACTGCGCGGCGGGAGAGACGCTGCCTGGAGTTTCGCGCTCGAACAAGTCCGAGATGTCCGTCCGGTCCGAAACTGCTGCCGGACAAGGCCATCGCCCCACCAATGGGACATGCCGGCCCGGACATCGGTCCGGCCTTCCCATCGAACGACGGAGCGCGCACGATCATGCATCACCTGCACGAGTTCATCCCCTTGGCCGTGGCAGCCCTCAACCTCATCACCGTCATCGTCAACCAGCGCTCGGCCCGTCGGCGGCCTCAGCGTGACAGACGCCCCACCTGCGGCAACAAGCAGAACTCTGAGCCGTGATCGTAGCCGCATCCCGGCACGTTTGGGAGGACGCATGTCGGCAGGGCAGCTTGGGGACAACGATTGAACGCCGGAGACCAGCCCCGGCACGGCGGAGCATGACGAGGCTCTGCGAACTCGGCTCTGGCACAAAGATCGTGACTCCCATCACGCGCCATCACGATCTTTGTGCCAGAGCCTCAAAATCCCCGATCAGCGGCCAGGTTGATCTCCTGATCTTGTCCCGTATGTCACAGCGCGGGGCAGTCAAGGGCACACATCTTGGAAGCCGATCGCAGAGACGTGCTGTCTCCATTCAGCCCGTGTGAGTGGCCGTCCGGCGATCGAGCACGCCGCGACCTGGAGATCGTGCGGGAGGGCGGTGTCCCAAAGCCGTACTTCGCCCCTGTCGGCGCCGTAGAAGTTGAAGTGGTTCGCGTGGGCGCTGGCAAGGGTGCGTCCGTCCGGACTGAAGGCCACAGACTCCACCCTGCCGTCAGGATCGGTGAGGGGCGCGCCGATCTGCTTGCGAGTGGCCACGTCCCATATCCGCAGGCTGCTGCCGGTGGGAGCCGTCTCATGGTCGAAGTTTGCGCTGGCCAGGGTTCGCCCGTCCGGGCTAAACGCCACGGAATGGACGCCGCCGTCGGGATAGAACAGGGGCGCGCCGATCTGCGTACGGGTGGTCACATCCCACAGCCGCACCCTGCCCCTGTTGCCCTTGCCGCCGTTGGAGATGCCGCCACCGGAGCTGCCGCCGGCGAGGATGCGCCCGTCGGGGCTGAACGCGACCGACATCGTCTCCTCCTCCCCGGAGTCGGTCAGGGGCGCCCCGATCTGCGTGCGGGTGGCCGCGTCCCACAGCCGTACCCCGATGCCGCCGGTGGCCAAAAGGCGTCCGTCCGGGCTGAACGCCACAGATTGGACGCCGGGGGCTAGGAGTGCGGCGATCTGCTCGCGAGTGCGTGTATCCCAGAGCCGCACCTTTCTTCCATCGCCGGTGGCCAGGAGGCGTCCGTCCGGGCTGAACGCCATGGGCCCCAGTTCGTGGTCGGGATCGGCGAGGGGGGCGCCGATCGGTCTTCGGCTGGGCACATCCCACATCACGACCTTGCTTCCACGAGTACCTGCTCCATCGGTGCCGACGGTGGCCAGGGTGCATCCGTCCGGGCTGAACGCCACCGCGTACAACACGCTCGCCGGGTCGGTCAGAGGAGCGCCGATCTGCCGACCCGTTCCCGTGTCCCATAGCCGCACCCAGCCTCTGTGGGTGCGGGTGCCGAGCTTGCCCTCAGTGCTCGCGCCGACGCCGGCCAGGGTGCGTCCGTCGGGACTGAACGCCACCGTATACACTCCTCCGTCGGGGTCGGGCAGAGCGCCGACCTGCGCGTGGATCGCCACGTCCCACAATCGCACCCGCCCCTTGTCGCTGCTGCCGTCGGCGCCGGCGTTGATGCTCGTGTTGGCGAGGGTGCGGCCGTCGGGGCTGAACGCCACCGAGTACACCCCTCCTTCAGGGTCGGTGAACGGGGCGCCGATGGGCGCGTGGGTGGTCGTGTCCCACAACCGCACCTTGCTCCCGCTGGGACGGAAGTCGCTGGCGCTGGCGCTGGCCAGGGTTCTTCCATCTCGGCTGAACGCCACCGAGCTCACTCCGCCGTCAGGTTCGGCCAGCGGATCGGCGATCTGCCGGTGCGTGGACACATCCCACAGTCGGATCTTGCCGGTGCCGTCCCGGATGATGTCGGGCGCGCTGCCGCTGGCCAGGGTGCGCCCGTCCGGGCTGAAGGCCACCGAGGTCACCTCGCCGTTGGGTTCCCTGAGGGGAGCGCCGCTTCGCCGATGGGTGGCGACATTCCACAGCAGGACCCGCCCCCAGACCTTCTTGTTCCGCTCGCTGATGTAGCCGCCGCCGCTGGCCAGGAGGCGTCCGTCCGGGCTGAACGCTACGGAGGTCACCTCGCCGTCAGGATCGATGAGAGGAGCGCCGATCTGCCGGCGGGTGGCGAGATCCCACAGGCGCACCTTGCCCTCGCCCCGTCCGTCACCGGTTCCGGGGCCGATGCTGGTGCTGGCGAGGGTGCGCCCGTCCGGGCTGAACGCCACCGAGTACACGTCACCGTCGGGGTCGGCGAGGGTGCCGATCTGACGGCGGGTGGCGACGTCCCACAACCGCACCACACTGTTCAGTTCGGTCTTCGACCGGCTTCCCCGGGTGATCGAAGCGCCTGAGCTGGTGGTGGCCAGGACGCGCCCGTCGGGGCTGAACGCCACCGAGTACACCTCGCCGTCGGGGTCGGCGAGGGTGCCGATCTGACGGCGGGTGGCGACGTCCCACAGCTGCACCTTGCCTCTGCCCTCGTTGCCAAGGGCGTCAGGGGTGCTGGCGGCTGCCAGGATGCGCCCGTCGGGGCTGAACGCCACTGACCACACCCCGCTCTCGGGATTGGGGAGGACGGCGCGCAGGGGCGTGTGTAGCCGGGCGAGCAAGGCCGCTCGAGCTTCGTCTGTCGGGCTGATCTGCCAGGCCGCCGCAGCGAGCAGCGCGGACAGGGCCGGATCATCGACGATCGACTCGGCCCGTACGGCGACCACTCGCGACAATGCCATGTCCCGCTGGCCCGCGACGTCCTGCCGGGCCCGGATGGCGGCCCCTGCCGCGACCATCGCCACCACGAGGAGGGTGGTCAGGACGGTGAGCAGGAGACGGTTGCGGCGGGCGGCGCGGGTTCTGGCCGCGGTCGAGGCCACCACGAACTCGTGCGCGGCACCCAGCAGAGCCGGGTGGCGGTCGTGGTCAGACTGCCAACGGGGCAGATGTTGGAGCAGGCTCGTCAGGCGCTCGCCCCGATACAGGTAATCCGCCTGTCTGCCGTTGCGCCGCCATTCCTCCGCGTCGTCGAGGAACTGGCTGTAAAGGGCGTGCCCGGTGAGATCGGCTTCCAGCCAGCCGCGCAGTTGAGGCCAGACCACCAGCAGCACGTCATGGGCGATCTGAACCGTCTCATCGTCAACGACGATAAGGCGGCGGCGCGCGAACGCCTCCATCGCGCGCCCGACATCGGACGTGCCGCCCGTGGCGGCCACGGCGGGACGAGCCATCGGGCGGCGGGACAGCCGGCCCTCTTGTGACACCGCGGTTAGCTGGCGGAACATCTGGCGGGCGGCTATCCTGTCGGCCGGATCGAGACCGTCGTAGGCGGCGTCGGCACTGGCGGCCACCGCATGCTCGACGCCACCGGTACGGCCATAGCCCCGGCTCGTCAGACGATTCTCCTCACGGTGCTCCCAGGTGGTGAGCATCGTCTGCGACAGCAGCGGCAGCGTCCCGGCACCGTACTCGCCGTCCAGTCCCCGCAGATCGGAAAGGATGGTTTCGACCAGGCCGGACTCGATCTCCAGCCCTGCGGCATCGGCCGGGCCGCTGATCGCGCGCCGCAGCTCTGACTCGCTCATCGGCCCCACGATGAACGGCCGGGCCAGAGCCTCCTCCATCAGGGGCTGGCCAGCACACCGATCGATGAAGTCTCCGCGGACAGCGATCACCACCAACGCGGCCGGTGTTCCCAGCTCTCCACATGGGCGGGTCGAGGCCGCGTGCAACGCGGCGACGAAGGCTGACCGCTCGGCTGCGGCGTCCGCCGCCTCCTGCCCTTCAACCGGTGTGAAGATCTCTTCGAACTGATCAACGACCAGCAGCAGCCGGCAGGTCGCCACCTCTGCCTCGGACAGGCCCCGCCGGCGAGCATCGGCCTCCACCGCCTGGCGCACCAGGAGATGCGCCTCGCCGGGGCGAGCCCTCAGCCTGTCCAGGACCGTCGGCACGTCTAGACCGGCCATCGCGGCCAGTAGCAAGGCCAGAGGTGAGAGAGGGGAACCGGTGGGCCGCGGCAGAACATGGCGCCACCAATGGCGGGCCTCCTCCGTCAGCTCGCCGCGGCCGACCGCCGGGAGCAGGCCCGCACGCAGCAGCGATGATTTGCCCGCGCCCGAGGCGCCCGTCACCACCAGGGGCCCCGAGCCCGTCACATGCCGGCCCAGAGTGCTGACCAACCTGGCGATGGCGAGATCGCGTCCGTGGAACACCGCGGCGTCGGCCTCGCCGAACGCCATCAACCCTTTGTAGGGGCAGTCCTCCCACCGGGACGCGTCCACGCCGTCGCCGAGCGCAAGAGAAGCCCGGGTACGCCGCACGACGACGCTGACCTGTTCCAGCAGCAACCGGATGTCGATGGCCTGCCGGTACTGCAGATCCATCGAGACCTGCAACCCCGCGCTGGCACGGTCGACGCTCTCGCGTATCAACTCGAGTTGCACGTGCAGATCGGTCAGCACGAAGTCGAACTCGTCGAACTGCTCGCCCAGCTCGGCCAGCCCGGCCGCCAGCTGTGCCTGTAACTCGCGGTCACCGGTGTCCAGCGCCGCTTGGATGGCCGCCCCCACGACGCCGGTCGGCCGCAGCAGCGCCGCGATCTCCGCCCGCAGTTGTTCGGCCTGCTCTCCACCGGCCGCCAGCACCTCGCGGATCTGCCGCTCCACCACGGCTTCCAGGTCCTCACCCGCCGGGGGGCTGCCTTTCAGCCGCCGCAAACTGGCCTGGATCACATCGGTGAGCATGTTCCCGCCGACCGCTGTCAACGCTCCGATCGCCGCGGAAGCCACCGCAGCCGACGTTATCCCCGCCGTGCCGACCAGGGGCAACAAAGGCCCGAACGCGCCTGCCGCCAACACCGCCAGAAGTACGGGCGGTGACCAGCGGCGTCCTCCGGCGCCCGTCGACCGCGCCAGGCGCACCACCCGGGCTCGTATCCCGGCGCGCATGGCCTCTGACCGATCACCTGCCGGTTCGACGCCCATATCCGACTATCGCCGGACATCCCATCTGAATTACGTTTCCCTGACAAGGGTGCTCATGGAGATCATCGTCGGGTTGGACGACAGCGATGACGACGCCATCGCGCCCGAGGCCATGCCGCTGCCGTAACCGGCGATCTTCGTCCTGGACGAGCTCTGCGACGACGACAAGAGAACCCTCGTCCAGCTGATCATCGACTGCGCCGACGAGGAAACCGACGACGACCGGCAGCTGACCGCCTGGGAGATGCCGGAAATCCTAGGCCTGATCGCCTGACAGCCGCCAAGGTTGAAGTGGAGCCCCGTGAGATGCCCCGGAGGATGGCCGTGAAGCTTCTCTCGATCGTGGTCGCCATCGTCACTGCGGTGCTCGTCGTCGCGATCGGCTTGATGCTCGGCCCCGGCGCGTCGTGGTGGCTGGAGCACGTCGACGGCGTGACCGGTCTGACCGGAAAGGACTTGGCCGCGGCCGTCGACGCGGTCCGTGGCCGTGCTCTCGCGGTCGCCACCGGCCTGGCCGCGCTGCTCGCGATCTACTACACCGCTCGCAACGCCGACACCGCCCGGCGCGCGTTCCAGCTCGGCGAACGCGGCCACGACACTGACCGTTATGGCAAGGCCGCCGACCAACTCGGCCATGACAAAGCGCATGTCCGGCTGGCCGGCCTCTACGCATTCGAACAACTCGCCCAGGACAACGTCGCACTGCGACAGACCACCGTCAACGTGCTCTCGGCCTATCTCCGCATGCCCTACCCGTTGCCTAAGAACGACCAAGAGGCCTCGAGCTCCGCAGAAAAGGACGAAGCATCTCCGGCTGACGGAGACAAACGTGATCTTCAAGTGGAGCTTCAGGTTCGTTTAACCGCTCAACGCATCCTGGTGACTCATCTGCGCTATCCATCCGCCATACGGAGGCACTGGTGGGAACGCGCAGCAGCACCTCCAACCCAGTTCTGGTCCGGCATTCAGCTCGACCTGACCGGGGCCCTGCTCATCGACCTCGACTTTCGTGATTGCCGAGTGAACGACGCCTCGTTTCGCGGGGCCGCCTTCAGCGGCAACGCCATGTTCAGTGGGACAACCTTCACCGGCAACGCCTTGTTTGACGGGGCCACCTTCGACGGCCGCGTCTCGTTTCGCAAAGCTGCCTTCAGCGGGAACACCATGTTCAGCGGGGCTGTCTTCAGCAGCGATGTCGTGTTCGAAGAGGTCGCCATCACCGCCAGAGCTACGTTCGACGGAGCCGCCTTCGGCGGCTCCGCCTGGTTTGCTGAATCCGCCTTCCACGACCCCGTCTCGTTCGAAAAGGCCACCTTCCATGGCCTAGCCTCGTTCGAAAAGGCTGCCTTCAGCTCCGGCGCCATGTTCGATCAGGTCACCTTCAGCCAAAACGCCTCATTCGGTGGGACCACCTTCAAGGGCTACGCCTTGTTCGGCAGGGCTACGTTCAGCGGCATCACCTCGTTCGCTAAGGCCACGTTCAACGCTCGCACCTATTTCGACGGGGCGGCCTTCAGCCTCCACGCCTCGTTCAGTGACGCCACGTTTGGCGACGACGCCACGCTCAGCAGGGCAACGTTTGGCCGCGACGCCGTGTTCGATCAGGTCACCTTCAGCCGCAAAGCGCTGTTCCATCAGACCGTCTTCAGCGGACATGCTTCGTTCACTCGGTGCCGCCTGGGCCAGGATGCCGAAGTCGACGGGGCGACGGTCACGGCCGAGGCTCTCGGCGCCGAGCACGAGTGGCCGCCAAACTGGTCAGTGCAGCCGGACGGGAAGGGGGGTGGCCTTCTGCGGCGTGAGGTTGCGCACACGGACACCGGAACCTAGCGGGCGGGGACCCCCGTTGATCAGGACCTCCATCATATGGTCGGTGATCATTTTTAGTTCAGAGAAGTCAACCAGAACGCCGAGGCCCGCCATAGCATCGCGGCTGGCCGACCGCTCACCCAGACGTTGCGGGTCAGGCTGGGGCCGGCCTTGTGGGAGTCCACGCACGTGTCTTTCATGAACGAACTGCTTTTCACACGCCGGCTCTGCAGAACCTCCGCCTCCGCGTACATGATGCTGGACAGGTTCACCAGCGAATGGCTTGAGCAGCGTGCCCGTGTCGCCTCTGTTCTTGACTGGTGCTGATTGCTATGGACTAGGTCAACGTGGTGATAGTGGAACCGGTCAGGGGCGACGTCGTCGATCATCGGATAACAATTCGGCTAAGCAGATGGCGGGAACTTCGCATATCGCTGGTTATGGACATATTTCGCCGCTCAGTGTGTCGTCGTGGAAGGACGTAAGCCGATCGGCTCGGCACTCTTTCTCCCCTCATGTGAGGGAAGGAAGATCATGGAGCACAGCACGGGCGGCGCCATCTGGGTGGCGATGCGGTTCGGCCACGACTTCGACACCGAGTCCGTCTGGTACATCGGCCTGGAGGCGGCGCAACAGGAAGGCGATGCATTCGCCAGGTTCAACGGCGCGCCGCACTGGCAGCGGTCGGCCGCCCCCGACGGAACTGTTGGTGAGCGCGGGGTTGAGCTGCCTCGGAGCCGCATGGCGTGCGCCATCGGAGTGACTTACTGGCACGGGGACGGCACAGAAGAACGGCTCGGCTGGCACCGGCCACTGCGTCAGGCCAGTGACACGCTGGTGGCCATTCGCCGGATGTACGGCCCAGTCCCACACACCGCCGTGGTGCTGATCCCGGGAGCCGAACCCCTGCTCCTCGACCTGGAGGACGCGGAGGATTCCGGCGAGGGAGTGTCCAGTCGCGAATGATGGCCAGCTGCGGGGTGCTGTCCCGGGCTGGGGAAGCTGGTGAGGCGTCTGCCACGCAGCGAGGGTGAGCGCGAGCGCCTGGCGGCCGCGGCGGCGCATCGCGCGCGCTGAAGATGCCGCATGTCGGGCGCCTCACCGGGCTCCCCGTCCTCGTCGGCTTCCGGCCAAGCTTGGGACGTGGCGAGCTATTCTGCTGATCTCCGGGGGTGGATGCCGCACCAGGCGCGGTGCCGGTACGGGAAGCTGTGGCCGGCTGTACCGGCTGTTGGCCACAGCTGAAGACCTGGCTGGCGGGGGCCGGCCTGCGGCCGCGCTATGGGCTGCGTCCCGACGTGTTCCTCATCGGTCCTGCTCAGGTGAGCGGGCGTCCGGTTTCCGCGGAGCGGTCCGTCCAGAATGCCGCTGTCGACAGGTCGGCGCTCGCTGAGGGACTCCAGCAGGAACTTTGAATTGCTTCGGCTGGCCTGACCTGTCGCAGCAGGGCCTCGGCGGCGCGGCGGGCTAACGCGCTCAACCATGGCGTGGGCCTGCGGCGAGGACGTCCGCGTTGGTGGGTTGTTCGGCGGTGAGGCTCGGTTGGGGTTAAGACGTACGGGCGAAGCCCGTTCCTTATGAGGTGTTTGCGGAAGCGGGCGACTTGTGTC
>NZ_JBSFNK010000063.1:0-39921 GCF_053587055.1 Nonomuraea sp. NPDC003707 | reverse complement strand
CCCCAGCCCTGGGGCACGGGCGGCACCGATGCACGCCGGTCGTGCGAACCGGCGGCGGCCGCGTGTCCGGGCGGGCCGCGCCGGTCAGCCGGGCGATGACACCAGGCCCGCGCCGGTCAGCGGGACGGTGACACCAGGCCCGCGTCGTAGGCCGTGATGACCAGCTGGATCCGGTCGTCGGCGGAGGCCGTTCTCATTCCTGAAATATCCGGCTTTGGCGCAGCGGGAAGCGCGTGACGGGCGTCCAGCGGAGCCCGTCGAAGCTCGCCAGGTCAACAGAGGTGACGCGGGTGGTGAACGGCAGTCCGGGCGCGACGGCGGACTCGACGCCGTCCAGGACCTCGTCGTCGCCGTAGCCGACGGACAGGTGGGGGACGGCCTCGCCGTACCGGCCGCCGTACGGGCGCAGCGCCGGCCACCTGCCGGTCACGCTCCGCGTGAGAGCGGCGAACGGCCCGGCGGGCTCCGGCCCCAGGTAGAGCAGGCCGGGAAAGCGGCCGCAACCGGTGAAGGCCGCCTCGAAGGGCTGGTGGGCGGCGAACAGCCCCGCCAGCTCCGCCAGCGTCCCGTCCCCGATCTCCGGCCGTGGCAGGAACGGATAGAGCACGGTGACGTGCGCGGTCACGCCGTACCTGGCCGACGGGTCGAACAACGCGCGCTGGCCGCCGACGACCGGCTCGGCTTCGGGCACGGGCACCACGAGGACCGTGGCGCCGACCGGGTACGGAGCCGCCCCGCCCGCGCTCAACTCGCGCCCCGCGTGCCGTACAGGTCGTCGGCCAGATGCTCGAGCGTCTCCCGGCAGGTCCACTCGAGCGTCCCCGCCCTGGCCTCCCACGCATCGGCATCCGCGTCCCTCAGGGCGTCGACGGCCAGAGCCACGACCCGGCGCATGTCCTCTCCGTCGGCTGCGGCTTCCGCGCTGTGCATGAGAAGGATCGTAACAACGGCCGGCGCGGGGCCGGTCAGTCCCGCGTCGGGGTGAGGGCGCGCAGGGCCTCGCGGAGGTCGGCGCCGGAGCCCGCCGCGACGACCCCGCCCTCGCGGTCGACGGCCACGGCGGAGAAGACCGGGCCGGCCGGGGCGTCCGGGTCGCAGGTGAGGGTGACGGCGTGCCCGTCGAGCAGCATGGCCTCGGCGTCCGTCCTGGACGGGGGCGCGGCCCGGTTGATCAGGTCGCGGGCCGAGATCAGGGCGGCCACGGGGGTGCGGTGGCGGCCCAGCAGCACAGGGCTCTCGTCGTACGGCTGGGTGACCTGCCGGACGAGGTCGCCGAGCTTGGCCCGGGCCGTCGAGAGCGGCACGAGCGGGAGCCCGCTCAGGATCCCGGACACCTGGGAGAGCGGCACGAGCGCGGCCCACTCCCAGCGCTCGCGGGTGACCAGGATGGTCTCACCGTTCCTGGCGGCCTTGACGATGGTCCCCCAGCCGGCGCGGGCCTCCTCGACGCCGAGCGGGGTGCCGTACCGGGCGTGGAGTTCGGCGTAGGAGGGCGGCTGGGCGGCGGAGTCGTTGATCACCCGAAGAATCGTAAGGCGCCTTACGGAATATGTGCAAGGCGCCTGACAAAATCCACGTCAGACGCGCTTCGCCGTGGAGGCGCGGACGACCAGCTCGGTGGCCAGCTCGACGTGGTGGGAGTCGATCTTCTCGCCGGCCGCCAGCCGCAGCGCCGTACGCACCGCCACCCCACCCATCTCGCGCAGCGGCTGGCGGACGGTGGTCAGCGGCGGGGAGGCCATCCGGGCCATCTGGGTGTCGTCGAACCCCACGATGCTCAGGTCCTGCGGGACGCGCAGGCCCCGCTCCCTGGCGGCCTCCATGACGCCCAGCGCGCTCTCGTCGCAGCCGGCGAAGATCGCCGTCGGCGGCTCCGGCAGGTCGAGCACGGCCCCGCCGTACTCGAGTCCGTCCTCGTAGCGGAAGTGCCCGGAGCGCGTGTACGCGGGCGGCACCGGCACCCCTTCGGCCTCCATGGCGGCACGGTAGCCGTGCAGGCGGGCCTGGTGGCAGGCGGCGGTGGCCGGGCCGCCGAGGTAGGCGATGCGCCGGTGGCCGAGGGACAGCAGGTGCTGGGTGGCGGCCAGCCCGCCGGCGAAGTTGGTGGAGCCGACGCTGGTCACGCCGGCGTGCGGCAGGTGGAGCGGGTCGATCACGACCAGCGGCAGCCGGACGCGGGACAGCGCGGCCAGCTGCCGGGTGCTCAGCTGGTCGCACGTGACGCAGATCAGCGCCCGGCGCCCGGCGGCGGCCAGGTCCCCGGCCCACGCGGCGGGGTGGTCGATCTTCTTCCTGACGCTGACGACGATCCCGACGCCGAGCTCCGCCCCGGCCGCCACCACACCCTGGATGATCTCCGTGGAATAGGTGCTGAAGTCGTCGTCGAACTGCACTTCGACGGTGTCCGTGGCGACCGGCCCGTCCGTACCCGGGGCCCGGCGTGGCGACGGCGCGATGTAGTCGTGCTCCCGCAGCAGCGACTGCACGAGGGAGCGGGTGGTCGGCGCCACGTCGCTGCGGCCGTTGAGCACCTTGGACACGGTCGCCACCGACACGCCCGCCGAGGCCGCGACCGTGGCCAGCGTGGCGCGTCTAGAACTGGACGGCATCGACTCCCCTTTCCCGCTCGACCGACACGGGGGTGTCCAGGCGCCGGTCGTGGCCGACGACCCGGGACGGGCCGGTCAGCCGTACCGTGCCCCGGCACGGCAGGTCGGCCGCCGACGTGCCGACGAGCACCTCGAGGTCCCCGGGCTCCACGATGCGCCTCAGATCGCGGCCGGTGAAGGCCGTCCGGTCGGCGTGCACCCGGAAGGTCACGCGGGCGCTCGCCCCGGGCTCCAGCCGGACCCGGGCGAACCCGGTCAGCTGCCGGACCGGCCGGGTGACCTGGGCGACGACGTCGTGCAGGTAGAGCTGGACGACCTCCTCGCCGGCCCGGTCCCCGGTGTTGCGCACGCTGACCGCCACGCCGAACTCGCCGTCCGTGGGCACCTCGGCGTCGCTGATCCGCAGGTCGCCGACCTCGAAGCTGGTGTAGGAGGTGCCGTACCCGAACGGGAAGAGCGGGGTCGGGTCGAGGTTGCTGATGCCCTGGCTGTCGGCGCCCAGCGGCGGCTGCAGGTACGTGCCCGGCTGCCCGCCGTGCCCGCGCGGGATCTGCACCGGCAGCCTGCCCGACGGCTGGACCCGGCCGGACAGCACGCCGGCGACGGCCGCGCCGCCCTCCTCGCCGGGCATGAACGCCTGGACGAGCGCCGCCGCGCCCGCGCGCACCCGGCCCAGCGCGTACGGACGGCCGGAGACGACGACGGCGACGACCGGCGTGCCCGTCGCGGCCAGCTCCGCCACCAGGTCCTCCTGCAACCCAGGCAGGCACAGGTCGTCGGCGTCGCAGCCCTCCCCGGAGGTCCCGAGGCCGAACAGCCCGGCGAGGTCGCCCACGGCCACCACGCACAGGTCCGCCCCGCGTGCCGCTTCGAGCGCGGCGGCGAACCCGGAGCGGTCGTCGCCCTGCACCTCGCAGCCCCGCTCGTGGACGATCTCGGCCTCCGGAAGCTCGGCCCGCAGCCCGTCGAGCAGGCTGGGCGCCTCGATGCCGAGCCCGAGCGCGGGGTGACGGGGCAGCACGTGGTTGGGGAAGGCGTAGCAGCCCATGAACGTCCGCGGATCGTCGGCGCACGGCCCGACGACCGCGATCCGGCGCGGCCCGGCAGGCAGCGGCAGCGCGTCACCGGCGTCGAGCAGGACGATCGACCGCTCGGCCAGCTCGCGCGCCAGCGCCCGGTTGCCCGGCGAGTCTAGATCCACGTCATCCGCCCCGGACACGGACTTCTCGGGCGTCCAGTCCGGGTCGAGCAGCCCGAGCTGCACCTTCTGGGTGAGCAGCCGGCGCACCGCCCGGTCGATCAGCGACTCGGGGAGCTCGCCGGCGCGTACCCGCTCGACCAGGTGCGGGCCGAAGCCGAGCGTGTCGGGCAGTTCGACGTCGACGCCCGCGGCGAGGGCCTGGACGCCCGCCTCGCCGGTGTCGGCGGCGACGCGGTGCATGCTCGCCAGGAACGGGATCGCCCAGTAGTCCGACACGACCGTCCCGGTGAAGCCCCACTCCTCGCGCAGCACCTCGGTCAGCAGCCAGGGGTCGGCTCCGGCCGGCACGCCGTCCACGTCGGAGTAGGAGTTCATCACCGACCGGGCGCCGCCCAGCGCGATGGCGGTCTCGAAGGTCGGCAGGATCATGTCCATCAGCTCGCGCCGCCCCATCGGCACGGGCCCGTGGTTGCGGGCCGCCCGGGAGGCGGAGTATCCGGCGAAATGCTTGAGGGTGGCGATGACGCCCGCGTTCTCCAGCCCGCGCACGTAGGCGGCGCCGAGCATGGAGACGAGGTACGGATCCTCGCCCATCGTCTCCTCGACCCGGCCCCACCGGTAGTCGCGCACCACGTCCAGCACCGGTGACAGGCCCTGGTGCACGCCCACGGCCCGCATGTCCCGGCCGATCGCGGCCGCCATCCGCTCCACCAGCTCAGGGTCGAACGTCGCCCCCCACGCGATGGCCGCCGGGTAGACGGTCGCCCCGTACGTGGTGAACCCGGTCAGGCACTCCTCGTGGACGATGGCCGGAATGCCGAGCCGGGAGCGCTCGACGACGGCCCGCTGCAGCCTGACCACCTCGGCGGCGCCCTCCCGCGCGGTCACGGGGGCGCTGCCGTGCACCCGGGTCAGGTGGCCGAGCCCGTGCCTGACGGCCTCGTCGAGGGGGACCGTGCCGGAGGCCGTGAACACGTCCTGCATCGGGGCGACGTTCAGCGTCTCGGCGTCCTGCGCCGGCTCGTGCTGCATGTCGTTGCCGAACCACCGGCTACCGAGCTGGCCGACCTTCTCCTCGAGGGTCAGCTCCGCGAGGAGGGCCTCGACTCGGTCGGCCACGGGAAGCGCCGGGTCCTGCCACGGGCGGAGCACACCGTCCATCGCGGGGGTCCGATCCAGAGCCGTCATCTGCTCTCCTTAAAGCCGATTCCCGCCGTGAGTATTTCGAAATGTTTCGATGTCGTCGAGTGGCCTACGAGCAAGCGTCTCCGATTTACAGACGACCAGATGAACGCCGCGCCTGAGTACTTTACACACGCGCTGCTCGGATGGGCAGATTCCCGGTTACCACGGTCTTGACAGGCCCATGGTCGAAACCTAAATTGACGGACCACGCGGTATGTCGCAAATGTTTCGACGAGCTCACTCAAAGGAGACGTGACGAGCGGCATCGGCAGGCGCCGCGTCCCCGGCCGCCCGCCACCACCACCCGACGATCAACGAGCCGCGCGGCCAACCCCCCGGCGTTCAAGTACGGAGATCAGCGTGGAGAACAGGTCAACTTCCCGCCGCACCTTCCTCAGCCTCTCCATGGGCCTTCCCCTCGGAGCCGCCCTGACCGCCTGCGGAGGCTCCGGGCCGACCCAGGCCGGCGCCGGTGGCGGGGGTGCCACCACCACAGGTGGCGGCAGCGGTGCCGGCAAGGCCACCTACTGGTATCTCACCGGACAGCCACAGGAAGGCATCCGCACCCGCGCCGTCGAGCGCTTCAACAAGGCCAACCCGACCGGCCAGCTCGCGACCACGATGTTCCAGAACGACGCCTTCAAGACCAAGATCAAGACGGCGATCGGCGCGGGCGAGGCCCCCACCATCATCTGGGGCTGGGGCGGCGGCGGACTGAAGAGCTACGTGCAGGCCGGCCAGGTCGACGACCTCACCTCCTGGTTCGACCAGAACGCGGCCCTGAAGGACAAGCTGTTCCCCTCCTCCTTCAACGCGGCCACGGTCGACGGCAAGATCTACGCGGTGCCGGTCGAGGCCGTGACGCCGATCGTCCTCTTCTACAACAAGAAGGTCTTCGAGAAGGTCGGCGCGCAGCCCCCGCAGAGCTGGGGCGACATCATGGACCTGGTCAAGAAGTTCAACGCCGCGGGCGTCGCGCCGTTCTCCCTCGGCGGCCAGTCGCGCTGGACGAACATGATGTGGCTGGAGTTCCTCTTCGACCGCATCGCCGGCCCCGAGGTCTTCCAGGCCGTCTTCGACGGCGAGAAGGACGCCTGGAGCAACCCGGCCGCCATCGACGCCCTGACCAAGATGCAGGACCTCATCAAGGCGAACGGCTTCATCAAGGGCTTCTCCTCGATCACCGCCGACTCCAACGCCGACCAGGCGCTGCTGTACACGGGCAAGGCCGCGATGATGCTGCACGGCGGCTGGACGTACGGCAACATGCGCGACACCGGCGGCGACTTCGTCAAGGGCGGCAACCTCGGCTACATGAACTTCCCGCCGGTGGACGGCGGCAAGGGCGACCCCAGCGACACCGTGGGCAACCCGGCCCAGTACATGTCGATCTCCTCCAAGGCGTCGGAGGCGGAGAAGGAGATCGTCAAGAAGTTCTTGGCCACCGAGATGAACTCCGACGCGCAGAACAAGGACTGGGCCAGCAACGGCTTCGTGCCGATCGTCAAGGGCACCGACTCGCAGTTCGGCACCGACCTCGACGGGACGTGGCAACGGTTCGTCTACGAGACCGCCAGCAAGGCCAAGTCCTTCCAGCAGTCCTGGGACCAGGCGCTCAGCCCGACCGCGGCCGAGGTCCTGCTGGACAACATCGCCAAGCTGTTCCAGCTGTCGGTCTCGCCGCAGCAGTTCGCCACGAACCTCAACGAGGTCATAGGCAAGTGACGGTCCCCCCGATCTCCGCCAGGGGAAACGCGCCCCTGGCCGCCGTACCCGGCGGCCAGGGGCGCGGCCTGGCCTGGCTGGCCGTACCGGCCCTGCTGCTCTTCGTCGGCTTCGGCGTCATCCCGCTCATCGGGGTCTTCGTGCTCAGCTTCACCGCCTGGGACGGGCTCGGCGAGATCCGTCCGGCGGGCTTCGACAGCTGGCGCGCCGTGCTCTCCGATCCCGGCCTGCCGCACGCGCTGTGGGTGACGTTCCTGGTCATCGCGATGTCGTGGGTGGTGCAGACGCCGGCGAGCATCCTGCTCGGCACGTTCCTGGCCGGCTTCCAGCGCTACCGCGCGGTGTTCTCGGTGATCTACTTCATCCCGCTGCTGCTCAGCTCGGCCGCCATCGCGATCACCTACAAGGCGCTGCTCGACCCGAACTTCGGGCTCGGCGCCGGGCTGGGGATCCCGATCCTCGTGCAGGACTGGCTGGGCGAGCCCGTCCTCGCCTTCAGCGTCGTGATCTTCGTGGTGTCGTGGCAGTTCATCCCGTTCCACTCGCTGATCTACCAGGGTGGCGTGCGCCAGATCCCGCGCTCGATGTACGAGGCCGCCGAGATCGACGGCGCCGGCCGGGTCCGCATGTTCTTCAGCATCACCCTGCCCCAGCTCAAGTACACGATCATCACGTCCTCGACGCTGATGGTCGTGGGGTCGCTGGTCTTCTTCGACCTCATCTTCGTGCTCACCGCCGGCGGCCCGGGGGACGCCACCCGGGTGCTCGCCCTGGAGATGTACAAGAGGGGCTTCCAGGCCAACCTGATGGGCCCGGCCAGCGCGATCGCCGTCATCCTGGTCCTGGTGGGCCTGGCGCTGGCGCTGCTGCTGCGCCGCCTCGGCGGCCGGGACGCGAGCCACAGTCAGCTGGAAGGTGCCTGACATGACGACGACCCTCGCGAAGAACACCTCGCAGGCGGCGGCGCGGCACACCGCTCCCGGTCCCAAACGGGTGACCCGCCGCCCCAACTGGCTGGGCGGGCTGGTCGCCTGGTTCTGGCTGGCGGTCGTGGTCGTGCCGATCTACTGGATCGTCATCACCAGCTTCAAGTCGCAGAGCAACTATTACGTCGAGAACCCCCTCGTGCCGCCGGCCGAGCCCACGCTGGCCAATTATCAGATGGTCATCGAGTCGGACTTCATCCGATATTTCATGAACAGCGTCGTCGTCACGGTCGGCGCGGTCGCGCCCGCCGTGGCGGTGTCGTTCATGGCGGCGTACGCGATCGTCCGCAGCGGCAGGGGGCGGTTCCTGCGCTGGACCAACTCGGCGTTCCTCATGGGCCTGGCCATCCCCCACCAGGCCACGATCATCCCGATCTACCTGATCATCATCAAGCTCGGTCTCTACGACACTCCCATGGCGCTCATCCTGCCGTCGATCGCGTTCGCGATCCCGCTGTCGGTGCTGATCCTGTCGAACTTCATCAGGGACGTGCCCAAGGAGCTGTTCGAGTCGATGCGCCTCGACGGCGCCAGCGAGCTCGGCACGCTCTGGCACCTGGCACTCCCCCTGACCAGGCCCGCCGTGGTGACGGTGACCATCTACAACGCCCTGACGATCTGGAACGGGTTCCTGCTGCCGCTGATCCTCACCCAGAGCCCCGAGCAGCGCACGCTGCCGCTGGCGCTGTGGACCTTCCAGGGCCAGTACAGCATCAACGTGCCCGCGGTGCTCGCCTCCGTCGTCCTGACCTCGGTGCCCATCCTCATCCTGTACGTGGTCGGCCGCCGCCAGCTGCTGGCCGGCCTGACCGCCGGATTCGGCAAGTAACGAGGAGCCGCCCGCCCCGGATTGCAAAATCGGACTGCGGTCCGGTAACGTCTTCCCACGTAACCGGACCGCAGTCCGACTCATTCTGGAGGCAATGACATGACCGCTCTGATCACCCGGGACGACCTCGCGGCGGCCATCGAGGCGGGCACGGTGACCGTGGTCGATGCGCTCGGCGGCGCGTACTACGCCAAGCAGCATCTCCCCGGCGCCGTCCCCCTGGCCCCGGCCGACGTGGACGCCCAGGCATCCGCGCTGCTGCCCGACAAGAACGCCGCGATCATCACGTACTGCTCCAACCCGGCGTGCCCGAACAGCGGCCAGGTCGCCGGCCGGCTCACCGCGCTGGGCTACACCGACGTGCGCAAGTACCGCGAGGGGATCGAGGACTGGACGGCCGCGGGGCTGCCCGTCCAGTCGTCCTGACCCGGCTTCCGCTTACCGACCGAAGCTGCCCGCCAGCACCTCCACCCGGTCCCGCTTCGCGTACAGCTCCCAGAAGCCGTCCGCGAGGACGTCCGGGTGGATCACCTCCGGCTCGAACTCGAGCGGCACCGAGGACGAGGTGATCCCCCGGTGCGGCACGCTGCCCTCGATCAGCGCCCCCACGTTGACCGCCCCCACGTACACACCCTTGCCCGCGAGCTCGGCGTTGAGGGTGTGGAAGTAGTTGCGCAGCGCCGCCTGCGCCATGCCGGCGTTGCCGAGCCCCGGCGTCGGGTAGATCCCCGACTGCCCAGCGGTGAACAGGATCGCGCCGTCGCCCCGCTCGACCATGTCGGGCAGCACCTGCCGCACCAGGGCGACCGCCGAGAGCACGAACCGGTCCAGGATCACCCGCGCGTTCTCGACGTCGACGTCGAGCGTCGCCGCGATCCCCTCCCCCATGTTCCCGCCGCCGGGGCTGAACTCGGCGACGTCGATCCGCCCGTACGCCTCCTTGATGGCCGCGACCGCGGCGGCAAGCCGGCCGGGCTCGTAGACGTCGGCGGCGAATCCGGCCGCCTCGATGCCGTCGCGGGCGAGCTCGGCGACGAGGTGGTCGAGGTTCGGCCTGGTCCGGGCGACGAGCGCGATCCGGAAGCCCTCGCGCCCGAAGCGGCGGGCGAGGGACAGGCCCATGACGGGGCCGGCGCCGAAGATGGCGAGAGTTCTGGGCATGACGACTCCTTAATGCATTCAGCTAAGTTGACTGCACTCCCAAGTTCTGCGCTGGAAGCATACGCACAAGTTGGGAGTGTTCTCAACTTCGCCTACGATGGACCGCATGCCGACCCCCGCCAGACCGCTCCGCAGAGACGCGCAGCGCAACCGCGACCTGCTGGTGACGGCCGCGAGAGAGCTGTTCGCCGCGCGCGGGCTGGACGTCCCCCTCGACGAGATCGCCCGTACGGCCGGGGTGAGCAGCGGCACCCTCTACAACCACTTCCCGAGCCGCGGCGACCTCGTCGACGCCGTCTTCGCCGACCGCACCGCCACCGTGGTGCGGATCTCGGAGCACGCCCTGTCGCTGCCGGACGCGTGGAGCGGGCTGGTGCACTTCCTGGAGCGGGTGTGCGAGCTGCAGGCCGCCGACCGCGGCTACAACGACCTCGTCTCACGCCGGGGCCCGCAGCCCACCCCGGCCGGCGACCCGGCACTCGGCTACGCGATGATGTCGCGGATCATCGAGCGCGCGCACGAGGCCGGGGTGCTGCGACCCGACTGCACGCTGGAGGACATGGTGTTCGTGACGTGGGGCATCGCCCGCACGGTCGAGGCCACCACCGCCGTCCGGCCCGAGGTGTGGCGGCGGCATCTGGCGTTGATCCTCGACGGGTTCCGCGCCCCGGCGGCGCATCCGCTGCCGGAGCCGCCCCTGCGGCCCGACGAGCTGATGCGCATCATGCGAGAGTTCTGCTGACCGTCGCCCTAACGCCAGACGACGCCCGCCTGCGGCCCGAAGTTCCCGCCGGGAACGACTGCGGCAGATCGCATGGCTCAAAGGTACGCGGGGCCGGGAATGCCCGGAGGCACCCCTGCGTTGTGGCGAGCAACCGATTGAAGTTTCAAGCAAACAGGAGGGGTCATGCCCGCCATCACCGCTGACACCCTGGCCCTGCCCCGCGTCGCCGCGCCCGATCCGGCCACCGTCACGCGGCGGCCCGTGAAGTCGGTGACGACCGCGCCCAGCGGGTTCGAGGGCGAGGGGTTCCCGGTACGGCGCGCGTTCGCCGGCGTGCCGCAGTCCGCGCTGGACCCGTTCATCCACATGGACCAGATGGGCGAGGTCGAGTACGCGCCCGGCGAGCCCAAGGGCACCCCCTGGCACCCGCACCGCGGCTTCGAGACCGTCACCTACATCATCGACGGCATCTTCGAGCACCAGGACTCCAACGGCGGCGGCGGCACGATCACCGACGGCGACACCCAGTGGATGACCGCGGGCTCGGGCCTGCTGCACATCGAGAAGCCGCCGGAGCACCTGGTGGTCTCGGGCGGGCTGTTCCACGGCGTCCAGCTGTGGGTCAACCTGCCTAAGGCGCACAAGTTCCATCTGCCCCGCTACCAGGACATCCGCGGTCGCCAGGCGGCGCTGCTCGCCTCGGCCGACGGCGGCGCGCTGCTGCGGGTGATCGCCGGCGAGCTGGACGGCCACGCCGGTCCGGGCGTCACGTTCACCCCGATCACGATGGTGCACGCCACGGTGAGCCCCGGCGCCCGGCTGGAGGTGCCGTGGAACCCCGCCTACAACGCCCTGGCCTACGTGCTGGCCGGACACGGCTACGCCGGGGACGGGCGCACGCCGGTGCACAAGGGACAGCTGGTCGTCTTCGGCCAGGGCGGGGCGATCACCGTCGCCGCCGACCCGGCCCAGCCGCAGGCCGAGCCGAACCTGGAGGTGCTGCTGCTCGGCGGGCAGCCGATCCGCGAGCCGGTCGTCCAGTACGGCCCCTTCGTGATGAACAACCGCGCCGAGATCCTTCAGGCGATGGAGGACTACCAGGCCGGCCGCCTGGGCGTCATCCCCGCCGAGCGCCTTCCGCACACCGGACAGGAGTGAACATGCCGATCGAGAAGCTGGCCGAGGAGTACAAGCGCGGGCGCCGGTTCTTCGACTCCCAGGACTACATCGGGGCCGCCCGCATCCTGGCCCAGGTGGTGGCCGCCGCGCCGGACAACCTCGCGGCCCGGCTGCTGCTGGCCCGCGCCTACTACCACTCGGCCCAGCTGGGCCGGGCCGAGGCCGAGCTCCGGCTGGTGCTGGAGCGCGACCCGGCGGAGGGGTACGCCTGCCTGCTCCTCGGTCGTACGCTGCAGCGCCAGAACAGGCCGAAGGACGCCGAGCCGTACCTGCGCATGCACGCCGCGATGACCGGCGAGTGACATGCGCGACGCGGAGCGCCGCCGTCCCCGGACGGCGGCGCTCCGGCCTGCAGTGATATCCATTCGAATATCGACAATCAAGGCATATCAGTCTTGGACAGCGCGAACGGCTCTGTGCTGTCATGACGCCCATGTCCCCTTCGAGCCCCTTGTGGAGCCTTGCCCGCCTGACCGGAGCGGCCGTGGCCGCCGGAACGGTGGTCGCCGCGATCGCGCTGCCCACCGTGGGCGGCACAGGCTCCCTGTTCGTCTCGGCCACCGAGATGCTTGATCTCAAGCCCGCCCAGCTCGAAGAGCCGCCCCTGGCCCAGACCTCCGTCGTGTACGACGCCGAGGGCGACCGCATCGCCCAGTTCTACGCCGAGAACCGCAAGGAAGTGCGGCTGGACCAGATCGCGGACGTGATGAAGACGGCGATCGTCGCCATCGAGGACTACCGCTTCTACGAGCACGGCGCGCTCGACCTGGAGGGCACCGCCCGGGCCCTGGCCAAGAACCTCAGCTCGGGCGGCATCGCCCAGGGCGGCTCGTCGATCACCCAGCAGTACGTCAAGCAGGTCCTGCTGAACTCGGCCGACACCGAAGAGGGCAAGAACAAGGCGCTGGAGGCCAGCTACGCGCGCAAGCTCAAGGAGCTGCGGTACGCGATGGGCGTCGAGGAGAAGTACTCCAAGGACGAGATTCTCCGCCGATATCTGAACATCGCCTATTTCGGCGCGGGCGCCAACGGCGTGGAGGCGGCGGCGCGGCGCTTCTTCGGCGTCTCGGCCGCCGACCTGAACCTGACCCAGGCGGCGACCCTGGCCGGCGCCGTCCAGAACCCCAACAGGACCGACCCCGGGCTCGGCAGGCAGCCCCGCAAGCTGCTGCTGGAACGCCGGAACGTGGTGCTGGACCGGATGGCGCAACTCGGCCGGATCACGCCGGATCAGGCGGCGCGCGCCAAGGCGGCGAAACTCGGCTACAAGGGCGTCGAGGCGCCCAATGGCTGCCAGGCCAGCCGCTATCCCTACTTCTGCGAATACGTACGTCATGAGCTGCTCACCAGCCCCGCCTTCGGCAGAACCGAGCAGGCCAGGAAGCAGCGCTTCGCCCGCGGCGGCCTGAAGATCTACACGACCCTGGACCCGAAGGCGCAGCGGGCGGCGGAGACGGCGATCAGGAAGCACGTGTTCGCCTCGGACCACCCCGTCGCCGCCGAGGCGCTGGTCAAGCCGGGCACCGGCGAGATCAAGGCGATGGCGGCCAGCCGCCCCTACGGCCGCGCGGCCAAGCGGAACGAGATCTCCTACAACCCGGTGGCGGACAAGCGGCACGGCGGGTTGATCGGCTTCCAGGCGGGCTCGACGTTCAAGACGTTCACGCTGATCACGGCACTGGCGCAGGGCATGAAGATCGACGACGGGATCAGCGTGACCAACGCCTACACCGCCCCCGGCTACGCCTCGTTCAAGAACTGCAAGGGCCAGAACATGGGCATCCCGTCCTGGACGGTCACGAACGACGAGGGTTCGCCCGGTTTCAAGACGCTCGCGACCGGTACGTGGGGGTCGGTGAACACGTTCTTCATGGCGCTGGAGCAGCGGGTCGGCCTGTGCGAGACGGTTCAGACGGCCAAGTCGCTCGGCATCAGGCGGGCGGACGGGGGGCCGCTGCAGGAGTACGAGACGTTCACGCTCGGGATCAACGAGATGGACCCGGTGACCGTGGCCACCGCGTACGCGGCCGTCGCGGCACGCGGCACGTACTGCGCGCCCATGGTCATTACCAAGGTGACGGAGGCGAGCACGGGCAGGGCGACCTCGTACGAGCCGTCGTGCCGCAAGGCCCTCGACCCGGAGGTGGCCGACGCGACCGCGCACGTCCTGTCCGGGGTGTTCACCAAGGGCACGATGCGCGGCGTCGGCGGCATCGGCCGCCCGGCGGCGGGCAAGACGGGCACCACGGACGGGTACGCCACGGCCTGGTTCGCCGGGTTCACCCCCGACCTGGCGGGAGCGGTCAGCGTCGGCGACCCGCGCGGCTCCCAGCGCTACAAGCTGACCGGCGTCACGATCGGCGGCCGCACCTTCGGCGCGGTGGCGGGCGCCTCGGTGCCCGGGCCGATCTGGAAGGACACCATGATGGCGGCGCTGGAGGACGTGCCGGCCGTGGACTTCACCCCGGTGAACACGGCCCGCTTCGGCGGCTGCGGCCAGAGCTGCGCACCGCCCCGCGATGACCGTCCGGACCCGGCCCAGGACCAGCTCGCGGACACCGAGGGCTGACCCCGTCTCGGCCGCCGTCTCCTGCGAAAGGGCCGGCGTCCACGGAACCGCGGCCGAGGTGGCTCACCGCCTCCCCCTCAGCCGTCGCGCCGCTCGCCCTGAGCGGCCGGGGTTGCGCGGCGAGGCGATGATCGGCCAGTATCGTCGGCATGACTTGTGGAAAGGGCGGTCTCCGCCCGGCCCGTTGAGGCCCATGGAGCCGGCCAAGGAGCCGGCCCTCGACATCTCCGCCGATGCCTTGCTGGCGCGTCTCGCGCCTCTGCCGTACCCGCGGCGCATGCGGGCGCTGGCGCTCCACGCCCGCCGGCTGGCCGGCACCTCCCAGCTGCCCGTCCTCCTGGACGAGCTGTCCGCGCGGGATCGGTACGCCCGGCGTACGGCGCTGCACGTGGCCATGGCGGCGCGCGACCTCGATCACGTCCGGGAGGTTCTCGCCGGGCCGGACATGGGGCTGCGGCGCGCGGCGCTGCGTGCGGTGCGGACCCTGCCCGTGCCGGATCCGGCGGTGGCCGCGGCGTTCGAGGACGCCCCTGCCGAGCTGCGGCTCGCGCTGTATCGCACGCTGGCGCTCGGCCGTCGGCAGGCGCTGGCCGAAGCGCTCCTGCCGGACGTCCACGCGCAATGGGGGGCGCGCGAGGCGGCGGCGCTGCTGCCGGCCTGCGGTGCCGAGACCGTCGCGCGATGGCTGCCGGACGTCGCCCACGCGGTGACGTCCTGGACGGCGCTGGCCAAACGGCACCCGGGCGCGATCATGGCGGTGGCCGAGCAGGAGCTGGCGGGTGGCGTTCACGCGTGGAGCTGGTGGCGCCGCCGCGGGGCGGGCGTGATGCTCGCGGCCCTCGCCGAGCCGGCCCGCATGCTGGCTCTGCTGGAACGGCACGACCTGCGTCACAGCCTCCGCGGCCTGCCCGCCCCGGTCGTGAACGCGCTGTTCAGGGTGGATGCCGCGCGAGCCGGGAAGTTGTTCGCCGACCCCGTGGCGACCGGCTGGGAGGGGCCGGCGAAAGCGGTGCTCCGCCACCTGCGCTCGGGCTCGGACGCGGAGATCCTGCGTCTGGCCTCGTCCGAACACCGGCTCGACCCGGTGCTGCCCTCGCTGCCGCCCGCCCGCCGGGCCGCGATCTTCGAGGCGGTCGCCGCGCGGAGGGGCGGTTCCACCGGGCTGTGGGCGATGCGGTTCCTCAGATGGCTGCCTCCGGAGTCGGCGGCGGCCGAGGCGAGGCGCATGCTGGCCTGGCACGAGTCGGTGTGGCACTCGCCCCGTTCCCGCCTGGACAATCCGGACATCCCGCTGAAGCTCACCTCCTACCTGCCCTACGAGGAGGCCGTCGGCCCGCTGCGCGAGGCCGCCGTGGCCGGGGACCCCCGACGGCGCGGGCTGGCCAGGACGCTGCTGATCCAGTGCACGGCCCGGACCCGGGACCGGGCGGCGCTCCACGCGCTCCTCGCCGACCTGGCCCTGCGCACCGCCAACGAACAGGACCCGCTCCGCCGGGATCTGCTGGCCGCTCTGCGGGAGGTCCCGCCCGCGCTGCTCGACGACTCCTGCGCGGGAACGCTGGAGCGCATCGCCGCGGACGCCGTCGAGGCCCCGGACTCCTCCCTCGCCACCCAGGACGAGCTGCGGAGCCTGGCCGGCCGGGTCCTGCGGCACCACGACCCGGCCACCGCGCCGGCGCTGACGGCGTGGGCGCTGGGCACGTACGGGAGGCTCGTGGCGCGGCACGGCGCGAGCGGCCTGCCCGCGCGGGAGCCCCTGCCCTCCCCCGTCCGCCGCCGCCGCTACCGCACCCATGGCCCGGTCGCGGAGTCGCACCGCCTGGACCGGGTGCTGCGCGCGGGTCAGGAGCACGACCTGCTGGCGGTGCTGCGTCCGCACCTTCGTGCCGCACGCGAGCGGGAGGACTTCACCCTGGCCGTGGCCCTCGCCCACGTGCTCGGCCGCCGTTCATGGGCGCTCGCCGAACTCCAGGACGACCTGCGCGCCGCCATCCGCACGGCACCGGAGGCGCCGGCCCGCGAGGCTGCCGGCTTGTGGCTGAACCGTCCTCATCGCCGCCTGCGGACGACTCGTGCCGCAGCCGCCTCTGGGGGGCAAGCGCCGGAGCGGTCGAGCGGTCTCGGGACCGTGCGGGAGGAGCGGGTGCTCTGGCTTGTGCGGGAGGATGCGTCCGCCGTGACGCTGCCCGCCGTCTGGCGGACCGTGGCCCGGCGTCGTACCGACCTCCTCCTCCCCCTCCTGGACGGCCACCGCAGCGGCCGTTTCGCGGACCCCGCGTGGCTGCCGCGGGTCGACGGCGGCGACGCCGGTCGATGGACGCCCGCCCAGCGCGAAAGGGTCCGCGCCGAGCTCACCGCCGCCGTCCACGACGAAGGGCTGCCCATCGCCGCGCGGCTGGCCGCCGTCCAGGCGACCGGCCGGATCGGCGGCGGGCTGGACCTCCTCGCCGCATGGGCGGACCGGGAGGAGACGATGCTGGCCGAAGCCGCCGTCACGGCCATGGCGCGCGCCGGCGAGCCCGCCCGCGCGGTGCCCGTGCTCGTGGGCCACGCCGGCGGCCCGGCCTCCCGCGTCGCGGTGGCCGCGCTGGCCCGCTGCTGCCGTTCGACACCCCCGTCCCTGCTCGGGCCGCTGCTGGAGGAGGCGCTGACCGCTCCCGGCAGCAAGGTGACGCTGCGCAAGCTGGCCGCCCGCCAGCTGGGCCGCAACCGCCCGCCCGGCGCGGTGGACGTGCTGCTGCGGGCGTGGGCGGACCCGGGGCTGCACCGGGACGTACGGGTCGCCCTCGCCTCGGTGCTGCGCACGATCCCCGAGGACCCGCGGGCCCTGGACGCGCTCGGCGACGCCGCCGGCCCGCACGCCGGCGAGCCGATGCTGCGCACGCTCTTCCAGGCCCACCCGATGGAGTACGCCCCCGCCGCCCGCCCCCGTTACGCGGACCTGGTACGGCGCCTCCTCATGGCCGCCGACCTGCCCGGGGTGAGTTTCCGCGGGTCGAAGGCGTTCGCCCTGTGGGCGCACTGGTACCGGGGCGGCTTCGACGAGATCATCGACGCCGTGGCCGATCCGGGGACGACCGGGGAGGGCATGGCGGTGTTCCTGGGGCTGCTGCGGGCCGGGTCGATCCGGTCCCAGGCGCTGGACGTCCTGGCCAGGCTGGCCGCCGCCGTACCCGGGGAGGACCTGCGGACACCGGCCAGGCAACGCGTGGACACCATCGCCCGGAGACTGGCCGGGCCCTTGGAGGAGGAGCCGGAGCCGTGGCGGCGGCGGCTCGCCCGGGACGCCATGGACGTGCTCGGCGCCCAGCCCCTCCTGCTGCCCCAGGTGGCCGAGCTGGGCGTGGCCCTGATCCCCAGGGAAACGGACGGGGACGAACTCACCGACGCCCTGTGCGCCCTGGCCGACCTGCTCGCGGACCGGCCGGTGCTCGCCGCCCGGACGGCCGGCAAGGCCGTCTCGGAGCTGTTCGGCGAGTACGGACGGCGGCCGCCGCTGCCGATCGCGGTCGCGCTGCCCGCGGCCCGGCGTCTGGCCGGCCGCGGTGACCTGTCCGGCGGCCTGTTCGCGCTCATGCTCACCCAGTCGGGAGGGCAGCGCACCGAGTGGGCGGCCCCGTGGCGGGACCTCCTCCGTGACCTGCGCTCCTCCCCGCACCTGGAGGTACGTCAGGAAGCATGGGACACCTCCGTGGACTGACCCCCGACAACCGGATGGCCCGCGCCCTCGTCCTCGGGGTTGTCGCCGACTTCCCCGAGGCGGACCTGGTCGCCGTCCCTTTCTCCCACGCCGAAGTCCGAGCGCATCCGGGCGAACCCGGGCGGCGACGCGCTGATGGGGCGCGGGCAGGAGGCCCGCGCCGCCCGGACGACCGCGGCATCGGGTTTCCACGGCAGAATGATGCCGATGATCCTCCCGCCCGCCGCGCGCGTCTGCGTCGTCGCCGCCGCCCTGATCTGCCTCGCCGGCTGCGGCACGCAGGCTCCCGGCGCCGGGGCCGCGCCGGCCCGTCCCACGGTGACGGGTCTCCCGCCCGGCCACCCCCTGGCCCGGCAGCCGCCGACGGTGTGGTCCCCGCCCCCGACCCCGTCCTGCGCCGGCTCGGGACTGCTCCTGTACGCCGAACCGCCCGATGCCGCGATGGGGCTGCGCGTCCAGACCGTGACGCTCACCAACTGCGGCGACACGGTGCGGCAGGTCGAGGGGTACCCGCGCGTCCGGCTTCTGGACGGGGACGGCGAGCCGCTGAAGGTGAAGATCGACCGGGGCGCCCGGCGGGTCACCACCGCGGTCGAGGATCCCGGGCCGAAGGCGGTGACCGTACGGCCGGGCCGATCGGCCGCCTTCACCCTGGCGTGGCGCAACACCTACGGCGGCACCACCCGTCCGCCCGCGGTCGGCGCCACGCTCGTCGTCACCACCGGCTCCGGCAGGGAGCGCGTCAGCGGCCTCTTCGACCTCGGCTCCACGGACCTCCTGGGCGTCACCGCCTGGAAGCCGGTCCCGGTCAAGCGATGAGCCCGGCCACGGGCACTGCCGATGAGCAGTGGCTGCTCGACCCTGACAACGTCGACCTGGTCGGCCGCTTCCGCTCCTTCGCGGGACGCGTCCTGAACTCCTGAGCCGCGCGGCGACCGTCACCGCGCGGCCGCCCGCTCAGCTCGCCGGGGTCTCGGAGTTCGCCATCCGCAGCAGGTCGTCCGTGGCCGGCGGCTGCTGCCCGCCCTGGGAGGCGCCCATGCTGAGGAGGGTCGCCAGCGGGATCTGGGCGATCAGCGCCTGGCTGGCCGGGTCGGTGAAGAAGCTCTGCTCACCGTCCGCGGCCTTCAGCAGGGTCTCCTCGACGATCTTCCTGCCCTGGGGATGGGCCAGCCATTCCTGAAGCGTGCTGTCGGCCGTGAGCGCGGCCCGCGGCGACTCCACGTCCAGGTGGACGCGCTGCTCCAGGGGCAGGTCGCGGGAGGAGCTGCCGACGTGCACGCCGTACTCGCCCGGCTCGGCCACCCACTGCCCGTGCCGGGTGCTCCAGTAGCTGAAGGCCCGGGCGTCGAGCTCGATCACCACGTGGGTGCTCTCGCCGGGGGCCAGGCGGACCTTGCGGAAGCCGCGCAGCTCGCGTTCGGGACGGTCCACGTCGGCGACGGGGTCGCTGACGTACACCTGCACGACCTCGGCGCCCTCCCGCGTGCCGGTGTTCGTCACCGTGACCTCGACGCGCGCCTCGGGCCGCGCCGGGTCGGGGACGTGCACGGCCAGGTCGGAGTAGGCGAACGTGGTGTACGACAGCCCGAACCCGAACGGGAAGGCCACGTCCCGCCCGGTGCGGTCGTACCAGCGATAGCCGATGTAGAGGCGCTCCCCGTAGAGCACCTGCCCCTCCGAGCCCGGCCAGTTGACGTGCGCGGGCGTGTCGGACAGCCGGTGCGGGACGGTCTCCGCCAGCCGGCCGGAGGGGTCGGCGTGCCCGAAGATCAGGTCGGCCGCGGCGGCGCCGCCCGCCTGGCCCGCCAGCCACATCTCCAGCAGGGCGGCCGCGTGCTCGGTGAGCGGGCCGGTCAGCACGACGCCGCCGTTGCTCAGCACGACCGCGACCGACGGGTTGACCGCGGCCACCGCCTCGAGCAGCTGGAGCTGCGCCTCCGGCAGGTCCAGGTCCTCGCGGTCGAAGCCCTCGGACTCGGCCTCCGACGGCTCGCCGAGGAACAGCAGCACCGCGGCGGCGCCGCGAGCCGCCTCCACCGCCTCGGCGAGCAGGACGGCGTCGGGCGTCCCGTCGAGGCGGAACCCCGGCGCGAACGCGACCTCACGCGAGGTGGCGCCGCGGATCGCCGTCAGGGCGTCGTCGAGCCGGGTCGGGTTGATGAGGGAGCTGCCGGCGCCCTGGTAGCGCGGGGTGCGCGCGAACTCGCCCAGCACCGCGATCGGGCCGCCGGACTCCGGGTCCAGCGGGAGCAGGCCGCTGTCGTTCTTCAGCAGGACCGCGCACTCCGCCGCGACGCGGCGGGCGAGCGCGTGGTGCGCGTCGAAGTCCGGCGCCGCCTCCGCGCGCCCCTGCCGCAGCCGGTCGTGGGTGCTCACCAGGCGTTCCACGGCGACGTCCAGGACCTCTTCACCGAGCTCGCCGGCGCGCACGGCCGCGACGATGGCGGCGGCGCTGCGACCCCCGGTGCCCGGCATCTCCAGGTCCAGGCCGGACCGGACGGCGGCGGCCGGGTCGTGCACCGCGCCCCAGTCGGAGACCACGTAGCCGTCGAAGCCCCACTCCTCGCGCAGGACCGTGGTGAGCAGCCAGGGGTTCTCCGACGCGTACACGCCGTTGACCCGGTTGTACGAGCACATGATCGTGGCCGGCCGCGCCTCGCGGACGACGTGCTCGAACGCGCGCAGGTAGATCTCCCGCAGGGTGCGCTCGTCCACCTCCGCGCTGACGCGCATGCGGTCGGTCTCCTGGTTGTTGGCCGCGAAGTGCTTGACCGACGCGCCGACGCCGCGCGACTGCAGGCCCGCGACCCAGGCGGCGCCCATGACGCCGGCCAGCAGCGGGTCCTCGGCGAAATACTCGAAGTTGCGCCCGCACAGCGGGGAGCGCTTCATGTTGACGCCCGGGCCGAGGAGCACGTCCACGCCGAGCGCCCTGGCCTCGACCGCGAGCGCCTCGCCGACCTCGCGCAGGAGGCCGTCGTCCCACGACGAGCCCAGTGCCGCCGCGGTGGGGAACGCCGTGGCGGGCATGCTGTCGGCGAGGCCGAGGTGGTCGACCCCGGCCCGCTGCAGGCGTACGCCGTGCGGGCCGTCGGTGAGCAGCGCGGCCGGCACGCCCGCGTGCGGCACCTCCGCGGTCGTCCAGAAACTGGCGCCGGACACGAGCCGCGCCTTCTCCTCGAGCGTGAGCCGTTCGACGACGGGTCGTCCGTCGGTCATGTCGTGACCTTCCTGTCCTGCGGGATGAGTGGCAGCTAGCGCGCGCTAGCTGCCAGCGATGCGACGCTAACCTTGGGGCACTAGCGCGCGCAAGTGCCATGTCGGGAAACGGGAGGGCGGCCATGGGCGGACGGGAACGACGGGTGACGGCGAGCGACATCGCGCGGTCCCTGGGGATCTCCCGGGCCACGGTGGGCTTCGTCATCAACGACACCCCGGGCCAGACGATCTCGGAGGCGACCCGGCGCAAGGTGCTGGCCGAGGCCGCGCGCCTGGGCTACCGGCCGCACGCCGCCGCCCAGGCGCTCGCCCGGGGCAGCAACCGCATCGTCCTGTTCATCCTGCCCGACTGGCCGGTGGAGCACAGCCTGCGCCGCTACCTGGAGGAGGCGACCCTCGTCCTGGACCGCGCCGGCTACTCGCTGGTGACCTGGACCCGGCACGCGGGCGGCCGTTCCCGCCCGCTGTGGGAGACGCTCGACCCCGACCTCGTCGTCCCGGTCGTCCCCCTCCCCCGCGACGACCTCGACGTCCTGCGCCGGGAGGCGGGCGCGCGGCTGCTTTTCGGCGGCGGTGAGCCCTCCGAGCTGCACGAGGTGCCGTCCCTGCGGGCCGGGCCGGCCCTCCAGGTGGAGCATCTCCACGAGCGCGGCCACGCCCGGCTGGCCGTCGCCCGCACGGGCGAGCCGCGCCTGGAGCTGCTCGCCGGCCTGCGCGCCTCCCTGGCGCGGGCGCGCGCCGCGGAGCTCGGCCTCGAGATCGCCGACATGCGGACGGTCTCCGACGAGGACGGCTCCGCGGCCGATGCCGTACGGGACTGGGTGGACTCCGGCGTCACCGGGGTGATCGCCTACAACGACGACATCGCCGCCGCCGTCGTGGGGGCGGCCGTGCGCGCGGGGATCGCCCTGCCCGGCCGCCTCGCGGTGGTCGGGCACGACGACAGTCCCCTGGCACGGCTGCTGGTGCCCGCGCTGACGAGTGTGCGCGTGGATGTGGCGGGTTTGGGCAGGTATGCCGCCCATCGCGCGCTCCACGCCCTCGGGGTCGAGGACACGCCCCCGGCCGAGCCCAACGTCTGGGCCAGCGTGGTTCACCGGGAGACGTCGTGACCGGGCGTCAGTCCGCCAGCGCCTGCCGGCGGCGGAGTTCGAGCTGCTGCCCGATCCGGGCGGCGTCGCGCGGGTAGGTGACGTACAGAATGGAGAGCAGGAGGCCGTTGACGATCATCAGGATGACCAGCACCCACAGGAACACGCCCTGGATGCCGAGCGTCGCCGCCAGCGAGCCGGCCAGGAGCGAGAACAGCGCCCAGGCGATCGTCTCGAACACCGTCAGCCAGATCGCGTACGCCTGCCCACGCAGCTCCGGCAGCACGACGCCGGCCACGATGGGCCGGTTGACCGGCGGGTTCAGGCCCTGACAGGCGCCCAGCAGGGCCCAGAAGACCGCGTAGGTGGCGATCGTCTCATACCGGAACTGCGTGCCGAAGAAGGCGATGACGGCGAACAGGATCTGGGCCAGTTGCAGGACCAGGACGCGTCCCCTGCTCGGCATGAGCCGGTCGAGCCGGGGCAGGATGAATCCGGCGCTCAGCGTGGCGACGCTGTAGCCGATGCCGAACGGGAGCGCCACCAGGATGGCGGTGGCGTTGTCGATGCCGCGCTCGGTGACCAGGAACTGCACGCCGAAGATGGCGATCAGCAGGTGGCCCGACAGGAGCCGGCTCACCATCATCACGGTGTACGTGGGGATGCGGAACAGGCCGACCACGGAAGCGACAGTGACCTTCGCCTTCGTCCGGTCCTCGTTCGCGAGGTCGGCGAGCTGCTTCTCGGAGGACCCGATGCCCGGATCCGTGAAGAAGGCGGCGACGACGAACCCGGCGACGATGCAGACGCCGCCGAGGGTCCACAGCGCCCAGCGCCAGCCGTCCTCGAGTCCGACGAAGACGGCCATGACGGGCGCGAGGACGATGGCGGCGAGCTGGAGCGTACCGAAGAAGATCCCGTTCGCCCGGGCCCGCTGCTCGTCGGCGAAGGAGTCGGCGATGACGGCCATGGCGATGGGCGAGCCGCCGATCACCGCGGCGGACATGAGGGTGCAGCAGATGAGGAGCTGGACGAAGTTCTGGGAGAAACCGGCGGCGATGCCGAACAGGCCGCCGGTCACCGTCGTGGCGACCAGCGCGCCACGACGGCCGATCTTGCTGGACAGCCACACCCAGAACGGGCCGGCCGGAACGCTGGCGATCTTGCCGAGCGCCGCGATGATGCCGAGATGACCGCTGTTGAGCCGGAGCGCGGCCGCGAGCGTGGGGAAGACGGTGTTGATGAGACCGGCTTCGGTGTTGTCGACGACGCTCACGCCGGAAAGGACGGCGAGATTGCGCCAGCGATGGGGGACGTTGGCGGCCTGAGCCGCTCCTGGCTGTACGGACGCGGTGGAGGCGCTGGCATCCATGCGGTGCCCCTGTCTGCAGTGTTGCGTTAGAGAGAGCGTCGCCTCAGTCGATCGAGGCGGCGGGTGTTGCCGTAAGAAGGCCGAACTGCTCGTCGATGCGGCGCAGGACCGCGGCGGGCACGAAGCCGAGACGGGCGAGGTCCAGCAGGCTCATGGGGGCGGGGGCGGCGAGCAGCTCCGACTGGACCAGGGCCGGGGCCTCCTGCGCGAGGACGTCCCTGGCGCCGGTGACGCCCAGCAGCTCCAGGAGGGGCGCACGGAGCAGGGCAGGAGCCTGGAACTCCGCGCCCGCGGGCAGCGGCACGGCGACGGCCGCCGCGCGTTCGCGCTGCTCGCGGACCAGCAGGTGCTCGCGGGTGACCTCGCCCTCGCGCGGGATGCCCAGGCGCTCGAACTGGCTGGGCGGGGCGTCGGTCCCGACCATGAGACGGCGCAGCAGCTCGATCATCCGCAGCTCCACGTCGTCGTCCACGATCGGGCTCTCCTGCGCCGGGTCCTCGTGCAGGTCGAACAGCAGGGTGCCGTGCTGCCACGGGTTCATCCAGCTCGGGGAGGCGGGCATCCGCATCGTGCGCAGGCCCTTGGTGAAGGCGAACGGCTCGGCCGGCTCCCAGTCCCGCAGCTCCGCCACCGAGAACCTGCTGCGCATGTGGGTGGGCATGAGCGTGAACTCCTCCAGCGGCCCGTTGGCCGCCTCCCTGCCCGCGCGCATGTAGACGTAGCGGCCGTCGGTGACGTTCACGTGCCCGCCGTGGATGCCGAACAGCGCGCCCTCCCGCAGCGGCCCGTCCTGGGCGAGGTCCGCGCCCTGCATGTCAGGGGTGGGCTCCTGGCCGAAGTAGCGCAGCACGGTCGGCGCGATGTCGATGGTCTGCGCCAGCTCACCCCGCCGCCGGTCCCGCCCGCCGGTCCGCGGGTCCCACAGGAACATCGGCAGATGCACCAGTTCGTTGAACCACGGCATCACCGACTTGGCCCACCAGCCGTGCTCGCCCAGCAGGAAGCCGTGGTCGGTGTTGACGACGAGCAGGGTGTCGTCCCACATGGCGTGCTCGTCCATGAGGTCCAGCACCCGGCCGAGCGAGCGGTCACACATCGACACCAGCGCGGCGTACTCCAGGCGGGCGTGCTCGACCTGCCCCTGCGGCTCCAGCACCTTCTGATACGGCGGCCAGTCGAAGGCGGGCCCGTCATAGTCGTGCGGGTAGCGGTCCTTGTAGTGCTGGTGGGTGAAGAACGGCTCATGGGGGTCGAACAGCTCGATCTGCAACAACCACCGGTCGGCGTCGGCGTTGGTCTCCAGGAAGTGCAGACCGGCGTCGACGGTCAGGGTCTGCGAGTGCTCGGCCTCGGTCGGCATGTACGTGCGGTTGATCACGTCCTGCCGCTTCATCGCCCCGTACGGGCTCGCCGGGGCGCCGTCGTCGGCGACCACGCCCTTCCACGGGTCGCCCTCCTGGCCCCGGAAGAACTCCCAGGTGCTGTAGCGGGTGTGGTAGGTCGCGCCGCCGTCCTCCCAGTAGTGCGGATGGTCGGAGACCAGGTGCGTGTGCACGCCCGCCCGCTTGAGCAGCTCCGGCATCGAGTCGTCGAACGGCTCCAGCGGGCCCCAGCTGCGGTGCAGGAAGTTGTACCGGCCGGTGTGCATCTCACGCCGCGCCGGCATGCACGGCAGCGACCCGGCGTAGAAGTTGTCGAACGTCACCGCCTTGGCCGCCAGCCGCGCGAAGTTGGGCGCGTCGACGAAGGTGTCGGCGTAAGGGGCGAGCATGTGCCTGTTCAGGCTGTCGAACATGAGGATGATGGCTCTCATCGCGTCGCCTCCTCGGCGTGATCGGCGTTGATCGGCTCTCCGTCGAGGAGCCGCCGGCGCAGCTCGATGAGCGAGGCGATGTGGCGGTCCATCGCCTCGGCCCCGCGCCGGTGGAGCCACTCGTCCATCTGGCCGCCGAGCTCGGCGTCGTAGCCCCGCGGCGGCTCGTCGAACCGGCTGCGGTCACGGTGGCGGTACCGCGCGACCTCCGCCACCCGGGTGTTGATCTCGACGTCGAGGATGCCGATCACCTGCTCGACCGTCATGAACCCGGCACTGCCCAGCCGCGCGTACAGGTCAGGGTCCTGGAAACGCGTGGGCGGGTTGTACGGGCGCGTCAGCCAGTCGGTGAAGACCGTGTGGCCCTCTTCGGTCACGTGGTAGCGCTTGGCGTTGCTCGCCCCGGCGCGCTCCTCGATCGTGTGCTCGACCCAGCCGCGCTCCTCCATCGCCGCCAGCGTCCGGTATGCCTGGCTCATGGTGGTGTTCGAGCGCATGAACCGGCCGTGCGTGTCGAAGAACCTCTTCAGCTCATAGCCGGTGCTGGGGCGATGGAGCAGCGCGCCGAGCAGCAGAATCTCAAGCTTCATCAAATGTGCCCGTCGTTGTAACGGAGTTAACCGTGCCACAAGTGGAATGGTGATACCATGACACAAGTGTCACCCCCTGTCGATAGGTCCGACCCCTCTTCCTGCTGCATGCCGCACCTGGCGGCAGCCCCGGGCCGCGAGCCGATTCCCGCCGGGCGCGGCGCCCACCTGATCGAGCAGTGCCGCGTCGAGGCCGGCGCCTTCCGCATGGGCGACCCCTTCGGCGACGGCCTGGCCGGGGACGGCGAGTCGCCGGTGCACGAGGTGACGCTCGACGCGTACGACATCGACGCGACCACCGTCACCAACGCCGACTTCGCCCGCTTCACCGGCGACACGGGCTATCGCACCGAGGCGGAGCTCGCGGGGATGTCGGCGGTCTTCCACACGCTGGTCCACCCGCGGGCGGACGTCATCGGCAGCTCGCCGCGCGCTCCCTGGTGGCTCGCCGTCGAAGGCGCGGGCTGGAGGCGTCCGGAAGGCCCCGGCTCCGACCTGCTCGACCGTGAAGATCATCCCGTCGTGCACGTGACCTGGAACGACGCCCAGGCCTACTGCGCCTGGGCCGGGCGGCGCCTGCCCACCGAGGCCGAATGGGAACGCGCTTCACGCGGCGGCCTCGAAGGCGCCCGCTACCCCTGGGGCGACGACCTCCTCGACGCGCGGGGCGACTGGCAGGCCAACATCTGGCAGGGCTCCTTTCCCGATCACAACACCGCCGAGGACGGCTGGCCGGGCACCGCGCCCGTGCGCACCTACCGCCCGAACGGGTTCGGGCTCTGGCAGACCGTGGGCAACGTCTGGGAGTGGTGCGACGACCCGTTCGACCCGCGGGCGTACGCCAAACGAGCCCGCGCCCGGGTCCACGACCCGCGCTCCCGGGTCGCCCCGAGGCTCCGGGTCCTGCGCGGCGGCTCGTACCTGTGCCACGACTCCTACTGCAACCGCTACCGCAACGCCGCCAGATCGTCGAACACGCCCGACTCCGGCATGGGCAACGCGGGCTTCCGCACGGTGGCGCTCTGAGGCGACGGCCAGGCCGTCGGCCGCAGGGTCATGATTAGGTAGGCCCATGGCGCATGAATCGGGCAAGCCGGCGATAAGGGGCGCGATCACCACCCCTCAGGCGCTTCTCGCGGCACCCGGTTACGTGGCCCGGCGGCTCCACCAGTCGTACGTGGCCCTGTGGACCCGCGTGGTCGACCCCGTCCTGACGGGCCCCCAGTTCGCTGTCCTCACCGCGGTCGACCACCATCCGGGCGTCGATCAGGGCTCGCTGGCCTCGTCGGTGGCGCTCGACCGGTCCACGATGGCCGACGTCGTCCGCCGGCTGGAGGACAACGGGCTGATCGTCCGGCACACGGCGCCGCATGACGGCCGGCGCAAGCTGCTGCACCTGACCGAGGAGGGGTCCCGGCGGCTGGCCGAGGTCGGCAAGCGGGCCCGGGAGCTCGACGAGCAACTGCTGAAGGGCTACTCGCCGGCCGAGCGGGAACGGGTGCTGCGCGAGATGACGGCCCTCGCCGCCCGGTGGGAAGGGCTCACGGCCGGCGAGTGAAGCGCCCGGCGGGGGACGTCAGTTCCTCGTCTCACTGGAGTTATATCCTCCCCCACCTCTTGCTTTCCGTGGATCGTCCGTGTTCGGATTAATTTCGGCCCCGATCAGGAGAGGCTGGAGGAGCGTTGGCGGCGAGCCAGTCGTACCACGTCACGATCGTCGGCGGCGGCCTCGGCGGGCTGACCGCCGCGCTGTCGCTGCGGCGGCGCGGCCTGCGGGTCACGGTGCTGGAGCAGGCGAGCGAACTGGGAGAGGCCGGGGCAGGCATCCAGACCGCGCCGAACGCCAGCCGGGTCCTGATCGGCCTGGGCCTGCGCGCCGCGCTGGAGAAGATCCACACCGAGCCGCTGGAGCAGGTGCGCCGGCGCTGGCAGGACGGCAGCGTCATCGGCCTGACCCCGCTGGGCGAGTTCTGCAAGCGGGAGTACAACGCCCCTTACTGGCACTACCACCGCGCCGACCTGCACAAAGTACTGCTCGACGCCTGCGTGGCGGACGACGGGCCCGGCCCCGTCGTGGAGGTCCGCACCGGGTGCGAGGTCACGACCGTGGACCGGACGAACCCCGCCCGGCCCGCCGCGGTCGTCGGCGACGGCCGGCGGTTCGAGACCGACGTGCTGGTCGGCGCCGACGGCATCCGTTCCAGGGTGCGCGACGCGCTGGGCCTGCCCGACACCCTGCGGTTCTCCGGCGAGATGGCCTACCGCGTCCTCATCCCCGGAGACAAGATCGCCGCCGATCCGGCGACCCGGTGGCTGGTGGACCGCTTCCAGAGCACCATCTGGTACGGGCCGGACCGGCACCTGGTCCACTACCTGATCCGCGGCGGCGAGTGGCTCAACGTCGTGGCGATCGTGCCCTGCACTCCCGGGGTCGAGGAGCGTTGGACCGTTCCAGCAACCGTGGACGAGCTGGTCGAGGCCTTCCCCGGCTGGGACGAGCGGGTCGGCCTGATGTTGTCCAAAGCCGCAGGAGACATCTCGGCCTGGGCCATGTACCACCGCCGCCGTGATCCGGTGTGGGTGGACGGGCAGGTGGCCCTGTTGGGTGACGCGTGCCACGCCATGCTGCCGTACCAGGCACAGGGCGCCTCGCAGACGATGGAGGACGCGGCCGTCCTCGCCGAGGAGCTCGGCGCCGTCCCGGTCGAGGGGGTGCGGGCGGCGCTCATGCGCTATGTGTCGCGCCGCGCCAGGCGCGCCGGGATGGTCCAGGACGCGGCCTGGCGCAACATGACCCTCTACCACCTGCCCGATGGGCCCGAGCAACGGGCCCGCGACGACAAGCTGCGGCGCTTCGACGGCGAATCCGACGTCTCGTACCGGTGGTTGTGGAGCGGCAGCCCGCTCGACGACCGGGATGAGGAGACCTTCTCCTATCAGTTCCATGACTAGACCGGTCCGGCGCCGTCCCCCAGCCGCGCTCCCGTCTCCATCGTCGCCTCACAACCGGGTGGAACCATGAAAACAGGAGACCAGATCGTTCAGGACCTGCCGTGGAGGTGGCGGGTCCAGGGCAAGATCTTCGTCATCGGCGGCCTCGGCTACATGTTCGACGCCTGGGACGTCGCGCTCAACGGCTTTCTCACTCCACTGCTGGGCACGGAGTTCGGCCTGTCGCTCGGCGAGCGGGGCCTGGTGGCGACCGCCAACCTCATCGGCATGGCGGCCGGCGCCGTCGCCTGGGGCACCGTCGCCGACCGGATGGGCCGCAAGCGGGCCTTCGGCCTGACCCTGCTCATCTTCGCGCTCTTCTCGGTCGTGGGCGCGGCCGCCCCCGGCTTCGAGGTCTTCCTGCTGTTCAGGTTCCTGGCCGGCGTCGGTCTGGGCGGGTGCATCCCCGTCGACTACGCGCTGGTCGGCGAGTTCTCGCCGAGCCGGCTGCGCGGCAAGGTCCTGGCCGCCATGGACGTCTGGTGGCCCGTCGGCGCGACGCTGAGCGGCGTGGCCGCCACCCTGCTCGGACCGCTGCCGGGCAACTGGCGGTGGATGCTCGCCGTCATGATCCTGCCCGCGCTGCTGCTGTTCTGGGTGCGGCGCGGCATTCCGGAGTCGCCGCTCTACCTGGCCGGGACCGGCCGCGAGCAGGAAGCACGTACGATCATCGACGACCTGGTCAAGCGCACCGGCGCCACGCCCGAGCCGTACGCCATCGAGCCGCCCGTGGACGACGGCGCATCGCGCGGCCTTCGGGCGGCGCTCGGCCAGCTCCGCCTGGTCTGGGCGTTCAGCCCGCGGGTGACCTCCGCCGCCTGGCTCCTGTTCATCACGATCATGACGATGTACTACGTGGCGCTGAGCTGGATGCCGTCGATCCTCATCAAGGAGGGCTACACCGACTACGCGGCCTTCGGCAAGACCACGCTCATGACCGCGGTCGGCATCGTCGGCGTGCTCGTCTCGGCATGGCTGATCGAGGCGGTCGGCCGCAAGTGGGTGATCGGCGTGTCGGCGCCGGTGGGCGCCGGGGCACTGGTGGGTTTCGCGCTGTACCTCGACGTCAGGTCGGCGGCGCTGCTGTGGCTGGCCGTGTTCGGCTTCGTCGTCCAGCTCACGATCCCGGTCCTGTACGCCTACGTCGCCGAGCTGTATCCGACCAGGATCAGGGCCAGCGGCTTCGGATGGGCGTCCTCGGTCAGCCGGGTGGCCTCCGGCTTCATCCCGATGATCTTCGGCGGCCTGCTCTGGCCGGCGCTGGGGCTGACGATGACGTTCGTCGCCCTGGGCGCCCTGGTGCTGGCGGTCGTGCTGTGGATGGCGATCGCCGCGCCGGAGACGAGGGGCCGGGAGCTCGACCGCATCACCGACCCGTCCGGCGACACGGTGACCGCGAGCACGTGATGAAGCCCGCGCCGTTCACCTATCACCGCGCCCGCGACGTCGCCGGTGCGATCTCCCTGCTCGTGGAGCTGGGCGAGGACGCCAAATACCTCGCGGGCGGCCAGAGCCTGGTCGCCATGATGAACTTCCGCCTCGCGCGGCCGGCGCACCTGGTCGACCTGGGCGGGCTGCGCGGCGAGCTGGCCCGCCTCCAGGAGGAGGACGGCGCGCTGCGCGTGGGGGCGCTCACCACGCATCACGAGGTGGAGCGGGCGCCGCTCGGCCCCGGTTTCGCCGTGTTGCGGGAGGCGATGCGGTGGGTCGGGCACCTGCCCATCCGCACCCGCGGCACGGTGGGCGGCAGCCTCGCGCACGGCGACGCCACCGCCGAGTGGTGCCTGCTCGCGCTCCTGCTGGACGGCGAGGTGGTCGTCCAGGGGGCGAGCGGGCGCCGCCGCCGCGTCCCCGCCGGGGACCTGTTCCTCGGCTGCTACACGACGACGCTGGCGCCGGAGGAACTGATCGTCGAGGTGATGTTCCCCCGCCCCGCGCCGCGGGCGGCCCTCACCGAGCACGCCGAGCGGCGGGGCGACTTCGCCACTGTGGCCGCCGCCGTCGATCTCGACGCCTGCCGCGTCGTGCTCGGCGGCGTCGCCCCCGCGCCGGTGCGGGTTCCGGCGGCCGAGGCGGTGCTGGCCGGCGGCGGGACGTTCGCCGAATGCGCCGAGGCCGCCGCGGCGGCCATCGACCCGCCGTCGGACGGCAACGGCAGCTCCGGATATCGCCGGGTTCTCACCCGGACCCTGGTCGAACGGGCTTGCGAGGCGGCGATGACGCGATGAGCTGGGTCGGAAGGTCGGCCGCCCGCCGGGAGGACCTGCGGCTGCTGAGCGGTCACGGAAGGTTCGTCGACGACCTCCACCTGCCCGGGACGCTGCACGCGCAGTTCGTCCGCAGCACGGTCGCCCACGGCACCGTGACCGGAGTCGACCTGTCCGCGACGCTGGCGACGCCTGGCGTGGTAGCCGCGTTCACCGCCGCCGACCTCGACCTGGGCGACATCACCGCGATCCTCGACCGACCGCCGTCGGAGTTCGTGCCGACGGCGATGCCGGTGCTGGCCCGCGACCGGGTGCGCTACGTCGGCGAGCCGGTCGCCGTCGTGCTCGCCGGCAACCCCTACGCCGTGGAGGACGGTGTGGAGGCGGCCCGGGTGACCTATGAGGCGGACCGGCCGGTGGTCTCCGCCGAGCAGGCGCTCGCCCCCGGCGCGCCGCTCCTGCACCCCGCCGCCGCGGCCAACACGCTGGTGGACGTGTCGATGTTCGCCACCGAGGGCATCGACGCCGTGTTCGCGGGGGCGCACCGGGTGGTGGGCGTGCGGGTGAACTCCGCCCGGCAGAACGCGCTTCCGCTGGAGACCCGGGGCGCCGTCGCGAGCTGGGACCCGCGCGAGGAACAGCTCGTGGTGCACACCTGCACGCAGGTGCCGCACCTGGTCCGCACCCTGCTGGCCGAATGTCTCCGCCTGGACGAGCGAGCCGTACGCGTCATCGCGCCCGACATGGGCGGCGGCTTCGGGCTGAAGTGCGTCGTCGGCCGGGAGGAGCTCGCCGCCGCCGCGGCGGCCCTGCGGCTGCGCCGCCCGGTCAAGTGGATCGAGGACCGGCGCGACGCGCTCACCGCGTCGTTCCTGGCCCGCGAGCAGCACTACGACGTGCGCGCCGCGTTCGACGAGGACGGCAGGATGCTCGCGCTGGACGCCGGCATCGTGTGCGACATGGGCGCCTACTCCTGCTATCCGTTCACGGCCGGGATCGAGCCGCTGATGGCCTCGGCGGAGCTGCCCGGCGTCTACCGGGTGCCCGCCTACCGGGTGCGCGCCAGGGCCGTCGCCACCAACAAGGCGCCGTCGGCGCCGTACCGAGGGGTGAGCAGGCCGCAGATCGTGATGGTCATGGAGCGGCTGATGGAGCGGGCCGCCCGCGAGCTGGACCTGGACCCGGTGGAAGTGCGGCGGCGCAACCTGATCACCGAGTTCCCCTACACCGGGGTCAACGAGGTCACCTACGACCCCGGCTCCTACCTGGAGTCGCTGGACTTCTGCGAGCGGCTGCTGCGCGACGAGGGCTGGTACGAGCGCCGGGAGGCCGCCGCCGCCGAGGGCCGCCATGTCGGCATCGGCTACTCCTGCTTCAACGAGCGCACCGGCTACGGCTCCGCCGCGTTCGCCAAGCGCAAGATGGCGGTGGTGCCCGGCTTCGACCTGGCCGAGGCGCGGATGGACCTGAGCGGCACCGTGACCGTGACCACCGGCACGATGAGCCACGGGCAGAGCCACGAGACCACGATGGCCCAGATCGTCGCCGACCGGCTGCGGCTGGACATCGCCCAGGTCAAGATCCATCAGGGTGACACCGACCGGGTCCCGTACGGGTTCGGGACGTTCGCCAGCCGGTCGGCCACCATCGGCGGCAGCGCCGTCGCCCGGGCGGCGAGCGCGCTGGGCGACCGGCTGCTGCGCCTGGCCGCGTACCTGCTGGACACCACCGGCGACAACGTCGAGCTGCACGACGGGTCCGTGCGGCGGCGCGACGGCCACGGGCGCGCCCTGACCTACCGCGAGCTGGCCGAGGTGGCCTACCTGAAGGCGCACCTGCTGCCGAAGGACGCCGAGCCGGGACTGACCGCGAGCGCGTCGTTCGACGTGCAGGGCGACGGCACGTTCTCCAACGCCGCGCATGGCGTGGTCGTGGAGCTGCACCCCGGCACGGGCCAGGTGGAGATCCTGCGCTACGTCTGCGTGGAGGACTGCGGCGTGGCCATCAACCCGCAGGTCGTCGAGGGCCAGTGCCGCGGGGGCATCGCGCAGGGCATCGCCGGGGCGCTGTTCGAGCGGGTCACCTACGACGCCCAGGGGGAGCCGGAGTGCGCGTCGTTCATCGACTACAAGGTGCCCACCGCCTGCGAGATCCCGGACATCGAGATCCACCACCTGCGGACGCCGTGCGCGTTCACCGAGAGCGGCGCGAAGGGCGCCGGCGAGGGCGGCACCATCGGCGCCCCGGCGGCCGTGCTCAACGCGGTCAACGACGCCCTGCGGTCCACCGGCGTGGAGCTGGACGACACCCCCATCAGGCCCGAGACGGTGCAGCGGGCGATCGGAGCGTGCCCGTGACGGAGAAACTGCTGATCAGCCTGACCGTGAACGGCCGGCGCCACGACGACCTGGTGATCGAATCGCGCTACACGCTGGTGGACGTGCTGCGCCACCAGATCGACCTGACCGGCACGCACGTCGGCTGCGAGCACGGCATCTGCGGCGCCTGCACGGTCCTGATCGACGGCGCCCCCGTACGCGCATGCCTGATCTTCGCCGCGCAGGCAGAGGGGCGGGACATCCGCACGGTGGAGTCGCTGTCCCACGACGGCGAGCTGAACGACCTGCAGCGGGCCTTCTCGGCCTGCCACGGGCTGCAGTGCGGGTTCTGCACGCCTGGATTCCTGATGCTCGCCGAGGGATTCCTCGCCGAACGTCCCGACGCGACACGAGAGGAGATCCGCGAGGTGGTGTCCTCGAACCTGTGCCGGTGCACCGGCTACCAGAGCATCGTCGACGCGATCGAACGGTGCGCCCGCGAGCGGCGCGAGGCCCGGGGAGACGCGCGGTGATCCTGGACAACGAGATCACCGTCCCCGCCCCGCCCGACGAGGTCTTCGCGCTGATCAGCGACGTGGAACGGGTCGTGACGTGCCTGCCGGGCGCCGGGCTCGACGGCCGCGACGGCGACGCCTACCAGGGTGGGGTCACCGTCAAGGTCGGCCCCGTCACCGCCGCGTACACCGGCACGGTCCGCTTTCTGGAGGTGGACGCCGGGCGGCGGCTGCTGCGGCTGCAGGGGCGGGGCGCCGACACCCACGGCGGCGGCGACGCCGAGGCCGAGGTCGTCCTCACCGTGGAGGAGGCGCCGGCCGGGTCGCTGCTGCGGGTCCGCACCGACCTGCTGATCCGCGGGAAGATCGTGCAGTTCGGCAAGGGAGCCATCGCGACCGTGTCCGGCAGGCTGCTGCAGCAGTTCGCCGCGAACCTCGCCGCCCTCATCGGCGCCCCGGCCCCCTCGGCGGCGCCGGTTCCCGCCCGGCCCGCGACGCGGGAGCTGGACGGTCTGGCGATGCTGCTGCCGACGGGCGCGCTCAAGTACGCGCCGGTCGCCGCCGCCTTCGTGGCCGGGCTGGTGCAGGGCTGGCTGCTCTGCAAGGTCCGCCGGCAGGCCAAGCTGATCAAGGAGTTGCGCCGTGGCTGACGGGCACGGAGCACGGCCGGGGGTTACTCGGTGGCCACCCGGACTCCGAGCGCGATGAGGGTGGCGCCGAGGAGCGCCTCCTGGACGCGCCGGACGCGCCGGGAGCGGAGCAGGTGACGGATGCGGTGCACGCTCAGGGCGATCAGGCCCAGCCCGGTCATGCTGAAGGCGACAGCGATCATCGCCAGTCCCAAGGCGACCGGCACGGCCTGGCCCGGCGAGCCGGCCGGCACGAACTGCGGGAGAGCAGCCAGGAAGAACAGAGTGGCCTTCGGATTCGTGAGGTTGGTCAGAAGCCCCTGCAGGAAGGGCGTGGCGCGCCGTTCGGGCTCGGTAAGGGCCGGTTCGACGCCCTCGTGCGCGGGGCCGATGCGCCAGGCCGCCCACAGCGAACGGGCGCCGAGGACGACCAGCACCACCGCACCGGCGAACTTGACGAGCGCGAACAGCGCCTCGCTGCGCAACAACAGCTCCGCCAGACCAAAGGCGACCAGCGTGGCGTGCACGAAAAGCCCCGCCGCGCAACCGAGCGCGGTACGCATACCCGCTGACCGGCCGGACTTCATCGTGCTGCGGACGACCACGGCAGTATCGAGACCGGGCGTAATCGTGATCAGCAGGCACAGGCCGATGAAAGGCAACAAATGATCGGTCATCACACGATTGTGCCGCAGGACAACGCGATGCCGATGGGTGAACAAGCGCACCGTATCCTCCGATGAACCTTCATGATCCGGCAAGCCTGCGGGAGACGTCGATGTCAGCGCTTTCACGGACCTGTCCGTCGCCTCCGGTCCGGGAAGCTGTGGGCGGGGAGGCGGCGGTGTGGCTGTGGCCCGGCCGCGCCCTGTACGCCGGGCCGTCCCTGCGGCTGGGCCCGCACTCCGGCGCGGTGGCGTGCGTGGCCGTCGGCGTGGACGCGCCCTTCGCCGTACGACGCGCGCCCGGCGGCGAACTTCGGGCGCGGACCGCCCTCATCCCGCCACGGGTCCGGCACCAGCTCACGGCGGGTGGCGACCGCATGGTCTTCCTCTACCTCGACCCGGGCTCGGCCGAGGACCGGGCGTGCCGGGCCAGGTTCACCGCCGGCGACGACGGCGTCATGACCGGGCACGAAGCCGAGGCCGGCCTTCTGGTCCGGGCGGCGGCCATCTCCGCGCACAGCCCGGACCGGCAGATCACCGCCTGGGCGGACGAGGCCACCGGCCATGAGCCGCCGTCGTTCACCGACCCCCGGATCGCCGCCGCCATGCGCCGCCTGATCGGCGCGGACGAGCCCTTGCTCGCCGCGCTGCTGGCCGCCGAGCTGGGACTGTCGGAGTCACGCTTCCTGCGGCTGTTCAGGGACCGTACGGGCACCTCGTACCGGAGGTTTCGGCTGTGGGCGCAGATGCACCGGGCCGCTCGTGCGCTGGCCGCGGGCGAGAACCTCACCCGTGCCGCGGCTGACGGCTACTTCGCCAGCCCCTCCCACTTCAGCACCGCGTTCCACGCGATGTTCGGCCTTCCCCCGAGCGCGTTGCTCTCCCGGCAGCTCACGATCCGGTGCCTGGATCCCCTGGTGTGACGGGACGGCTCACCAGGCGATGGCGGCCAGCAGCGCGCCACCGCCCACGGCCTCCACCCAGAAATACAGCCACGAGGGATAGAACGCCGACGGCCGCTCGACCGACCGCGCCACCAGCCGGCCGACGGCCATGCCCAGCAGGGACCCGGCGACGGTCACGACCACCCCGGTCCGCAGCCCGCCCGCGTCGACCGCCGCGGCCAGCAGCAGGCCCGCGACGGCCACGCCGAAGCCGCCGTACACGGCACGGACCTCGGTCCGCGCCTCGACCGAGTCGGCCACGATCCGGAACGGCCTGATCAGCGCGGCAGGCGCGAGGAGGCCGTAGACGCCCATCCCGAGGAAGAACACCGCCGCGGCGGCGATCACGACAGTCGACATGAAAGTGCTCCCCTTTGTCACAGCAGCTTGCCTGGCCAGGACAGCCTGCCGCTCGCGCACCGCACCCGGCTTTCACCGACCCGTCACGTTCCTGGACGAGACCGCACTCGACTGCCTGTAGCCGCGTGCAGGACCGCCCACGCGGACGGGCCGGGCCGCAAAATCGTTCGATCGCGGCGGCGGTCACGATCTACGATGCGGACGTGTGGGCAACAGATTGAGCCAGGTCGCGACGGTGAACGAGCAGATCGCCGCCGACGGCCGGTACACCGCCGAGGACGGCACCCTCGTCACCGTGGGTCCCGCGCTGGCCGCGGCGATCGCCGGCACGGTGAGCCATCCGCCGGACGAGCCGGTCGCCGCGCCGGCCGCCGCGGGCCGCCGCACGTCTTTCGAGGTCACCGCGGAAGGCAGCCTGCAGGCCGCGCGGCGGCTGCACCTGGCGGGCGCCGAACGGATCGCCGTGCTGAACTTCGCCTCGGCCCGCAACCCCGGAGGCGGCTACCTCGGCGGGGCCAAGGCGCAGGAGGAGGACCTGTGCCGCGCGAGCCTGCTGTACCCGTGTCTGCTGAACGCCCCCGACTACTACGCCGCGCACCGCGCCTCTTCCGACCTGCTCTACAGCCACCGGGTCATCTGGTCTCCCGATGTGCCGGTGCACCGCGACGACCGTGGCCGGCTGCTGAGCGAGCCGTACCTGGTCTCGTTCCTGACCTCGCCCGCGCCCAACGCCGGGCAGCTGCTGCGGCGCGATCCCGGCGCGGGGCCGCGGATCCGGCGCGCGCTGCACGAGCGTGCCGGGCGCGTGCTGGCGGTCGCCGCGCACCACGGCGCGCGGCAGCTCGTGCTCGGGGCGTGGGGGTGCGGGGTGTTCCGCAACGACCCGCATGAGGTCGCCGCGGCCTTCCACGCCCACCTGGCAGAGGGCGGGGTGTTCGAACGGGTGGTGTTCGCGGTGTGGGCCCGGTCGGAGGAGTCGGCCAACCGGGCGGCTTTCGCCGAACGCTTCGGGGCCGGGTGAGCGTGTCGGCGCAGGTTGCTCGACCGCGTATAAATTGCGGGGATGACCTTCGATGATCTCATCCCGTCCGCCGGTGAGTCGCCGCTGGTGTCGCGGCCGGTGACCCAGGCCGTGATCCTCGCCGGTGGCAAGGGATCACGCCTGCGCCCTTACACCGACACGCATCCCAAGCCGATGATCGAGATCCCGGGCACCGGCCTGCCCATCATCGGCCACCAGCTGGAATGGCTGGCGGCGGAGGGAGTGACCGATGCCATCATCTCCTGCGGCTACCTGTCCGAGGTCGTGCTCGACTGGCTGAGCGGGGCGAGTCTGCCGCTCAAGGTGACCCCGGTGATCGAGACCGAAGCGCTCGGGCGTGGTGGCGGGCTGAAGTTCGCCGCCGCCTCCCTGCCCCGGCCGGATGAGCCCTGGTACGCCACCAACGGCGACATCTGGACCCGCTTCAGCCTGCGCGCCATGGCGGACTTCCACCACGAGCGCGACGCCCATGCCACCCTCGCCCTGGCTCGCCCTCGGCTCCCTTGGGGGACCGTCGACATCGACCGTTTCGGCAACGTCCTGGACTTCGTCGAGGCTCCGCCGTCGCCCTATCCGATCAATGCCGGGGTCTATGTCTTCTCCGCCGAGTTCGCCTCGATGCTCCCGGATGTCGGCGACCATGAGCGAAGCACGTTCCCCTACCTCGCCCGCCGGCGCCGCCTGGCGGGTTATGAGTTGCCGCAAGGGGTGTACTGGCGGGCCATCGACACCGCCAAGGATCTGAACGAGGCCGCCAAGGAACTGGCCGCCTTCCGCAAGAAGAACACGGCGTCCTGATCGCGCCGGACGGATGGTCATAGCTCAAAAGAGTGCGTGGCGCGTTACTTCATTTTCGCCGTGATGCCGGGGAGTGTGGACCGTACGCCCATCTCTGCAGGGAGGATGACGTTGTCGACATCCGTGGGCCAGGAACCCACTCCCCCGAACGTGCCGTTCCTCGATGTCCTGGATCCGGCTTTCGACTTCGGCGCCCCCGAGGTCTCCGCGGCCCAAGCGGAAAGCTGGTACGCGACCAGCCCCATCGGCCTGCTCGTCCTGCGCTACGAGCAGGCCAATGACCTCCTACGCGACCGGAGGCTGGACCACAACGGCAAGCGGTACCTGGAGACGAACGGGATCTTCGACGGTCCGATCCACGACTGGTTCGTCCCGATGATCGTCAACCACGAAGGAGAGGATCACCGCCGCCTGCGCCGCCTGACGAGCAAGGCGTTCACCGCGCGCACGGTGGAGAGCCTGCGGCCGTTCATCCGGGAGCAGGCCGAGCAGCTGACGGAGGGCCTGGCGTCGGCCGGGACGTGCGAGTTCGTCGAGGACTTCGGCTCCCGGCTGCCGCTGACGGTCATGTGCCGGTTGCTCGGCGTGCCGCCCGAGGACTACGACGTGTTCGGAGCCTGGACCAGAGACATCGGCCTGGTCTTCAGCCTCGCGACCGGCGGCGATGTCGTCACCAGGGTGGAAGCCGCGGTACGCGGCCTGAACGACTACGCCGACTTCCTCATCGAGGAGAAGTCGGCCAGGCCCACCGACGACCTCAGCTCCGCCCTGGTCGCGGCCTACCAGGCCGACGACGGCCGCGTCACCAGGGACGAGCTGCGCAACCTGCTGGTCACGCTCGTGTTCGGCGCCCAGGACAACACCCGCTACCAGCTCGCGAACGCCATGGTCGTCTTCGCCGAGCACCCCGACCAGTGGACCCTGCTGGGGCAGCGGCCGGAGCTGGCGGCCCAGGCCGTCGAGGAGGTGATGCGCTGGCTTCCCTCGGCGGGCACCATCTACCGGTTCGCCGCGGAGGACTTCGACTACGAGGGACTGCACATCGCGCGCGAGACGTTCCTCACGATGTGCGTGAGCACCGCCCAGCGCGACCCGCGCGCGCACAAGAACGCCGATCGATTCGACATCACGGCGGTCAGGGACAATCCCCCGCTGCAGTTCGGCGCGGGCCCGCACCACTGCCTGGGCGCGGCTCTGGCCCGCGTCGAGATCGGGGAGGCGCTGCCCATCCTCGCCGCCCGGCTGGGCCCGCCCTCCGTCGCGGGGCCGGTCGCCTGGCAGGGTCCCCTCGGGATCCAGGGCCCGGACACGCTGCCGCTGCGCTTCGGCTGATCAGGACCGGCGGCCCGCCCTCCCCCGGGGAGGGCGGGGTTCCGGAGCGCTCACGGCCGGGAGACGCCATGGTAGTGCGGCAGATCGAGCGGCGGCACCGGGAAGCCACCTGCCGTCGGCTCTTCGGACAGTTCCTCGAACTCGGCCTCGACCTGGGCCTTCTG
>NZ_JBSFNK010000062.1:0-40218 GCF_053587055.1 Nonomuraea sp. NPDC003707 | reverse complement strand
CCCAAACCCCCTCCCCCCCCCCCCCTCTTTCCCTTTCTCCTGGTTTTTTTTTTTGTCTCCCCACCCCCCCCCCCCCCCCCCCCCCCCCCCCCCCCCCCACGGCTCGCGCCGCGGCGGGACACCCGCATCCAGGAGGCACGCATGTCGCACGTGGACGAGACGCTGGCCGCCTACGAGGGCATCGCGGCCCGCTACGACGAGCTGAACGCGCAGCTGGACACCTCCAGCCTGGTGGCCCGCTTCGTGGAGGCGGCCGATCGGTACGGGTCGGGCGGACGGCGGCTCCTGGACGCCGGCTGCGGAACCGGCCGCAGCAGCGTGGCCTTCCGCGAGCGCGGGTTCGAGGTGACCGGCTACGACCTGTCCCCCGCGATGGTCGCGACGGCCCGCCGCCGGCCCGGGGCCGAGGAGATCCGGTTCCTGGTGGGACGGCTGCAGGAGCCCCCGCCCGGACTGACCGGCTTCGACGTGGTCGCCTGCGTGGACGTGCCGATGACGTACCTGACCGGCGCAGAGCAGCTGCGACAGGCGCTGACGGCCGCGCGCGACCAGCTCACCGAGGACGGGGTGCTGGTCTTCGACCTGAACACCATCGGCTACTACCGCCGCATGTTCAGCGTCCCCACGGTCGCCGACCGGGGCGACCGGTACGTGGCCTGGTTCGCGGAGTCCCCGCGGATCGAGGCCGACGCGGTCGTGATCACGCAGTTCGACCTGTTCGAACGGAACGGGGCGGGCTGGGAGCGGCTGTCGATGCGCCACGTGCAACGGCACCATTCCGAGCGGACGGTGCGCGAGGTGGCCGAGCAGGCCGGACTGCACGTCGTGGCCACCCACGGGCTGGTGGGGACGTCCGCACGGGACCCGGCCGACGAGGACAACCACGACCGGCTCCTGTACGTCGCCCGCCGGTCCGACCCGCCCGGCTGACGGGCTCGCAAGGACGACGACCCCGCGGCGACCGCGACCCAGACGCCCGCGCCGGGTATCAAGCCTTGATCGCCGTGCCCTGGGCTGAGACAAGGCGCCAGGCGCCGTGGGCGTCGGCGGCGTAAACATGGGTGTAGCGGCTTCCGGCGCTGAACGTGGTGCCGTCGGGATTGGTGAAGTTCATGCCGGTACGCCCGACGACGATGCCTACTGTGCCGACGACCCGGACGATCGCCTCGTCCGGGAACGAGTGGATCCGCGGGAACCGCAGGGAGCCGGAGGCCACCAGGTCGAGCAGGATCCTTTTGTCGGCGACAGCCCCGTCCTCGACCCCGACCAGGACGAAGTCGTCGGCCAGTAGCTCCTCCAGAACGGCGAGATCGCTCGCCACCAGGGCATCGAAGAAGCTCTGGTCGTGCTTGAGGAGGGTGACCCGATCGAAGCTGCTCATGTCGCGACGATAAACGCTGACGCTGGCGACAAGGTCAAGCCGGCCACAGGGGCGCGTTGATCCGGGGTGCTCCGGTCCAGCGCCAGGCGCCGTGCGGGGCTCGGAGCGGATCGACCCCCATCAGCGATCGCCGCCACCGCTCATCCAGACATTGAGAGACCGTCCCGAACTTCGCCGGCCGGGCCGGCCTCGGCGAGCGTGGACGATGAGGCTGGAGGTCCGTGCTACTCCAGGTCTTCGACACGGTCCGCGAGGCGTTCGTGGCGTTGCCTGGCGGCCTGCGCGGTGCCGAGCCCGAGCCCGAACGCGATCTCCTGCCAGGTCATGCCGCGCCCCCGCGCCATCTCCAGCAGGCTGACCTCCAGCGCGTCCAACTCCCCGCGCACCAGCGGGAGGAGGCTCAACGCCGCAGTGATGTCGGCGTGGTCGACCTCCGGCTCGCCGTCATCGAGCCGTGCGGCTCCGCTGAGCAGGAACGTCACGAGCCTGACGGCTTCGTGCGGGCCGATGGCCGACGCATGGATCTGCCGGCCGCGCTGCTCATCGGTGACCGCGTGCCGCTCGGCGATCCGGAACAGGGACGCGTACACGCGTTGCGCGCGCGCCTGCTCCGGATGCGGAGGAGTGAAGGGGTCAAGGTGCTGATCGGCATCTGTGGGCATGTGCTCACGATGCCGCAACACTCAAACCGATGTCAACTTACTGTTTTAAACAGAGCGTTTAAGATCGCGATAGTAGGCCGCTGCCGTAACGATCAAGCGTGTGACCGCGGCGACCATGGTGGTACCGATGTCGCCTTTCAGGAGCGTCGCTGTCTCGGGAAACTGAGGACAGCAGGGAGCGCGCCAGACGAGCGGCGCGCGCGGGCCGTCAGAGCCGGGAGAGGCTCAGAGCGCCGCCAGGATGTGGGCGATCCTCTCCGGCGTCAGCGGCCGGTCGAGCATCGCGTGCAACCGGGCCCGGGCCCTGCCGCGACTCTCCTCCGACTCCTCAGGTGACAGGGCACGCCTGGCGTAGAACTCCAGCAAATGCCCCTGCACCACGATCGCCATCGAGAAGTCGGCCGGCTCGGCCACCACCGCAGGCCCGCCCGCGCCCCGATAGGCGCGGTAGGCCGCGACCGCGTCCTCCAGGGGCAGATCGACGAGGATCCCCGCCAGCTCCCACGCTGGGCGCGCCGGCCCGCAGTTCTCCCAGTCCAGCACGATCACGCCGCCGTCGGCTGCCCGGCACACGTTCTCCACGTTGACGTCGCGGTGGCAGGTGGTGATGAAAGCGCCGGGCGGGGCGACCAGGGAGTCCAGCGCGACGAGATCGGCAAGCGCCCGCTCCAGCATCGGCGCCCACTCACCCCCGGCCGCCGCCAGCTCCTCCCATGCGTCCCGGCCGACCGGCTCGGAGAACCACGGGGCCACCGCCCCCGTCGCCGGGTGCCCCACCCCATGGAGCCCGGCCGTCACCACGCCGAGCTCGGCCGCCGTGACCACCTCGCCCGGCACCAGATCCACCCATTCATAGACCCGCCACCTCCCGTCGAGCAGTACGTCGCCCTCAACCGTCGTGAGGTGCCGCGGCAGGCACACCCCTGCCTTCCCGGCGGCCAGCTGGAACGCGGCGTCCTGCCGGGCGGCGCTCTCCTCGGCGGGCACGAGCAACTCCTTCACGGCCCACGAACCGCGCCCCGTGTCCAGCCGCCAGATCCGGCCCAACTCGCCGCGCGCCGCGTACACGGCCGGCCCGACCGGCTCCCCCAGCCCGTACGCCCGCGCCACTGCCCGCATCGCCTCGTCGTCCACGATCCCTCCCCACGGCACCCGGGCCATGCTGTACTCCCTCGCGGCCCTCGGCAACCCGGCAGGCGCCGCACAGCGAGACGGTCCCGGACCGGTCGTCGTGCGGACCGATGTCCGGCAGTCCAAGCCAAGCGCCCCAGCCCTCCGGCCCGCCCATGCGCCCGACCCGCCCTCCCCGGCCGCGCATCGGCAGGCGGTTGGTAACACGGATCGAGCGGGAGCCGCCTGTGGGCGGCCGGTGTCCTTGGCCGACTCTCGGCGTGACGTACCCGAGAGCGTGACGTACCTGAGCGAAGGTCGGCGGCATCAACGTCTTGAACACGTCCCCCGACGCTCGGAGGCCCCGGCCGCGAGCGCCACGCTGTGCGGGAAGTCCTCGTGGAGAGGCCGCGAAAGCCCTCAACGTGGTCAGCGGATCGGACATCCTGCCGGATGTGGCGGCCCGGGCGAGGTGCTGGGTGCCAAGGCTGCCTCGGCGCAGGCCGTCAAGGACCTGACGGGCCGCTCGTTGCCCGGCTGGGACCAGGACGTCTCGGCCGTTCCATCCACTGCGCTGGAGGAGGCTGACGGCGTGGCAGTCGGCGTGGTGGACGGGCATCCACGCCGACGACGGGGATCGGCTCGCCCCCATCAACGACTCCGAGCCCGCCGTGTCAGCACCACCCCGAGCGCTGGCTAAGCTGCGGCGCATGGCACGAATTCTCCTCTTGCACTCGATGTACGGCCTGCGGCCCGCCGTCCACCAGGCCGCTGACCGGTTGCGGACGGCCGGCCACGAGGTGCACGTCCCCGATCTGTACGACGGCCGGGTCGTCGACACGCCCGAGGAGGGGACCGCGATCAAGGAGGAGATCGGCCGCGATGAGCTGCTGAAGCGGGCCGTGACGGCGGCGGCCCCGCTGTCCACGGACGGCCTGGTGTACGCGGGCTTCTCGCTCGGCGCGGCGATCGCCCAGAACCTCGCCCTGGGTGACGAGCAGTCTCGAGGGCTGCTGCTGATGCACGGCACCTCCGACATGGCCGACGACCTCTCGGCCGACGACCTGCCGGTCCAGCTTCACGTGGCCGATCCCGACACCTACGAACCCGCCGACTGGTTGAACGCCTGGTACATCCGGATGCGCCGGGCGCGGACCGACGTGGAGGTCTTCCGCTATCCGGGCGTCGGCCACCTGTTCACCGACCCCGACCTGCCCGACTACCACGCGCAGGCCGCCGAGCGCGCCTGGGCCGTCGCGCTGGACTTCGTCGCCGACCTGTGACCGGCGGCCCCGAGGGATCTACCCGCCAGCTCGGGGGTGGGTGAGGAGCGCCAGGACGCGCCGGTTGCCGTCTTCGGGTGGGAGGGCGAGCTGGGCGGAGCGCTCAGCCCTCCTGTCGCGCAACTACTCCCGGCGGCGTAGTCCGGTCGGTCGTTGATCCCGGTGCGGTAGTGGCAGATGACTCCGCCTGCAGGACGCCGCCGAACGGCAGCAGGACGAGAATTTCCGGTCATGAGAGCCCCAGTCCGCGCATCGACGCAATGATGAGCACCACTGGCCTTGCCGAGGCGAGGGAGCGGTCCGCGCCACCACCGGAGGACGCCGGTCCCGCGGCGGGACCGAGCATGGCAAGGCTGCTGCGCCCTTACGGATGGAGTTTCGCCGCCGTTGTGATCCTGCAGGTCATCGGCGCCGTCGCGGGGCTGGCGCCGCTGCTGGCGGTCGTCGAACTGGGTCGTACGCTGTTGTCGCCCGGCCCGGCCGATCACGGTCATGTCTGGACCGTCGTCATCGCGGGTGCGGCCGGCCTGTTCGTACGGCTGCTGTTCACGGCCGCCTCGTCCGGGATCGGACACGTCCTCGACGGCCAGGTGCAGCTGTCGTTCCGCCGGCAGCTGGCAGCGCGGCTGGGACGCGTACCGATCGGCTGGTTCTCCCGGCGCCGGACCGGCGAGCTGGCGAAGGTGGTCGGGGAGGACGTGAGCGCCGTGCACCCGTTCATCGCCCACACCCCCGGCGAGCTGGTCGCCGCGTTCGTGGTGCCGCTGGTGTCGCTGATCTACCTGTTCACCGTCGACTGGCGGCTCACGCTGATCACGTTGATACCGGTGGTGCTGGCCGTGGCGCTGGTCCCCCTGATGATGATCCCGGCCCGGCTGCGCGAGCAGGAGGAGTTCGACGCGGCCATGGGACGGATCGCGAGTTCGGCCGTCGAGTTCGTGCAGGGCATCTCGGTGGTCAAGGCGTTCGGCGGATCCGAGCGCGCCCACCGCAGGTTCCGCACGGCCGCGGACGATTTCGCCGGCACCTTCTTCCGGTGGGTGCGCGCTGTCTCCGCGATCGCCGCGGGGATGCAGCTGGCGCTGTCGCCGCCGTTCGTGCTGCTGGTCGTGCTGATCGGCGGTGCGGCCCTGATCATGAACGGTGGCCTGACCCCGCCCGACCTGCTGCCCTTCCTGCTGCTCGGGCTGGGCCTGACCGCTCCCGTGGCGGCCCTCGGCCACGGCTTCGACGACATGCAGGCCGCCCGGCGGGCGGTCGGCCGGATCCGGGACGTGCTCGCGGTGCGGTCGCTGCCGGAGCCCGCGCGTCCGGTCGCGCCGCGGGGCCACCGGGTGGAGCTGCGTGGCGTCCGGTTCGGGTACGAAGCCGATCACGAGGTGCTGCGCGGGATCAACCTGGTACTCGAACCGGGGACGGTCACCGCGGTCGTCGGGCCGTCGGGGAGCGGGAAGTCCACGCTGGTTCAGCTGTTGCCGCGCTTCTTCGACCCGACCCACGGCTCGGTCGTCCTGGGCGGTGCCGATCTGCGCGAGCTCGGCAGCCAGGACCTGTATCGGCTGGTCTCCTTCGTCTTCCAGGACGTCCGCCTGCTACGCGCGTCGGTCGCGGAGAACATCGCGCTGGCGGTGCCGCACGCCGGCCACGATGACGTGGTTCGCGCCGCGCGGCTGGCGAATGTCCACGAGCGCATCCTCGAGCTGCCGCGCGGGTACGAGACGGTGCTCCATGAAGAGACCGGGCTGTCGGGCGGCGAGGCACAGCGGATCTCGATCGCACGCGCGCTGCTCGCCGCCACGCCCGTCCTGGTGCTCGACGAGGCGACCGCCTTCGCCGACCCGCACACCGAGCAGGCCGTACGCCGAACCCTGGCCACGCCGTCGGGCGATCGCACGGTGCTGGTCATCGCCCATCGCCTGGAGACGATCGCCGCCGCCGACACCGTCGTGATGCTGGAGAACGGGTCGATCGTCGAACGCGGCACGCCCGCCGAGCTGCTGGCGCGGAACGGAAAGTTCGCCGCGCTCTGGAGATCCCACCGGTCGGCGGTCGCAGACGGGATCGAAACCGTACCGCAGGGAGATGAGCCCCGATGATCCGAATGCTGCTGCGCGTGCTCGGAGACGAGTACGCCCGGCCGGTGCGTCGCACCGTGGCCCTGATGACGACGACCGCGGTGGCCGAGGGGTTGTCCTACGCGCTGCTCGTTCCCGTGCTGCGGGCGCTGTTCGGGAGCGCGCCCGCGGACGCCGGGCCGTGGCTGGTCGCGTTCGGGGCCTCGGTCGCGGTCTACGCCGTGCTGCGCTATCGCAGTGATCTGTCCGGTTTCCGCGTCGGGACGGTGCTGTTGCGCGGCATGTACCACCGGCTCGGCGATCATCTGGCCCGCCTGCCGCTGGGCTGGTACGGCGCCGGCCGGGTCGGTGAGGTGTCCGTGCTGGCCAGCCGCGGCGTCCTGCAGGCGATGAGCGTGATCGCGCATCTGCTGGCGCCGTTCGTCTCCGCCTGCGTGACCCCGCTGACGATCGTCGCGGTGACGCTCGCCTTCAACCCGCCCTTGGGCCTGGCCGCGCTGGTCGCCGTCCCGGTCGTGGCGGCGGTCCAGATCTGGACGGGACGCTCGATGGCCGCCGCCGACGCGGACCGCCACGAACGCGACCACGAGGCCACCGGGCGGGTCATCGAATATCTCCAGGCCCAGCCGGTGCTGCGGGCCGGCGGCCGGACCGTCGAACGCTTCGAGCTGCTCGACGGCTCGCTGCGGGAAGTCCGGCGCGCCTCCCGCCGTACCGTGCTGTCGGCGCTGCCCGGCACCTTGGGACTGGCACTCACCGTGCAGGCGATCTTCACGGCGCTGCTGGTCCTGGGCGCCTACCTGGCGCTCGGCGGGGGCATCGGCGCGGCGGAGGTGCTGACCATCCTGGTGCTCGCCGCCCGCTGCGCCGATCCGCTGCTGTCGCTGGCCGACCTCGGCGGCCGGCTCCGCGGCGCGCGTTCCGAGCTGGCGAGGCTCGACACGCTGCTGCGCACCGAGCCGCTGCCGGAACCCCGCGAACCGGTCCAGCCGGCGGGCCATGCCCTGGAGTTCGACTCCGTCGTGTTCAGGCACGGGGGCCGTACGGTGCTGGACGATGTGTCGTTGTCCGTGCCGGAGGGGCAGCGGCTCGCCGTCGTCGGACCGTCCGGGGCGGGCAAGAGCACGTTGCTGCAGTTGGCGGCGCGGTTCTACGACGTGGACGCGGGTGCGGTGCGCGTGGGAGGCGTGGACGTACGTGCCGTCAGCACCGAGGCGTTGATGGCGCGGATCGCCATCGTCTTCCAGGAGGTCTATCTCTTCGACGGCACGATCGAGGAGAACGTACGTCTCGGCCGTCCCGACGCCGGCGAAGCCGAAGTGCGGGCGGCGGCGGCCGCGGCGCGGCTGGACGAGGTGATCGAGCGGCTGCCCGGCGGCTGGGCGACGAATGTCGGCGAGGGCGGCGCGCTGCTGTCCGGCGGCGAACGCCAGCGTGTCTCGATCGCGCGGGCGCTGCTGAAGAACGCGCCCATCGTGCTGCTGGACGAGGTCACCTCCGCGCTTGACCCGGTGAACGAGGCGGCCGTCCACGAAGGCATCGAGCGCCTGATGGCGGGCCGGACGGTCGTGATGGTGGCGCATCGGCTGCGGACCGTCCGGCGCGCCGACCGCATCGTCTTTCTGGACGGCGGCCGGATCGTGGAAGAAGGCGGCCACGACGAACTGCTGCGCCGCGGCGGCCGCTACGCCGATTTCTGGAACACCGAATATGCCCTCACGTCATTTTGCTGAGTCATTATTCGGGAAGACTCTACAACACCGCTACAAATGCTCTACAAATTCACGGCCTAGCCTCTCACCTGCACGAATGCATCAATAAACTATCTCCAAGGCATGGCTTCGTAGGCGATTTCAGCACCGTTCAAGAAAATTGTCCAGCTCTTGTCGAGCGGATTGTCAGCCCTTACTCTCCAGGTGATCAAATCACTTTCTCCTTTCACCTGGAGGCACCCCTTGCGCCGATTAGCGCTCCCCGTCGCCGTCTCGGCGATGCTCCTCCCCTTCCTCGCCCCGGAGGTCTCCGCCACCGCGCTCGCCGACCCGCCACCGGCGAACGTCCAGGAGGTCGGTCCCGGCCAGTACTCCTCCGACACCAAGACCTTCAAGCTCACCGAGCTGGACGTGTCCGCGGGCGCGATCAGCCGCAAGCACGGCGTGGCCCTGACCGCCGGTGATCTGGCCCGGCCGCAGTCCGCCCCGGCCACCAGGCCCGAGCTGGGCGTCTTCGGGCCGGGCTGGCAGGCCGAGTTCGCCGGCGGAGAGATCAACCGGAAACTCGAGAACCAGAACGGCACCATCGTCGTCACGGAACTCGACGAAGGCACGTCGACCAGCTTCACCCTGAAGAGCAGCGTCTCCTTCCCCGACGGCGGCGGCATCCAGACGTACGAGGCCGCCGACGGATCCAAGATCACCGAAACCACCAAGTGGGACGCGGTCATCGGGGCGATGCGCACCACGACGACCGAGACGTTCGTGACGGATCTGGGTCCCCTGGACCCGGGCAAGGAGCCCTTGACCAACGCCGACGGCACCCCCATCAGCAACGCCGACCTCCAGCTCACCTACACCTGGGCCCGGCCGGCCGGGGCGCCGGGCGCCGACCCCTGGCGGGTGACCAGCGTGGGCACCGTCGCCTTCGGCAAGTCCGCCATCACCTACGACGCCCAGGGCCGCGTCAGCAGCGTCAAGGAACCGACCCGTGGCGAGAGCCCCGCAAGCGTCACCACGTTCACCTACGCCACGGCCACCACGGCCACCGGCACCTCCAACGGCGACTACGCGGGCCGGCTCAAGGAGGTCAAGGTCGCGTACGGAACCGACGCGCCGCAGACCGAGGCGAGCTACGCCTACGACCTGAACGGCCTGCTGCGCACCGCGAGCGATCCCAGCCTCGGCGCCGTCCAGGGGACCTACGCCTACGACTCGGTGGGACGTCTGTCGTCGATCGAGTCCGTCAGCAACGGCGACTGGCAGCTCACCTTCCCTGAGGGCGCCGCGGCTCCCCAGGTGGTCGCCACCGGCACCGACATGCCGGCCAACGGCGGGCCGACCGAGGGCGCGGCCGGGCTCGACGACCCGAACGCCACCGAGCCGCCGGCCGGCGACTTCCTGCCGGACGGCGTGGACCCCCCGCAGTCCTACCCGAAGAAGTGCGACTCGGCCAAGACCTGGATGTGGTACACGAAGTCGGGCTGCTCGGCCTGGGCCTACCACGGCGGCAGCTGGAAGAAGCCCGACTGGAAGCGGACCGCCAGCGGCTTCAAGGTCAGGGGCATCGTTCATGACCACTGCACGAAGCCGGGAGCGGACCGCCCCGCCGGGTTCGACTTCCGGCCGGCCTGTGACTCCCACGACTACGGGTACGGTCTGATGACCAACCAGAGGATGAAGTACAAGTACTACCTCGACCGCACCGTCTTCCGGAAGCTCGACGTGGACACCCGGTTCTACATCACCCTGAAGGACAAGGTGTGCGGCGGCTACTTCTTCCTGGTGCGGGGCGCCTGCAGGAAGATCGCGGCCGTCTACTACGCGGCGGTCCTGGGCTTCGGCAGGCCCTGAGAACGGCGCCCGCTGAACCCCTTCTCGGGCCGGACCGCGGCATCGGCCGCCGTCCGGCCCGACCTCGGTCGCCGCGGCAAGCGCTCAGGCGAACCGCCAGCGGGTGGCTCCGTGCGGTTCGGCGGTGGCGACGCCGAACGCGACGCGCATCGAGAAGCGATAGAGGTGCCACGGCGCCGGGCCCGCGCTCGGCGCGCTGAACGGCGCCGTGATCGCGTCGCCCTCGGCGGTCGCGGGCCAGCCGAGCTCGGCGTACAGGGCGGCCACGCGCTCGACCATGGTGGCGTCGGTGACCCGGTGCGCGGTGCCCTCGAGGTTCAGGTCGATGCCGTCGAGCCTGACGGAGATCGTGCAGTTCGGATCGGCCTCCAGGTTGCGGGTCTTGCGGGCGCCCGGGCCGGTGGTGAAATGGAGGGCGCCGTCGTACCAGACGGCGCCGACCCCCGCGGCGTGCGGCCGGCCGTCGGGCCGTACGGTGCCGAGAAACCACGTGATGTCCGCCCCCGACGAACTGCTGAGCACGGCGTGGGCGCGGTCCCACGGCAGCACGTCGTGGTCGTAGCGGTCGAGATTGGTGACCTCGACGGGCAGCTGGTCGGTCATCGGAACCTCCGGACGGCGTGTGCGGCATGGCGGTCACACAGGTAGACCGGCCGACGGCACTGAACTCATCGCCGCGGGTCACATGGTCGTTCCGCCCGAGACGTCCAGGCGGTGTCCGGTCATGTAACGGCTGTCGTCGCCGGCCAGGAAGGCCACCGCGTCGGCGACGTCCTGCGGGGTTCCCAGCCGGCCCAGCGGCGACTGCGACGACAGCCAGGCCAGGGCCTCGCCGACCAGGCGTCCCTGGTGCATGTCGGTGTCGATGACGCCGGGCGCCACGGTGTTGACCGTGATGCCACGCGGCCCGAGCTGCTTGGCCAGCGCGGTGGTCAGCACGTCGAGCGCGGCCTTGGACATGGCGTAGCCGATCGCCCGCGGCATGGCCGCGCCTCGCGTCAGCATCGTGCCGATGGTGATGATCCGGCCGCCGTCCCGCAGACGCGGCAGGGCGAGCCGGGTGATGAAGAACGGCGCGGTCGTGTTGACCGCGAACAGCCGCTCGAAGCCGTCCCTGGTCACGCCGTCGATCTCACCCTGGTCGCCGAGGATGCCCGCGTTGTTGACCAGGATGTCCAGGCCGTCGGCGTGGGCGTCGAAGCCGGCCCACAGCGCTTCGGCGTCCCCCGGCACGCCCAGCTCGGCCCGTACGGCGAACGCCTGCCCGCCGGCCGCTTCGATGGCCACGACCGTCTCCTTGGCGGCCGCCTCGTTGCTGCCGTAGTGGACGGCGACCCGGGCACCCTCCCGGGCCAGCCGGGTGGCGACGGCCCGGCCGATCCCCCTGCTGGCACCGGTCACGAGCGCCGTCTTGCCGGTCAAGGTCGTCATTGCTGATCACGCCTCCATCATTTCGCGTACTTCGTACCCGAAATGGGACCCTAGCCATTCGAGTACTGTGTACGCAAGTTAGGGAGAGGCCAGGATGTCCGACGAGGAACTGATCAGCATCTGGATGCGGCCCGAGCGCCTGGAGCGTTCGGGGCCCGGGCGGCGGCCCGGCTACAGCCGCGAGCAGATCACCCGGGCGGCCGTCCGGATCGCCGACGCCGAGGGGGTGGAGGCCGCGACCATGCGCCGGATCGGGGGCGAGCTGGGCACCGGCGCCATGTCGCTCTATCGCTACGTACCGAAACGCGATGACCTGTTCGACCTCATGATCGACCTGGCGATGGGCGAGCTCGAACTCCCCGCCGAGCCGTCCGGCGACTGGCGAGGCGACCTCTCCCTGGTCGCCTGCGAGACCCGGGCCGCCGGCCTGCGCCATCCCTGGCTGACCCCGCTGCTCAGCGGACGCCCGACCCTGGGCCCGCAGTTGCTGCGGGTGCACGAGTTCGCCCTGGGCGCGCTCGACGGGCTCGGTCTCGACATCGACGAGATGACCGGCTTCGTCGGCATGGTGAACGACTACGTCCACAGCGCGATCCGCCGCGAGATCGGCTGGCTGGAGGAGGCCCGCCGCACCGGCCTGGACCCGGAGCGCTGGAAACGCGACTACATCGGGCCGTACGTGCGGCAGATCGTCGGGTCGGGCGCCTACCCCCTGTTCGGCCGATCCGTACAGGAATCCAGGACCGCGCACCTCTCCCCCGCCGAGCGCTTCCGGCACGGGCTGGATCGGGTGCTCAACGGGATCGGCGCGCAGCTGCCAGCAGGCCGCGCAGAACATAGGGCATGATCCCGCCGTGCCGGTAGTAGTCGGCCTCGCGAGGCGTGTCGAGCCGGAGGCGAGCCTGGAAGGTGACGCCGCCGGCGGTGACGGTCAGGGTGGGCGGGAGCCGCGGTCCGTCGAGCGCGGCCAGGCCGGTGACGCCGATGACCTCGCGGCCGGTGAGGCCGAGCTCGTCCGGGCCCTGGCCGGGCAGGAACTGCAGCGGCAGGACGCCCATGCCGACCAGGTTGGAGCGGTGGATGCGTTCGAACGACTTGGCGATGACGGCGCGCACGCCGAGCAGCGCGGGGCCCTTGGCGGCCCAGTCGCGGGAGGAGCCCGCGCCGTAACCCTCCCCGGCCAGCACCACGACCGGTACGGCGGCCTCCTGGTAGGCGCGGGCGGCCTCGTACACGGTGGTGATCGTGCCGCCGTCCAGGAAGTCGGCGGTGAGGCCGCCTTCGGTGCCGGGGGCGAGCTGGTTGCGCAGGCGGACGTTGGCGAAGGCGCCGCGCATCATGACCTCGTGGTTGCCGCGGCGGGAGGCGTAGGTGTTGAGCTGGTGGCGTGGCACGCCGAGGCCGGTGAGGTAGCGGCCTGCGGGGCTGGACGGGAGGATGGCCCCGGCCGGTGAGATGTGGTCGGTCGTGATGAAGTCGCCCAGCTTGACCAGGACGCGGGCGCCGGTGATGTCGGTGACGGGCGGCGGCTCGGGCGACATGCCGTCGAGGTAGGGGGCGCGGCGCACGTACGTGGAGGCGGGGTCCCAGGGGTAGGTGGCGGAGCTGGCGACGTCCAGGCGCTGCCAGCGTTCGTCGCCGTCGAGGACGTCGGCATAGGCGCGGGCGAACATCTCCGGCCTGATCACCCGCTCGATGACCGCGCGCACCTCCTCCGGGGCGGGCCACAGGTCGCGCAGGTAGACGGGACGCCCGCCGGGGTCGGTGCCGAGAGGCTCGGTGGTGAGGTCGAGGTCCATGGTGCCGGCGATGGCGTAGGCGACGACGAGCGGCGGCGAGGCGAGGTAGTTGGAGCGCACCTCGGGCTGGATGCGGCCCTCGAAGTTGCGGTTGCCCGACAGGACCGCGGCCACGTCGAGGTCGTGCTCGGCCACGGCCTTCGACACCTCCTCGACGAGCGGGCCGGAGGCGCCGATGCACGTCATGCAGCCGAACCCGGCCAGGGTGAAGCCGAGCCGTTCCAGGAAGGGGGTCAGGCCCGCTTCGCCGTAGTAGTCCATGACGACGCGCGAGCCGGGCGACAGGGTGGTCTTCACCCATGGCTTGGCGCTCAGCCCGCGCTCGGCGGCCTTCTTGGCGAGCAGCCCGGCGGCGACCATGACCGAAGGGTTGGAGGTGTTGGTGCAGGAGGTGATGGCGGCGATGGCGACGGTCCCGTGCGTGATCTCCCGCTCCGCCGCGACGGGCGGCCGCTCCTGCGCGCGGAAGGCGGCCTTCACCCCCTCCAGGGGAATGCGGTCCTGGGGGCGGCGCGGGCCGGCGACGGACGGGACGACGGTGGCCAGGTCGAGGTCCAGGTCGGCGGTGTACGCGGGCGGCGCGTCCGGCTCGTGCCACAGCCCCTGCGCCCTGGCGTACGCCTCGACCAGGTCGGCGTGGTCGCCGTCGCGGCCGGTGAAGCGCAGGTAGCGGATCGTCTCGGCGTCGACGGGGAACAGCGCGGCCGTGGAGCCGAACTCCGGGCTCATGTTGGAGATCGTCACCCGGTCGGTCACCGGCAGCGCCGTGACCCCCGGCCCGTGGAACTCGACGACCTTGCCGACCACCCCGTGGTCGCGCAGCAGTTCGGTGAGGGTCAGCACGAGGTCGGTCGCGGTGGCGGCGACCGGCAGCTCGCCGTGCAGGCGCACGCCCACCACGTCGGGCACGAGGATGGACACCGACTGGCCGAGCATGGCCGCCTCGGCCTCGATGCCGCCGATGCCCCAGCCGAGCGTGCCGAGCCCGTTGACCATGGTGGTGTGCGAGTCGGTGCCCAGGCACAGGTCCGGGTACGCCTCATCGCCGCGGGTCATGACCACCTGGGCCAGGTATTCGACGTTGATCTGGTGCATGATGCCCTTGCCCGGCGGCACCACCGTGAAGCCCCGCAGCGACGCCTGGCCCCAGCGCAGGAAGCGGTAGCGCTCGGCGTTGCGCTCGTACTCCCGGTCGGCGTTGCGGGCCAGCGCGTCGGGGCGGCCGAAGACGTCGGCGATGATGGAGTGGTCGATGACCAGCTCCGCGGGGATGGCCGGGTTGACCGAGGCGGGGTCGCCGCCGAGCGCCGCCATGGCGTCCCGCATGGAGGCCAGGTCGGCCAGCACGGGCACGCCGTTGGTGTCGTGCAGGAACACCCGGGCGGGATGCAGGTCCACCGCGGCGGTCCGGCCGGCGTGCGGCCGCCACCCGGTCAGGGCACGCACCTGCTCGGCGGGCGCGGCGTGCCGGAGCACGTTCTCCAGCATGATGCGCAGGCTGTACGGCAGGCGCGCGGGTGCGTCGACGGTGTGGATGCGGTAACGGCGAGATCCCACCGTGAGGAAGTCGGTCACGTGGCCTGCCCTTGGAGCGAGACGGGATGGCAGAAGGTGTTGCGGTGCTCGGTCACGCACGCCTCGGCCACCTGGCGCCAGGCGGCGTAGTGCGGCGCGGCGCGGTGTTCGGTGAAGAAGGCGGCCTCGTCCCGGTAGATCTCGTACAGGACGAACCGGTGCGGGTCGTCGTCGCTGCGCACCACGTCGAAGCGGAGGCAGCCGGGCTCGTCGCGGGTGGCGCGGGCGTTGGCCCGGATGCCGTCGAGGAAGGTCTCCAGGCGGTCGGGCCGCACCTGGAGCTGGACGATCACGACGAACATGCGCTCATCCAGGCGGGTTGCGGGACGGCACACGCCTCGGCGAGCCGGCGCAGGCCCTGCAGGGTCTTTCCGGGCAGGCGCACTCCGGCCTGGGCGGATTCGGCGGCGTTGCGGGCCTCGATCTCGCCGGGATAGAAGATCTCGTCGAAGCCGGGCGCGAGCGGCACGGCCTTGGTGCGGTCGATGAGGTCGTCGAGGCGGCGGGCGTAGTCGGCGGGGTCGGCCACGGCGTCGAGGCGCAGCGCGAGCAGCAGGTGGCCGCAGCCGCTGCGGCGGTCGGGCACGTAGGGGCCGGCCACGTCGGTGGCGTACGAGCTGCCGGTCAGCACGCCCGACAGCACGTCCATCATGAACGAGATGCCGTACCCCTTGTGCCCGGCCATGGGCAGGATGAGCCCGTCGACGGCCAGGGCCGGGTCGGTGGTGGGGACGCCGTCCGCCGTCTGGGCCCAGCCCTCGGGGATGGCGTGCCCGCGCTCCAGAGCGGCGTAGATCTTGCCCCGGGCGACTACGGTGTTGGCGATGTCGAGCACGACCGGGCCGCGCCGGCCGCCGGGCACCGCGATGGACCACGGGTTGGCGCCCACGCTCTTCTCCCGGCCGCCCCACGGGGCCATGGCGGGGCTGCCGTTGGTGGTCAGCAGGGCGACGCAGCCCTCGGCGGCGATCATGCGGGTGAAGTACGCGGCGGTGCCGAAGTGGTTGCTGTCGCGCACCGCGACGACGCCCACGCCGTGCTCGCCGGCGCGGCGTACGGCGTCGCGGGCCGCGTACGCGGTGACGACCTGGCCGATGCCGTCGCGGCCGTCGAGGACGGCGACGGCGCCGCCGTCGAGCACGGTGGCCACGTCGGTCACCGCGCGCATGGCCCCGGAGCGCAGGCGGTCGGCGTACCACTCCAGGCGCAGCATGCCGTGCGAGGGGTGGCCCCACGCGTCGGCCGTGACCAGGCTGTCGGCCACCAGCCGCGCGTCGGGTTCGGGGACGCCGAGCGAGGTCAGGACCTCGATCCCGAAGGAGATCAGCTCGGAGGCAGGGATCACGACAGGCTCCTGACCTGGTCGGGGGTGAGCGGCCGGACGGGGCGGTCGCGCAGCAGCAGCCACAGCCGCGCCGTCTCCTCCAGCTCCTCGACGACGTCCGCGGCGGCGGCGAGGTCGGCGCCGGCGGCGATGGGCCCGTGGTTGGCCAGCAGCAGCGCGTGCGCGGTGCGGGCGGCCCGTTCGGCGATCGGCCCCAGCGCCGGGTCGCCGGGCGCGTGGTACGGCAGCAGGGGCAGCCGCCCGACGCGCATCACGTAGTAGGCGGTCAGCGGCGGCAGCACGTCGTCCGGGTCGAGGCCGTCGTGGCAGGACACGGCGACGGAGTAGGTGCTGTGCAGGTGGACGACCGCGCCGGCGTCCGGGCGGGCGCGGTAGAAGGCGGCGTGCAGGAAGGCCTCCTTCGACGGGCGCGGCCCGTCCAGGTGCTCGCCCGCCAGGCTGACCAGCGACAGCTGATCGGGCGAGACGTCGCCGAGGGAGCCGCCGGTAGGGGTGATGAGGAAGGCGTCGCCGGTGCGGGCGCTGAGGTTGCCGGTACGGCCGTGCGTCAGCCGCCGGCGGAACAGGGACGCGCCCAGCTCAGCGATTTGTGAGGAAATATCGGTCATGGTGCTTCCAGGGCTGTGATGAGCAGGTCGGGACGGCCGAAGTTGCCGGACTTGAGCAGCAGGGCCAGGCTCGGGTGGCCGGTGGTGAGCAGCCAGGGGACTCCCCGGTCGGCTTCGGCGCCCACGACCGCGCCGGTCACGCCGAGCGCGTTGACCACGGCGCCGGAGGTCTCGCCGCCGGCGACGACGATGCGCCGGACGCCGAGCCGGGCGGCACGGGCGGCGACGGCCGCCAGCGCCCTCTCCAGCAGTCCGGCCGCGCCTGGCGAGCGCTCCTCGGGGGGAGCCGACGAGTAGACCATGGCGCGGCCCTCTGCCTCGAGGCTGGCCTCCAGCCAGCCGATGGCCTCCTCGACGAGCCCGTCCTGCTCGGCGCGCAGCCGGTACGAGGGCATGTGTCGGCGAGCCAGGGCCACCTGCTCCAGCGTGGCGGCCGAGCAACTGCCCGCGAGCACCACCCCTGGTCCCGTGGGAAGGGCAGGTGCGGCCGGTTCGTGCCGGGCGGTCTCCAAAGCTCCGGCCAGCCCCGCCGCGCCCGTGATGACGGGCAGGTGCGCGCTGGCGCGGGCGATGACGTCGAGGTCGCGGTCGTCGAGGGCGTCGGTGACCGCGTACCGGACGTCCTGGGCCTGCAGCGCGTCGAGCGCCGCGCGCACCGCGTCGGCGCCGCGCCGGACGGTCTCGTGCGCGACCAGCGCGACGCGGTGCGGGGTCTGCCGTCCCAGGACGCGGACCAGGTCGGGGTCGGTCATCGGCGTCAGCGGGTGGTGGCGCATCGACGACTCCGACAACAGCCGGTCGCCGACGAACAGGTGCCCCTGGTAGACGGTGCGGCCGTGCTCGGGAGCGGCCGGGCACACCACGGTCAGGCGGGCCCCGCCCGCCTCGGTCAGCGCGTCGGCGACCGGGCCGATGTTGCCCTGGTCGGTGGAGTCGAAGGTGGAGCAGTACTTGACGTACAGGCGCCGGACCCCGCGCTCGTGAAGCCATCGCTGAACGGCGAGCGACGCGGCGACCGCCTCCCCGGCCGGGATCGAGCGGGTCTTGAGCGCGACGACGACGGCGTCGCAGTCCGGGAGCACCGTCGCGGGCCCGGGGATGCCGAAGATCAGCACCGTACGCAGGCCCGACCGGCGCAACGCGGCGGCGACGTCGGTGCCTCCGGTGTAGTCGTCGGCCACGCAGCCCAGCAGCACGCTCATGCCAGCGCCTCGCGCAACGCCTGGGCCGCCGCCAGCGGCGGGCTCAGCACCGGCAGGCCGAGCCGGTCGGCCAGCTCGGCGTGCACCGGGCTGATCGAGTACTGCCCGAGCAGGACCAGCTCGACGCCGTCAAGGTGCGGCGCGGCGGCCCGCGCGAGCGCGCCGGTCAGGTCCGGCCAGTCGCGGGCGGCGGCCGCGGGCGCGGCTCCCGGCGCCGCGATCGCGCGCACCTCGACGCCGTCCGCCACCTCCTTGAGCCGCCGCGCCGAGTCCGCCGCCGCGGAGTCGAGCGAGCCGAGCACGAGCACGGTGCCGGGCCGCCGCCGGGCGACGTCGGCGAACACGGCCTCGTCCGAGCCCGTCACCGGCACCTCGTGCAGCCGCCGGGCGAGCTCGGCGGCCGGGCCGTACATCGAGCAGGACAGCAGCACCGCGTCGGCGCCGCAGCGGACCGCGTAGTCGATGAGCACGAGCATGCGACGCGTCAGCGCGGGTGTCATGCCGCCGGCCGCGTCGGCCTCGGTGACGAGCCGGTCGTCCAGGAGGTGCCAGGCCCTGGCCTCGGGAAACCCTTCGCCGAGCCCGTCGGCGGCGGGCCGGATGGAGGCCGGGGTGGCGTTGACGACCGCGATCGTCGGGTTCATCGCTTCACACCGGCGGCGACGGCCTCGGCGAACGCTCGGGTGCCCGCCGTGCCACCCATGTCACGGGTACGGGTGCCGCCCCGGACGGTGTCGGCGACCGCCGTCTCGATCAGGGCGGCGGCCCGGACCAGGGCGGGGTCCTGGTGGCGGGCGCCGAGCCAGTCGAGCAGCATGGCGCTGGACAGGATCATCGCGATGGGGTTGGCGACGTCCTGGCCGGCGATGTCGGGGGCGGAGCCGTGCGCGGCCTGCGCCATGGCGCGCTCGTGGGAGGCGTTGATGGACGGGGCGATGCCGAGCGATCCGGCGATCTCGCCGGCCAGGTCGGACAGGATGTCGCCGAACATGTTCTCGGTGACGATCACGTCGAAGTCGTTCGCCCGCCGCACCAGGTGCACGGTCATCGCGTCGATGTGGAAGTCGTCCACGGCCACGTCCGGATAGCGCGCGGCGACCTCGCGGCAGACGTCGCGGAACATGCCGGTGGTCAACTTCAGCACGTTGGCCTTGTGCACGATCGTGAGCTTGCCGCGCCTGCGGGAGGCGAGCTCGAACGCCTCGACGGCGATCCGCTCGACGGCGGGCCGGGTGATGATGCCCATGGCGATGGCCACGTCGGGGCTGGGCATGAACTCGCCGCTGCCCTTGTAGGTGCTGCGGTCGGCGTAGAAGCCCTGGGTGTTCTCCCGGACGATGACCAGGTCGGTGCCGGGGACGACGGCGTCGGCGCCCTCGAAGGACTTGGCCGGGCGGATGTTGGCGAACAGGTCGAAGTGCTTGCGGATGGTGCCGCTGGGGTTGAGCTTGGAGCGGTGCGGCTCGGGGTAGGCGGCGCTGTCGTGCGGGCCGAGCAGCCAGGCGTCCATCTCGGCGAGGGCGGCGAGCGTCTCCTCCGGTACGGCGTCGCCGTGGCTGTCGATGGCGCAGGCGCCGAGCGGCAGCTCGGCCCACTCGACGGGGGCGGCGCCGGCGGCGGCGAGCGCGGCGTCCACGACCAGGACGGACGCGGGGACGATCTCGGGGCCGATGCCGTCGCCTTCGAGTACGCCAAGACGGTAGGAAGTCACGAAATTTACGTCCTTACGAGTGCTTCGACGTCCTCGGGCAGGGCGTCGGTGGTCGGGTAGAGCAGGCAGGCGGCGGGCTCGACGACGAGCGTGACCTCGCCGCTCAGCCCCGGGCGGGCGGTCTCCGCCTGGATGACGTGGTCGCCCAGGCGCAGGTCGTACTCGTAGCGGGAGCCGATGTAGGAGCTGGTGAGCACCTCGGCGGTGAGCACGTTCACGTCGACGGGGGCGGTGCGGCCGGGCGGGAGGATCTCCAGCCGTTCGGGGCGGACGGCCACGGTGACGCGCGGGCCCGGCGTGCCTTCCGGGACGGCGATGGTCTGCCCGGTGCAGTCCAGCCGCACCTCCGCCGGGCCGGTCATCGTGCCGGTGAGGAAGTTGCAGCGGCCGACGAACGCGGCCACCTCGGCGGTCGCGGGGGTCTCGTAGATCTCTTTCGGGGTGCCGATCTGCACCATGTCGCCCTTGGACATCACCGCGATGCGGTCGCTCAGGGCCAGGGCCTCCTCCTGGTCGTGGGTGACGTACACGGTGGTGATGCCGAGCTCCTCCTGCAGCCGCTTGAGCCAGGCGCGGGCCTGCTCGCGCAGCTGCGCGTCCAGGTTGGACAGCGGCTCGTCCAGCAGCAGCACGCTGGGCGAGTAGACCAGGGCGCGGGCGAGGGCGACGCGCTGCTGCTGGCCGCCGGACAGCTGGTGCGGGTAGCGGTCCTTCAGCTCGGCCAGGCCCACCTTGCCGAGGGCCTCGGTGATGAGCTCGTCCTGCGTGCGCCGGTCGACCTTGCGGATCTTGAGCGGCATGGCCAGGTTCTGCGCGACCGTCATGTGCGGCCACAGCGCGTACGACTGGAACACCATCCCGAGGTTGCGCCCCTCGGGCGGCACGAACGTGCCGGCGTCGACGAACGTGGCCGGGCCGACCGCGATGCTGCCGGTGCTCGGCCGCTCCAGGCCGGCGATGCACGCCAGGGTGGTGGACTTGCCGCAGCCGCTGGGGCCGAGCAGCGTGAAGAACTCGCCGTCGGCGATGGTGAAGGAGATGTCACGCAGGACGGCGTTGTCCCCGAATTGCTTGGACAGGTTGGCGACCTTGACCTCAGGCATCTGTACGCCCCTTGAGAAGTAGTCCGGCGAGCCCGACGAAGGTCGCCGTGATGGCGATCTGCAGGCTGGCCAGCGCGGCCACGGAGCCGGTGTTGCCCTGCACCCACAGCTCGAGCATGGTCGTGCCGATGATGTTGGAGTCCGCCGAGCCCAGGAACACCGCGGGCGAGTACTCCTTGAGCAGCGTCACGAACGTCAGGATCAGCGCCCCGGCGAAGGCCGGCCGCAGCAGGGCCGCCAGGATGCGGGTGAACGTCCGCACCCAGTCGGCGCCGGAGACCCGGGCGGCGTTGTCGAGCTCCCGGCCGATCTGCATGATCGACGGGGAGATGGAGCCGAACCCGCTGGGCAGCGCGCGCAGCCCGAAACCGATGATCAGCGCCCACAGCGTGCCCTGGATCAGGGTGCCCAGCCCGAACGGCGCGAAGGCCAGCGCCCAGAACAGGCCGATGCCGACGATGATGCCGGGCATCGCCTGCGGGGCGAGCGCCAGATACTCCACCGCGCGGGCGAAGCGGAAGGTCGAGCGCCTGGCCACCATGACCGCCAGCAGCGACAGCGCGCTGACCAGGACCGCGCCGATCGCCGCGACCAGCAGGCTGTTGACGATGGACTGCACGTACACCGGATAGGTGAAGATCCGTTCGTAGTTGTCCCCGGTGAGAGTCTTGAACGGTGACTGCAGCGGCGTGAACACCTGCGTGAAGGAGCGGAAGACCAGCCCGCCGATGGGCACCAGGGCGCCCATCACCACGTAGAAGGCGATGGCGGCCATGCTGATCCACTTCAGCCGGCCCAGGTCCAGCGGTCGCGGGCGGGTCGCCTTGCCGCGGACGGAGACGAACCGCTGGGCGTTCTTCAGCAGCTTGGCCTGCAGCGCGACCAGGCTGACGGTGACGAGCAGGATGATCGCCGAGGCCGCGCCCAGCACCCCGTAGTCCGGATTGATGGACTGCAGGCCGTTGCGGTACAGGAAGGTCGAGAAGACGTCGATGCGTACCGGCTGGCCGAACAGCAGCGGCACGCTCAGCGTCTCCACCGACATGCTGACCACCAGGATCGAGCTGTAGACGACGGGCGGGCGCAGCAGCGGCAGGATCACCGAGCGCAGGATGCGCAACGGCCCGGCCCCGCACACCTGGGCGGCGGCCTCCAGCGAGGCGTCGCTCTGGCGCAGCGCGTTGGCGCAGAAGGTGTAGACGATCGGGGCCAGCGCCACGGCCTCGGTCAGCGCCATGCCGGGGATGGAGTACAGGTTCCACGGCAGGAAGCCGAGCAGGCGGCGTACCTCGACGCTGACGAACCCGGCCGGGCCGTACATGGTGATCCAGCCGAAGCCGAGGATGAGCGAGGAGATGAAGAACGGCCACTGCATGGCGGCGGCGAAGACGCGGCCGCCGGGCAGCTTGGTGCGTACCACGACCACGGCCATCGGCACCGCGATGAGCAGGCTGAGCACGGTGGTCAGCCCCGCGAACAGCGCCGTGTTGAGCACGACGCGGCCGAATCCCGCCTCGGTGAACAGCCGCACGTAGTTGCCGGCGCCGAGCACGCCGCCCGCCTCGTACAGGGGGCGGTCGAGGAAGGACTGGTAGAGCGTCGGGACGACCGGCGCCAGCACCAGGACCGCCAGCAGGAGCAGCACGGCGTGCTGCAGCCAGCTCTCCCGAGCCAGCCCCAGCGGCCTGCGGTAGCGCGGCGGGGGATGTGCCGGCGGACGCGGCGGGGAAAGGGTGGTCACTTTCGATCCTTTCGCGGGTCAGCGACCGAGCAGGCCGTTCCACTTGCCGGTGAACGACTTGACCTCGGCGTCAGGCACCTTCGCGTACTTGGCGAGGATGATGTTGGCCTGGCCCACGGCCTTGACCAGCTCCTGGTAGGTGTGCAGGCCGTCGCCGGTCGCGACGCCGTCGCGGTAGGAGGTCAGCCCGCCCTCGGCCACCGCCCGCTGGCCCTCCTGCGACAGCACGAAGTCCACGAACAGCTTCGAGGTCGCCGGATGCGGCGCCTTGGCGGCGATGCCGACGCCGCGCGGCAGCACGACCGTGCCGTCGTCGAGGAAGGAGATCGCCAGCAGGCCGCCGCTCTTCTCCACCACGGGGTACGCCGGGGCGGCGCTGACGAAGAAACCGGCCACGTACTCGCCGGACGTGATCTTCTCCAGCTGGGTTCCGGACGACGTCTCCGGCCTGGCCAGCGGCAGCACCGACTGCAGCGAGGTCCAGGAGTCGGGGCGGGCCTCGGCGAAGGCGTGCGAGACGGTGAAGCCGAACGCGCCGCTCACGTCCCGCGTGGTGATCTTGCTCTTGTACTGGGCGGGGTCCTTGGCCAGGATCGCCGCCAGGCTCTTCAGCCCGGTCGGCTTCTCGGGCAGCAGCGAGGTGTTGTACGCGATCGACATGGGGTCGGCCGACATGGCGTACACGTTGGGCAGCAGCTCGCCGAAGTCCGGCAGCTTGCCCTTCTCCGGCGAGGCGTACTCCATCAGGGTTCCCGGCCGGGCGGCGAAGTCGGCCCACGCCTGGGCGGCGTTCGACACGACCAGGTCGGCGGGCGAGCTGCCGGTGGCCTGCTCGCTGAGCACCCGCTGGAACACCTCGTCGCTGTCCAGGTTGTTGGCCGCGATCTTCGTCACCCAGGGGTACTTCTTCTCGAAGTCCCGGAAGATCGGCGCCCAGTTCTCCTGGTCGGTGTTGGAGTAGATGGTGAGGGTGCCGCCCTCCTTCTTGGACGCCTCGATGAGCTGGGCGTAGTCGCTCGGGTAGTAGGACGGGGCCTGTCCCGTCGCGATCGTGTTCGGCGGCGGCTGTTTCGCCGCCCCGTCTCCATTACTGCCTCCACCGCCGCAGGCCGTGAGGAGGCCGAGTGCGAGTACGGCGACGCCCAGGGCGCGGAACGTGGGGTGGAAGGTGGTCATGTGCTTCCTCCTAGACCAGGCGCGACCGACCAGCCGTCGCCTGCGATGCCGCACACTCTGCTTCGTTATAACCTATGACGTCAAGCCCTCGTTTCCGGAATGTAACGCGAAGAGCCTCTTAGATGCCTTATAGCGGCTACGATCCGCCGCTCTGGCTTTCTGACGAACGGTCCCGACTCTTGCCGACAAGACTGGATGGCGGTGTAGGTTATAACGGTCACCGACGAGACAGGACAGCGATGAGCGAATCAGCGGCCGAGCTCTACACGACGAAGGCGGACTTCGCCTACCTGCGCGTCAAAGAGCTGATCCTGTCCGGGAAGCTGCTTCCCGGCTCCGTCATCGCGCAGGCGCAGCTGGCCCGCGACATCGGCATCAGCACCACTCCCCTGCGCGAGGCGCTGCGCCGGCTCAAAAGTGAGGGGCTGGTCGAGCTGGACGCCCACCGCGACGCCCGCGTCGCGCCCCTGGCCGCCGAGGAGGCCCGCGACCTGCTGGAGCTGCGCCGCTCCCTCGACCCGCTGGCGATCGGGCTGGCGGCCGAACGGCGCACGAAGGCCGACATCGCCGCCATGCGCGCCGCCCACGAGGGCCTCAAGCCGCTGCCCGGTAACCCTGGCTACGAGCAGTTCGTGGCCCACCGCAGGTTCCACGCCGCCCTCTACGCGGCCTCCCACAACGACCTGCTCATCCAGACCCTCGACGGCCTGTGGGACAAGGCCGACCGCTATCGCCGCCTCGCGCTGGAGGTCGAGCGCGGCCAGGCCGCCCGCGACCGCAAGGCCGCCGAGCACGAGGCCCTGCTGGAGTACGTCATCGCGGGCGACGCGGAGTCGGCCGCCGACGTGATGCGCGAGCACATCGACACCAGCCTCGGCGCCCAGGCCGCCTGGCGCCTGCGCAAGCAACCCGCCGAACCTTCTTGATACGGACGACGGCCGGGCTCGGCGCGAACCGCCGACCGGGCGCCGGGCAGCGTCAGGAGGCTCCGGGCCGGGGGTGTGCCTGCTGCTGTGGCGCCGTCCAGCTGGTGAGGAGCTGGAGGGCCTGGGCGGTCGCCGAGCCCGGTTCGACGTTGTAGACGCACAGGGTCTGGTCGACGTCGCCGGGCGCCTGGAAGGACTCGTAGGAGAACTGGAGATCGCCGACGAGGGGATGGTGGTAGGTCTTGGCGCCGTGGGTGCGGCGCAGCACGCGGTGGTCGTTCCACCAGGTGGAGAACTCCGGCGACTTCAGGGTGAGCTCCCCGACGAGGTCGGCGAGCTGGCGGTCGTTGGGGTAGCGGCCGGCCTCCAGGCGCAGGACGGCGACGGTCTCGGCGGCGATCCGCTCCCAGTCGCCGACCCTTTCGCGGGCCTCGGGATCCAGCAGGTAGTAGCGGGCCAGGTTGCGCCGGGGCGCGGGCAGGGCGTCGAAGTCGGTCAGCACCTCGCGGGCGAGGCGGTTGGAGGCCAGGACGTCGGTGCGGCGGCCGAGGATGAAGGCGGGCACGTGGTCGAGGGTGTGCAGCATCAGGTGCAGGCCCGGCCTGACCCGCTGCGGGCTGACCGGGGCCCGGCGCGCGTCGGCGGGGCGGACCAGCAGGTTGGTGAGGTGCTCGCGCTCGGAGGGGTTGAGCCGCAGGGCCCGGGCGATGGCCTCGACGACCTCGGGCGACGGGGAGCCGCCGCGGCCCTGCTCGAGCCGGGTGTAGTACTCGGTGCTGACTCCGGCCAGGCGGGCCACCTCGTCGCGGCGCAGCCCGGGCACCCGGCGGGTGCGCCCGTCGAAGGGCAGCCCGGCCTCCTCGGGGGTGATCCCGGCGCGCCGCGAGCGCAGGAAGTCGGCGATCTCGCTGCTTCGGTCCATGTCTCCAGTGTGGCCAAGCCTGGCACGACCGGTCCTCGCCGGGGTGGCCCTGACAGTACCAGTTTCGCGGAGACCTGCCTGGTGAGGGCCCATTTTGACGGCCTGCGAGGGCCTGGCGGGTGGTGTCCTGATGAGGGGGCCGGCGGCGATGCCAGCCGCGGCCACCTGTCACTTCACCCACCTTGAAAGGTACCCACCATGACCACGCAGACCTCTGCCCGTCCCCTCACCGGCCGCGTCGCGGTCGTCACCGGCGCCTCCAGCGGCATCGGCGAGGCGGCGGCCGAGCACCTGGCCGAGCTGGGCGCCCGCGTCGTCGTCCTGGCGCGGCGCGCGGAGCGGCTGGACGACCTGGTCGCCCGGATCGAGAAGAACGGCGGCCGGGCGCTGGCCCTGGCCGTCGACGTCACCGACGCGGCCGCGGCGCAGGCGGCCGCCGACCGGGTGGCGGCCGAGCTGGGCGGCGCCGACCTGCTGTTCAACAACGCGGGCGTCATGCTCCCCGCGCCGATCGAGGAGCTGGCCACCGCCCAGTGGCAGCGCCAGATCGACCTCAACATCACCGGCCTGATGAACGCCATCGCCGCGTTCACCCCTCAGCTGGTGAAGGCCGCCGCCGAACGCGGAGTGGCCGACCTGATCAACACCTCGTCGATCGCGGCCCAGAACATCTTCCCGAACTTCGCCGTCTACTCCGGGACCAAGGCGTACGTCACCCATCTCTCCCGCCACCTGCGGGTCGAGCTGGGCGCGAAGAGGGTGCGGGTCTCGGCGATCGAGCCGGGCATCGTCGCGACCGAGCTGCAGAGCCACGTCACCGACGAGGGGGCCCGGGCGTGGCTGGAGGGCGCCAAGGAGACGATGGAGTGGCTCACGCCGCAGGACGTCGCCGAGACCGTCGGGTTTCTCGCGAGCCTCCCGCCGCGGGTGAACCTTCAGCAGGTCACCATCATGCCGACCGGCCAGCCCAGCTGATCGGCCGCTCCTCAGCGGTCGTGGGTCGCGTTCGATCGCTGCGTGGGACGCCGGTCGAGCCGCGACCTCTCGGTGATCTGTTCGCGGGGCAGCCGGTGGAGCGCCTGCAGGGCGCGGAGGAAGCCGTGGCGGTCGACCGCGGGCAGGCGGGCGAGCAGGCGCTCCTCGTTCGCCTGGATCTCGGCCCGCACCGACCCGCGCACCTCGCGGCCCTCGGCGGTGATCGTGAGGATCCGCGCGCGGCGGTCGTGCGGGTCCGGCTCGCGGGTGATCAGCCCGGCCGCCTGGAGCTTGTCGAGGGTGCCGATGATGCGGGTCTTGTCGGCGCCGATCGCTTCGGCCAGAGCGGCCTGCGTACGTACGGAGCCGTCGTCCAGGGCGCCGAGCACGGTGTAGCCCCACATGGAGACCCGATGCGCCGCCAGCACCGGCAGCTCCGCCGCGATGAGCGACTGCAGGAGAGGATGCAGCATCTCGGCGAGATCGCGGCGGGCCGTCACAGGTCCAAGATATCCGGTTGACAGATCATATGCATCCCCAGATCATATGCGAGTGCATATGAATGAGCTCATGGTCGCACTCGACGCGCAGGCCGTTCGCGCCAGCGTCGAACTGGCGGATCGAGTGCGGCCCGAGGATCTGTCCCGTCCGACGCCCTGCCTCGGATGGACCGTGTACGGCCTGCTCGCCCACATGGCCACCCAGCACTACGGCTTCGCCGCGGCGTCCAGGGGGGACGGCGATCTCGCCCGGTGGAAGCCGCGTTCCCTCGGCGACGACCCCGTGGCGAGCTACCGGGCCTCCGCCGAACACGTCCTGGCGGCCTTCGCCGCCGACGGCGTGCTGGAGCGCATGTTCCCGCTGCCCGAGTTCGCAAGCGGGAGCGCCTTCCCCGGGGCGCAGGCGATCAGCTTCCACTTCATCGACTACGTGGTGCATTCCTGGGATCTCGCCAAGGCGCTGGGCGTCGCGGTCGACTTCCCGCCGGACCTGCTGGACGCCGCCCTCGCCGTGGCGCGAGCCGTACCCGGCGGTCAGGCGCGCCTCGCGCCCGGGGCGGCCTTCGCACCGGCGCTCCCGTGGTCGGGCGGGTCACGGCTGGATGAGATCGTGGCAATCCTGGGCCGCTCGCCGAGCTGGCCCGCGTGAAATCTTCGGAATGGAGCATGACATGAGCAGCAGCGTCAGATTGATCCGCAACCACCAGCTCACGCAGCAGGTGGAATACGCCTATGCCGCGGTAGCCGACGCGCCGGTGCGGTCTGTCTGGGTGGCCGGCGCGTGTCCCCTTGATCTCGACGGTGCGACCGTCGCGGTCGGCGACTACGCCGGCCAGGCGCACCAGGTGATGCGCAACCTCGTGACCGCGCTGGAAGGGGCGGGCGCGTCGCTGACCGATGTCGTCAAGACCACGGTCTATGTGGCCTCCTCCCAGCAGAGCGACCTGGGCACGGTGTGGGAGGTGTATCGGGAGTACATGGGCGAGCACGACGTGCCCAGCACCTTGCTCGGCGTGACCGTACTCGGCTACAAGGACCAGCTCGTCGAGGTCGAAGCCGTCGCCGTGCTCCCATCGGCGCGCGACTGATCCCACCTTCACGGAGCCGGGCGACGTGACGACGTCGGCGAAGGACGGTGTTCGTCTGTGGCCTGGGGAAGCCGTGGGGAGGGTGCCGAATATCCGGTTTTGCGCCGTCTATACCCTTGCCGACGTGGAATTCCAGAGAGGGCTGGCCTTACTGGTCGCCGGCACGTTCTTCATGGAGATACTCGACGGCACGGTCATCACGCCCGCCGCGCCGCGTATCGCCGCGGAGCTCGGGATCGCGCCGATCGACGTGAACGTCGCGATCACCGCGTACGTGCTCACCATCGGGGTGCTGATCCCGATCAGCGGCTGGCTGGCCGACCGGTTCGGCCCACGCCGGGTGTTCGCGGTGGCGATCGTGCTGTTCGTGCTGGCCTCGCTCGGCTGCGCACTGGCCCCGACGCTGCCCGCGCTCGTCGCCGCGCGGGTGGTGCAGGGGGCGGGCGGTGCGCTGATGGTGCCGGTCGGCCGGCTGGTGGTGCTGCGGACGACGGAGAAGTCCGACCTGGTCCGGGCGATCGCGTACCTGACCTGGCCGGGCCTGCTCGCGCCGGTGCTGGCGCCGGTCGTCGGCGGGTTGCTGGCCGACTACGCGTCCTGGCGGTGGATCTTCGTGATCAACGTGCCGCTCGGGCTCGCGGCGTTGGTCGTGGCGCTGCGGATCGTGCCCGACCTGCGCGCCGACGCCCGTGACCCGCTGGACCGCGCCGGGTTCGCCCTCATGGCGGTGGGCGTCGCGGGGCTGATCGTGGCGCTGGAAGGGCTCGGCTCGGGGTTCGGGCCGTCGACGGCGGTGGCGCTGGTGGTCGCGGTCGCAGGTCTGGGCCTGGCGGTACGGCACCTGCTGCGCGCTCCGCGCCCGATCGTCGACCTGCGGATCCTGCGGGTGACGACGTACCGGGTCACGGCGGCGAGCGGGTCGGTCTACCGCGGCGTGATCATCGCGATCCCGTTCGTGCTGCCGCTGCTGTTCCAGGTGGGGTTCGGCTGGTCGGCGGCGCAGGCTGGGCTGGTGGTGATCGCACTGTTCGTGGGGAACGTCGGGATCAAGCCCGCCACCACGTCGCTGATGCGCCGGCTCGGGATCCGCATCGTCCTGCTCTGGTCGATCGTGATCGGTGCCGCGTGCCTGGTCGGGATGGCGTTCCTCGAGCCCACGACACCGCTGCCGCTGATCCTCGTGCTGCTGCTGGTGAGCGGGATCGTACGGTCGACGGGGTTCACCGCGTACAACAGCGTGGCCTTCGCCGACGTCGGCCAGGACCGGATGAACCACGCCAACACGCTGCTGTCGACGCTGCAGGAGCTGGGCGCGGGCCTCGGCGTGGCGATCGGCGCGCTGCTCGTACGGCTGGGCGAGACGATACCCGGGGTGGCGGACGCGGCCGGGCCGTACCGCGTGGCGTTCGTCCTCCTCTCGATCATCCTGGCCCTCCTGGCGATCCCCACCCTGCTTCTCCCCCGAACCGCCGGCGACGAGGTGACCGGCCGCGCCTAGACACGCCCGCCTCCGGCTCCGATCGCGCACCCCTGGTGCTCATCGGGCACGGTGGGCGGCGGTCGACTCCAGGATCACGGCCGCAGTCTTCGGCCTCCACTGGCCCGACCTCCTGGCCGAGACGGCGAAGCGGATCACCATCCCGCGCGAGTCCGGTCTGGCGTTGTTCGACGCCTTCGCCTCGAAGGAGAAGACGCTGCACGCCAACGCGGACAGACACAAGGAGACGCCCAGGTTCGAGACCGACAGCGCGGTCCGATTCTTCACCCGGCACCTCGACCGCGCCTGACGCATCGGCGACCGGCTGCATGGTTTCGTGTCCCGTGCTGGGCAAGGACACCGTTTTCATACGATGATCAACGCATGTCCTCCCGTGCGTCCGCCACGCTGGCGGGCTCAGCCCTGGCCGTCCTGGTCGCCGGCTGCGCCGATCCGGCCGCCGACCGGGTGTCGCTCGTCAGCGCCACCCAGCCACCGGCGATCCAGCCACCGGCATCCCCACCGCAGCCGTCGGCCACGGTGCTCCTGCCGCAGCCCCCGCACATGATGTCCTCGGGTCCCGTACGGCACCCGTACCCGCCGGCGACCTCCCTGACCGATCCCATGGCGACCGGCGCACCCCTGCCGTCGACGGGCCGGCCGCGCTACTTCGTCTCCGCGCGAACTCCGCTCGTCCACTTCCCCGGCAACTCCAAGACCGGCGTCTTCACATCGGTGCCGCCCGCCGTGCACAACGCCGAGACCGGAGCGTTCATCGCGAACATCCCGCTGCCGCCCGGTATCTCCAGTTCCTGGCATCTCGTGGCCGCCGCCCGGGACAACCGGACGTTCGCCATCGCCGGCTGGACCGAGCCGAAGAATCCGGACATCCGCTTCTTCCTGGTACACCTTGGCGAGGACGGGCGACCTGGGAAACCGGTCGCCGTCACGCAGACCGACCCCGACGACCTCAGGGCGGTCTACGACCTCGCCCTCAGCGCCGACGGCACCCGGCTGGCCTACGCCACGCCGCTCATCGGAGGCGGCGCCAAGATCTCCGTACTCGACGTCGCCACCGGCCGGCGCCGCGACTGGAAGACGATGACGCACCCGATGCTGAGCAGCCTGTCCTGGGCCCCGGACGGCCGCTCGATCGCCTACGTGCTGGGGCACCGGGCCATCGCCTCGCTCAACCTCACCCGTCTGGCCGCCGACCCGGACAGCACCACGTACCAGATCATCAAGAACGCCACGGGCGCCACGCCGATCGACTCGCTCGCCCACACCCCCGACGGCAGCGCGCTGATCTACGCGTCCGGGCACACCGTCGAACGCGTCCCCGTGACGGGCGGACCGGCGCAGGTCCTGGCCCGCCCGGAACTGCCGCACGACGCCTCGCTGAGCCTGCGCTTCAGCGTCGACGGGACCGGCGAGCATCTCCTGTACGTGCACGAGTGGCGCGCCTACCAGGTCGGCCTCGCCGACGGCGCGGTCACCTCGGTGCCGATCACCGTCGACGAGCGTCCGGGTGAGGGCGACTCACCGCGCGCAGCCTGGTGACCAGCGGCCACATCGTGGAGCCGGTGGGCGGTGGCGTAATACGCCTCCTCGGTCGCGACCGCGAGACCGACGCCCGGCTCGGTGGCCAGGGGCTCGCGCAGCGGGATGAAGCTCATCGGTTCCTGGCGCCGCCGGCGTCGGGCGAGCTCGATGCCAACATCATCGAGACCGGCAGCGGTTCCCTCACCAAACCCGCACGCCCGGCAGGCCGGGCGTTCACGCGGGCACGGGCAGCCTTACCGGCTGGCTGAGTCGAGGAGCAGTTTCGCGGCCACCATCGCTCCGTCGGTGTGGATCGTGCCCGCCACGGCCCTGGCTCGTGCTCGGGTCTCGGGGGTAGGGCTGTGGTGAGCGCGGCTGACAGGGACTCGACGGTCGGGGTCCTACCGTCGTGTGCCGCGCCGATGCCCAGCTCGGCGATCCGGGCGGCCCAGTACGGCTGGTCCGCGATCTGGGGAACCACTGCGGCCAGCGCGGCACCCATCGTCTCCACAGAGAGTTGGATCTCGGGCTTCCCATCCAACCAGGTGAATTCCCAGGTGGGCGGCTGCATCACGCCTTCAACCCGCAAGTTGTAGCCGAATTGCGAGGGTTGGAATTCCCGCACGAGATCTGGACGGGCGCTGCGGTCCGGCGGTGGGTGGCCACCTGGGAGTGCAAGAGCGGCCAGCCAAGAGCAGCCTCAAGCCGAGGAAGGCAGCATGCCCGCGAGGATCGGTCGGTTGCGCTATTGGCGGGCCATCCTATTGCGCTCGGCAAGGAACGCCTCCTGCACACGATGAAGCGCCCGCTGGTGACGTCGGCCGCCAGTCTGGACGCCGATCAGCGCGAGGTCGCGCGCAGCGCCGGAGAGAGCCGCGTCACCTCCGCGGCCTATCTCCAGGGCGGCGGCGGTGACCGCTTGGGCGAGGAGGGGCATCGTCTGGGCAATGGCCGCAGATCCAGCCTGGTCCCAGCCGAAGACGGCCCGGGAGCACCGGCCGATGGCAGCATACGGCGTGCCATGGACAATGCGGCCTTCCAGGGCCAGAGCGGCAACGGTCAGGCCGATCAGCGCCTTGGCCCGCAGGGAACCCCACGCCTGCGCCTGAGCTGCGATCGCTCCTTGGAACACTCCGACCGCGACGAGCAACTGGTCGCAGGCAGCGACAAGCCGCTCGCGCTGCTCGGTCCGGCGCTGCCGTCGCGTGCGCAGAAGGCCGATGAGAGCGCCGATGCCGCTGAGTATGCCGATGATCGCGGCCACAGCAGGATCAAGCAGATCGGCCCAGGTGAGGTGCACTCCTTAAGGGTGGACGCGCGCAAGCGCTGATCGCAGTGAATTCCGCAAGATGGAGCTGGATCGTTCCACACCACGGATGCCGTAGCAGGCGTCGCTCGGCTGGTGGGTCCCGGCCCTGCTTCGCATCAGCGGCGCCAGTGTCCACCGCGGCACGTGTACGTGCGCCCATAGGACGCGATGCCCACCGCGCCCTGGGTGCCACAGAAACCGCCCGGATGCGCGTTGGCGCGCGGGAGAGGATTGTTCTTCGGCGCGGGCTTCGCCGTGCGGACGGGCTTGCGCTTCCCCTGGTGGCGTCCCGGTCGTCGCGGTCGTCGATTTTGGTCACGCCATCGCCATCAGCGTCGCCATCGTAGCGATCAGCGATGCCGTCGTCGTCCAGGTCTTTGATCGGTTCGGCCTGCCAGGTCATCGCTGGCGTGGAGGTGAACATCGGGGGCACGGCGGGGGCAGCCGGGGATGGCTGGCCGCTGCCGAACAGGCTGCTACAGCCTCCGACGATGAGCAGGGCGGTCGCGATGAGGCAGCCGCAGCCCTTGACCTGTTCGCGGGTGGTGGCGGTCTTCGCGCGGGGCATGTGGGCCTCCTTGGGGGCGAGCACGGAAAGTACATGTGACGCTGCTATCAGTGATGCGGTTCGCGCAGAGGAGGCGACTGGTTGCAGTTCCATGCCGGTTGCAGGACCCTCAGGCCGCGCGCGCAGTGCGGGGCAGGCGGTGATCTTCTCCGGAACGGTCTCCGCCACGAACGGAGTCGACTCCACGCCGTCGAACATGGTCACGCGGACGTCGCCCTGGCTGAACGTTATGCCCTGGACTCCTCTCTGCTCGCGGGTTCTGCGAGGGACGGAAGTGGCGGGATCGTCGCAGCCAGCCATCCGCCGGGCTGGGCGGTGAAGTGTGGGGCGGCCTCCGACAACCAGCGAGACCGGAGCGCCTTGGACGTCATCTGCTGGCCTGTGTGACGTTCAGTCCAGGTGACGTCCTGCTCCTCCGTGTAGCGGACGCATACGCGCCCGCGCTTGGCGCCGGCCGGGTAGTCGTTCCAGTTGATGCCGTGCTGGGACCACAGCATCTCCTGCATGTGGCCGGTCGTCTTGCCATGGAGCTCCTTGTGAGAGAACACGGCTTGGGCGGCCATAGTGATGCTGTTGCGAACGCAGTCTCGCTGCCGCCACAGGAAGTAGTTGGCTACCTCCACCACGTCGGAGATGGTGAAGACGCGCGCGTCGAAGGTGGCGTACGCGTGGTCAATGCCGTAGCGCCTGTTGAACGCCACGGTCGCAGTCGAAGCAGCGATGGACACGATCTTCTGAACGACCCCACCGAACCACGGCTGGGTCCCGTGCGAGTCGAAGTCCGTCAACAGGACACTGCACTCGTCCGACTGGGTGAAGGCGAACACGGCCCCAGACATCTCCGTGCAAAGTGCCTCGGCGACGGCGTCCATCGAGGTCATGACCGCTTCGTCGAACGGCTTGTCGGCGTGACGCAGGAAGGTGTGAAAGGCGCGCCCATCCACTCTGACCACGGAGTAGGTGCGGCGCGGCAGGATCGTCCGCGTCGCCGACTCGTACAGCTTCATGCGGTCACCGAGGGCCGTCTTGTCGCTCACAGCTTCCACTCCTCGGGCAGCTTGGTGAGTAGCCAGTGGTCGCAGTCCAGGCAGGGGTCGAGCCATCGGGGCCCGGTCTCAGGCTTCTTCTTCGATACGACGATGTAGGCGCGCTCGTCGCGCTGCCTGTGTTCCATGTAGTCGCCACCGGCGTGAGCGGCCGCCGACGGCATGAGGGTGGGTTCTACGGCCAGAAGCGTGAGCATGCCTTCAACGTCGTTCACGGCTTCCACCCTTCCTTGAACGTCTCGTGGTCGTTCCAGCTCTGGGCCATCTCCCAGACGGTCATCTTGGCGAAGTGGGCCAGGCGCGGGCTGCCGGCCAGCATCTCCTCCTGGCAGCGCACGAGCGTCGTCCGCCGGGCTTGGACATCGCGGAGCACCCGGGCCGGGTCGTGGCGCGTGATGTGGGCAGCGGTCGCTGGATGGAATCCGTCTACCTCGTACTGGTCGAAGTCCACGCCGTCTTCGCTGATCGCCCACACTCCACAATCTGGATCGCTACAGGCTGTGAGCGCTACGGCTTCGTCTTCGTCGAGCCGGGCGTGCACGAACGCGAGCAGCTCATCCATCGCAGCGCTCCAGCTTGGTGAGGTGCTCGACAGCGGCCAGGCACTGGCGGATGTCGTCGTGACTCACGCCCGGTCCTCCGAGTTCTCCAACCAGTGGGTCAAGTCATCCCTCAGCGCACGCACGAGTTGCTCGTCGAGTACCACGGTGGCTCGCACCTCGGTTCCGCTGTGCGCTTCGTCGTAGGCGTTCACGCCCAGGCGCAGATACGGTACAGGCCGCCATGTGGACGTGTCGCCGGCGTCGGCATCGATGTGACACCAGTCCGGGATGTGCGCGGTGTCGATGCTGCCGTACCGCCACGGGTCGTCAGCGATGCGGACGTGCGACCCGAGGTAGGCGATCGGACGTGGCAGCTCATCTTTCCCGTCTGCGGACAGGCGGGTGCAGTAGATCGACATCACTCCCCCTGGTGTGGGAAGTCTCGCCGCTTCAGCTTGGCCATTCGGCCGTCCGGGTGGTGCCAGACCAGGCCCTCGTTCGGCCACGTGGCGAGCCATGCCGCCAGCCCGTCGTAGTCGCGGGGCGCGCTCTTTGCGAGCTCGCGGAGCCTCAACGGCGCCCAACCGTGCTCCATGAGGACGAGCGCCTCGAACCCATCCGGGTTGCCGTTCACCTTCGGCCCAAGCAGCTCGTACGTGCCAGGCAGCGGCCGGTGGCCCATGCCGAGCGCCTCGGCGTGCCACTTGGCAAACGCGGACTGCTCGACCGGCTCCCAGCCCATTCGCTTGCCAGTCTCGTCGTCCTTCTCGATCAGTACGAAGTTAGGAGGATCGGCCTTGCCCGGCTTCACCTCGCGGCGCGCCCACCATTCGCCCTGGTCGTCGAGCATGACGCAGGTGCCGTCCCACTTCACGGTCGCCTCGCCCTCGCCGGCGAACACCCAGGCGCACTCTGGGTTCGGCTCTCGGGTGACGTGCTTCGGGCTGCCGTCCCAGTCCCTGACGAAGATGGTGGGGATCTTTCTCACGATGCCTCCTGGCTGCCGTAGTAGTACTGCGCTCGACCGTTGGCCCATACCAGGGTCGGGGTTCCATCGAGCTGATTCTTCTCGATGCGACCGCGGGGCCGCTTGCCGTTTTCGTCCTCGCACTTCGGGTTGGAGCACGCCATCCGACCGGACTCCTGGGCCAGCCTGATCGAGTACGTCTTGCAGTACGGCCAGGCGGGCGGCAACTGCCCCTTGGGGAGGTGGATGGGAATCCGCTTCTCGCTATCGCTGATGTCGCGGATCTGCCATGCCTGCTCGATCCATCGACACAGGTCCCGGCGCACGTCGCGGGTGAGGTCGTCGGGTACGCCATGCACGAGGCGGGCGATGGAGACCGTGTTTTGGTCGCTGCCGCCCGGTGGTGTTGTGGGAAGCTGCAGAGCGTCGGCCCGGCGGGATCCTGTTGAAGAAGTGATGTCGCCCTGGCCGGATCATCGCCGCCAGATCGTGAACGCTAACCTGACGTCAATTTCGGTTGTGGGCTGACGAATTTCGGTTCCCGTTTTATACGCATTCGATGATCATTGGAGGGCAAGGGGTTCTACCTTGTGCCACAAACGGCCACCCTGCGGCGGGCTCGTATTGCATCCCCTTTACGGGCTTTGGCCTGCGACGTCATACGCTAGAGGTCGCTGCGGGCCTCCTACCGGAAGGATGGCCACCCGTACCGGGTAGGAGGCCCGCTCGCCCTAGTGGGCGAATCGATCAAACACCGACCAGGCCAGCCAGGCCAGCCAGCCGACGAACTTCACGACCGTAAGGCCGTTGCGGATCCATCGGCTGCGTCGATGCCGATCGTGCGGACAGGGCTCCGTCATGGAGCGCACCTCCTTCCCCCGGTCGCCGACCCCGATGCCGGGCCGTCCGCCGGTACCGTCCGGACGTCCGTGCGTAACGACTGGGAGCAAGGTGTTTCCTGCCGGAGGGTGGCAGTAGGGCATCATCTGACCCCCCGCTGACACGGTCGGAGGCCCGGGATTGGTTCTCCCATCCCTCGTTTGAAGGCTCTGCCACCGAGAGGAGAACTTTCATCCGCCAGCGCCTGGGAGCGGTTCGTGTCCCGCATGGTCGCTGGCATGAGAGGCGGTCACCTTTCACGAGGAGAGAGCCTGATCGGCGGCCTCCGGTGTTCCAGCACCGAGGCCGTCTTGCTGTCGTCAGGTCTCCGGGGCGTTCGTTCCAGCACCCGGGGGCCTTCTGGTAGTCACGGGCTTCGGCGTTCCAGCACCGGGAGTCGCACTTTTGAGGCCTTCTGTTGTGGTGCGTTGTTAGGGGTTAACATGTCATCGCAGTTGACTGTAAACACGAGGCAAAGGCCTCGTCAACGGGTGGAATCATGACCGAGTTTCCCCCTGGAAGCAGCGGACGGCCAGAGGATATTGATGACCAGCGAGAACCCTCCAGAGGTGGTTAACCCCGATATCGAAAAGATTGCCCAGATTGACGACCCAGTGGAACGTGCTCAAACTGCTGGCCGGATGCAGGAACGGCTCCAGAACGAGGTCACAGAGCTGTCGCACATCCGGCGCGAAGCTATCGACGACCTGCTTGAACAAGGCTGGAAGGCTGCCCACATCGCGCGAGAACTGGGGCTCACCCGGGGACGCCTGAGCAAGATCACGGCGACAGGCGCGGGACCAGAGCGAGCACTGATTGCCCCCAGGGGGCGCGTGAGCTCCACCATAACCGTGGCCGTCGCGGAAAAGGTCGCGAACGAGCAGCGGCGTTCGTCCATCGTGGACACAACCGTGCAGGCAGCCATGAAGATCCAGACACTGGCGCACCGCTGGAACATGGACACCCGGACCGAAGTCGTGAGCGTCGGCGGCGAAGTAGACCTGAACCGCGACCACCTCATCGTCATGATCGGCCCACGAATTACCCCTTTGGTCGCGCAAGCCATCAGCGCCGACCCCTCAATCAAGTGGAGGCGAGACGATCACGGGCACTGGTACATGACCGACATCAAGACCGGCCTGGAGTACCACAGCGACTTCGACCACGACAGCGATGGGTCGGACGAAGAGCGCACCTGTTACGCACACATGGGACGGATCGAACGTCCAGATCGAGAAGGGTCCTTCCTCTACTTGGGCGGCATCCACGCACCCGGCTCCGCCGGCGCTGCCGAAGTGCTGTGCCGCGACATCGCAACCCTCTGGGAGCAGGCCCGGCGTGGCCTGTGGTCCTGCGTGGTGAAGACAGTCGCCGGCGGCGAGGGCAAACAGGTCCTGCGAGCCGAAATCGTCACCCCGATCCACGTCCGCAGCAAGAGATAGGGGGCAGCGGTGTTCCTCGACACGCGCCCAGGACGGGACGACAAGGCCAACGAGGACTACGTCTCAGCGACGGTCAACTCCACCTCCGCTCGAGCTGTTCTCCTTGATGGCGCAGGTGGCCCTAGCGAGTTGCCGACCGGATGCGATCACGGAACCCCGTGGTACGTGAACCAGCTCGGCGACCACGCCATGTTCTACATGCGTGACCCGAGAATGGCGCTGACCACTGCGCTGGCGAAGGCCATCGACGCTGTCGCCGACTCGCACGGCGTCTTCTGCGACCTGAACAATCCGGGAACCCCGTCCAGCACGGTCGTGATGGCCCGGATCGCCCAGGGCCAGGTTGAGTACCTGGTACTGGGTGATTCGACGTTCGTTGCCGATGTGAACGGCACCATCCAAACGATTTCGGATCGGCGGATCGACCGTGTGGCGGTCGCGGAATATCAGCAGATGGCGTCGCTCCCCACGGGCACGCCAGAGCATCAGGCGGCGCGGATCGCGTTCGTCACCAAGCAGCGGCGGCTCCGCAATAGGCCCAAGGGCCTTGGCTACTGGATCGCGTCGAACGATCCGGAAGCCGCCCACCACGCCCACATCGGCAGTTTTCCTGCGGACGAGGTGCGCAGGATCGCGCTGTTGTCCGATGGCGCGACCCGGTACGTGGAGTTCGGGCTGGGCGGCTGGGAGGACCTGCTGAACGTACTCGATTCCTCGGCCCCGGAACGGTTGTTCACGGAGATCCGCGCCGCCGAAGCGAGCGACCCGGCAGGTGAGCGGTGGCCACGGGCGAAACGGCGCGACGATATAGCAGCGGCCTACCTGCCAGACTGGGCGGCTTAACAAGTGACGGCAACCCCGTTCGAGGAGCTGGGGCATCTGGAGCAAGCCCTGCAGTTTGCGCGGCTATGGCTCCTGCCTTTCGGCCCCCGACCAGCTGCACGACTTCGCCGGCAGCTGGATGGACGCCCAGCGACGAGGCCGATGCCGATCTGCTGGTTGCGGTGGTGTGCGCCACCAAAGACACCCCCGACCCCCGCGACGCCCAAATCCACTGACTCAAAGAGCAGATCGCCACCCTCAAACAACGCCTCGCTCACCGCGATCAGACCATCGAGGAACTCACTGACTTCCGCAACGAAGCGCTCTCCCACCTCGCTGCCCAACACGAAGAGATCCTCCAACTCCGCCGCCAGCTCGACCGCGACACCCGAGTACGTCGGCTGCCGGCCCGGGCTGAGGGAATCGGGCCATGCAGCTGAGCCACCCACTCGATATGGTGCCGCCGATCAGCCAGCCGACGGCTGGCCCTCGTTCTCGAATACTAAATATCGGCGCAACGCCTCTCGCCCACCGGGAACGAAAGGCCATCGATCTACGACCTCCCGCAGTTCGAGCTCTGTGAGCCAGGCATGCCAACCGATCTCGGACGGATCTGGAACCAATGGCTCGGTGATCACGGCCTCGTGCACCCCGAACCAGACAGGGCTGACCCCATCCCGGCACAGGAACTTGAACATGAAACGCACCGGGACGTCGGCGCTCAACTCCTCGGACAGCTCGCGGGCTGCCGCGTCCTCATACGACTCGCCCACATCCACGGCACCGCCGACCATCACGTCATAGTGGCCGGGAAAGCGAGTGTGCTGCTCCGCGCGGCGCAGCACCAGGATCCGCCGCATCGGATCGCGACAGATCGTCGTCGCGATCCGATGCATCCATCGCCGACGCTCCGCCTCTGCGCGATCCACGACTCCCAGCACGCGGTCCCGTTCATCCACTCGCTCGACCAGCTCGCCCATGCAGGACATGATCGCAGGCACCACCGACAGCCTGCTCTACGAGCACCCCAAGCTAGTGATCTGCATCACATGATCCGCCCGGAAACGCAACACGAGCGACGATCCCCAGCGCGAACACCCCGAAGGAAAGTCACCTGCTCGATCGCCACACGAACACAACCGCACACAGTGAGTACGGGCAGAAGTCGGTCCTTCGCAACCCTCGCCCTCAACGCCGGCACCGCGCTGCGCGACATGCCGGAGGCCGTGGGCCGTGCCGACCCTCGCACCACCCGCGCCTCTGCCCGCACCCGATACAGCCTGGACAGCCACCCCGCCCCGCGTATCCTGGCCTAGGAATGTCCTGAAGACCTTGGTGGTCTGGCCAGATGGGTGTGTCCAGTCAGTGGCTCTGGCCCACTTTCGGTGGTGACGGAACGTGATAGCTCGTGTCGGTACATGGCTATCTCGCCGTGCTGTGTCAGC
>NZ_JBSFNK010000061.1:0-40985 GCF_053587055.1 Nonomuraea sp. NPDC003707 | reverse complement strand
CGGGGCTCGAGCCGATCGCCGCCGCGGTACAGGCCGTCGACGACTGAGCGGGCGCATCAGGCGACGGCCACGACCCCAGCCCGACCACCGAGGTGCTGTCCACCAACGGGGAACCACGCAAGATCCACTCAATGTGGGTCTGGGCTTATGTGGGCTGGCACCCTACACAGGCTTGCCACGAAATGCCCCGTCTGATGCTCCAGAGAAAGACCAGGCTTGATTCTCAGAAACCCTCGTATTCCGGTGCCACCCCTCATACGCCTCAACGAACCGCAGACACCACGCCCAGTCGACGACGCCGGCGATCCGGGCGCCTGCCGACCTTGGGGGCGGCACGGAACTCGACTTCCCCCTGGCGGCCACGTAGCTCAGCGCCGTTCCCGCCTCGGGCGCGACGCGGGCGATGCTGGCGGGACCCGGCCAGCAGTCCAGAGGCAGGCAGGGCGATATCTGCGGTCAGGATGTCGGCGCGCATTCCCGGACAGATCTTGCGTTTTCGCTCGCGACTGGTCAATATGTGGGCAATATCGGTCAGATTCGATCCGCAAGTGCGATCGGATCTGAGCGGTCTACTGTCACCCCCCGAGAACGCTTGAGGTGACCATGAGACGCACGGCTGCGGCGCTCGCGATGCTCGCGGCGCTGGTCGCGCCGACCGCCCTGACCCTCACCCCGGCGAACGCCGCCACTCCGAAGCCCCCGCCGGTATACCCCGAGGTCGGCCCGGGCACCGCCTTCCTCGACCACCGGGCGCTGCTGGCCGGATACGCCGAGCCGGAGTGGTACGAGGCGAACATCCCCTTCCTGGAGGTGCCCGACCGGGAGATCCAGGACGTCTACTACTACCGCTGGAGCACCTACAAGCGCCACATCCGCTACACCGACTCCGCGACCGGCGACATCATCACCGAGTTCCACAACGCCCCCGGCTACGCCGCGCCGCTCGGCGGCATCGTCGCGGCCGCCGGCCACCACGTGTACGAGGGCCGCTGGCTGCGCGACAGCCGCCCGATCGACGACTACCTCGCCTACTGGCTGCAGGGCCCCGGCAGCGGCCCCAAGCCGAAGGAGGAGTACCTCAACAAGGACACCGACGACTGGGCGCACCAGTACGCCTGGTGGGCGGCCGACGCCGCCTACCAGCGCTATCTCGTCACAGGCGACGCGTCCTTCGTCGAAGGACTGCTGCCCGGCCTGGTCCGCCAGTACGACAAGTGGGGCGGCCAGTACGACAAGGACCTGGGCCTGTACTGGTCGGTGCCGGTGTGGGACGCGATGGAGTACACCGCCTCCTCCTACGAGACCGACCCGGCCGATCCCTACCACGGCGGCGCGGGCTACCGGCCGACGCTCAACGCCTACCAGTACGGCGACGCCAGGGCGATCGCCGCCATCGCCCGGATGCGCGGCGACGGAGCCCTGTCCAGGACGTTCGAACGGCGGGCCGCCTCCCTGCGCGACGCGCTGCACCGCTACCTGTGGGACCCGGAGCGGCAGTTCTTCTACCACAAGGCCCGCGCCGACCTGGACCCGCAGCGGAAGCTGGTCTCCACGAGGGAGCAGATCGGGTTCGTGCCGTGGGCGTTCGGCATGGCCAAGCCCGGAACCGAGAAGGCGTGGGCGCAACTGCTGGACCCGCAGGGGTTCGCCGCGCCGTACGGGCCGACCACGGCCGAGCGGCGCAGCCCCTTCTTCATGCGGGACGCGCTCGGCGGCTGCTGCCGCTGGGACGGCCCGAGCTGGCCGTACTCCACCTCGACCACGCTCACCGCCATGGCCAACCTGCTCAACGACCGCGACCAGGACGTCGTCACCGCCGCCGACTACTACCGGGTGCTGCGCGGCTACGCGCTCACCCAGTACAAGGACGGCCACCCGTACATCGCCGAGGCGCACCACCCCGACGAGCCGCGCTGGATCTACGACGCGCGGGGGCACAGCGAGCACTACAACCACTCCACCTTCGACGACCTGGTGATCAGCGGCCTGATCGGGCTGCGCCCGCAGGCGGACGGCAAGGTCGTGGTGAACCCGCTGGCACCCGCGGAGTGGGACCACTTCGCGCTGGAGAACGTGCCGTACCACGGGCACAACGTGACGGTGCTGTGGGACCGCGACGGCACCAGGTACGGCCAGGGCAAGGGACTGCGCGTCTACGTGAACGGCAGGCTCGCCGCCGCGCGGTCCGCGCTCGGCGAGCTGACCGCCCGCGTGCCGGCCGCCGTCGCGCCCGACCGCTCCTCGCGTCCCGGCAACGACGCCGCGAATCCGTACGGAACCGGCTACCCCAAACCGTTCGCGTCGTACACCAACGGCATCGACAACGTGTGGGACGCGGTGGACGGGCGGATCTTCTACGACGACATCCCGCACAGCCGCTGGACCAACTACCGCTCCCCGAACCCGGAGGACCATCTCGGGGTGGACTTCGGCGTGCCGACCCAGGTGAGCGACGTGCGGTTCTACGCCTACGACGACGGGGGCGGGGTGCGGGCGCCGGCGTCGTACCGGCTGGAGTTCTGGGACAGGTCGGCGTGGCGGGAGGTGCCGGGCCAGGCGCGCACGCCGCGAGAGCCGGGTGCGGCGCTGAACCGGATCACGTTCCCGGCCCTGGCCACGACCAGGATCCGGCTGGTGTTCGGCAACCCGCCCGGCGCGTACGTCGGCGTCACCGAGCTGCAGGCGTGGTCGCCCGCCGCGGGCGACACCCGGCTGGACGCGGCCGTCACCGAGCAGGGCGTGCCCGCCGTGGTGACCGCCACCTTCACCAACGACGGCCGCAAGCCGGCCACGCAGGTCAAGGTGACGCCTGCCGTGCCGCCGGGCTGGTCGGCCGAGCCGCTCGGACACGCGGAGACGCCCGTGGTGCGGCCCGGCGGCCGGTTCGCGGTGCGCTGGCGGGTGACGCCGCCGCCCGGGCCCTCGCCACACCCGGACGCCTACCCGGTGCGCGCCTTCGCGACGTACGACCGGTCCGCGCGGGCCGCCAGCGCGTACGCGCACGTGGAGGTGCCGCTCGACCCCGCCTCCTATGCGAAGGTCGAGGCCCAGGACACGTTCACCGCTGACACCTCGGCGGGCTACACGGTGCACCAGCCCTTCAACGGCGAGGCCAAGCCGGCGACCACGGCCGGCGGCGGCCGGTTCGCGGGCAGCGGCGCGCAACCCTTCTTCGGGTTGATGGCGGGCCCGGCGGGGCCGTCGTCGGCCGAGGCGATCAGCGTGGTGACGGTCGGCTCGTTCGCCGGCACCGGCAGCCCGGAGGACAGCGTGTTCGTCGGCTGGGTCAAGGACCGGGACACCTACGTGACCGCGTGGTACAACAACACCCGCAAGCAGTCCGGCATCAACGTGCGGGTCGGCGGCCGCTTCCTGGACACGCCCGGCGACGCGCCGCTGACGCTCGCGCCGGGCGACCGGTTCGCGCTGGTGCTGTCCGGCGACACCATCACCTCCTTCGCCCACACGGGCGGCCGGTGGCATCGGCTCCGCACGGCCGGCATCGGCGCCACGCTGGCCACGCCGCAGGCCCGCGAGGGCTTCCGGTACGGCTTCGGCCTGCGCGCCACCTCCGGCACGATCACCATCGCCGGTTTGGAGGGCCGCGCCACCTGACCGCCGGCCGGTCCCGTCTCCGCACCGGGCCGCGCCGTGCGGTGGGATGTCGTCAGGCGGCCGTCTCCGGCAAACCCCACTCGATCGCGCGCAGGGAGTTCGCCACGATGGCCGCTGACGAGTGCATCACGAAGGTCGCCCGACGTCGGGTTCCGGTCAGGCTCCGGCGGCGTCGAGGCGGGCAAGCTGCTCCGCTGTGAGCTTGACGTCGAGCGCCGGTAGCGCCGCCTCGTACTGCTGGAGCGTGCGCGGCCCGATCAGCGGCACGATCTCCGGCGAGGTCTGGTGCAGCAGCCAGGCGAGGACCAGCGCGTTCGGGGTGACGCCGGTCTCAGCGGCCACCTCGGCGGCGACGGCGAGTCGGGCCTCGGCGTCCGGGCCCTGGTACGGGTCCATCACCCCGTGGCCTGCGCGCTTGGCGGGGCTGTCGTAGATGCCTTTGAGGATCGGCGAATAGGCGACCAGGGTCAGGTCGTCGTGTGCCTGCAGGTAGTCGAGCTGCTCGTCGTCCACGATGGACGCGTGCCGGAGCCCGGCCCGGCGCCGTAGGTAGGAGTGCTGCTGCTGGAGCGCCACCGGCGCCGGCCAGCCGTGCTGGGCGCACAACTGGCGGATCCGCTCCAACCGCCAAGTCCGCACGTTGGACCAGCCGATGTGGCGGGCCTTGCCGGCCTGGACGATACCGGCCAGCGCCTCCAGCGTCTCCTCCAGGGGGGTGGCGTGATCGTCGACGTGCACGTAGTACAGGTCGACATGGTCGGTGCCGAGCCGGCGCAGGCTGCCGTCGATGGCCTCGCGCAAGGTCTTCGCCCCGGCTCCGACGAACGTCCGGTAGGCGGCGTCCCAGTCAGGCCGGCCCTCGGACCAGACCGCGTCCAGGTCGCGTACCACGGCGCTGCCCTTGGTCGCGAGGAACACCTGCTCACGCCGCCCGGTCCTGGCCAACCAGCGACCCAGCAGCTCTTCGCTCTCGCCGCCGTAGCTCCCCCGGTTCTCCCACCAGCAGTAGCAGTCGGCGGTGTCCAGGAAATTGCCTCCGGCCTCGAGGTACCGATCGAGGATCGTGACGGCTTCGTCCTCCGGTGTCGCCGTTCCCATGATCATGCATCCCAGGGCGAGCTGACTGACCTGCTCGCCCGTACGGCCAAGCTGCACTGTTCTCACGTGATCTGCTCCCTTCTCGGTGCCACCGACGCTAGGAGCTGGAGCGCGCTCCAGGTCAAGGAAACGGGGAACGGGTCAAAGGCGCCGCCGCCGTCGGCAGATCAGGGCGGTGGTTTCGTGCTGGATGCGTACATGGCCGCCCAGGGACTCGATGGTGCCGTGCACCACCCGCAGCAGTGCCGCGAGCCGCTCGGCGCCGAGCCGGAGATGATCGCTCGACGTCGCGACGAGCCCGACCCACTGATCGGCGGTCAGAACGCGTTCCTGCCGGTAGACCTTCTCCTCGATCGGGGAGAACGCGTCGCGGCCGGAGAGCGGCACGCGTTCGGAACGGGTCGTGTCCCGTGGTCCCCAGACCCAGACGATCTCCGGCGCGTGCTGCGCGTACACGCGGGTGAACGCCGCGGCCACCGGCTCCTCGACCTGCGAGGAGTTCCAGAACCACGCCATGACGCCGTCGGTGGCCAGCACCCGTGCGGCCTTCGCGATGCCGGCGTCGGGGTCGATCCAGTGCCACGCGTCGCCGCAGGTCATGAGGTCGAAACGACGCCCCGCGTCATCCCAGGTCTCGAACGGGGCGACCTCCACCTCGACGCCGTGGCCCCGTGCGACGTTCGCCATGCGCTCGTCCACCTCGACCCCCAGCACCGCCAGCCCTCGTCCGGCCAGCGTCCGGGCCACTTTGCCGGTGCCGCATCCGACGTCGAGCACGCGGGTTGGATGGCCCGCCGTGAGTTCGTCGATCAGCTCGTCGGGGGACTCCGGGCGATATCGGTCGTACTGCTCGGCCACCGAGCCGAACGACGTGGCTCGTGCGCGGTCCAGATGGAGCTCGTGGGATTCCATGATCCGACGATATGAGAGCCCACGGGAAAGGATGCAGAAGGCTGTGCTGCGGGAACGCGCCACGTGCCGGTCGCCGCCCACCCCGAGCAAGTGATGGACTACTATCATTTTTGAAGGGCGTTTCCGGCACATCGGCCTCTCCAGGAGATGACATGAGCGATCCTGTGACTCTGCCCCTGCATATGCGGCGCACCGCGTTCGATCCGGTGCCCGAGCTCGCGAAACTGCGCGACAGCGCGGGCATCGAGCGGGTGCCCACGCCGTTCGGGCTCGAAGCCTGGCTCGTGACCCGCTTCGCCGACGTCAAGGAGATCCTCGGAGACGCCGAGCGGTTCAGCAACAGGCGCCCGCAGAACCTCCCGGCCCCCGGCATGCAGGGCCTGAGCCCCGAGCAGGTCGCGAAGATGCAGGCGGGCAACCTGCTGCTGTTCGACCCGCCGGAGCACTCCCGGCTGCGCAGGATGCTGACGCCGGAGTTCACCATGCGCCGCATGCGCCGGCTGGAGCCCCGCATCCACGACATCGTCAACGACCACCTCGACGCGATGGAGCGCGCGGGCTCGCCGGTCGACCTGATCAAGACCTTCGCGCTGCCCATCCCCTCGCTGGTGATCTGCGAGCTGCTCGGGGTCCCGTACGAGCACCGCGAAGACTTCCAGCAGCGCACCAACACGCTGCTCGACATCTCCAGGTCCCCCGAGGAGCGCACAGCGGCCTCGCTGGAGTCGCGTGCCTACATGTCCGAGCTGGTCGCCCGTGCCAAGGCCGAGCCGGGCGAGGACATGCTCGGCATGCTGGTGCGCGAGCACGGCGACGATCTGTCGATCGACGAGCTCGCCGGCATCTCCAGCCTGTTGCTCCTGGCCGGCCACGAGACGACCTCCAACATGCTCGGGCTCGGCACTCTGGCCCTGCTGCGCCACCCCGACCAGCTCGAACTGCTCATGAAAGAACCCGAGCGGATCGGCGCCACGGTGGAGGAGCTGCTGCGCTGGCTCAGCATCGTGCACTCGGGCGTGGCCAAGGTGACCACCACCGACGTGGAGGTCGCGGGACAGCACATCCCGGCGGGCGATCTGGTCATGCTGGCGCTGCCCTCGGCCAACCGCGACCCGAAGTACATCTCCGACCCCGACCGCTTCGACATCACCCGCGGCGAGATGGGCCACGTCGCCTTCGGCCACGGCGTGCACCACTGCCTCGGCGCGCCGCTGGCCAGGATGGAGCTGCGCATCGCCTTCCCCGCCCTGTTCGAGCGCTTCCCCGGCCTGCGCGAGAGCGGCGCCCCCGCCGAGTTCCGCTCCTTCCACATCGTCTTCGGGCTGACCAGCTTCGAAGTCGCCTGGTGAACCCAGGGCGCGTCGGCTGCTAGCGTTCACATGTGCACGAGCAGCGACAGCGAGCCGACGCGCTGCGTAACGCGGACAAGATCGTCCGGGCCGCCATCGCGAGTCTGCGCGAGCACGGCCCGGACGTGTCACTCGAGGAGATCGCCCGCTACGCCGGCATCGGCAGCGCCACCGTCTACCGCAGGTTCGGCGACCGCGACGGCGTGATCAGGGCGGCCTTCCAGACATACTTCGCCGAAGAGGTCGAGCCGCTGGTCCTGGCCGCGCGCGACGCCGACGACGCCGGACGGGCGCTGACCGAGGCGCTGACCGCCTCGGTCGAGACCCTCGCGGCGCACCGCGCCCTGCTGCGGGCGGCGCGCATGTCGGGGGCGTTCACCGTCGACATCGCCGTACGGTTCATGGGGCCGCTGGGCGTCGTGCTGGCCAGGGCCCAGCGGCAGGGCGCGGTACGCCACGACCTGATCGTCCGCGACCTGGCCGCCATCCTGGTGATGGCGCTGGCCACCATGCATTCGGGTGACCCCGAATGCGGAGATCTCCGCCGCTACCTGGCGCTGCTGCTGTCGAGCCTGCGGCCGTCGGACGACGAACTGCCGGCCCCCTCCGCCCGGTCGCACCACATCCTCGACTCCTCCCTGACTTCGCGACAGATCGGACACTGAACCCGCCTGATCCCGACTGTGAAGGCGGCTGGACATCATGGCCCGCACCGCGCGCCTCCGGGAACGTCACTCCAGCCGGGCCGCGGCCTCCAGCGGCTCGGACGAACGGAGGAAGCGCAGGTCCTCCATGACCAGGGCGACATCGGTGGCGCCGCCGCGGCGGAGGGCCGGGGCCAGCGCGTCCAGGTCGGACCAGCGCGACGGGCGCAGGTGGACGCGGTAGCCGTCTCCGGCGGGCTCCAGGGTGAGGGCTGCGCCGATGGCGAGCCTGCTCTCCGGGAGGTGGGCCGCGGTCGCTCCGGCGGCTCGTTCCAGGGCGGTGACCGAGGTGACCCCGGAGGCGATGGGCAGGGTCGTGTCCGGGCCGGTGACGTGTTCGTGCAGGTCACGCAGGCGGGCGGCGGCGGTCGTACGGGCGGAATGGTCCTTCTTGGGCAGGCGGTCGGCCAGGAGCCTCGCGGCGCGGGCGATGTGACCCAGCGGCGGTACGGACGGACGCTCGCCGAGCAGGGCGATCAGCGCCTCCAGGGCGTCCTCGGCGCCGGAGGCGAGGGTGACCCACTGCTCGGTGGTGAGCGGGGTGAGCCTCGGGTGGCGTTCCGTCCAGTACGCGACCGCCCGGCCCAGGTCGGGGCCCGTACGCCAGAGGTCGGCGGGGTCGTCGGGCATGAGCAGTTCGACGACTTCGACGGCCTCGTCGGTGCTGGCGAGCGCCTCCAGGGAGAGCGCGGCGATGCGCAGTTCGATCTCGGTCAGGTCGAGTTCGCGGGCGCGGGCGGCGTCGCCCTTGCGGAAGGCGGCGAGGCGGCCCCGCGCCCAGCCGTCCGGCCAGGAGAGCGTGCGGGCCGAGGTGGACAGCAGGATCAGGCACTGGGCCGGTGACAGGCCGGTGGCCTCGGCGAACACCCGTACGGTCGCCTCCCGGTCCACGGGCGGCGGACCGCTCTCGGCGATCAGGTCGAGCGCCCGCCGGAGCCGGTCCGGGTCGCCCCAGCCGCGGCAGGTTCGCAGCTCGACGGCGCGGTTGCGGGTGAACAGGAGCGGGTCGGGGCCGTCCGGGGTGTGGAGGAGCGCCGTGACCGCGTACCCGTGCCCCACCTGCTCGTGGTCGGCGACGGCGGCGGCCGAGATGGGGCCGCGGCCCGAGCGGATCTGCCCGAGGTCGTACTCCGGGCGCAGCCGGGCGACGTGCCAGGCGCCGTCGGTACGGAGGAGTTCGGGGACGGCGGCCAGTTCCAGAAGTCGCGCGCGCCCGCCGCCGTTGCCCCACGCGGCCTCCAGGACGGCGGCGCCGAGGCGGCCCAGCGTGTTCTCGACCCCCTTGACGGCGGGGGCGTCGAATATCGCGATCTTCTTGTCGTACGGCACATCGACGGCGGCACGGGTGAAGTGGACGATCCTCTCGTACGCGGACTCAGGCCCCGGATCGTCCGGCTCGGGGGACTTCTCGGACCGGACGGCGGGTGCCGCGGAGGCGGGCGCCGGGCGCAGGTGGGGCGGCGGGGTCAGCGCCAGGCGTTCCAGCAGGGCGAACGCGCGCTCGCGGCATTCGACGGCCGTCCACACCAGGAACGTGGCGCCCTTCCACAGCGACTCGTCGGTGATCTCCGGCAGGAGCGGGTGGAGCCGTCCCGCCAGCTCGTCGCGGGCGGCGTCCTTCTCCGCGTACCCGCTCTCGGGGTCCAGCACCCGCATGAGGTCGGCGGCGAGCGCGGCGTCCGCGACGTCGATCAGGGCCTGCGCCTTCTTCTCGTCGACGGCGCGCAGCGCCCTGGATCCTTCGGGGTCGCGCGGCCGCATCGCCGACCACCGGCCGGGAGGCGCGACCAGGCGGGTCCCGGACGCGTAGCGGTGGTGCTCAACCGTGCTGATGTTCTCGGCGCCGTCGTGCTCGGGCACCCTGCCCCAGCCGCGGACGTAGCGGCCGATGGTCCGCCCGGCCGGGTCCCGCAGCTCGATGATCCGGCCCTGGCCGCGCCACACGGTGGCCTCGGCGCCACCGGGGAAGGCGACCCGTTCGCCGTCGGCCGGTACGACGCGGCGGGCGGCGGGGTGCGCGCTGCCGTGCGGGCAGTGCGGGCCGCCGTGGTCCAGCACGGTCACCCGGCCGTTCACGGCGATCAGGCAGCGGTCGTAGAGGTCGCGCGCCTCGGTCCGTTCGTGGGACCGGCTGGAGACGGACTCGTACGTGCCGAAGCCGTGGGACGGGCCGACTCCATCCGGTGTGACGACGGAGGCGCGGAACTTGTGCTCCCAGAGCCGGCCGGACTCGATCAGGAGCAGGTCGGTGCCGCTCTCTTCCAGGTAGTCGGTGATGGTGTTGACGTGGCCGGGGACGAAGGCGGGCAACTCCAGTTCGTCGAGGACGCCGCCGCTCAGCGTGGTGGCGAGGGCGCGGGCCGGGTCCGTCCCGGTCGCGATCGTCCGGACGCTGTCCAGGAGAGGGCCGGGGATTCCGGCGATGGTGAACCGTTCGGCGTCGCACAGGGCGGCGTGCGCGTCCGGAAGCCCTTGATCTGGGACCCGCTCGGCATGCTCGGCCAGGATGGCGGCGACGATCTGCGCCGTTCCCGGTGTCGCGGTCAGAGCCCGTATGGTCTCGGGGGCGGTCTGCTTCGGGACGGCGGGCTCGGTGACGTTGAGCTGGTTGGTCACGTTGCCCGCGATCGCGTCGCGCAGCAGCGGAGCCCAGTCCGGGTCGGCGGCGACGGCGCCGAGGTCGGTGCCCGCTCCGGAGGCGAGCCGGTCGTACAGCTTGAACGTGTGCAGCAGCCGGGGCCGCGCGAGCGGGACGCCGCGGTCCAGGAGGAGATCGAGGAGCGGGAGGTCGGCGGCGGTCTCCTCCCAGCGGTTGACCTCGTCCTCGTCCGCTCCCAGTACCGCCTCATGGTCGTCGCAGGTGAGGCCCTCCGCGCGCAGCCGCGTACCGGCGTCGTGCAGGAGGTCGCCGAGGCCGGCGACGGGGAGTGCGAGCCCCGCGTACAGCTTCAGGAAGCGGCCGAGCCAGTCCTTCACCGCCGCCCCCGCCGGCCCGGGGGACGTGCTGAACGGGGCGGTCAGGCCCGCGCCCGCGAGGTTGCCGAGGAGGAGCGACACTGCCGCGCTCTTCGCCTTGGGGGTGTCCTTGGCGGGCAGCGGCAGGATGCCGAGGAGCGCGCGGCCGATGCCCGCGTCCGCCCGTGCCATCGGGCCGAGCAACGGAAGGACGAACGTCCAGAGGGCCTGCGGTGCCGACTCCATGCAGCCGCTCTCCAGCAGGGCCCGTACGGCGCGTTCGTCCTCGGGCCCGCCGAGCGTGTGCCCGGCGGCCTTCGCCGGCGCCGCCCAGCCGTCGGCCAGGGCCAGCGCGCCGTCCGCGCCGTCCGGGACTTCCTCGCACCACGCGGTGAGCAGGCTGCGGTGCCAGCGGTACGCGTCGGGGGCGGGATGGCGGGCGGCGAGCCGCTTGCCGTGCTTCTTGAGCGTGGCCGTTCCGGCGGCGTCCGGTCCCGCGGCGAGGTGCGCCGCGACGAGCGCGGCCTCGTCGACCGGCAGCGCGTGCGCGTCCTCGGCGGCGCGGGCCTTCTCGAAGAAGGCGGCGGCGAAGCGGTCGCTGCCCGCGGCGGCCATGATCCGCGCGCACTCCTCGTAGAACGGCGGCAGCAGCTCGGGCGCGTGCGTCTCCAGGTCGTCGCCGGTACGGGTGAGCGCGGTGCGCGCGAGGCCGGGCTTGCGCGCGGCCAGGCCGCGGGCGGCCCGCAGGTCGGTGTGCGCGGCCAGGATGCGGGCGCGGTGCGCCGGGTACCAGAGCAGGGCGGACGCGAGGAAGCCGAGCGGGCCCGCGTGCACGGTGCCGACGCCGGTCTCCGCCACCGGGTCCAGGTCGTACAGCGACTTCTCGGCCTTGTCGCCGTCGACGGCCGCGCGCCGGACGAGTTCGACGACCGGCTCGTCCAGGACGGAGTGCTCGTAGCGGACGGCGACGCACGTGTCCTCGTCGGAGCCGGCGGGCGCGCCCGGCAGCACCGCCCCGGCGCGCAGCAGCACGTCGCGCGTCGGGCCGGTGATGCCGGAGGGCACCACGGTGCCGGGCTCGCCTTGGTGGGCGTCGCAGTAGTGGGAGTACGCCTCGGCTGCCTCCACCACCGGCTCCGTCTCGTCCACGGTGCGGTCCGCGTACAGAGCCATGAGAATGCGGACGCCCTCGGACCAGGCGATGTCGCCGATCTCCCGGCCGCCCGCGGTGAAGCTCAGCCACTCCATGTAGGCCGGGCTCATCGGCCCGCTCCAGTGCAGGTCGATCTCGATGCCGAGCGGCTCGGGCGCGTGCACGGTGAACCGCGCCCTGTCCCCCTTGATGCGCCCGCCCAGCTCGTGCACGCGGCGCTCGAACGCGGCGCCGCTCTCGTAGTGGGCGTCCACGTATCGGAAGGTGTCGACCACGCCGAAGGTACGGTCCATGCTCGCGGGACGCGTCCACACCTCGCGGCGTACCTGCTCGACAACCTGCGTGAGGTTCCGTCCCCGCCAGATGGGCAGCTCGTCGCCGAGCAGCAGCGGGTGCGGGATCGCGAAGGCGTCCGCGCCCGTCCACGCGCCCTCGCGCAGGAGCGCGCAGCGGCCGAGGTCGGGCGCGCCCTCGATGATCGGAGCGATGACCAGGCCGGTGAGCGTCTCGCGCCACACCGGGTCGTCCCACACGGCCGCGAACACCGCGGCTGGGACGGGCAGCGACCGCACCATCCAGGACTCGACCCGGTCGTGCACCGCCCGCGCGTGCTCGCCGAGCCGGTCGCAGAGGGCGGCGAGCCGTACCGCGGCCGGATCCTTCCCGACGTTGGCGGGCACCTTGGCCAGCACGCGGCCCGCGGCCGTCCGGCAGGCGAGCACCGGCCGCCGCGTCCCCTCGACGGTGAGCTCGTGGCCCGTCGCGATCCCGATCCATCCCATGGGACGCCATTCTTGATCATCCCTACGACATTCTGCGGAAAACGGATGATTTATCCGTAGCGGCGGGGGCGGCCGCGCGGTGATCCGGGCCGCGTGCCGCGTGGCGCTCATGGCTGGAGGTCAGCGCTGTGACTTCACGGCGCTGATTCTCAGCGGTCCCCCACGAGTTCAGGGTGCATCGGCCAGGGTTTGCAGTCTCGTGTTCGCGGCTTGGTGAACCTCCGGGGCCAAAGGATCGTCGGCCAGTTCCAGAAGGCGCGAGCGGACCCGGACAGTGTCCTGTGCTCTCGCACAGGCGGCCTGCTGGACTGTGGGTTCGCAGTCGTCAAGCCCTTCGATTGCGATAGGCGCGGCCTCCTGTGGCGCACATCCCTGAAGCCCGACCAAGAATGCCTCCCGGGCCAGTGAGTGAACAGTGCCCTCCCAGAGGGCCACGAGTTCGTCGACGGCCTCGCGAACTCCCAGCCGTCCCATGGCTCGGGCCGGGAGCTCGGCCGCACACCACTCTTCGGACGCGACGGCGCGGCGCAGCGCGGCCAGCAGTACCGGTGCGTCACTTTGGTCTCCGACCTCTGCGAGCACGCGCTCCCCGAACGCGGCCAGCGTGTCGTCGCCGCTGCCGATCCAGGCGCGGGCTTGTGGCAGAGCCCCGGTCCCAAGGTGGCGCAGGGCCTGCGGCACGCCCGGGGTCCACCCCGCGGCGTTACGCAGTCCCGGGTCTGCTGCGAATTCGAGGATGATCATATCGCCGCGCCTGCCCAGCTCCTCCAGCGCCCATCGGCGCGCGGGACCACCGGCAGTGACGAGCCGGACCAGATCGCCAGGTTCGGCGTGTTGGAGGTTTGGTCTGACCGGCCTGTGAGAGCGGGACGCCTGTAGCTCCTCGACGATGCGCCTCACCTGTGGCTGGGACCGCGCGAACGTCGTCCACGGTTCCATGTCGCACCAGATCGCCTGCGCGAGCTGGGCGTTGTCGCGGACGGCAATGACGTCGTCGGCGAGCCCGTCCCAGAGAGCGGGAAGTTTCATGACCCCGCTGTCCCCGATCGCCTCCAGCGCCAAGGACCAGTGTCGCCCCTCGACTGCGTACCTGCGCAGTATCGTCGCCGCGTCGCCGCGGCCGACCCATGGCAGCAGGGCGAGGACCTGCAAAGCGAGCCCGACCGGCTCTTCATCATCGCCGTCGTAGTCGAAAAGGTGCTGCTCGATCGGCGCCAGCGGCAGGCTGAGCCGGCCGATCAGACCGGCGAGATAGCTGTCACGCTGGTCTACCTGCCGGTCCCATCGCGTGTCGGTGATCACGCACTCGTACACCGTGTCGGCGGCGCCGGATTCAGCTGAGGCACGGCGTGCCGCGAGGCCGCGGCCTCGCTGGAGTTGCCCGCGGAACGAGGCCGGGCTGTCGTATGCATATACCGTCATCAGGATGCAGTATCCCGATGGCCACGGCCCGGCACGAGTGAATATCGCCAGGCAGAAGAGCGTAGCCGCCTGGCTACTGAGCCGCGCGTGTTGGTGTCATGACTATTGCGGACATCAGGCACACTCTTCGAGCCGATCGACCACAGCCGGTTCGGGTACGCGCGCGTCTCCACCCGTGGCCAGATCCTCGAAGTCCAACTGGCCGCTCTCGTGGCGGCCGGAGTCGCGCCGGGCAACGTCTTCGTGGTCAGCAAAGAGGGCAGGCACGGCGGCCGTCGGCCGGTCATCTCGAAGGATCTCCCGCCGCGCCCTCTACAACGCGTTCAAGGCCCACGACGCCGAACAAGCCGAGCCCGCATAGGCACCCGAGCAGCACGTTCGCACGGATTCAGTTCTCACCCCTACCTCAGGCGACCGTGGGAATCCGTGACCTGCGGGCGCGCGGCAAGGCCGATGATCGTCTGCATGTCCTTCCATCGGGTCGCGTACGGCCACGTTGAGCCGGGGTCAGCTCGTTCCCGGCCGGGTGAAGCCCATGGGGGTGCGGCTGTAGGGGGCGATCTTGACTTCGGAGCCCGGTCTGGGCGCGTGGATCATTGTGCCCTTCTCGGGGTCGAGCACGATGCCCACATGGTCAGCGGTGCCGTCACCGTTGTTGTCGAAGAAGACAAGGTCTCCGGCCTGTACATTGCCATCAGGGATGCGCGGTCCGCGCAGCCACTGGTCGTTCGCGACCCGGGGGATGGCGGTCCCCGCGGACTCGTACGCGCGCAGGGTCAGTCCGGAGCAGTCGAAGGAGCCGGGTCCTGTCGCTCCCCACACGTAAGGGTCGCCGATCTGCTTGAGGGCGTAGTCGATGACGGCCTGGGCACGAGGGTTGGGCGCCAGGTTGTGGGCGTTCGGCGGGACGGCCAGCGAAGGCGCGCCCCCACCGCCGCCCCCTCCACTGCCTCCGCTGCCGCCCGCCCCGTTGACGCCGTTCCCGATGCCATCGCCGGGCGGCAGGCCGTTGCCGTTGCCGTTGTAGGACGCCAGCTGCGTCTTCGGGGTGTGCGGGCGGAAGTCCGGGTCGGGGATCCAGGGCATCTTGGCCTTGTTGCCCGGAACGAAGTCTTGATCGCCGGGAGCGGGGATGCCGGTGAAGAACCGCACCTCGCCGAGGTATTTGCCGATCTCGCTGGTGGCCTGACCGAGTGCCTCGGCGGCCTTGTCCGTGTGCACCTTGGCGCGATCGAGGGCGTTGGACACCTGGGACCGGATGCTCGTCATCGAGATCGTGGTGCTGTCGGGGTCGTTGCGCTGCTCGTCCAGCCAGGCGCGTTTCTCCCGGTAGAGGGCTTGGACCTCGCCCTTGGCCGTCTCCAGTGCGCTCCCGGCGGCATCCAGCTTGCCGGCGCAGCTGGTCAGGGCCTCACTCAGTGCCGTACCGGACTTGGGATATCTGGCCATGTACTTGACGAAACTCTCGGCGGCGGCGCCGTTCCACGCGCTGTCCACCCGGTTGACCGCGCGTTTGATCACGCCGTTCTCTGTGGTGATGTCGCCTGCCAGCGTTCGCCATTGCCCCGAGATCTTGGAGATCTGGGCCTGGTCGCCGCTCAGGTCGTCGATGACGCGCTGGATGGGGCTGAGGTACTGGTCCCAGATGTCCGTCAAACCTGCTCCGTCCGGGGAACGCTGGGGAGATCGGCCGTGCGGACGTTGGTGACGACCTGGTGGATGGCCGCCTCGACCTTGGTCAGGTTCTGTTGCGCGTGGCGTATCTCGGCGTCGATCTTCACTTCGAAGTCGTTGACGGCCTTGGCGAGCTTGTCAGAAACGTTCTCCAGACCGCCGAAGCAGGAGGTGCTGACGCTCGTGGGGCCGTCCTCCGCCGCACTCTTGAACTGGTTCGCGACTCCCTTGGCCTTGGTGGCGCACTCTTCGAGCGTGTCGAAGTAGATCTCAAACCCTGCCACGTGAGTCACGCCTCTACTGTCAGATCAACATCAACCGCCCGACAATCTAACACCCCTGGCCTCTTCGCCCGGCTGCGATCTCAGACCGTACGGCACCGCTTCGCCCATCTGACCCGCCGCTACGCCGAGGCGGAGATGCTGCCGAGCAGCGGTCGGGTGCCGGTGATCGCCCGGCCGGCAGCCGTACCTGCGCGAGCCAGGCCTGCCGCGAATGGTCAGGGGTACGTTCCTGGATGGCAATCCGGCGGCGATCGAACGCCGGCGTCAGGATGTCCGGGTCGCGATCGGGCTGCTGTAGGACACGTTCTTGCCTCCCACGAACGGCAGCAGGCGCTCCGTCTCCTGCTCCAACGCGGCCCGGTCGGTCGCGGTCAGAGGGCGGAATGGCGTGAGGTGCAGGGTTTCGCCTTCGAGAGACCAGGTTCCGTGCACGTGGCCGTCCACGAGGAAGGTGGGCCGTACCTGTGCCTGGCCGGGCATCACGTGTTTGCGGTCCTCGTTGCTGATGATGCGGGTCCGGTCGGCGTGGCCGAGCAGGGCGTTGTCGAAGGCGGGCAGCAGTCGCACGGGGGCGGGCGTGTCGGGGTCGGGCAGTTCCGCGTCGGCCAGGTCGATCAGTTCCCTGCCGTCGGGGTCGCGGTAGTGGCGCAGTTCGGCGCGCATGCCGGAGACGATCTCGCCGAGGCGGGTCAACCCGGACCAGGCCTGTACGTCCATGATCCCGGCTGGGCCGAACGCTGCCAGATAGCGGCGGATGAGGTCCTCGGCGGTCGCCGGAACCATGGGCCGGCCGAGCCAGGTCTCGGCGGGCGTGACGCAGACGGCCGACCGGGTGCCCCAGGAGCCCCACGTACCGGTGGCCGGGTTGTGGACGAGGGGGGTCCTGAGCTCGATCTCCCCGGCGAGGACGCGCCCGTCGCGGTCCGGGTGGCGTTCGGCCAGCCGCCGGGCCAGTTCCTTTCGCGGTGTCGTCCCGCCCGCCAGCAGCTCAAGCCCGGTGGCGACCAGTGAGGCGGTGTCCAGGCCCGCGCTGTTACGGGCGAAGTAGGGCGAGCGGGCGGTGCGGTCGAGGACGGGCTGCAGCAGCGGCCGCAGCCGGCGGAAGTCGTCGGCCGCGGCGAGGTGCTGGGTGCTGCGGAGCAGGCCGGAGCGGACCACCCTCCGGTCCTGCAGCAGCGTGGTGAGCTCGGAGTGGGTGAAGCCGCGGATCCTGCTCCACAGCCCGACGTAGGGCCAGTTGGGCTCTTGAGCCTGCATCGCGACCAGGCGCCCGATCACCTCAAGCGGGGTGTGATCGGTGCGGGCCAGCAGGAACTGGCGGTCCAGCAGGGCCCGGTTCAGGGCCCTGTTCGAGAGAGTCGTCATGACAGCCGCACCGAGACATTGCCACGGTAGGAGCCCTGGAGCAGGGACAGGAACGCCTGCGGCACGTCCTCGAGTTCGCCCTTGATGACCGTCTGCGGGTAGACGAAGCGGCCCTCGCCTAGCCAGGTGCTGAAGTGTTCCCGCCAGGCGGCGATCTGGTCGGGGGTGTGGTAGCAGGAGAACGGCAGCAGCTCGATGCCCCTGGCCTGGGCCGCGGCGTGGTCGGGCGTGGGGAAGCGCTCGGCCGCGTCGCCGAGCTGGCTGGACAGTGAGCCGCACAGCGCGAACCGGGCGCCGGGCCTGGTCACCTGCAGCGCGGCCTGGTACTGCTCGCCGCCCACGACGTCGAAGAACACCGAAATGCCCTCGGGTGCGAGTTCTCGGAGCCGGTCGACCGGCGAGCCGTCGTGATAGTCGAACGCGGCGTCGTAGCCGAGCTCGTTCACCAGATAGTCGACCTTGGCCGGGCTGCCGGCGCTGCCGATCACCCGCGCCGCGCCCAGGCACTTGGCGATCTGCCCGGCCAGCGAGCCGACCCCGCCCGCCGCACCGGAGACGAACACCACGTCGCCCTCGCCGACGCCCGCCACGTCGGCCATCCCGTAGTAGGCCGTCGGCCCCTGACCGAGGTAGTAGCCGGGGTCGGCGATGGGGTCAAGCTTGGTGTACTGGGCGGCCGGGCCCGCCGAGTACTCGCTCCAGCCGGTCATCGACTGGACCAGGTCGCCAACCGCGAGCTCGGGGCTGTCGGACCGGACGACGGTGCCGATGGCGGCAACCCCCACCCGCCGGCCCGGCTGCCAGGCCGGTACCGGGATGGTGCAGTCCGCGCGCATCAACTCCAGGTAGGTCGCGGCGAGCCCGACCTGGTCGGTCCGCACCACGACCTCGCCGTCCACCTCGGTGGTGGCGACGGTGAAGTGGTCGAGCGTGGGGGTGCCGGCGATCTGTGCGGTCAGCTGGATCTCACGGGTGATCATTTCTTGGTCCTTAGGTCGGTACGGCCTTCGAAATCGACTCTAAACAGGCTTCCGGTCACTTTTTGACCGGAAGTCGCGCGAGGATGGCGACATGGCGAACACCAGCTCACGGACCCTCCGACTGCTCTCGCTGCTGCAGACCCACCGCCACTGGCCCGGCACGGAACTGGCCGAGCGGCTCGGGGTATCCGAGCGGACCCTGCGCCGCGACGTCGACCGGCTGCGCGAGCTCGGCTATCCGGTCAGCGCGGCCCGGGGAACCGACGGCGGCTACCAGCTCGCGCCCGGCGCAGTCCTGCCGCCGCTGCTGCTGGACGATGAGGAAGCGGTGGCTCTGGCGGTGGGCATCGGCGACGCGGCGCAGAGCGGGATCGCCGGGATGCAGGAGGCGTCGCTGCGTGCGCTCACCAAGGTGATCCGGGTCCTACCGCCCCGGCTGCGGGCCAGGGTGGACGCCCTGCGGGAGATGACCCTCTCCGTCGCCGCGGCCGGGCCGGTCGTCGCGGCGCAGGTGCTCACCGCAGTCGCCCAGGCCTGCCGCGACCAGGAGCGGCTGCGCTTCGGCTACACCGCCAGAGCCTCCGCCCCCACCCGGCGCGAGGTCGAGCCGCACCGCCTGGTCGCCCTCGGCGGACGCTGGTACCTCGTCGCCTACGACCTGACCCGGCACGACTGGCGCAGCTTCCGCCTCGACCGGCTGACCGAGCCGGCCGGGACCGGCACGCGGTTCCGGCCGCGTCCACTCCCGGCCGAGAACGCCGCGGCCTTCGTCCAAGCGGCCAGCGGGGCCCCGGCGCCGTACACGGTCCAGGCGCTCGTCCACGCCCCCGAGACCCGGGTACGGCAGGCGATCGGCCAGTGGGGCACGATCGAACCGCTCAGCCAGAGCACCTGCCGGATCACCATGACCTCGACCTCCCTCGATTGGCCGACACAGGCGCTGGGCAATGTGGGCGCCGAGTTCGAGGTGCTGGGGCCGCCGGAGTTCGCCGCGCACGTCCAGGAGTGGGGCGCCCGCTTCATCCGGGCCACCGGCGCGCCCGACACGCCGTCCGTGCCGTAGCCGGGAGGCATCCTCGTCAGCGCGAGCGAGTCGCCGCAACGGTGGCGGGGCGATCGTCAACACCTCCAGCATCGGCAACCGCCGCGGTGAGCCGGGCGCGCGACGGCATCCGGGTGAACGGCATCACCCCCGGCGGCACCGCCTCCCAGGCGCCGCCGCGAGTGTCGTCGGCTCGGAGTCCTCGTCACCGAAGGTGATCGTGTCCACCGTGCCGGCGGACGCGCGGGCGGGCAGGGTGGGGGCATGGGGTTCAGGCCGCGGTGTCGAGGTCCTGGTAGCGAATGCGGTGCAGCAGGGGGACGCCGGTCACCAGGCGTTCGAGCTCGTCGGCGACCGCCGCGCCCATCCGGGCCAGCTCGTTGCCCTGCGAGCCGGCGATGTGCGGCGTGAGGAAGACGTTGGGCAGCTCGAACAGCGCCGAGTGGACGGGCAGCGGTTCGGGCGTGGTGACGTCGATGACGGCAGAGATGCGGCCGGTCCTGAGCTCGTCGATGAGGGCTTCGGTGTCGATCAGGGAGCCCTGCGCCGTGTTGATGAGGACGGCGCCGTCGGCCAGCAGGGCGAGCCGGTCACGGTCCAGCAGGTGGTGGGTCTCGGGGGTCGCGGGGGCGTGCAGGCTGACGATGTCGCTGGTGGCCAGGAGTTCCTCGAGGCCCAGGCGGGGTACGGGGGCGGCGGTGGCGTACGGGTCGTACAGGCGGATCTCGAAGTCGTGCCGTGACAGGTGGGAGATGACCTGCCGGCCGACGCGGGAGGCTCCGACGACGCCGACGCGGCGGCCGTAGTTGCCGGAGTCCGGCACCACGTCGGCCACGGTGAACGTGCGGTCGGCGCGGTAGCGCTCGCGCCGCCGGAACGCGCCCTTGCCGGCCAGCAGGATCGCGCCGAGCGTGTACTCCGCCACCGGGACCGCGTTGGCCTGGGCCGCCGACGTGACCGCGATGTCCCTGTCCCAGACCGCCTTGGTCACGTGTGCCTTCACGCTGCCGGCCGCGTGCAGGACCGCCCTCAGCCTGGGGGTGGCGCGCAGGAAGGCGTCGTCCAGCGGCGGGCAGCCCCAGCCGGTGATGAGCACCTCCAGCTCCGGCAGCAGCGCGGCGGCGCGCGGGTCGTCCAGGCTCTCCGCGGCGAAGGCCGCGTCGACGTCGGCGTGCCGCTCGATCCGGTCGCGGACGGCGGCCGGGAAGAGCCGCGGAACGTACACCTGGCGCATGGCGAGCAGGGCCTTCGGGCGGCGATGGGTCACAGACGGGTCCCCCGTGTTCAGCAGGTGTGGCGGTGGTTACTTGAGGCTGCCGAGCGTGATCCCCGAGCGCCAATAGCGCTGCAGGGAGATCATCAGGGCGACCATGGGGATCAGCGAGATGATCGAGCCGACGACGACCAGGCCGGTGAGGTCGGTGGAGTTGTCCACCTTGACCTTCAGCCACGAGTACAGGCCGAGCATGACCGGCCACTTGTACTGGTCGCGCAGGTAGACCAGTGGGCCGAAGAAGGAGTTCCAGGACCCGACGAAGCCGAGCAGGAAGATCGTCGCGGCGCCGGTGGACATGAGCCTGGCGCCGATCAGGAAGAAGATGCGGTACTCCCCCGCGCCGTCGATGCGGGCGGCCTCGAGCAGTTCGGGCGGGATGGCGCCTTCGGCGTAGACCTTGGCGAGGTAGACGGAGAAGGCGCTGAAGAAGCTCGGCACGATGATCGCCCACGGTGTGTCGATCAGGCGCAGGTCCGTGTAGAGCAGGAAGGACGGGATCGTCAGCAGCGCGCCCGGCACCAGGAACGAGCCGATGATGGCGCCCATCATGACACCGCGCCCGCGGAAGCGGTACATCGCCAGGCCGTACCCGCAGGCCACGCTGACCAGGGTCATGCCGGCGGTGCCGGCCAGGCCGTACAGGAGCGTGTTGCCCATCCAGGTCAGGAAGATCCCGCCCTGGTAGGTGAACAGGCCCCGCAGGTTGTCCCAGAGCCGGAACTCGGCGAACCACAGCGCGTTGGTGGTGTACAGGTCGGACTGGCTCTTGGTGGCGGCGACGACCAGCCACCAGACGGGCGCCACGGAGTAGACGGTGAAGGCGACCAGGCCGGTGATGACCGCGACCCTGGTCCTGGCCTTGTGCGGCCGGGTGTGCCGTCCGGCCGGCGTGGCGGGGGCCGGCGCGGCGGGACGCTTCGCGGTGGTGGCGGTCGTCATGAGGTGGGTGCCTTGTCGGTGAGGCGGTAGAAGACGGCCGAGGCCGCGCCGACCACGAGCGCCAGGATGACGGACAGGGCGGCGGCGTAGTTGAAGTCGCCCTGCGCGAAGGCCCAGTCGTAGATGGCCATGATCGGCGTGAAGTCGCGGGTGATGGTCTCGGGCGTCATCGAGCGGAAGAGCATGGGGTCGCTGAAGATCTGCAGGGTGCCTATGATGCTGAGCACGGTGGTCAGCACCAGCGAGCGGCGGATCATGGGCACCTTGATGGACCAGGCGATCCGCGGCTCGGAGGCGCCGTCCACGCGGGCGCTCTCGAAGATCTCGCGCGGCACCGACTGCAGGTCGGCATAGACGATGAGCATGTTGAAGCCGATGGCTCCCCAGGCCACGAGGTTGCCGATGGACACCCAGATCAGCTCGCCGCTGTAGAAGTCGGCGTCGATGCCGAGCAGGGCGAAGAACGGGGTCAGCGGGCCGACGTCGGGGCTGTAGAGGTAGATCCAGATCAGGGTCGCCACGATGCCGGGGATCATGTACGGGATCAGCAGCGGCAGCCGGAAGCGCGCGGCCACGCGCCGCGAGGCGGCGTCCAGGAGCAGCGCCATGACGACGCTCACGATCTGGATGAGCGGGATGCCGATGGCCGCGAAGAGACCCACGCGGCCCATGCCCGCCCAGAACTTGGCGTCGGCGATGCCGCGCAGGAAGTTGTCCAGCCCGGCGAACTCGACCGTCTTCGGGCCGAAGCCGAGGCCCGAGCTCTTCTCGGTGAACACGCTCTCCCGCAGCGCCAGCACGATCGGCACCACGCTGAACAGCACGAACCCGAGGAAGAACGGGATGGTGAACGAGGCGCCCTGCAGCGCGGCGGTGCGCCGCCACGCTTTGGGGCTCGCGGTGATGGCCATGACGTTCAGCCCCGCACGTTGATGTTCTTCGACCTCAGGTCGTCGACGGTGAACTTCTGCATGTGCTCGAGGGCCTGGCGGACGGTGATCTCCTTGGTGACGATCTTGGCCCACTGATCCTGGAGCTCGGAGAAGACGCCCGTGAAGTTCGGGCCGACCACCCAGGGGTCCCGGCCGGACTGCGTCGCCTTGAGAATCACGCCCCTGGCTTCGCCCTTGCGCTCGCCGAACAGCTTCTCCGGCACCACCGAGTCGATCCAGGGAGACGGGTCGGGAACGGCGCCGGGCCAGGCGTACTGCCTGGTGTCCTGCTGGTAGGAGGCGTCGATGGCGTCCTTGCCGGTCGTCATCCACACGCCGGCCTCGACGGCCTCCTTGATGTTCGGGCAGCCCTTGGGCACCAGCAGTGCGCCGCCGTGGGCCGGGGTCACGAACGCGGGGGCGTCGGCGAACTGGGGCAGGTCGATGGGCTGCCAGTCGCCCAGCGACTTCTTGTAGTTGAGCTCGTAGTTGCCGAGCTGCCACGTCGAGGTCGGCAGGGAGACCATCTTGCCCGAGTCGAAATAGCTGATCAGCGCGGGCCGGTCCTGGTAGGTCTGGTTGGCCACCAGGCCGTCGTCGACCAGCCGCTGTACGACGTCGGCGGCCTTGAGCGACTGCGGCGACAGGAAGTCCACCTTCCAGCTGTCGCCCTCGATCGCGTACCACGACCCGCCGGCCTGCTGAACCAGGTTGATCAGGGTGGAGGGGTCCTCGCCGGCGAGGTTCATCACGTAGACGCCGTGCTTCTTGAACTCCTTGCCCGCGGCGATCACGTCGTCCCACGTCTTGGGCACCGCGACGCCGTGCTTGTCGTACACGGCCCGGTTGATCATCATGAACGACGGCGCGAAGCCGGTCGGGATGCCGTAGAAGCGGTCGCCCGCCTTGGCGCCCGGGAAGGATGCCTCGTTGAACAGGCCCTTCGTGGTGTACGGCTGGAAGACCTCGGTGATGTCGGCCAGCAGTCCCTCACCGACCAGACCGGGCACCTCGCCGAAGGCCTTCACCAGGCAGGGCACATCCTGTCCTGCGGCGACGACGTTGCGCAGGTTGGCCGCGGTGCCGGGATTGTCGGCCTGCTTGACCACCTTGAGCTTGATGTGGTCGTGGGCGGCGTTGAACTTGGCCACGACCGGGTCGAGGAACTTGCTCTCGTCCCACGACCACCAGGTGAGGGTGACCGGCCCGGTGCCCGCGCCCGCCGTGGCGGCGGGCTCCTGGGCGGTGGGCTCCGGGGAGCCGCAGCCGGTCAGCACGACGGCCATCGTCAGGCCGGCGGCGAGGGCGCTCGTTGGGATGCGGTTCACGGCACCGCTCCTTCGCAGAATAGGGGGCGGCTATAGAAAGCGTTGTCTACGGAGACCGTAGAACCCCCTTACCGTGAGGGCAAGATTTCAGGCGGATAAATTTCCCATTACGCCAGATGTCCCTGGTGAAGGCACGGTGCAGCGCTGTCGCGCGGCGGCGTCTCGCGCCGAGAACGCTGTCTACGCCGGGGACGGCCGGTCGGCGGACCGGCGGATGACGACGTGGGCGCCCAGCATCTGATGCTGCTCCGCCCTGCCCGCGGGCCGGTCCAGGGCGCTGCGCACGGCCGCGCGGCCCAGCTCTTCGTACGGCACGTGGACGGTGGTCAGGCCGGGACGCAGATCGGCGGCCAGGGGGATGTCGTCGTAGCCGACGATGGAGACGTCTTCGGGGACGCTGAGACCCGCGTCGAAGACGGCGGCCATCGCGCCGCCGGCGATCACGTCGGTCTCGGCGAAGATCGCGGTGAAGTCGCGTTCCCCCCGCAACCGGGCGCTGACACGCTCGTAGCCCGACGCGCGGGTGAAATCCGTGCCGAGCTCCAACAGGCTCTCGTCCACGGGGCAGCCGAGATCGCCCATCGCCCGGCGGAAACCGGACAGCCGTCCCGCCGTGGTAGTGAACGTGGAATCCCCGCCCACGTAAAGGATCCTGCGGTGGCCACGGCCGACGAGGAAGCTGGTCAGCGCGTAGGCGCCGCCCTCGTTGTCGTACTCGACGACGGTTACCGGGGTCCCGTCCCCCAGAGGCGGGCGGCCGCACAGGACCAGCCGCGAACCGGAGGCGTCGAGCGAGCGGGCGATGTCGGCCATCCGGGCCCGGTAGGCGGCGTTGTCAGTGGCGCCGCCGATCAGGAACACCGCGGCGGCCCGCTGCTCGCGCATGAGCTGGATCGCGGCCAGCTCGCGGACGGGATCTCCGTCGGTGGTGGCCACCAGGCAGATGTGCCCACGGCGCGCGGCCTCCTGCTCGACGCCGTGCACAGCCTCGGCGAAGGCCGCACCGCGCACGTCGTTGACGATGAAGCCGACCGTGCGGGCCGATCCGCCGCCCAGCACGCGGGCGTGGGTGTTGGCGACGTAGTTCAGCTCCTCGATCGCCCGTTCCACCCGCGACCGGGTGGCCTGGGCCACCGGATAGTTGCCGGCCACCACGCGCGAGACCGTGGACAGCGAGACGCCGGCGAGCTCGGCCACATCCTTGATCGTGCTCTGGCGGTGCTCGGGGTCGTCGAGCGCGTCGTTCCTTCGTCTGGCCACCTCACCAGTGTAGAGAACGTTGTCCGTACGTGGTCACCACGATGACGCCGCACGCGTCTACCCTCCGGTCGACTCGCGGGCGACGACGGAGAAGCGGCTGATGAACTCGCGCGCGACCTGCTTGTTCTTCACGTTCTCCGCGATCCGCTTGGCCAGGAACCCGACGGCCGTGCCGGCCATGAGCGCATGGTCGGGATCGACGGACGACAGCGACGGCACGAGGTAGGCGCCCTCGGCGATGTTGTCGAAGCCGATCACCTTGACGTCCTGCGGGACGCGGATTCCGCAGTCGGCCAGGCCGCGCAGCGTCCCCATCGCGACCGTGTCGGTGACGCAGAACACGCCGTCGAACGCGACCCCGGAGCCGGCCAACCGGCGCGCGGCGGCCGCTCCCGTCTCCATCGTGAGCGCGTCGATGGGGACCACCAGCTCGGGATCGAAGGGTAGCCCCGCCTCTTCCAACGCCTCGCGGTAGCCGTCGTGGCGCAGGCTGGAGACGTCGACTTCGCCCCGCTGCGGGCCGTCGACGACCGCGATGCGGCGGCAGCCCCGCTCGATGAGGTGCGCCGTGGCAGCCCGCGCACCCTCGACATTGGGCATGGCGACGTGGTCCACAGGGCCGTCGAAGATCCGCTCCCCCAGGATCACCACCGGGAAGTCGACCTTGAGCAGGTCGGTGTCGGCCGGGCCGAGCCCGACGGTGCTGAGGATGAGCCCGTCGTAGAGGCGGTTGCGCGACAGGGCCAGCGCGGCGAGCTCCCCCTCGCGCGAGGCGCCGGTCTGCTCGATGGCCACCTTGAGATCCCGCTTCGCCGCCGCCGCGATGATCTTCGCAACGAGCTGGCCGTAGTACGGGCGGTCGATCTCCGGGACGGCGAGCCCGATGGTCCCCGTTCGCCCGGTGCGCAAGTTACGCGCCGCCACGTTGACCCGGTAGTCGAGCTCGTTGATGGCCCGCAGCACGCGCTCGCGCGTCTCGGTCTTGACGTGCGGGTGGTGGTTGATGACGTGGGAAACGGTCATCGGCGAGACCCCGGCGGCCTTCGCCACGTCCTGTATCGTCACCACCTCGACATCCTTTCACGGCCTCGACCCTTGACACTGCCGTCGGTGGTCGGGTGGAGCCGGTAGCGGTCCTGCGCCACCGGGAGGGATCGGCGCCCCAGCGCCGAGGGCGGTTCAGCCGCCGACCGGCCGACCCGGACGTCATGAGACTCTGCTTGTATCGATACAACTCGCATAGGGACGTCTCAGGAAAGCGTGTGAGCCGTCCAGGAGACCGGAGGCAGCTCCACCGTCACGACACCGTCGGTGAACGCGGCGAAGTCGTTCTTCGTCAGGCCGACTCAGGTCTGGCCGGCGAGGGTGTTCTTGGCGTACACGTCGTCGTCGTGCAGCGTCAGCGCCTGCGCGACGGCCGTGAGCCCCAGTGACGTCACGTCGATCGTCACCGCCACGGACGCCTGGCGGTGGGTACCGGCCGCGGAGACCCCAATACCAAGCACGGCGCGGTCCTGCCGCTGCTCGTCAGCGAATACGAACGGCTGGCCGGCACGCAGTTCCCTTCATAGAAAACGTTCGCTACGAAACCATAGGCTCTTCGAACCGGCGAACCCAAACACTTACCCTTTTCTCGAACAGATCTCATCTCATCGCCGGGTGTCGGTTTAATCCCGATCATGAGATCCATCCGACAGGGGGCCGTACTGGCCGCGGTCACGGTCATGACGGCCGTGGTCACCCCAGTGGCCGCGACAGCCGCGCAGAGCTCGTGCGAGGCGCCGCCACGGAGCAGCCCCACCTACGACGACTTCGTGCTCACGTACAAGTCCGAATGCGCCACGAAGAAGAACTACGACCGGACGTTCCAGGACGTCACGGCGTCCGTCCTGGTCGACAAGCGCAACAAGCTGTCGGTCACGACGTCGACGGCGCTGGCCGGCGCGATCGCGTCGGTCAAGGTGAACAACAAGGAGTTCATCTCCAGCGGCGGCCACGGCGCCGCTTTCCAGTACGCCTTCCACGCCTGGCAGGAGGGCAAGGCGGCGACCGAGTGCTACAACCCCACGCAGGCCGGCACGCGCATGGACGACGTGGGCCAGCCGCCTCCCTACCACGGGCCCAGCACGAGCGCGCTCTACACCATGGCCCGGTCCGGCAGCTCCATCCGCACGGCGGGGAGGCCCGCGATGTTCGTGACCCTCGCGGACACGAAACCGGGCTGGGGCAACTGCCGCAGCGCCGACCACCAGGACAAGCGCTCCCCGTTCACCATGGGACTGTCGCCGTACTGGCTGCAGACCGAGATCGAGCTCGCCCCCGATCACGACGTGCCCGCGCTGGAGAACGTCTTTCGCGCCACCGCCACGATCACCTCGGACGACGAACCGTATGACCACTTCAGTGGCGTCTTCGTCGCCTACCTGCAGCCGGATTTCACGAAGGTCTTCGCCTACAGCCCCGCCACCGGTCGCCTGTCGCCCAAGCCCGTGGAGTCCCACACGAGCAAGGATCCCATGGTCCGTTGCACGGACGACGACCGCTACTGCCTCGGCATGTACATCAAGCCCGAAGTTCTCAGCGGCAAGGCCTACTACTACACGATGACCCGCCCGCCCATGGACTACAACGGCCACTTCGGCGAGAACACCATCCAGGTCACCAGCCCCAGTGGAGCCATGGACAAGGGCGACAAGGTCAACTACGAGACCTACGTGGTCGTCGGCGACAAGAGCCGCGTCGAGCAGACCATGACCCAGCTCCACCGCGCCTTCAAGTAGTCGGCCCTTGGGGCCTGCGGCACCACCATCCACCTGGGACCACCCTCAGAACCCGAGCCGCTCGCGTGAACCCTCATAACCACCCGCGAGTGTTAATGAGGGATTCACCGCGTTCTCGCGTTGGCTGGAAATGATCACCCCGCGAATGCGGAGGTGTGCGTGAAGACGCGAAGAACGACTGGCCGAGTGGCCTTGATCATGTCCATCGTGGCGACCTTGTTACTGGGCCTGACACCCCCGGCGACAGCGGCCGACCGGGACTTCATCCTTACCCTCAACGCCTCTGACCTCGGCATGGATCCCGCTGACCTGCGGGACATCGTGCCGGAGATGCAGGCAGACATCACGGAGCACGGCGGACTGGGCCCCGCGATCAAGCAGACGCTCGCCGACAACCAAGACGGCGCCACCATCGATACCTCGGAGTGGCCGAATGTCGACGGCACGGTGAACGTGACCTCCGACAACGCCGGCGTGGCTGTCACCATCCCGGCCGGGGAGGTCACCACCTCCTGGTCCTGGAAGACGATTGCCGCCGGGGTGATCGCCTGGACCACGGGGTACGGGATCAGGTCGCTGTGCATCTCGGCCATGGTGGCCAGCGGGGTGGGCGCCGCGACCTATCCGCTGATCTGCACCCCCCTCCAAGGCGTCGTCACCGGCATCATGGGACCGCTCATGATGAACGCCTTCAACGGAACCCTGGGCACCCCCAAGGCGACCAGCGAGATCATCATCGGTGGGCTGATCGGACTGGCCGGCGGCTTCCTGTGGGAGAAGTACCTCGCCCCGTGGGCGAAGGAGAATTTCGCCCGCGCCGTACAGAACGTCGGTACCTGGGTCAGGTCCAGGGTGCCCTGGCTCAGCTCCTGGTTCGGCAGCGGGGTCGCCAACGGGGCGGATGAGCTCGGCCACCAGCTCGAGGAACTGGAGGACCTGCTCAACGAGGCGATGAGGGACTGGGGCGGGCTGCGGCCCTCGCGTCCCTCCGCGCTGAGGGTGATGCCGCTCGGAGACTCGATCACCTACGGCGTGGAGAGTTCCGACGGGAACGGCTACCGCGACGAGTTGTACGCCTATCTGAAGGACAGCTGGAGCAGCGTCGACTTCGTCGGGTCGGTGAAGGCCGGCGAGATGAGTGACAAGGACAACCAGGGGCACCCGGGCAAGCGGATCGGCGAGATCGCGGCCTTCGCCTATTGCACCGTGCCGCGGTATCAGCCGAACGTGATCACCCTGCATGCCGGCACCAATGACATGAACCAGAACTACAACCTGCCGGCCGCGCCCACCCGGCTCAGGAAGCTGATCAACCAGGCGCTGGCGCACTCACCACGTGCCACAGTGCTGGTCGCCAAGCTCATCCCGACCGGCAAGGCCGGGCTGCAGCCGCGCATCGACGCGTACAACGCGGCGCTGCCCGGCATGGTGCGGGACCTGCAGAGCGAGGGCAAGCACGTACTTCTGGTGGACATGAAGCGGGTGCCGGTCAGCGACGGACTGCAGGACGACGCGCACCCGACGGACGCGGGCTACGCCAAGATGGCCGACGCCTGGTACGGCGCCATATCAGCGGCGGACGACAAGGGCTGGATTCAGACCCCGCTGCCCGAGAACGAAGCCAACGGCTGCAACCCGGCTGACTCCCCCGTCGACGACGACCCGGGGGACTCGCCCATCGGGTCCGGCGAGACGGCTCTCGGCGCGGGATGGCGCAAGCTGGGCGTGATCGCCCCCGGATACGGCACCAACATAGGCCGTACGATCATCACCGAGCTCAATGGCGACCAGCGGGCCGATTACCTTCAGGTCGGTCAGGACGGCAGCTTCCGCGCGTCGGTGAACACCGTCGGCACACCTGGGCAACCTGACTGGGTGGACGTAGGCGTGTACCGCCCGGACGACGATGTCCATGGGGATGAGGTGCGCTTCGCCGACCTCAACGGGGACGGACGCGACGACTACCTCGTGGTCAGTTCCGACAGCAAGGTACGGGCCTACATCAACTTCCCCAGGTCGGGCAACCGGCTTGAATTCGTCCACTGGGGGATCGTCTTCGGCGAGGAGTCGTTCAGCCGGAACAACCTCCGATTCGCGGACGTCACCGGGGACGGGCGCGACGACATCCTGCGGGTCGGCGCGGAGGGCGCGGTCCACGTCTACCAGAACATGTGGGACCCCAACAGCCCGCCGATCAGTAGTGAGACACAGCCCCCGGACTGGCGACTGTGGCTCAACTGGGCCGGCGGCACCCGGGGCTCATCGCTGGAAGCCGTCCGGTTCGCCGACGGCGACGGTGACGGCCGGGCCGATTACCTTCAGGTCAGCGTAGAGGGCGCGGTGCACGCCTTCCTCAACCGCGGTGGCGGGGGCAACGGAAGCTTCGAGGCCCGCTACGACTGGGCCCACGCGTCCGACTACCCCCGCAAGTACATCCAGTTCGCCGACATCAGCGGTGACGGCAAAGCCGACTATCTGGTCGTCTACGACGGCGGCGCGGTCCGCGCCTGGCTGAACCGCGGCGGCAACTAGACAGTCGCTGGAAGGGTGCCATCTGCATCCGCCCGCTCTCCGCCGACCGCGTCCCACTTCTCGTCCTGAACCGCCCACGACCAGCTCTGACCGAGCCATCTCCCTCCCCGATCGAGACGCGCCCGTTCCTGACCGATCAGGCTCCACTCGATCTTGTCAGGACCTCAGCATTGGTCGATAGTGGCGGCAAAGCGATCAGATTCGGTCGGGAGTCGTCATGAGATCAGGCCCCTTCCAGCGCATCGCCGCCGCCGCGATCATCGCGGCGGCGATGTCAACCGTCGCCCCCGCTCCGGCGGGGGCGACCCACGACACCCGGATCAAGGCGGTGACCTCGGGAAACGCCCGCTTCCAAGTGCTCTCCCCCACCCTGATCCGGACCGAGTACGCGGGCGACGCCAAGTTCGTCGACGCGCCGACGTTCAACGCGGTCGGCCGCGACGCGTTCGCGCCCACCTCCTTCACCTCCAGCACGTCGGACGGCTGGCTCACCATCAGGACGAGCGCGCTCACCCTGCGCTACCAGGTCGGCTCCGGCCCGTTCACCACCCGCAATCTGTCGGTCGGTCTCAGGACCGCCACCGCCGCGCCGTGGCAGCAGCTGACCTGCTCCGCCGGAGCCCTGTGCGAGGCCGAGGACCTGTCGTACAGCGGCCTGGCCGTCGCCACCGACCACGCGGGGTTCACCGGCGCGGGGTTCCTGGCCGGGTTCGAGGGGGCGGGGAACTCCCTGTCCGCCGACGTCGAGGTCACGGCCGCGGGCGCGTACCAGTTCGCCACGCGTTACGCCAACGCGGTGGGCGGCGACGGCCAGCACACCACCCGCAGCCTGAGCCTGTCGGTGGACGGCGGCGCGGCCCAGACCGTGACCCTGCCGACGACCGCGAACTGGGACACCTGGGCCGTCACCACCCCCGCGCTCCAGCTCGCCGCGGGCCGCCACACGATCACGCTGGCCCGTACGGCGACGGACTCCGGCAACGTCAACATCGACAGCGTCGCCCTCCTGCAGCCCGGCGCCGCGTACCCGCCGACGTCGGCCAGGGCGACCATCGACTGCGCGTACGGGGTGAACTGCGAGGCCGAGGCGGGCAGGCTGGCCGGCACGGCGAAGGTGGCCGCGGACCACGCGGACTACTCCGGCAGGGGGTTCGTGGCCGAGCTGAACCAGGGCGCCGGCGTGGCCGCCCGGCTGGTGAACGTCCCCGCCGACGGCCCGTACACGCTGCACGTCCGGTACGCCAACGGCGTCGGCGGCGACGGCCTGCACCAGACCCGCACCGCCACCGTCACCGCGGGCTCCGCCACGCGGCAACTGACCTTCCCCACGACGGCCGACTGGGACACCTGGGCGACGGCCTCCCTCCCGGTCACCCTCAAGGCGGGCGCGAACGACATCACCCTGAGCTGCCCGACCGCCTGCCGCGTCAACCCTGACACGCTCGCCGTGACCGCCACCGGCACGTCCGCGCCCCCGCCGCACCTTCCTCTCGGCGGGTACCGACGCAGCCTCGACAACGTGAACGGCGACAACGGCCCCCCGCCGACCACGCCTGGCCTCCTGCACAAGGACGGCTGGTACCTGCTCGACGACACACCCTCGGCCCTATACGACCTCGCCACGAAGAAGGTCACCCAGCGCCCCGCGCAGCGGCCCTACCAGGACGGCTACATCTTCGGCTTCGGCCGCGACTACAAGCGGGCCCTGTCGGACCTGGCCACCCTGACCGGCCCGCCCGCGCTGCTGCCCCAGTGGGCGTACGGCGTGTGGTACTCCGAGTACATCGACCGCACCGCGGCCGACTACCAGAACACGATCCTGCCCAGGTTCCGCTCCGAGGGCGTCCCGCTGGACGTCCTGGTCACCGACACGGACTTCAAGTCGCCGAACACGTGGAGCGGCTGGCAGATCGACCGCGCGAAGTTCCCCGACCCGAAGTCCTTCTTCGACTGGTCCGCCTCCCAGGGCCTGCACAACACGCTCAACACCCACCCCAGCATCGTCGGCGACGACCCCCAGTTCGCCCAGGCGCAGGCCACGGCCAAGGGCAAGCTCCGCAAGGGCGGCTGCGCGGGGGCGGCGGGGCCGAACTGCCACACCTTCGACTGGGGCGACCCCGACCAGCTCAAGGCGTACATGGACCTGCACAAGACGATGGACCAGCAGGGCAACGACTTCTGGTGGCTCGACTGGTGCTGCGACGCCTCGCAGTCCTCGCTGCCCGGCGTGACCCCTGACGCCTGGATCAACCAGCAGTACGCGGCGGCCAACGGCGGGTTCGTGATGTCCCGCGCGTACGGTTCCCTGCAGACCGGCTCGTACGCCGGGCGCTCCGGCCTGCCGACCGGCCCGTGGGCGGACAAGCGCACCACGCTCCACTTCACCGGCGACACGTCCTCCACGTGGGGCACCCTGCGGGTCGAGGTCGGCTCCACGCCGGCCGAGTCAGCGGCCACCGGCATGGCGGCCATCAGCCACGACATCGGCGGCCACAACGACACCACCGGCCTGCAGGGCTCGGAGACCTACATCGTGAACGGGCAGACCAGGCGGACCACCAAGCTGCCCGACGACCTGTACGCCCGGTGGGTCCAGTTCGGCACCTTCCAGCCGATCGACCGCCTGCACAGCAACCATGGCGACCGGCTGCCCTGGCAGTACGGGGCCGCGGCGAAGGACTCGGCCAAGAAGTTCCTCAACCTGCGGGAAAGCCTGGTGCCGTACACGTACACGCTGGCCAAGGAGGCCAACGCCACCGGCGTCCCGATCGTCCGCCCGACATACCTGGAATATCCCGAAGAGGAGGCCGCCTACGCCACGGCCGCCACCCAGTACTTCTACGGCCCCGACCTCCTGGTCGCCCCCGTGACCACGCCCGGCGCCACGGCCACGACCTCGGTGTGGTTCCCGCCGGGGCAGTGGACCGACTACTTCACCGGCCAGACCTACAGCGGCGGAACGACCCGGAGCATCACCACCGGCCTCGACACGATGCCCGTGTTCGTCAGGGCCGGGGGCATCGTGCCGACCCGTACCGCCAAGGACAGGATGACCGTCAGCATCGCGGCGGGGGCCTCAGGCTCGGTCACGCTGCACGACAAGACCAGGATCCAGTACTCGGAGTCGGGCGGGCGGCACACCGTGAGGATCAGCGGGAGGACGACCGGCCGCCAGTGGACCCTCTCCCTGCGCAACGCGGCGCCGCCCACCGACCTGCCCGCGAACGCGTACCACTACGACAGCGCCACCCGCACCCTGACCGTCACCCTCCCCCAGCGCAACCCGGTCACCTTCACCTACAGGTGATATCGCCGACGCCGTGAGCGCCCGGCGCGCTCGCAGAGGCCCGCCGGGCGCTCCGACGTCTCAGGTCACGCCGACCGTGACCGCCAGGGCCTCAGCCGGGTACGACACCTCGCCCTGCCGCTCGATCACCCCACGGATGGCCCGCAAGACTGCAGGGCTCGGCTCATGGACGAGCAGCACGAGCCGACGACGACTGCCAGCACTGGATCAGGCGCATCGGCGCCAGGAGCGTGTGAGCCCCGGCGGGCGTCCCGCGGGGCGCCCTCCGCAGACTCCATCCGCTGGTACGACCCCGACGGCATGTGAGCTCGCCAGGCTCAGAACATCCCCAACCGCTTCCTGGCCGCGACCCCCTCATCGTGGAGGCGTACTCGCTGACACCACGCGAGCGAGAGGTCACCGAGTGCGTGGCCCGCGGGCACAGCACCTCGGAGATCGCGGGTCGGCTGCACCTGTCACTCCACACCGTACGCGACCACCTCAAGGCCATCTTCGCCAAGGTGGACGTCAGCAGCCGCGGGGAGTTGGTGGCCAGGCTGTTCGGCGAGCACGCCCAACCCCTCATGCACGCCCCGGACGCCGAGCTGGTGCACGTTTACGACAACTGATCATCTCGCCTCGCGCACCGCCCACACCTTCCGCCGGAATCCGGATGCTCCCAGCGCGGACTCGGCAGTGGCGGCGCGACGGTCACCTCGACAGTCCGGCCATCAGCCGGGCGAACACCTCCGCGCGCAACACCTCGCCGGCAGGCCGGAACTCCTCGGCGTGCACGGCCGGCGACCCGACGTCGAGCGTGTGCCATCGGAGTCTCGTCATCGCGATCGTACGGATGTCCGCTCGCGTTCCGCCGCTGTCCCCAGGGCTTAGCCTGCATGGATGCAGCGCATCCTCGTAGTTGGCATCAGCGGGGCGGGTAAATCCACCATGGCACGGGCCCTGAGCAGCCAACTCGCCGTGTCCTATCACGAGATGGACGCCCTGTACTTCGCCGGTCCCGGTTGGGCCGTGAACGAGCGGTTTCCCGCTCAGGTCGCAGAGATCGCCAACTCACCGGCCTGGGTCTTCGACTCGTTCGGCTACCCAGAGGTCCGTGACCTGCTATGGGAACGCGCCGACACCGTCGTATGGCTGGACTACCCACGGCGGGTCATCATGCCTCGGATCCTGCGGCGGTCACTGCGCAGGACACTTCTCCGCGAATCAATCTTCAACGGGAACCGCGAGACCGTGGCGGAATGGTTCCGGCGCGATCACCCCGCATGGTGGGCATGGTCCCAGCACGCGGCGCGACGAGCGGACATACAGCAGCGCATCCATGACCCACGCTTTGCTCCCTTGCAGGTGATCCGCTTCACCACGGCGTCCTCGTCTGCGACCTGGCTCGATTCCATCGGACATCGGTGACACCGGTCCGGCTTCGGTGGCACGGGACAGTTCGCCTTACCTCGCGATCTTTGTCCGTGCGGAGTACCGGCGGGTCGATGAAGGAATCTCCGCGCGGCTCGAACCAATGAGCGTTCAGTGGCATCCAACAAGGTCACGGTATCTGAAGGGATTCATGTGATCATCGGGTTGAACGGCGCCTCCGGGGCAGCGACCATGTCGATAGGCGACCGGGGCTGCTCATGACGCAGGGTGCCTACGCAGCCGTGAGCGTGTCCCAGGCATGGTGATCCGCAAACGCACCCCACGCGCGGTGCAGCGAATCGACGTGGCCCGCCTTCCCGAAGATGTCGTGGCGCTCATCGACGCCCTCGAGCCTGGCGAGAACTTGGTTGTCACGCGTGACGGCGCGTCGATAGCGACAATCTCCAGCACCATCGACGTGGTCCAAGGCGCCATTGTCGATCGCGACGCGCCGGACGAGGCCAACGATCAAGCACCGATCGACTACGAGAGCGTGACGGTCGTGGCCACCGCGATGGAGCTGTCGACCGCGGCCCGGGTTGCGCTGTCGACACAGCTCGGGGCGGACTACGTAGTGCTCGACATGCATGCGGCTCCCGCGACAACCGATGTGCTGCTGGTACCTCCAGGCAGCCCGCAGCTGATCGCGGCGCTCCGATCGATGTTCCCGAAAGCTCGCGTCATCGTCACCGAAATCGAGGACCACGAACTCGGAGTTCAGTACCACGGCCCGGTCCGACGCCTGCTCGACGCCGGCGCCGATGCGTATCTGCCTCCGGCGACCCTCCCGCTCCTGGCCAGGCAGCTTGACTACACACTGAATCAGGGGCGCGAGATCGCCGGCGGGGCTGCTGCACCCTTGCAGATCGCACCGACCGCGGCGCCGGCAGATCCAGACGACGAATGACCCCGCACACATGGCCATGAGCAGGATGCTGAGTTCATGCCATCGCAGGTTGGATGGGTCTGAGAGCTTGTTGAGATCGCCGGCGTACGGTCTCATGGACCGCAGCGAGGGGCGTCACCGAGATGAGTGGGGCAGGCATGGAGGGACGCATCGAGAAGGCCAGGCTGTCCTATGAGCACCCTGTCTTCGTCGGCGATGTCGGTGAGCCGGCAGCGGCGGAGCGGGAGCTGGACAAGGTCGAAGCCGATCTCGCTTTGGCCCGGGGACGGATCTTGCACGCGCGGTTCCTCGATGACCGGCGCGAGGACCCACGTGAGCTGGCGCTGTTCGAGCGTGCGACACACCTGTACCGGACGCTGGGTGATGCGGCGGGCGAGGCGGGTTCGGTGTTCTGGGAGGGCTGTTGCCACCAGGTCGTACGGAGCGACCCCGACCGCGCCATTCCCCTCCTTGAGCAGTCGTACGACCTGGCCACTGCGGCAGGCGACCGATACACCCAGTGGGAAGCGCTCCGGCACCTGGGGATCGCGGACCATGCCGCGGGCCGGCTGGACGCCGCCCGGAAGCATCTGGAGGCATCGGTACGGCTGTGCCGGGAGCTCGGGCTGCCGGCCGCCGTCGCCGCCAACCAGGTAGGGCTGATCTACATCGCCGCCGCACAAGGGCGACGGGACGACGCGGTGGCGCTGGCCGCAGAGGCGTACGCCACCGCCGAGGCGTGCGGGGCCCACCGCATCATGCGGCAGGTCGCGGAGGCGCGTATCCAGACCATGGCGCCGGACATCGATCATGGCGAGACCCACGATCAGAGCGCACCTTGAGCCGCTGAAGCTTCGACGTCGCAAGCTCGAGGTTCACCGTCGCAGCTGACCAACCCCTTGGGAAACCTCGCGGAATAGAGCGGGGAAGGGCGCTGTTCACGCCATCAAGTTCAGATTTCAACTGTTGACGAGGGGATTATTGTGGAGATCGCCTTCATGTTGGTCATGAGCGTCATCGTGGGCACCTTCCTCGCCGGTGCGATGACCGCCCTCGCGCTGAGCGGCATCAAGGACCGGCAGTGGCCGGTGCTCCGGCGTCGGCGCATCGTCTACCGCGGCTTCATCCCTCGCTGAGCGCGCCGACGCGGCTGATCAGGATCCGCCTGCAACTCGTCCGTACCGGACGTGGCGGCGAGCCCGCCGTCGGTGATGAACCGGTACGGCAGGGTGCCTTCGCGGACGGACCGGAGCGCGCATGGAGCCGACCGGGGAGGAGCCCGGAGCCCAGCAGGCACGCGCGGCCCGGGAACGGATCGCCGACGTGGTGCGGCGCATGGGCGGGGGCCTGCTCAACCCGGCCCGCTCCGTGTTCACCGGCCACACGGGGATGGTGGACGAGGTGGCGTTCGCGCCCGGCGGCAGACTCCTGGCGTGGCCGGGCGCGACGGCACCGTCCGGCTGTGGGACGTCGCCACCGGGCGGCAGCTCGGCCGCCCGCTGACCGGCCATCGCGAGGACGTCTCCGCAGTGGCCTGCACCCCCGACGGTCGCACGCTGGTGAGCACCGGCTACGACAAGACGATCCGGCTCTGGAACGTGGCTTTGCCCGCCGTGAGCGTGGAGAACGTCTGCGCCTCGGCCCAGCGGGCGCTCGCCCGGCAGGAATGGGGCCTGTACGTGCCGGGCAGAGCGTACGAGCCGGTGTGCGCCGGCCCCTAGGGCTGAATATTGATGAAGGGGTCCCAGCAGTAGTAACCCTGCCTCTCACCCTTGTGGTTGAGGATCATGAAGCTGAAGTTGTAGGTGACCGTCCCCGTGTCCAGGATCTCGCACTCCCAGTAATAGCTGTTGATTTTCTGGGTGGTGGGATTCAGCGGGTCCTGGCTGTTCGGCTGTGGCTCGCTGAGCATCACCGACCTTGGTACGGGGGTGCTGATCAGGTCCTGTCCGGCCAGGGTGTTGAACCTGTAGAGGATGCCGGTGTACTCGGAGTTCAGGGATAGTGTCGTCTCGCGCCACCTGATGATGTCCATTGGGGAGGCGTTGATTGTCAACTCGCTGCCCGGAGCGCCGCCGAGTTGGTTCTGCCGGGTGGTCATGTAGATCAGGTTGCTGCTGTCGGGGATCGATGTCGGCCCGTTCGGATCGGTGTTCTTGCCGAACCTTCCGAGAATGGTTTCCGCGTCGATGGCGATGAGGACGTTGATGAATTCTGACATGCAGAAATTCCCCCTGTCGTATCCGACGAAAACAGACCGTGCCCAGACCTCAATCACGACTTGAAGGCCGCCGGGCGAATGCCTCCACCATGATCTTTGACATTGAGTGCTGTCAAGGATGCATAATGTAACCCAACTAAAGTCGTGTTATCCCGTAACGCTTCGCGCTGAGGTGATGAGCAGCCGGAATACGTCCCTAGAGGACCAGAAGGGCGCGCCGTCCCCCCGCCCAAATGTGGCAGACAAGACAGGTGTGCATTACTGAAATGCGCGCTTCTGGCTTGATCACATATCGCGCAGTGGCGGTTAGGGCAAAACGGCTCTTCATAATCCAGGGTGTAGTCGTGGCCTGACCCCGGCCACCGACGCGGAGTGAGCTGCCACCGCCGCTCCCTGACGGTTGATGATCTGAAGTCATCCAGGTGAGGGCGAATCGTCCTGCTTCGGCCCCGGTCGCGCGAAGGTGACCGGGGCCGGGACTTGAATCGTGGCTTCGGTCGTGGCTTGTGGGCCGTTCAGCTCTGGGGCATTCAGCGGCTGATGTCGTCCAACTCGGTCAAGTCCTCATGAGAGAGGGAGAGTCCCGCGCCGGCGATGTTCTCGCGCAGGTGTGCCGTGGATGACGTGCCGGGGATGAGCAGGATGTTCGGTGATCGCTGCAGCAGCCAGGCCAGTGCGACGGACATCGGTGTCGCCTCCAATCGAGCGGCGACCGCCGAGAGCGCCGAGGACTGAAGCGGGGTAAAGCCCCCGAGGGGGAAGAAGGGCACGTACGCGACGCCGTCGGTGGCGAGCTGGTCGATGAGCTTGTCGTCGTGGCGGTGGGCGAGGTTGTACATGTTCTGCACGCACACGATCGGCGCGATGCTCTGTGCCTCGGTGACCTGCTCCGCGGTGGCGTTGCTGACCCCGAGGTGGCGGATCAGGCCCTGCTGCCGGAGTTCGACGAGCGTCTCGAACGCCTCGGCGAGCGAGCCGGGCTGGGGACCTTCGGCGTTGCCGAGCCGGAGGTTGACCAGGTCGAGTACGTCGAGCCGGAGGGACTTGAGGTTGTCGTGGACCTGGCGGCGCAGATCTTCGGGTCGCCGGGCCAGAGGCCAGCCACCCTGTTCGTCGCGGGTCGCGCCCACCTTGGTCACGATGTGCAGCGACTCGGGATAGGGGTGCAGTGCCTCGCGGATCAACTCGTTGGTGACGCGCGGCCCGTAGGCGTCGCTGGTGTCGATGTGAGTGATACCGAGGTCGACCGCTTCGCGCAGAAGAGCCAGGGCACCGTCGCGATCGGCGGGCGGCCCCATGACCCACGGGCCGGCCAGTTGCATGGCGCCGTAGCCGAACCGGGTGACGGTCAGGTCGCTCAGAGTCCAAGCGCCGCCGGGAAGAGAGAGGGAGGGTGTGCTCATCTTGTTGCCTTTCGTCGTGCACTTGGGGGTGGCGCCTTCTGCCTCCCTGCATCAGCATTGGAGAGAAACTTCCTGTCAGGAAGTAGGCACTTGGGAGTGCGTAACCCACCTATCGGTGAGAGGTGCGATCAGTGGCGACGATGAAGGCGGCCCAGAAGCGGGCTCAGGCCAAGGTGGAGTACAACGCGTTCCTGGCAGAGTGCCCCAGCCGGCAGCTGCTCGACCGAATCTCGGACAAGTGGGTCGTCCTGATCCTGTGCGCGCTGGGCGGCGACAACAGCCCTCGCCGACCCGGTGCGGCACACGCAGACGCTCCGAAGGAGATGCGTTACTCCGAGATCTCTCGGCTTCTGGCGGGGGTCAGCCAGAAGATGCTGACCCAGACGCTACGGTCGCTGGAACACGATGGTCTGCTCACCCGTACCGTGACGCCAACCGTCCCTGTCACCGTCTCCTACGAGCTGACCGACCTCGGTCTCTCGCTCCACCACATGACGCGCGGGCTCAGAAACTGGGCGCAGACGCACATGGCCGAGGTCCTCGCAAACCGCGAGAACTACGACGCTCGCACCTCCTGACGACCCCCAGATACAGCCCTAAAGCCATGCAATCCATCAGTCTCCAGCAGCACCTTTCAGCGGCGCGACCTTTAGCGGCGACGGGGACGACGATGGACTTCCTGGCCGCGCACGACGAAAGCCCTCGCTGCGGCGACGACCGCGCGGACGGACCTCGCCCGCGCGGCGGCATCGGCGTGGGTCAGACCGAGTACCTGCAGATCAGCGCCTGGCTGGCGCCCTGGGCAGAGCCGAGGTAGGTGTAGGTGGGGTTGAAGTACGCGCACGCGGCGGAGGCGCTTCCGCTGCCGGTGTAGGTCATGCCGGAGCCGCCGCTGCTCCAGCGGTAGCAGCTCAGGCCGCCGTTGTAGAAGCCGATGGTGGAGGAGGAATTGACCCTGGCGGAGCAGTAGTCGCCGAGCGAGATCGGGCTGTAGGTCACCTCCACGTCTGCCGCCTGCGCCGGCGCGGCGGAGATGGACAGCGCGCCGAGCGCGGCGAGCATGACGGTGAGGAGGGCAGGGACACGACGAACCACGAGGACCTCCGGGCAGTAAGTCGCCGAGCCGGTGGGACAGGGCGTCACGTGCAGCAGGAGCGCGATGGAGCATCGCGCGCCGCGATACGCTGCGTTGATCGCAGTATTAAATAGGAAAGCTTCCTATGCAATAGCTGTCTCACGCGGCTCCTGGGGAACGTCTCCGTCAGGCTCGGCGGCGCTGCCGTGGGTCAGACATCCCTGGATCCGGAATGTCAAGCGGCGAGGTCGTGTCGCCGGTGTGACCATGCGGTTGCTTGGTTGTAGGTGGTGTGGGTTTT
>NZ_JBSFNK010000060.1:0-42194 GCF_053587055.1 Nonomuraea sp. NPDC003707 | reverse complement strand
GGCCGCTCTTCTGTCCGGGGTGTTGGTGGTTGTTGGGGGGTTGTGGGGGGGTTGTTTTATTGCGTTCGGGCCTACCCGGTTTCTTTTGGTGGTGTGGGCGCACGGGGGCCTCGTGCCCCCCCCGCTTCCGCCTTCTAGGAAATCTACTTTGTAAAGGGCGCCGGATTGAGACAGGATCTCATTCAGAAGATCACAATGGCACGGGCTTCGCCCGTACATCATCCAAAATCAGGGACCCATCGGGGCCGTTGGAAGGCGGTACCGAGGAGTTGCCGGAATTGCGCTTCTGCCGGCGTTCCAGCTCCGCCACCCGCACGCTCAGCTCACCGCCGGCAACCGAGTCCTCGACGAACGGCTCAAGGCCGCTGGCTCCAACGTCCGTTTCCAAGAGCGGCGAATCGCCGACCTTGAAGCCCGCCTCCTCGACCACGGATCGGGGGCGTAATACCTGTCGCCACTACATCACGGCCTGCGGCAGCCGAGGGGCGGAATCGGGTTGCAGTGGCGGCCGCCGGGCCGGGAGAGTGCCACGATGAGGGAGATTCTTCTATTGCCCGGCGGTGGGCGGAGGTCCACGGACTGGCGGCTCGCTGCGCCGTCGTTGGAGGCAGCGGGGCTACGCACGGTGGCGGTCGGGTTGCCGGATCTAGGCTCGTGGTCTTGGGCTGGAGCTGTCGAGTCTGTGGGTGAGGCGATCAACGACCATGGCTTGGAGGCATCCTGCCGTGGTCGGGCACTCGCTGGGCGGCATCGTCGCGGCCCTGTGGGCTTCAGAGCATCCCGAGTGCCCGCTCGCGGTCAATCTGGACGGGCATACCAATCCCACCGGGCCCTTCGATGGAGTCGACCCGGTCGGTGCCGAGCGCACAATGCGCGCGTTCCTCGCCGAACAGACGGAGGGCGATCCGGGAATGACCCACTTCATCACGCAGATGGACGCGCTCGACCTCGTCGCCGTCTACCGGGCGGCCCGCTGTCGCCTCCTCGTCGTTTCCTCCAGCGGCTCGGACCTGAGTGCGATGTTGCCCCCGGCCGTCTCGGTGGCCTTCGACGCCTACGTCCGCGGCTTCGCTCGCGAACTGAAGACGGTCTCCGCGCAGACTCCGCTGCTCTCCCTTGCCGACCTGGCCACTGGCCACGACATGCACCTGGAGGCCCCGAATGAAGTGGCGCGCCTCATCCTCGGCCATTTGAGCTCCGTAGCCGGGAGACTCGAGCTTGCCGCGCCCACCAGCATGCCGTCGGAGCATCTGATCACGAGTTGAGCACTTCACCGGCGAAGCCCGCATCCATCGCGTTGAAATCGGACCCATGCGCCCTCTGGACGTGTGGACTAACGCCGAACTTGCCAGGCCCGTTGCGCCGCCTGAGCCCTCGGGCTGGCGGCCCTTGTGGTGGGGCTTGCCCACTGGGTGGGATGCGCCGATCTACTCGGCCGATCTGAAGGGCTGGGTGTCCCACGAGGCGTATCGCCGTTACGGCAAGCTGTGGCCGGCCGTACCGGCCGAGTTGGCCACCGCGGAGCATCTGGCCGCGTGCGGGCTGCGGCCGCGCAACGCGCTGGGGCCCGACGCGTTCCTCATCGGTCCTGCCTACGTGAACGGGCATCGAGCTTCCGTGCCCCGGTCTGTACAGAACGCCGCCGTCGACGACCACCATCTCCTCGTGGCCGCATCTTTGGGTATCCCCGGCAAGTTTCCATGCATCGTCGACCGTTACCCGGTACGTGCCCTGTATCGACGCAAACAGGCGCTGCCTCACGACCTACCGCCCACGGCAGCCGAACGTGCCGAGGATCGCTGGGATGCGGCCGCGTGGGCTGCGAGCGTGCTGGCCGATCCCGACAGCGTCATCCTGGAAGTCGGCACCTGGGGAGAGATCGACGACCCCATCGATGGTCCGCAGGAGCGCGCCATGCTGTGCGACCTGGCGATCTACAGCAGCACGGGCGAGCCCTTGCTGAAGACACTGGTCAACCCACTTCCCGGCGAAGTTCTTCCGGCCGCGGACCTAGCACGGCACCACGTCACGCCCAAGCAGGTGCGAGCCGCCCCGGCCTTCCGTGAGATTCATGCCACGGTGGCCGCGATGCTGCAGGGACGCCAGGTCGTGTGCCTGGACCGGGCCCGCACCTACGGCGTCTTGTTCTGCGAGCTGGAATTGCGCGCCGGTGACGGCATCCATTGCGACTTTAACGGCGAGCTGCTGCCCGGGCACAAGGTCATGCTCCACAGGTTGAGCCATACCCGGTTCGCTTGCCTGCGCCTGGCCCGCTCACGATTCACCGGTCAGTGGGACAACCGATGCCAGCCCCAGCTCGCCGGCCGGGTGACCGAATCGGCCCGGGCGTTCGAGCGCGCGCAAGCGGCGCTGCAGACGCTGGCGGCGATGGCCGCGGCGGCCCCGAGCCAGTACCGGCAGTGGTGCCTGCAGGCCGAAGCCGCCGAGCGCACCAGCCGCGATCAAAGGCGGACGTTGATCGTTCGCGAGCAGCGAGCCAGGCAGGCCAGAACTCGCAAGGCTGTCCTGGAGCGCAGCGGCGGCTGGTGTGAGAATCCCACCTGCACCGACACCGGATACCGGCACGATGTCACCGATGCCGGCGGCCCGCTGCTGGAGGTCCACCACGCCGACGGGGACCCCGCCGCCGCGTTCGCCCGCGGAGCCCGTGACCATCCGTCCACCATGCTGGCCCTGTGCCGCAATTGCCATGGCCTGGTCACCCACGGCCGCAACCGCGCCGCGCTTAACCTGGTCTTCGCCGCAGCGGCGAAGGAAGCACATCAGCGACTCTGGGCGCATGCAGCGCGCTCAGGAGCGTCGGGTTGATCTCAACGACAATCGAGGCGCCCCGGTCAGGCCCATGGGAGTGCGGGCTGGGGAGCCGATGGGCGAGACGGGTAATCGTGCTGTCCCGACGGCCTTGAACGAAGAAGCGGAGCGGCTGGCAGCGACGACGGCCCCGCAATCGCGGTGCGGGGAGTCCCAGGAGAAGTACACGCCGATCTGGTGGTTGACGTGCTGGTCCTCCATCCGGGCGAGGGTGTAGCGGGTGACCGGACCGCCCACGGCAAAGCCGCCGATGAGTCGGTGTCGTGGGTGGTGGTCGACGAGGATCTCGAGTTGCATGTCGAGGCGTGCGCGTACCTGGAGGGGCTTCGCGGGGCGGGCCGGGCGTTCAACACCGAGAAGACCTACGCGGCCCGGATCGCCTTGTACTTGTCGTACTGCCGAGGCCATGGGCTGGACTAGGCCGGCTAGTGCGGGACCGTGTGGAGGACGTGCTGGCCCGGCGGGGTGAGATGTCGGTGCTGCTGCGGATCCGGCCGATCCCCGAGGTGCTGGTCAACGCGCACTTCTTCACTGACGCGGAGATCGAGGTCGATTTCGAGCCGCTGGAACTGCAGGGCCAGGAGCGGCTCGACGTGGTGTGCGCGTTCCTGCGGGCCGTCGGCCGGTGCTGGGCAAGCCGATGGTCCTCACCGGAGGGCAACGCCGAGCATCCGTTGATCGGCTATGACCTAGCCACCGATCGCGTCGTGGCGTGGTCCACAGCTTGACTGATGGTCAGATTCGGTGTTCTTTGTGGCGTCGTGACGGCTTCGGCGGTGGCATACTCCCGGAGGAAGATCATTTGCTGAACCGGCTGCCGCTTCTCGAAGGAGATCGACCGTGACGACATCCCTCCGTACGAGTAACCCGAGACTTGAGATAGTCAAAGGGATCGCCCGCGTAGGCAGCCACGTCGTCCGGGAGGGACTCAGCCGGCGCGAGTCGGCCGACATTCCCGTGTCGGGCAAGGAGGTCACCCGCGAGTGGCTGACCGCCGTGATCTGCGCCGGGATTCCGGGGGCGGCCGTCGAGTCGTTCACGACCAGGAACGTGAGCAGCGGCACGTCCTCCCGCTGGAGGATCACGATCGACTACAACGACGCCGGCCGCCGGGCGGGTCTTCCCTCTGTCCTGTTCGCCAAGTCGACGGCGGGGTTCAAGCAGCGCCTCGTCCTGAGCCTGGCCAGCATCCTCGAGGGCGAGCCGAACTTCTACCGCCATCTCCGGCCCGACCTCGGCATCGAGGCAGCGCGCGGTTACTACGGGGCAGTCGATCTTCAGTCGGGCCGCTCGATCTCGCTGATGGAAGACATCGTGGCCACCAAGGGTGCGACCTTCTGCTCGCCCCAGACGCCGATCTCGCGGGAGCAGATCGAGGATCTCCTCGCCAACATGGCGGCCTGGCACGGACACTACTGGAACGCCCGCGGGCTGGCCGGACACGTCTGGCTGAAGCTGCCCAGCTCGCACTTCGGCAACCTCGACAGGCTGATCGGCATGGAGAAGCGGGCCAAGGTCGGAGCCCGGCGGGCCAGGTCGGTGCTGCCGGAGGCGATCGTGTCCCAGCAGGACACGCTCTACCGGGCGCTCGAACGATCACTCGACGTGGCCAGCCAGGGCCCCCTGACTCTGCTCCACGGAGACTCCCACATCGGCAACACGTACATGACCGCGGACGGCCGCATGGGGTTCACGGACTGGCAGGTCGTCATGCGCGGCACCTGGGCCTACGACTTCACCTACACCGTCGCGTCCGGGCTCACGGTGGAGAACCGCCGCGCATGGGAACGTGACCTGCTGGCGTTCTACCTGGACCGGCTCGCCGCGGCCGGAGGCGAGGCGCCGGCGCCGGATGACGCCTGGCTCGCCTATCGCCAGCAGGCGTTCTACCCCTACTTCGTCTGGCTGACGACCATCGGGCACAGCGTCATCCAGCCGAAGTACCAGCCCGACGAGATCAGCCTCGGCATCATCGAGCGGACGGCGAACGCCGTACTGGACCTGGACTCGCGCAGCGCCGTGAACGCCCGAGGATAGGCTGGCGGGCGCCGACCTTCCCGGGCGATCCGCCGACCTTCCCGGCAAGCGCCGCACCGACGACGCCATCACACCCCGAGGCAACAATGGAGGTGCTCGATCCGGTGATCGACCTCCTCCAGGACCTCCCCGACCAGGACCGGCAAGCTCTCGCCGACGTGATCAACCAGTTCGCCTGGCAGGAGACCGACCCTGAGCGGCAGCTGACCGCCTGGGAGGCACCCGAAACCCTAGGTCTCCTCGTCTGAGGGCATGGGCGCCTGAGAACGCCGTGTGAGCGAGGCCCAGATGCCCGCGCGCGCCTCAACGAGGCTGCGGCAACTTGACACAGATCATCGCTGCAAGAAGAGGATACGGCGTGAGATCAATCGTTATCGTGGGTAGTCAAGCGAAATAGCTGGTCAGCTGCTTGAAGGTCTGTCAGGCACGTAAGGCAAGTAGGTTGGCCATGGCAATCTCGGAAGTCGGCGCGGTGCTCTTTAACCGGGGAGTCGCCGTAGCATCCGGGAAATTTTGGGCGGATATGATCGACTAGGCTCCTTAGCTGCGGATCTTCGGGCTGTGGCGAGGGGTGCTGGTTGGTCGCTCAGGTCTTCACCGACCAGCAACTTGAGGCACTGCGCCAGTTCCCGAGATCGGGCGCGAGGAGCTGTTCCGGTTCTTCGCCCTCCGTCCGGATGATGAGGTGGCACGGTGACAAACCACGATGAGGCGGCGGCTGTCCGACCGTTGACACTGGCTTGGGTGAGCCGGCACCTGGAGGTCGGCGAACGGATCGTCGAAACCGAGGCGCTGCACGGCGGCATCAATGCCGAGATGCGGAGGCTGACCATCGGCACGCGGCACGGAGGCACCCGTGACCTGGTGCTGCGGACCTTAGTCAACATGGAGTACGCCGAGGACTGGCTGAACAGGGAGGCCGACGCCCTGACCCTGCTCACGGGGACCGACGTGCCGGTTCCTGGACTGGTCGCGGTTGATCCGACCGCCGCGCATTGCGAGTATCCCTCGCTCCTCATGACACATCTGGCGGGCCGAACGGTCCTCGACGATGAGGGATTGGAGACACGCGTCCCTCTGCTGGCCCGTCAACTCGCGGCGATCCATGCGCTGCGGCCCGCCGAGCGGCCCCGGAAGTATGTGACGCTGACGACCGCCGACACCGTCGTGGTTCCGAAGGGCGCCGACGCGGCGGCATGGGCCGCGGCGATCGACGTGATCCGCAAGCCGGCGCCGCCCTATGAAGGACGATTCCTGCACCGGGACTTCCAACCCGGCAACGTGCTGTTCGACATGTCGCCCCCAAGCCCGGCAGGTGCCCGGATCACCGGCGTCGTCGACTGGGCAGCGACCTGTTGGGGCCCGGCGGATCTCGACGTGGCGCACTGCTCCACCAATCTCGCCCTGCTGCACGGCCCGGCGTGGGGTCTGCGGTTCGCTGAGGCGTATCAGGAGGCCGGCGGTGTGCTGGCCGCGGCCGCGAGCGAGCGGCTGTACTGGCAGGTGCGGGACGGGCTGGCGTGCTCAGAAGAAGTGCAGGTGGTGTCGCAGCCATGGAGGGAGGCAGGGAGGACAGAGCTGACGACGCGTGCCGTGGAGGAGCGGCTGGATGCCTATGTCACCGCCCTGATGGACGCACTGGCCTGAGCCAGGGCGGTCCGGGGCGGCCCTCGGCGCGGTGGGCACCAGGATTTTGCGGCCGATGCGCAGCGCGGGCAGAAATCTGATCACAGCATCAAGACAGCAGCCCTCAGACCAGGAGACCCAGGGTTTCGGGCGCTTCCCAGGCCGTCAGATGCCGCTCAGGGTCAGTTTCCTGCTGCGCGAACTGGTTGATCACGTCGGCGAGAGCTTGCCGGTCCTGCTCGGACAACTCCTGCAGGAGGGCGGCCACCGGCTCGATCACCTGCATCGTGGCCTCGGGCGTGATGGCGTCGTCGTCGCTGAGGTCTAGCCTGATGACGACCTCGGTGAGCGCTTTGGCGAGGGTGTATTCGAGCGGGGTCATGACGGATCTCCTGGCCGGAGTCGTTGGGGGTTGCGGTGCGTCCGGGGACCGGCTGCCATGGCCCGGTGGCGGCCGGAGTCAGCCTGTTGCCGGCTCGGTGAGCCGGGCTTCGAGGTCGGCGATCATCTGGGTGAGCAGGCTGGTGTTCTCGCGCCGGACCGCCTGCGGGCCGACCGTGTCGATGCCGGCGACCTTGGTGATGCACTCGTTGGCGGCTTGGGCCATGGTGGCGAACTCCTGGCGGGCGATGGAGTGGGGGTTGGCGGCCTCGAACGTGGTGGCGCGGTGCATGTCCTTCGTCGCGGTCATCGCGGCTCGTGCGGCGGACATGGCGTCGCGGGCGCTGAACTCGTCGCCGTGCCCGGAGCGCATGTAGCGGGTGGTCCAGACCCGGCGTCGGTCAGCGTCGCGCCGGGCGGGGTCGGCTGAGGGCTGGAATCTTTCCAGGCGGTCGCCCCGGTTGGCCGCGAACACCCGGACGACGCGGACGGCCCGCCGAAGTGGGTGACCGTTTGAGAACTTGACGCCGGCTTGCCACCGTGCTCGGTTGGCAACCGTCTGCTGGTCTCTCTGCCCTGCGGCCGACGGCGAGCGCGGCCAGGCCCCTCCCCCGCCGCTGGCTGGCGCGGGAGCGTAGTAAAGGAGCACTCCCGTCGACGGCCCCGCGGCGTGCCCGGGCGGGGGTTCCTTGCGGGGAAGCGGGCGGCGCTGTCGCACAACAGGATCAAGGACGCCGACCAAGGACCTCGGGCACCCGGTTGTGCTGCCGCACCATGGTGGCCAATCCCGCGTCGATGTAGCCGAGGCACTGCAGGATCGCCTCGTGGTCGGCGACAAGGTGGCGGTGATGGATCGGTCCGTGATGGGCGATCTTGTTACGAAAGATCCTGAGGTGGTCGACCTGACGGTGCAGGAGCCGGCGGCGGCCGCGGTAGGCAGGGAAAGCCCGGTACAGAGCGGTGCGCCAGAGCCGCTGGTCGTAGCCGTTGCCCGGCCCGAGCAACGAGACGTAGAAGCCGAATGGCAGTTCCTCGCTGACCATGTGAGGCGTGGGGGTCAGACCGATGCGCTGCAACTGTTGCTCGGCTTCGATGATGCGCTGGCGGCCGCCGTAGGTGAGCTGAGGGCGCGGATCGCTCCACCAATCCTCACGTCCGAAGTAGGTGGTCAGCTCGCGCGTCATCGCGCTGCGCATGGCCACCTCCAGGTACTGCAAGGGCCCGTAGAACGCCTCGCTGATCTCCGTGTTCCAGCAGTGCAGCCGCAAGGCGGCGACGTCGTCACCGCCGCAGGCCAGCTGGTATTCGGCGAGACGGAGAGGAGACAGGAGCGTACACAACCGCTTGGCCTCAGCTTCCTGCATCGTGGCCGCCTTCTGGTTTCCCATAGTTTCCTGCCAACACAAAGGGTGGTACTGTCGAGGCATAAGCCCCGGTCCTGCCTCTGCATCGCACGCAGCCGGGGCATAGCTATTTCTCGGTGCGGTGCGGCGTTCGTTCAGTCCGCAGCGCGCCGACGTCGGCGCAGCTCGCGTGCGGCCTGGGCGCGCGCGCAGTTCGTCGAGCAGTATTTCACTCCCTGGCTGCGGTGCTGCCCGTGCTGACCATCGTTATCTTGGGTTCTTGGCCTCTTCTCGCAGGTCAGAGCGTGATGATCTTGTAAGGCACGTTGGCTGGCATTGAAGGCATACTGCATCGGTGGCGGCGCTGAGGGGACTGGCTTAGTCAGCGGGTGCATCGGCGGCGGGCGGGGTCGTGCTCGGCGGTGCCGCGAGCTGGAGGTCTCCTCGCCGAGGCGGAAGGCGTGGCCGACGCCGGCCCGACGTTATCTTGGGTTGACGGGCTTGACCCGCAGGTCAGAGCGAGATGATCCTTTCTTTCACGTGTGGCACGTTGACCGCCTCTTCCACCATGTCGCGCAGCCGACTGCTACGCCGCGGTGATGGACCGCTGGGAGGCCGCGGCCGCCGCCACCTGGAACCGGCACCTGTCCGCGCTGGTCTCCTTCACCACCTGGGCGCAGCGCCAGGACCTCCTGGCGACCAACCCGGCGCGCCGCTTGACACGGCGCAAGACCGTCCGCCGCGGTGATCGCGCCATCCCCCAGGCCCGCTTGGAGAAGCTGTTCACCGACGACCGGCACCCGCTGCGGGAGCGGGTGCTGTGGCGCCTGTTGTATGAGACCGCCGCCCGAGCCGAGGAGATCCTCGACCTCGACATCGACGACCTCGACCTCGAGTACCGGCGCGCCCGCGTCACCTCCAAGGGTGGCGCCACCGAGTACGTGCACTGGGCCACCGCCACCGCCCGCCTGCTACCCCGTCTCCTCCAAGGCGGCCAGGCCGGGCCCGTCGTCCTAGCCGGTCGGCGTGCCCCCACCTCCGGACACCGCGCGCCCGCGGCCGCCGACATCTGCCCCGTCACCGGCCGCGGCCGCCTGTCCTACCCGCGCGCCGAGCACCTGTTCAAGACTGCCTCCACCGCCCTCGACCCGCACGGCCACGGCTGGACCCTGCACCAGCTCCGCCACAGCGCGCTGACCCACCTGGCCGCCGCCGGCCGCACCGCCCCCGAACTGCAGGCCAAGTCCCGCCACCAGCACTTGTCCAGCCTCGGCCACTACGTCCGGCTCGGTGAGGAGACCTCCGCCCATATCACCGCCGAGCACGACCCTGCGGCTCGGCGACGCAAGCGCTGAACCGAATCAGACGCCTGGACCACGCGGTGTGTTTCCGGCGTGCTCCGCCCGTACCCCTGCCAGGGCGACTTCAGGCGGCCATACGCGATCGAAGACCGCCCGGACTGGTTTCGACGATAGGCCTCCCGTGCCGCGATCTGGCGGTTAGCCTCTGCCCGGGTACGCCGCGTCAACCGGACCGGCGCGGGATGTGATCGTCGTTCAGGAGGAGTGGACTTATGCCACTGCGGTCCTATGGTGTGCTGGCCGGGCGCGCGGTCGACCGGCGTCGCGAAGGGGGCGCAGACACCCCGCACTACCAGATCCACCTCACCGACGCCGCAGGGACCGATTACCGGGTGGCGGTGAACGTGCAATCGCAGCAGGCCCCTCCGAGCTGCTGTACCTGGCGGCCGAGGACTTCCGCCACCCCGTCGTCCAGCTGCTTCCGGCCGCCGGCAGCGGGTGGACGCCGCTGGCGTCCGCGCCCGGCGGAGCCGCCGTGGATTTCATCCGCGGCAACCTCTTCGACCCCGCCGCGATGCGGCCGCTGCCGCCCGAGCTGCCGGGCGACGACAACGACCTGGCCGACCGGCTCGACCACTTCGTGCAGCGTGCGATCAGCGACCCCGACGCGCACATGTTCGTGTTCGGCGAGCGGTGGGGTCCCGAAACCAGCGCCCCGGACAAGGTCTTCGGGTTCCGGCCGGGCAACGGCGTGCACGACGTCCACATGAACCAAGGCAACAGCGGCCGGTTCCGGTCCGACGACGGCGTCTGGCAAGACGGCGGCCTGCTGCTCCATTTCCCTGGCGCATCGCGGTGGGTCGCCATCTTCCTCGCCTTCCAATCCCAGGCCTGGCACACCGACGACCGCACCGGGCACGCCATCAAGACCGCGCCCGCCCGGCCCGCCGGCGAAGAACCGGTGCGGATTGTGGCCGCGCTGGTCAACCCCGACGGACCGGCGCCAGAGCGCGAGACCATCACACTGATCAACGCCTCGCCCGATCCGATCGACTTGCAGGGCTGGCACCTGACGGATCGGGCCAAGCGCACGCTCGCGTTGCCGGCCGGGCCGCTCGCGGCCGGGGCCACCCTGGTGGTGCCGGTCACCGAAGCGCTGCAGCTGGGCAACAACGGCGGCGCGATCACCCTCCTGGATGACACCGGGCTCAAAATTCATGGTGTCGCCTACACCGCAGACCAGGCCAACCGCGAAGGGTGGACCATCGTTTTCTGACGTCCCGCAACGAAGGGCAGGCACTCCCGTCCTCAACGCCGGGCGGGGGTGTTCGTCGTCTCCTGTCCCATGGTGGCCGCCGCGTCCGCCCCTCAAAGCCGGCGACCCTCCGCCAGGCCGACCACCGAGGACCCCTTTCACTGTGCCGCGCCACCTCACATCCGGGCCCGCAGCGTGATCGTCCGTCTGTGCTTCTCGGTGGCCACCGTGGCGCGGACCTCGGCCATGGACGGGCAGCTGGACGTACTGCTGACCGCGAGCTTCGCCTGGTTGGCCTGCCGGTAAGGATCGCGCCACACGGCCCCAACGAGCGGCGTCGCCAAGGGTCGGCGTGCGCGATGATGTCACTCGTAGAGGGCCGGTTTCGGTCCGGGCGTTCGGGGATGAGTCAGGCGCCCTGCGGCGCGATGACGCTGGATCGAGCGTTTCCGCAGGTCGCGTTGCTCGCTAACAGGCTTTATGTCAACCGGCTGCCCCTTCCAGCCGTACTTGGGCTGTGGGCCTACCCGGCATGGGATGAGGTCGTGGGGCCCGGCCATGCGGCGAGAGGTCTGTGGTCTGCGAGCCCCGACCCGGCCGTAGCCGTCCGGGGGCTCCGCGCGCCTGCCAGCCATCAATTCAAGGGGATTGGCGTCGCGCGCCGGCGAAGCCAAGCCGCTGTCGACACCGATGGATGACCCGTGAGCGTCGGCCATGCCGGTGTCGCTGGGGGACGAGCCTCCTTTAACGTGGTGTAGATCAGTCGCGAGGCTGCCGCTTGGCCAAGCCCCGTACCCCAATGACGGCGACAACCAGGGCGACGATGACCACCACCGGGCCGATGACCGCCCACGCGGTGACGCCGCTCATCACGCTGCCGCCCAGAACGCCCAGCCCTTGCAGCGTCCACACCGCTCCCAGCAGGGCGAACAGCACACCGCCGACGAGCAGGATCCATGCTTTCACTGCTGATCTCGCCTCTTTTCGGGAAGGGGTCACCGCTCAGTGTGCGCACCCTGCCGGCGAAGAGGCAAGGCCGCCATCGACTCACCGGCGGCTGTGTTCGGCCACAGGCGAGCGTGTCCGGCCACGGCCAGTCAGGCTCCGCGCAGGCGGCGGTGCCGTCGACGGCGCCTTTGACGTCCAGGTCGACGCCGAGCACGTTCGAACGCCAGCAGCCGCCGCCGATGTTGTCCCCGGCGAAGCCTCGCCCAACACACGCTCATCGCGGCCAGCACCGGCGCCGCCCGCGACGCCAGCGACATCGGCCAGGCCACCCTCGACAACATGCCCTCCGATCGCGTCACCGACCACGATCGCTCCCCCGCCGACGCGAAACGCTCCCCGCAGCCAGCCCACCGCGATACCGGCAGCTCTCACAGCCCCGCGCCGGCCTACGTACTGCACGACCCCGGCCAACCGTCGAGTTCAGGACACCCGCGGTAGTAGCTCGTGTCGACGTTGCCGCTCGGTCCGGCCCGGCCGTACTGGGGATGCCATCCACTCCAATGACGGGTATTACACGGGCTGCACAGCGGCGAACGAATCTGTGCCGGTGGCAGTGATCCCACACCTGCGCCAGCGGGCAGGCTATTTCGGAAACTGGGCGCTGGCGTTCGGAGCCACCGGCCTTCGAGGGCTTCGGGCGGCCCCTAGCCGAAACGCCTGGGACGACGGCCCGCCATACGACCGGGACAACTACACCGCCACCACAGCAACCACCTGGGCTGAACTCAACCAAAGACCCGGAGCAATCACCCGTCGCCTCATCGGCGCCTTCCTTCGAGCCCTCTCGACCGAGACCTACTACTCGTCAGCTCTCACCGATCCTGACCCAGACAGCAACCTGGGCGGCCAGTAGTTCAGTGAATACATCAACACCTTGATGCTGCAGGACGTCCTGGCCGACCGCGAGTGGGCTGAGCTGCTCAAACTCGCCGACCGGCGTGGGCTGACCCCGCTGTTCTGGCAGCACGTGCAGCCCTACGGCGAGGTACGGCTGGATGTGGCCAAGCGACTTTCGCTCGGCGGAGCTGCGCAAGCTCCGGAGGCGGGCGGCCCGGCGGCGCACGAGATGCCGTTGTCGGCCCGGGCGCGAAGATCATCCCGGCAGTGGAGACTTATACTCCTTCAATGTTTCGATCTTCGTACAATATTCTTGTACTCATGCAAAAAATGTTGCATGCTTCTTGTATGACTTCACGTGAGATGCTTACTGATCTCGCGGCGATCTGCTACCCGATGCCGGTCGCCACCGAGCACAACGAGACCACATCCGAGTCGTTCGACACTGCGGTCGCCGGCGTCGAGGAAGCCCGCGCCGCGTTCGTGGAGAGCCTGGACGCGGCATGGGACGCCAGCGGACCCGGTTTCGATCCCCTGCTGACCACCATCGAGGACTTGGTCGCGGTCAAAAGGGACGCCGACGCTCAGATCCGGCTCCTCCTCGCCTACGGCCGCGTCTACGTCGCCCCGCGTCCCTACACCCTGGAAACCCTGGGGCAGGCCGCCGACCTCAGCCCATCCGGCGCCAGCCGCGCCTTCGGGGCCGACGAGGTCGTCGAGGTTGGCGACCGCACCGGCCTGCGCCCACCCGCCACCAAGATCGAGGACTACGACCCCGCCGATCCCCGACTCGGCCAGGCCAGCCGCACCCGCTGCACCTGGGGCGGCGGCGACCGCAACAACCCCTGCCCCAACGACCCCAAATACACCGTTACCGACAAGTCCGGCACCCGTTGGGCCTGCTGTGACGATCACCTCCCCCGCTACCTCGCCTCCCGGCCCCCGCGCTGAATCAATACCAGGGAAGCCGAGCGGGCAGCTCGAGCACCCTCGTTCTCGTCTCCGCAGGCACCCCTTGGACCACACCACCAGGAGGAACCAGTGTCATACCCGCAACTACTCACTCCCGAGGAGAAGCTCGCCGACGCGAAGAAGCTGTTGAGCCTCCCGCGTATCGTCGTGATCTGTGGCTCCACCCGCTTCATGACCGAGATGACCGAGACCGATCTGCGGGAGACCAAAGCCGGAAAGATTGTCGTCAAACCGGGCTGTGACATGAAGTCGCCGCACGAACTTTGGTCCGATCCTGTCGAGGCCGAGGCGCTGAAGGTTCGACTCGACGATCTGCACCGGGCGAAGATCCGGCTCGCTGATGAGGTGCTCGTAGTCGGCGACTACATCGGAGACAGCACCCGAGCCGAAATCGCCTACGCCCGGTCGCTGGGCAAGCCCGTGCGGTTCACGCGCCCCGAAGTCGACCCTGACGCCTGACCGCCCGCTGCCACCTCGACAACCAGGGCCGGCAGCCCGCCGCCTGACCGTCTCGCGGTGGCTTCGGCCGCCGCCCCACCCACACCCTCCGCAGGCATCCCTTGGAATTGATCATCTAGAAAGACTTGGAGCTCTCATCGTGACCGTGCTCGAGCACGGTCCTGCGAAGACCCTCGCCGTCAATCAGGCGGACTCGCAGATGCAGAGTTGAAGCGGCGTATCCACGGCAAATGGCCGGCCGGACCAGTCGCCGAAGCGCTCGACGAGCCGAAGGCCGCCGAGCGAGACGAGCAGCGGCAGCTCCTGCGGGAAGATGCTCCTGATTTCGAGCGGTGCGACGACGAAGTCGGGCTCGGAGTCAGTCGAGAGGTGCCACGTCCCGCGTGTGACTTGCGCGGGCGCATCGTAGATCTCGGCGACATCGACGCTGACATTGCCACGGTCAGGATCCATGAACGACTCCCGGGTGCGCCGCACGCCATCGGCTTCGGCAAGCAGGCGCACGCTCGGGTTGAACACATCGAAGACGAACCGTGCTCCAGGTGCCAGGTGTCGTCGGACCGACCGGAAGCAGCTCACCAGATCCTCAGCCTCATGCAGATGCAGCAGGGAATTGGCTGTGATGAACACGAAGTCGAATGTGCGGCCCAGATCGAAGTCCCGCATGTCGCCCTGCACACATTCCACCGCCACACCGCGCTCATTCGCCTTACGCTGAGCCTCAGCAAGCATGTCTGACGAGAAGTCCAGGCCGACGCACGGATGCCCGTCGGACGCGATGGGGATCAGCTTGTGCCCGGTGCCGCACCCGAGCTCCAACACGCGCCCGCCTTGCCGATCGGCCTCGGCCCGGTAGAAGTCGACCGCGGGCCCGCCGCCCGGGAACATCAGGTCGTACAACCTCGCGTGCGAGTAGAACGCTTCACTCATCAAGCGCCTCCTCCTTTACGACTCATCCGCAGCTGGCCGTGGTGGCCTGCTGATTCAAGCGTGTGTGCCACAGCCGCGACAACAGCTTTACCGTCATCCGCTCCAACCTCCGCTTCGCCGCGGTGATGACTCGCCAGACCAAGATCAAAAGCTAATCGTTGGTTTTTGCTGGAAGCTACGGGCGGGCCCTTAGCCGCGGTGGGTGCCTGGTTCTTCTTCGAGTGCGGGCAGAGCAGGCCCGGCTTGGGCCTCGGCCTCCAGCCGACTTGCCCTACGTGACAGAAGAGATCATTTCTCCCTGACCTGCAGGAATAGTCCACCAACCCTAGATAACGATTGCATGACGTCGTAGCGGGCCAGCGGGCCCCGCATTGTGTGACGGAAGTCGATGCCGTCCAGGACGATCTTGTCCTCGTACGCCTTACGCGGCGTCCCGGCCGCAATCACTGAGCCGTTCATGGTCGTTACGGTCGCGGACCGCTCTGATGCCCGGCCGGTGTCGCGCTGACGCGGCCGCTGACACGGCCGGCGCGGCGCAGGCATGGGCCTCGCCCCCAGAGCGCATGCCTGCCTGCAACGCAGCCAACATGGCTTACGTGCCTGACAAGATCATAACGCTCTGACCTGCGAGAAGAGGCCAAAGACCCAAGACAACGATTGGTGGACGTGGCCCGCCGCGTCTGGCGGCTGGAGGGGTTCGACGGCTAGGGCACCCTGAAAGCAGCAGGCCCCGGCCATGATGGATGGCCGGGGCCGCGGAAGGTTCGAGAGCTCATGCCTCGGAGGAGTGGTCACTCCCGCCTATGTAGGCGACGCCACCATCCCTTCCATGCAGGTACGTTGCCCGATAAGGCATCGCCACTGCTGTCCCCCATGTCGGAGGAGTCCGATTCGCGGAAGGTCAGCTCAAGCTCACCAAGGAATCTGGTCTTCCACTTCAGCGACTCCACCTTGTGTGCGTCGCCCTTGGCCATAAGGCGAAGGACTCCCAGAAACGCCACGACTGGTAGAGCGATCGGTAGGAGCCAGACGTAGGGGCTGCTGGCCGTTTCACCGATCGCAGCCCACACCTTGTGCTAGCTGTCCTTACGAAGGGCTAGGGACATCGACCCCGTCCTTTCCGATGGCAGGCACGAACGCGTGTAGTCGGGGGAACCCCGCCCCACGGCTTGTGGGACGAGTTCGCACTGCAACAGCCCAGCCCTTGGGCGAGGCATGGTCTGGGAAACCACGCCCCGTGTAGGGCACCTAGCTCTTGGGGCGACCACCGCGTGCACAGGGACGGATGTCGAGTGGCAGATCAACGGATTCCATGTCGGTCTCCGCTTCTCTGCTCCGACACCCCTCGAACTCGATGTGCCATGTCGGCTCACCTTGTCCCGATCGCTCGTCAACAATCTACTCCCGCCAACGGCTGGCGCGGAGGGCGTCTTGCAGGCACCGCGGCCACGCGGAATCTACGAGCCGGCTTGATCGGAGCTTGGCTGCCACAGGATCTGCGGAGGATCAGCGGTGTAGGCGTGCTGGACGACAACAGCGTCATGGGTGATCTCCATGGCGGCAGACGGAAGAGCGAACGCCAGACGCCCGTCGCTCAGGTCGATCTCCGCGTCGGCCAGAGCGTCGCCCAGGATCGGGTCCACGGCGTGGTGGCTCACCCGGAGCCGGACTCGCCGGCCGTACCCGAGCTCGGCCGTCACGCGTTCGGCTATGCCGGTGAACAACCGAGATACCTGCTCTTGGCTGATCACACCCTCATCGGCCGCTGATCCTGGCATCGCCGCGGTGGTGGGTTCGAGTACTGCTGTGGCCGGGTCAACCTCAGTCAGGTCCCCCTCGTCGACGTCTGGAGCGCACAGGTAGTTCGCCCACCACGCGGCGGCGAAGTCGGCACTGGAACATGCTGCGTGCGGATGGATCATGTCGCGGGGGCTCCCTGCGCGGGCTCGCCGGCGGCTCCTTGCTTGCCTGAGGTGGTCATCCCCTGCTCCGGTGTGTCGCCGGGGTCCGAAGCGGAGGTCAGATGCTCGCTGGCCAGCCATTCGTTGAGGTAGTCGAGCACGTCGTCCAGCCGAGGGACGCAGCCGGGGGCCAGACGGCGCCGGTGTCGGGCAGCACGCGAATCTCCGCATCGAGCAACTCGGCTCGGGTGAGGACGGCGCGTCCGGCCTGTCCCTCGAGCACGGCCTGCGGGGCGGCATAGGTGAGGCGTCCTTCGTCGGTAAGCACCGGAACCGTTCGGGAGGGGTGTCCGGCAGGTGCGGGCAGGAGCAGCGGCGTGGCATGGGCGCGGGTGAGCCGAGGCGGATGCGTGGTCACAAGGCATCTCCTTGCTGGAGGCGGGCCGATTGGCCGTCGGGCAGGGGCGGGCCGGGCTGCTCGGCTGTGGGGTAGGTGACGTGTGCGGTCGGGTGGCACAGGACGCGGCCGGTTGGGTCACTGTCGAAGCGCACCAGCAGGTAGGCGCCACGGAAGCCGAGGATGGTGCCCGGCTGACCGTCGACGACGATGCGGGCTCGCCGCTTGGCCGTGGGCAGCTGGTAGCGGCGGCGCACGTACAGGGCGGCCTCGCCCCCGTGGTCCCATTCCCCGGCTTCGGGAGCGGCCCGACCTGGACGGAGCGGTTCGGTTTCGATGCCGTACACCGCTGCGAGCGCGTTCGCGTGGCCACCGCACATGCCGGTGCGCATGAGATGCCGTGCTTCCTCGGTCCTGGTGATCGGGTCCGGGCACGGCTGGTTCAACCGGTCGCCGGGCCACCTGCGGCCGCACTCCTGGCATGCGGTCGCCGCGCTGCTGACCGCGAGCGTCGCTCCATGATCGGGGCACACGCCCCAGGGAATGCCGCACAACGCGCCACGCGTGTGGGTGTCCCGGGTCGAGCATGCTGGGCAGCAACGTTCGTAGGTCAGCCGCCGCTGCTCTGCGCAGATCTCAAGCGGGTCGCCGCAGACCGCGCAGGGCTTGTCGTCGCCGGTATCGGACACTCCGGCCTCCTTGTCGGGTAACCATGCTCGTCAGCGATCGGGAGCAGCGCCGGGTCCATCGTGTCTGCGCCGTTCCACCAGGACACGGAAACGATAGGACTCCAGCAGTTGAGCCGCGGCCAGAGTACCCACTCGTACGGCGGCTCCCGGTCAGCCTGGATCTGGAGGGGTCGCCCCGGAGTATGGCGGACATGCGCCGCGCGAGAGCGCTGACCAGCCGGCACCTGAGCAATGTCCCATTCCTGAAATGGCGTCCTCCCAGGCCGGCGCAATAGAGCGACTGTGGGAGGCAATCCGGTCCTGTGTTGGACACGGTCATCCACAGCAGCCGCCTCAGCGTCTGACCTGCAGTTTCCGGTGACGCCCGACTCGATCCTCCTGGTCGCGATTGAGGCGGTTTTCCGGCGTCTATAGGTCCTCGACTCGCTGGCCTTCGCCAACGCCGGTGTTGGTGACGCCGGGGACGGCCGAGCGCTCGGAGGTGAGCACGATCGTGTTTCGCGTGGTCACGAGCTCGGCAGGGATGTCATTGTCGGCCACGATCAGCTGGATCCGGTCCTTGTATGCCCGGGCGAGGGTGGCCAAGCGGGTGTAGATGCGGCGGCCGAGTTCGCGGTCCCGGTCGACGGTGCCGATCGCTTTGCGCGGGGAGTCGATGATCAGCAGGCTCGGCAGCAGGACGTTGGGGTGGTCGAGCGCGGTGGTGAGCAGGGTCAGGTGGTAGGCGATGTTGAGTGCAGTGCTGGCGCCGCCTCCGCTGGCCTGTAGGTTCTCGAATGCGGTGTCTCCCACCAGCGGCAGGAAGGTGTCCGGATCGATGTGGGCGGTGCCGTCGGTGGGGATGCCGATCAGGTTGACCTCGTCGGTGAACGCCGCGCTGATGTCATCGAGCTGGGCGCCGCGGGCGCGGAGGGCTTTCTCCCGTTCGGTGATGTCGACCTTGAGCTGCCGGTCCGTCTTGCGGTGGGCAGCGGCCTCGGCGCGGACCTGGTCGAGCTGCCGCCACATCTGCGTGTGCCGGCCGGTCTCGTCGATGCTGTGGCGTAGGGATTGCGCCTGCCGGCTCAGCTGGGCGACCGCCTCGATCCGTGGGGAGGCCGTGCTGGCGGTCGCCTGGTCGTATTCGCGGTGGAGGGTGTCCAGGTGCAGGTCCGTGTGGCGGGCCGTCAGCCGGGCCTGTTCGAGCGCGGTGATGTCGGCGTGGAGGAGGGTTTCCGTTTCGGCTATCTGTGCCCGGATTCGGTCGGCGTTCTGGTCGGAGGCGTGGACGTCTTCGATGTCGACCGGGGCGAGCGGCTGGCAGCACAGGCGGCAGTCCGTCTCGGGAACATCGCGGCCGTTGAGGTCCTGCATGCAGCGCGGACAGGTGGCGAATTCGAATGGCGCGAGCAGTCCGATCGCGGTACTGCGCCGTTCGGCTTTGCCCAGGTCTAGGCGCAGCTGGGCGAGGGCGGCCTCGCGGCCGCGAACGGTGACCGCGAGCAGGTCGGCTTCCTCGTGCCGCTTCTGCGATGCGGTCAGGGCCTCGGACAGCTCGGCGCGGCGGTCTTCTTCCGCACTGGTCAGCGCGGCGAATTCGTCGCGGGTCGCCCGCAGCTTGTCCTCCGCCGCTGCGAGCTGCTGCAGCAGATTCATGCGGCGGGCCCGCAGCTCGTCGACATCGGCGATGCCGGTGTCGCGGATGAACCGGTCGATTGCAGCGGCGTCCTTGTCCAGTTGTTTGGCACGGTCGCGGGCGATCCCTCGCTGGCGTTTCAGCTCGACAAGCTCCGGGTCGGTCAGGCCGAACATCAACTCGAACGCGGCGATGCGTTTCGGGTTGATGTTCGTGGTGTCGAGGTGCCCGACCACCGACCGGTCGATCTCCTTGGCCTGCAGGAAGCAGTACCGGAAGATGTCCTTGAAGGTCAGGGCGACGGTGCGGGAATTGACACCGGCCCGGGACGTCGGCACCCGTTCGACCGGGATCCCCAACGCCTCGAGCAGGAACCGGGAGATGGACGGCCCGTCGGCGGGCTTGGGGCTGACCGCCCAGGTGTGTTGCACCAGGTGCGAGCCCGGTTCGAGTATTTCCACCACGCCGGAGTCGGCGCCGATTCTGCGGCGCAGGATCAGCGACGACTCCCCTGCCTGGATGGCGAGGTCGACGTAGGTGACGTGCTGGACCACCGCAGGGGTTAGGGCCGCGTTGCCTCCGAACGCGTGCTTGATCAGCATCAGCAGCGTCGATTTGCCCATCGTCGTCGTGCCGGTGACGAACGTCAGCGGGGAGGTGAAGTCGAACGTGTGCGACGCCCGGTTGGTCGACACGGTCAGGGACCGGATACGCAGGTTCGTGGCCATCAGAGTCTCCCGAGGGGACCGTAGCCTTTAGGTGACGGGGGAATCGGGAGCGGGAGGGCCGCCAAGGCCCGAGCGCGCCGTGGCCTGTCAGGTCTGCGCATCACAGATTTCCTTCCGGGTTTCGTCGCTGCCAGCCGATACCGTGGCGTTCTCGCTGCCGAGCGTGGGAGGTGGGCGTGCGCAGGTCGTTCAAGTTCCTGCTGCGCCCCACCAGCAAGCAGGCTGCCGCGCTCACGCAGTGCCTGGAAGACCACCGCCAGCTGTACAACGCCGCTCTCGAACACCGTCGTATTGCCTACCGCAAGGCCGGGGTGACGGTGCGGTACAGCGACCAGTCGGCGGAGTTGAAGCACATCCGCGCCGGCGACCCTGACGGTCAGGGCCGGTGGTCGTTCTCCTCCCAGCAGGCCACGCTCCGCCGCCTGGATAAAGCGTTTGCGGCGTTCTTCCGCCGGGTCAAACGTGGTGGCAAGCCCGGCTACCCCAGGTTCAAGGGGCGGGGCTGGTTGGACACCGTGGAGTGGCCCAAGGACGGCGACGGCTGCCGGTGGGGCTCCCAGCCGTGCCACCCAGCCGCGACCTACTTGCGATTGCAGGGCGTCGGGCATGTGCGGGTGCACCAGCATCGGCGTGTGCTGGGCACCGTGAAGACGATCAGCGTCAAGCGGGAAGGCGCCCGCTGGTTCGTCATCCTGTCGTGCGACGATGTGCCCGCCGAAACGCTGCCCGCCACCGGCGCGGCCGCCGGCATCGACATGGGCATGGCCTCGCTGGTCACCACGAGCGACGGCGAGCACATCGCTAACCCGCGCCGCCTCGCCGCGACCGCTGACCGGCTCGCAGCGACCCAGCAGGCCCTCGCCCGCAAGAAGCGAGGGAGCAAGCGCCGCCGCAAGGCTGCGGCGCGGGTCGCGGCGCTGTACGCCCAGGTGCGGCGTCAGCGGCTCGACCACGCGCACAAGGCCGCATGCGCGCTGGTCCGCGACTACGACTTGATCGCGCACGAGGACCTGCGCATCGCCAACATGACCCGGCGCGCCGCGCCCAAGCCGGACGGCAAGGGCGGATGGCTGCCCAACAGGGCCACGGCGAAATCTGGTCTTAACCGATCGATTCTGGACGCGGGTTGGGGGGTGTTCCTGACGATTCTCACGCACAAGGCTGAAAGCGCCGGTCGCGAGCTGATCGCGGTGAACCCCGCCAACACCTCCCGCACCTGCTCGCGTTGCGGGCACTGCGCGGCTGAGAACCGCCTGACCCAGGCCGGATTCGCTTGTACGGCGTGCGGCCACCATGCGCACGCCGACGTAAACGCGGCCGTCAACATCTTGAGGGCAGGGCTTGCCCTTCGCGAGGCTGCGGAAGCGGCTTAGCGAGAAGCCGCTCCCTTCAGGGAGCGGAGGAGTCACCTAAATCTCGCTTCTGAGCGGGAGCGCGACGACGTCCGGCAACTGGTCGTAGATGAGGTCTTTCAGATCTCGGCCGGGTAGGTCGAAGTGTGCGCGGAGGAATCGGGCCCGCTCGGCCACGACCGCCCATGGGCTGGTTCTCTCCAAGGCGGCGCTGAGGTCACGTCCGGCATCAGTCAGGGTGATCTCGGTGGAGCCGTCGACCCGGGCGAACGTCGCGAGGCGTTTGCCGACCAGCGCGCCGAGGATGGGGTAGTAGCGATCGTCCCACGGCCCGTACTTGTAGCGGATCATGCGGCTCTCCACCGCTTGTCGCTCGTCGTCGGTCGGTGCGACCGGTCCGGCGGCGCCGGCCGGCAGGAGGCGTTCGGCCATGACCGGATACCGGAGCAGGAAATCGATCTTCGCCAGTTTGGTCAGGCCGCGGAATGGTTCGCCTGGCTGGGTGAACTGGCAGATGAGGATGAGGACCCTGGCCTCGTGATAGAGACTCTCCTGGCGGATCGCCAGGACAGCGGCAGCGGGCAGCGGCGCGGCCATCATCCGCCCCCCGGTCGCGAAAACCCGAACTTGCACATGTCGCTCAACTCGTAGGCGTACCCGAGGATGTGGAAGTCGTCGAGTGGCACGCTGATCTTCTTGCTGAGCTCTGCCCGGCGCAGTTCAGCATGCAGCAGGTCCTGGAACTGGATGCCGTAGTGGCCGCCCTTGCCGATCAGCTGGGCACGGATCCGGCGGACAATGTCGAGGATCTCCATCTCCAACCGGAACTGCGTCTCAATGTCCTCCGGAAACCCGGTCCTGGCCTGCGGCCAGATGTGCAGCCACAGGTCCCGCAGGCCTAAGGCATTGTCCCGTTCGTCATCGCCCATCAGGGCATCACGCATCTTTTCGATAAGGCGATGACCGCCGGGGGCGCGTGGCGGCATCTGTCCGGACCGCAGCAGCGACACCGGGTCGCCGACGGCGCGCCGCGTGCCGAGCCGGATCGCGTCCAGGATCGCGTCACGAGAGACGGTCCGCCGCTGGACCGTCTGCGCGATCTCCGACCGCGGGTCGTAGGCGCCGGGGCTGGTCAGATAGTGGGCCAGATCGACGGGTCGGCCGCTGTCGTCCCGGCTCGCTTCCGCGACAAGATCGACGACCGCCTTGTAGACGTCAGCGGCTGCCGATGTCGCGAAGCCAAGCGTGCCGGCCGCGGGTTCCACAATCTGCCGGATGTTGACGTCCCGGATGTCACGCTTGGCTGGCCGCTCGCAGTCGAACTGGCATCTGCGCACGAACCGCAGGAGCATCTCCAACAGCCCTGCCGGCAGACCAGCCGGGTCGTGCCGTTTCGGTTTGGGCGGCACCGGTGCGGCGGGTTTGGGGATGTTGTCGAGGGTGGTGGACTTCGCCGCCATTTCCATCATGGCCCATGCCAGGTGCGCGACCAGCGCGGTCCCCCGCGGCGTGTCCAGCTCACCGGCCCGGCACACGTCCAGCAGGGCACGCGGCGTGTAGTCACCGGGTCTGCCGCCCAGACGCGTGTTGCTGGCCAGACGTACGACCGGCCGGCTGGTGTAGCCGAGCCACCGGTCGAACAGGTGCGCGATCCCGCCGTGGTCACACAGCGACTTCATTGTGGTGTACACCATCTGGTCGTGGTGCTTGACCGACACCAGCTCCAGCAGGGGCGGCCGGTCCCGCACGATAATGAAGTCCTCCTGCCACTCACAGATGATCTTCACGATCGACGTGTCGGTGTGCAGGCTCAGGCAGTACGAGGCAATAACCTCGGTCTGGTAATGGTAGTTGCCCTGGGTCGGAGCGCCCGCATCTTCGGCCGGCCGCCTAAAGAGATCCAGCTCAAGCTGACCGCTCAGGTCGACGCCTGCAGAGAGCCCGTGCTGCTGCCCGGCTCCTGAAACAGCGTCACTCGCCACGACAAGCGTCCTTCCCGCGACCGGTAAGCGCAAGCTCACGAACAGCGAAACCGATCACGGAGCGGTACGCAATAGCCCGTCGGACAAAGACGACTTGTTCTACAACGTCACACTGGGCACATAAGCAATAGCAACCTCGCAGCAAAGCGGCGCCCTCTCTCCGCCGTCCCGCCCACCCGGACACGACCGACGAAACACCACGGCCGACGCCGCCGAGGATGGACGCCGCCGATAAGGCCGAGCACGTGAGAGCCGCGTACGCTGCCGGTGGATTGTCCCGCAAGGAGGCGGTCGGGAGGCTCGCAGCACTGGCCGGCCGGGAGGGCAACAACGCCGAGCACGGCTGGCGCGCCGACATGATCTTCGAAGGCCTCCTCACGTGCGGCGCGTGCGGCGCGCCCCTGTAGCAGGACCAGGCCGCTGGCGTCCTCTGCTACATGTGCACGGCCGAAGGGTGCGGACAGGTCCGCATCGCAGCGCGCGTGCTCGCACCCGCCGTAGCCGAGCAGGTGCTGGAACGGCTGCGAACACCCGAGCTGGCGCCCTGACTGCTGCTGGCCAATCGCGCAGAAGCGGGGCACTGACGTCGTGCCGCCCGGCGCCGACACCGTGGAGAGCTGGTGGGGCAACGCTGACCTGTCAGCGCAGAAGGAACTGCTCGCCATGCTCGTGGATCACATCGCCGTCAAGCCGGTGCACGCTTCCGGGATCGATGTGGCCGGCTGTCCCAGGCCTGGCGGCACACCGGCTGGCGTCCACGCCGGCAGTCGCTCACCAATCACGATTCGCGCGCAACCGCTGCCCGGATCGCCTGCCACAGGTGACGATGTCGGGGTGAGCAGACGCAAGGTCAACTGGCGAATGTTCGTCGCCGTGCTGGCTGTCTTGGCGGTGGGCGCGGCGGTGGCCGCGGTATGGCGGGCGCTGAAACCAGATGCCGAGGTCAACCTCGCCGATGTCGTCGCCGTGGCGCTGGCCGGGGCGATGCTGGTGGGGGCGATATGGGCTTGGGCCCGGCGTGCCACACCCGCAGCCACCACGGCCGACGTCGCCGGCGTGGAGACAGCCGCGCAGGTGCTGGCCGACCTGGTGGAGCGACAATGGCGCACCGAAGCCCGCCACCGGCTGCTGGACGACCCCGAACCGATTCCGGTGCACTGGCAGCTCACCGCCGACGAGACGGTGATGAGCCAGCCCCGCCTGATCAGCGCCGAGGCCGAGTTCGCCCTGACCGGCCGCAGCGACAAGATCGCGACCTTGGCTGACGCTTTCCGCCGCCTGACCCGGCGGCGGCTGGTCATCACCGGCGACGCGGGCATGGGCAAGACCACCCTGGCGATTCAACTGCTGCTGCAGTTGTTGTCCACCCGCGCGGCCGATCAGGCCAGCGCCTTACCCAGCGAGATCGTGCCGGTGCCGGTGCTGCTACCGGTTTCCGGCTGGGACACACGCGCCCATCCCCGGCTGCAGGACTGGCTCGCCGTCCGCCTGGCCCAGGACTACCCGGCCCTGGCCGCCCCCGAGCTCGGCGCCGGCGCCGCCGCCGCGCTGGCCGAAGGCGGCCACATCCTGCCCGTCCTTGACGGCCTGGACGAAATCCCCGCACCCACACGCGCCCAGGTGATCGCAGCGCTCAACGCCTCGCTAACCACCCGCGACCAGCTCATCCTTACCAGCCGCCGCGCCGAGTTCACCACTGCCATCCTCGACACCGGCCGGCCTCTGACTGCCGCCGCGGTCATCGTCCCCAAACCCATAACCCCGCAAGCCGCCGCGGACTACCTGACCGCCTGCCTGCCCGCCGCCCCCTCCGATCCCTGGGCCCAGCCCCTGACCGCACTACGATCCGGCGCTCTGCCCGGCTTGACCCGGCTCGCCGCTACCCCGCTGGGCTTGTGGCTGATCCGCACCGTCTATCTGGCCCCCGGAGCCACTCCTGCCCCGCTGACCGGCCCTCTCGGCCGCGACGCCGACGCGTTGCGCGCCCACCTACTCGACCTCCTCATCCCCACCCTGATCCAGGCTCGCCCGCCCAGCACTGACCGCGCCGACCACTTCCGGCCCCGCCACCGGCTCGACCTCGACGCCACCCGACGCTACTTAACCTACCTGGCTCGTGCCTTCCCTCCGACCGCCACCCGCGACATCGCCTGGTGGCATATCGCCCGCACCACACCTCACGTCCGGTCAACAGCCGGGCTCGCGTTCGGGGTCACGTTGGGACTCGTAACAGGGTTCCTGTTCGATCTTGGGTTCGGGCTTGTGAGTGGGCTCACGGTCGGGCTCGTGGTCGGACTCGAGCGCGCCAGGTCTTGGGCTTACGAAGCACCCGGCTACGCCAACCTCCGCCTGCGCGGACGAACACTCCTTCTGCTCCGCGCCATCAAAGACAACCTGGTGTTCGGGCTCATTGTCGTGCTCGCAGCCGGACTCGGGGGCGAGAGCATGGCCGGGATCATGGGGCTCATGGGCGCTTCCGCGGGCAGGCTCACGCCCATGCTTGTGCTCGGGCCCGTGATCGGGCTCGCAGGCGGACTCGGGGCCACACTGATATCGGGGCTGATCGACTGGGCGGAACAACCCACGCTCACATCGACCAGCACACCCCACTCCAGCTGGCGAGCCGACAGGGCCCTTCTTGTTCTTCGAACGGTCGTGTCAGGGCTCGTGTCCGGGCTCGTGGTGGGGCTCGCGTTCGTGCTCGTGTCCGGGTCCGGGTCCGGGTCCAAGCTCGTGTCCGGGCTCACGTTCGGGCTCACGGTCGGGCTCATGGTAGGGAAGCATCATGCGTGGCTGGCCTGCACCCTTGCGGTGGCCCGGCTGGCCCTCGAACACCGGCTTCCCTGGCGAGTCATGGACTTCCTCGACGATGCCCACCGCCTGGGTCTGCTGCGTGCCATCGGCCCGGTCTATCAGTTCCGCCATGCGGCCCTGCACGACCATCTCGCCAGCCACAAGGAGTTCAACACGCAGACTTGACGGAAAGCCGATGAGGAGATCGTGGCGGCCTGGTCGCGGCAAGATCCGCCGCCATCGTACCCCGGAACAGGAACCCCAGAACTGGACGGGAGGAGAGCAGCGCCTGCACAGGAGCCATCCTTTCGGGGGTGCACTTCCCCGTGGGAAGCCGTTGACCTGGTGAGATCAACGATCCCGTGCCAGGCGCGCGGTCACAATGGGCCGCTCCCCCTGAAGGGGGGTGTTGTTCGCTCCACCGTCCTCGGCTACATGTCGGGAAGGCCGCGACGCTTCCAGATGACTTTCCCGCACAGGACCGCATCGCTGTCTGGTTTCCACATGCCGTCGTCCCCGCAGGCGTCGTCGGGAGCACCGAGGGGGTACACCCTCGTGAGCTGGACGATGTACTGGTAGCCGTCGGGGATGCCGGCGCCGCATGGGGTGACCGCGTTGTTGTAGATGGAGAGCGTCTCGTCCTTGGCGTGGGCGAACATGCACTGGCCGTCCGCGTAGTTGCGGTCCAGGCAGAGATTGGTGTCGGTGCCGTCGCTGTTGCTGTGGAACCAGGTCATGTCGTCGGAAACGCAGTTCCCCTGCTGCTCAATCGACGTGACACGGAAGTAGGCGTCGGTGTCGGAGCAGTCGGTCACAGTGGGCGTGGAGGGAGTCCAGTCCGTGTCCCTGTTGATGTAGTTGCTCAGACAGTCGTCGGTGGAGACGGCGCTGAACTCCTCGTCCTCGGCGCTGGGCGGAGTGGAACTGTCGCGTGCCGTTCGGTCACCGTCGCCGCTGCTTGTATCGCTGTTGTCGGAGTAGCCGTTGCCCGGGCGCTCGGACGGGCCGGAGGTGTTCTCCTGCGAGATGGTGGGCTGCGGTGAAACGTCCGTTGCGGGGCTGGAATTGTTGTGCGGCAGCATGATCGCGACCAGGACGATCGCGACCAGGGCGGCAGCGAGGGCCAGGTCCATGGGTGCTAACCCCGGCCGTTTGGTGCCGGGTGGGCTGTTTGTCGGCGTGGGTGCGGTTCCCGCCGGGGGTCCTCCTGTGGGGTGTCTTCCTGTGGGGCGGGGAGTCGAGGATGCGTTGGACTGGCTGGGCGTGTGCCCGGTAACGGTCGTTTTGGCGGGGATCGTTGATGCCGTGTTGCCTGCCGCGGTGAGTTGCTCGGCCCACGCGCTCGGCGTCGGTCTGAGGGCTGGATCGGGGTTGAGGCCGGCGCGGGCAAGGTCGCCGATTGCCGGGGCGAGCGAGGCCAGCGCTGTGGGGTCGGTGGCGCTCTGGTGGCGGGCGAAGAGCCGGATGGCGAGCAGGGCCAGCTTGTAGATGTCGCTCGCTGGGGTGGCCTTCTCCTCGCCTGCGGGGATCTGCCAGTCGGGGGTCTCGGTCTGTGGCAGGACGCTCGCGCCGCGCAGCCGCATGGCGTCGCAGTCGATGAGGAAGCATTCGGGCTTCGGGGTCGTGGTGAACAGCAGGTTCTTCGGGGACAGGTCGCCGACCGTGATGCCGATCCGGTGCAGCCGGGTCAGTGTTGCGGCCAGGTCGGCCAACAGCAGCAGACGGTCGTGTTCGCTGACCGACAGGCCGATGCTGGTGACGTAGTCGTCGGTGTTGAGGAGGTACTCCAGGTTTGCCAGGCGCCGGGTGTCCGGGCCGGTGTTCGCCAGGCTCTGGTATGTGAACTGGAAGCGGTCGGGTATGACACGCATGAGGAAGCCGCTGGCGTGGCCCTGCTTTTCGACCAGTGCGGCGGGCCAGGCGGTGCGCTCGCACAGCCACCGTCCCTCGGCCTCGCTCAGCTCGCCGAGCAGGGCGACGCTCGTGGCGAGCGCGGCGGCGTCGAGCTGCGGCAGTACGGTCGCGTTGTACTCCTTGTAGACCACCTCCCAGCCGCCGCCGTCAGCCTCATTGATCTTCTTGTTGGTCACCTGGTAGACCTCGCCCTGGCCGCCCCGGCCGAGCTGCCGGCCCAGGGCGAGCGTGCTGTGGTTCACGGTCGGTACGGGACCCGCTGTCATTACCGCTCCGTCGTCCGCGGCCAGATCGCGAGCAGGGTCCGGTCGTCGTCGAAGGTCTCCCGAGAGAAGTCCAGGACGTGCGCGAACCACAACGGTGGGCAGGGTGCGCCCAGGTGCCCGGCGAACAGCGAGCCGACCTGGCCGTCGCCGTCGCCGAGCGGGTCGGAGAAGCCGTCGGTGCCGACCAGCAGCACGTGGTGCTCCAGCAGGGGGACGCGGGTCTGCTCCAGGGGATGGGGCACCTGGGGCAGCGGAGCCACCTCGTTCGACACCAGGACGGCATCCGGCGCGGTCTTCGGGCGGAACAACGAGGCGTAGTGCGCGCGGGCCGGATCGAGTGCCCAGGCCCCGGAGTCCCCGATGCGGCACAGCTCGACCACGGCAGGACCGTCCGGGACGGGGCGTACGGCACCGGCGACGAGCGTCGTCGCGTGCTGGCCCGCCACCTCGGCGAGCTCGGGCTCCCTGCCGTCCAGCCGCCGCCGCGTGATGTCCCACAGCCGCCGTGCCGCATGGTGGGCGACGTCGGCCAGGTCCAGCGGTTCCGCGCTCGCGGACACCAGGTGGAGCAGGCGTTCCACGGCAGCCCGGCACGCCTCGACGGCCCCGAGTTCGGAGTGCACGGCGCTGGAGACGCCGTCCGCGACGGCGAACACCACGGCGCCGGTCGGCTCGTGTGCGGCGGCGCGAGCCGCGTCCTGGCGCGGCTGCCGGTAGTACCGGTGCTTGGCTCCGCGGACAGAGGCGAACCGCAGGGTCAGCGCGGGCGTCGACCAGCCGTCGCATTCGCTGTCGGGGTAGTCGTAGGCGTAGGAGCCCGGTGGCCGTGGCTCGAACTCCGGTCCCGGCGTGCCCACCGGGATCCGCAGCCAGGGCACAGCCCCGGACGCCGCCACCGGTGGAGCCGACGGAGCCGACGCAGACGCGGGCGGCGCCGCGGCGCCGCCCGTCACGGGTGCCCTCACTAGCGCACCTCTTCGATCGCTATGGTGAACTGGTCGGGCCGGTTCACCACCAGCTCCGAACGGCCGGAGTTCAGCGCCTGCCCGGAGGCGACCAGGCTGGCGGTGAGCGAGTGGAAGAACTCGGAGATCGCCCGGCCGATGTCGGTGCCCGCCTTGGCGACGAAGGCGAACTCGGGGCGGGTCGCAACCGCCACCATGGTGGCGGCCTGGGCATCTCCGATGCCGCACGCGATGATGTTCGGGGCCGTCGGCGTCTGGGACCTGTCGGTCAGCCGGGTGTGCGGCTGCTGCCAGGCGTCCCCGTCCGTGGGCTGCCCGTCGCTGAGGAAGAACACCACCGGCCGGTGCACCCTGTAGCCCTGGTCGCGAAGCCACTTGACGTCCGCCGGGATGCGGCCCAGCAGATCGCCGAACACGGCCCCGTACTCGGTCACGCCGCGGATCACCAACTGCGGCAGGGTCGTCTCGGCGCGCATGTCGGCGACGGCCAGCCGGACCTGCACATCGTCGGAGAAACCCAGCACGGCCAGACGCAGCTTGGCCGCGATCATCGGCTCGGCCCGCAGGCCCTCGCACAACGACCACAGGCCGTTCGACAACTCCTGTTGATAAGGGCTCATCGACGCCGATTCGTCGACCACCACATAGGCCGGCAGCAGTATGCCCTTGGTCTCCGCCATGGTTCCGTCTCCCGTTTCTGGTGCGGTGTTGCCGTGTCGGAATGGTGCAGGGCTGGGTGAACTCCTCTAGGAGCGCCCCAGGAGCTGAAGTATGGTCCGCAGATAGGTATAGACGCTAGCGATACGCGATAAGGGGTGTAGCTTCTGCGGGGGATCGCTACTGGAGTGGCGAAACCGACGAGCCGAAACTGCCGACCTGGCAGCCGACCCCATGCCGTGCCACCGCCATTCGCCCGATCCGGCGCAGGCGGAGTCGCCGCTCAGAGCGGATCGCCTCCGGCAGGTACGGGCGGTTCGATGTGGGCTGGTCCGGCCGCACCGCAGCCCGCGCCGCCGCCACAGGGCCTCGCACCGGCTCCGGGACCGAGCCCCGCACCACCGCACCACAGGCCGACGTCCGCTGCCGTTCTGGCGACAGCTTGTTCAACCGTCTTCAGCGCGGCCGCCAAACGCTCGCGCTCACCCTCGCTCAGCGACGCCTCGCCGAGCCGGTGCGTGAGCAGGTCCAGATGCGTGGCGACGCGGGCGCAGGCATCGGCGGCGATGTCGATCGGGTCGCGGCCCGGCTGCAGGAGAGCGGACGTGCTGGCCACTTCCGTAACGCTACGCTGTCGCGTCGCCACGTGTTTGGGGTTTCACCCTCGAGGGGGTCTCCGGCGGCTCGTGGACATGGACCGGAGACCCGACGCGAAGAACGGCACTCGGCGGCGGCGCAGCGATGAACCGCCCGCCTCACAACAGCTCAGAGCAGACCTTTGACGTCCGCCGAGGCGCGTGGGTTCAGGTAGGCGATGTCGCCCTCACCACCTCAGGTCTGCGTACTGCTCGGGGGCAGCCCACCGCAGCGTGCCAGGCTGGGCTCCGCGCCGGCTGGCCGGCTCTGATGCGCCTGTTCGGCGTGAACGACGGCACCGCCATGCGCTCCATCACCGTCGCCCATCCCGAGCGCGCAGCGAGGCTGCCCCGGTAGCCGACCCGCCCCTGGTCGGGTCGGCTACCGACTCGGGCGACGCGTCGCCGGGCTCGCTCAGCCGCGACAGCCTCCGCCAGCTCGGCCGGGACGTCACGATCGCACGGTCGGCGTCCTCACCAGGGTTCGCCCGGTTGATCCAGGCTAGTACCGGCGGACCGAGCGCCAGATGCGTTCGGGCAGCACGCGGGCGGCCTCCTTCAGATCGAGGTCCCCTACGGTGAGCCAGCGGCGGACGACGCCGATGACCGGGCCCAGGACGAGGGACTCGATCATGGGAGCGGAGAGCTCGGCGAGTTCGCCGGATTCCTGGTGGGCGTGGATCCACAGGGCGATCGGTGTCAGCCGGGCCTCCTGGGACTCACGGATCTGCCCGGCGTGGGCCATGCCCTCTCGATCCGCGCTGACGGAGTGCAGGATGCGGGCCTCGTCCGGATGGGCCTGGACGAAGTCCAGGTAGGCCATGACAACGGCCTGGACACCGGAGCGAGCGTCGCTCGCCTGTGCCAGCGCTTCCACCAGTGTCTTCAGGAGATGGTCCAACGAGCGCAGCGCGAGGGCGACGACCACGCCGTCGAGACTGCCGAAGTGGTGATAGAGGCTTCCGGGGCTGACCCCGCTGGCTTTGGTGATCGCGCCGAGGGTGAGGCCGGCTTCCCCCGACGAGGCATAGATGCCAAGCGCGGCGTCCAGCACCTGTTCGACTGTAGCTTCGCCGCGTTGTTGCTTCCGACTCATCGAACAGACGTCCTCGATCTCATAGCAGCGCATCCCCCGGTCCTCGCCACACAGAGTCTAGAGCATTATTCTAGACTTTTTTCTAGAAAGACGCCCAATCCTGGAGACGGGCCTCCACACTGGACTCCGCGCCGGCCACGAACATCCTGCGATGCGAAGCCGCCGCACGGTACCAGGTGCGATCACGAGCGCGGTACGCCCCCCGCCTGACCAGCACTCCAGACGCAGTTGCCGCAACGCCGCCGACGAGGCGGCAGAGGGACCGACCAGATGAGGAGACGTCATGACCGAGCCGGGCCCTCCACAAGGGCAGCCACCTCCCCAGAGGCAGCCGCAGTTAGGCTCGACGTTCGCTCCACCACCTCCCGGCCACCCACCGGCGCCTCGCCCGCGGACCCGCAGATTCCGGATGCTGACCGGACCTCAGCGCGTGCTGCTCCTCGCCGGGGTCGGTGCTTTGGTTCTGGCGTTGGCGGCGGGGTTGCTGGCCTGGGTGAACCCCTCCGAGTCCAGCACGTCCGCGGCCAAGCGGAATCTGAAACCGTTCGAGCAAGCCGTCGCCAACTTGGCCAAGGCCCCGGGCCTGCGATACCGCGACACGGCGATCGCCGGCATCACCGAACGAGACATCACCGTCACCGCGTCCGGAAGTCAGTTCGGCACCACAGGCGACGGTATCAAGGACCACGATGAAGACGTCCTGCGGATTGGCGGGAAGAGCTTCACCCGGTGGCAGGTAGACCCGGCCCCCGACTTCGACGTCAAACCGGGCACAAAGACCCCCAGCGAATGGGCCGTCGGGCATGAAGACGGCTCCAAGCTGCTGACTGAGGTTCTCGACCAGCGGCCGTCGCCACCGAAACTGGCGGCTCAACTGTCCAAGGCCCTGAAGGATCTGAACGACGTACCGCAGGCGGACAACCCGGAGCAGAAGCCCGTCACCGTGAACGGGAAACCTGCACTCGGAATCGACACCTCGGCGGGCCGTCTGCTCATCACCCGACAGAAGCCTCACCGGGTGCTGCGCCTGGAACCCTACGACCTGTCCGAATTGGCGAAGCGTTTCCTGAACGGGGAAACGCCGACCGAGATCCCTCAGGTAACCACCGGTCCCCTGGTCGAGAGCGACTCCAGGGGGATGGACCTGACACCGATCGTCGGGGACGCCGTCACCCGGATGTTCGACACCCTGGAGAAGCAGGCCAAGCAGCTCAAGGACGCGAGCGACAGCGGCATCAACTTCACCCTTGACGGCTCGGGCGACTTGAACTGCGGCGTAGGGGGCTGCACCGCCAACCAGAAGTTCACCGGAGAGGTCACCAGCGGGGCCCAGACGCGCATCACCAACGGCAAGGTCACCGCCATCATGAGCGCGACCTTCACCATCGGCGGCCAGCCCGCAGGACAGTGCACCAGCAGCCGCAGCACCTTCCCCCTCACCGGCAGCACCGTCTCCGGCAGCCTCACCTGCACCAGCGCAAGTGCCGGCCCCGTCTACACCTCCGTCGCCGCGAAATACAAGGCCGATGCCGAGGCCCAGTCCCGCGCCAGCGGCGGCCAAACAGTCCGATACAGCATCCCTCTCCGCGCCAGAACCCTCATCGACGCCCGCGCCCTCGCCGCGGTCGAAGTGAAACAACTCGTCGACCGCGTACGACGCGAACGGGACACCGCCGACTGCGCGAAGCCCCACAGCTTCCCCTCCGGCACCCCGGTGCTGATGGCGGACGGCAGCCACCGGAACATCGAAGACATCCGCGTCGGGGACCAGGTGACCGCCACCGACCCCGAAAGCGGACTCACTGCCGCACGGCCGGTCACCAACACCATCACCACCGAGAACGATGAGAACTTCACCCGCCTCATCCTTGCCACCGGCCCAGGCCCCGCCACCATCACGGCGACCGACAACCACCCGTTCTGGCTGATAGACGCCAAGCGATGGACCGACGCCGCAGACATCCGAATCGGCGACGAACTACGCAGCCCCACAGGCGCGTCTCCCCAAGTGACAGGAGTACTCGACCAGCAGGGCCGACAGCGCACACACGACCTCACTGTCAGTGGTCTCCACACGTATTATGTGCTCGCGGGCGAGACGCCGGTCCTCGTTCACAATTCCAGCTGCCCTGTGTATATTTCCAAAGGGCGTTGGGATCACATATGGAATCGGCATGTGATCCGGGGTGGAAAATATCCAAACAAAAGCAAGTTCAATACCACAAGCAAAGCCAAGATTCAGAAGATGATCGACCGTGCGCTCGACGGGCAGAGTGCGGATGGCGCGTACTACTACAAGTTCCCGACTCCAATCGGGCGGGATGGTGCTGGAAATGATCAGTATTACATCCGAGTTGTTGTTCGCGATCGAAAGCTGATCTCGGCCTTTCCGTCCAACAGGCCAAAGTGAGGGCGCGGGTATGTGCCCGACGCCTGACGTGGGAGTGATGTCATGGGTGTAGATGTAGTGCTCGTGAGCGTGGAGCAGAAGGGCACTAGTTCGAAGCGGCGACGCGTGCATCAGGTGGACGTGGTGCTGGACACGCAGGACATGTTTGCGCGCCTTTGCATATCGAGTGGCCTCCCGATGCTGAGCCGCGTGGACCCGTACGGAACGCTGATTCTGACCCCGCGGGAAATGGGGCAATTCATTTCCGAGGTGGAGGTTGAATTCGTCAAGAATGATAACCCGGAAGTCGCAGGCCTCCTGGGGGAAGTGCTCAGGCTGGCGCGAGAGTGCGAGACTCAGGAGGCGACTGAATTGCGTCTCGAAGGTGACTAACTTCCATCGTTATCTTGGGTTCTTGGCCCCTTCTCGCAGGTCAGAGCGAGATGATCTTGTCAGGCATGTAAGGCACGGTGCCGAGCCGGGCAGCCATAAGCGCGAGGTTCGCGGCCGTGTCCCTCAAGCGCGATGATCACCAGGAGGCGGTCGGCGTTCCCCGGCACCGGCGGCCGTGGCGCGGTATCGGCCGGCGCATCCGCCGTTCATCCCTTCTGCATGGCCCGGAATCCCCAAAGGTGCATCGAACCGTGTTTCCGAACCCCGCTTGCGGCAGACCAGCGAGGTGCGACGCAGGAGACCGGGGGAAAGGGCGCCGTCAGCGAAGCGGCCATGGTGACGGGGCAACGCCCCTATGCCATGGTGACGGCATGTCCAGGCGATCCCGTACCTCGTCCGGGGCGTCCTGGCCGCAGAACCGATCGGCGAGGACCCGGACGGAGTCGCCGCGGGATTGTTCGGAGGTCCCGCTCGGCGTGAGGATCACATGCCCCTTCGGCCAGGCCCTGTCGGCGGCGGGGATGAGCCCCGCCCGCAACAGCGACGACTTGCCCGCTCCCGAAGGCCCGGTCACCAGCAGCGGCCCGTCCCGCCCGATCTGCGCCGACACCCGATCCCACAGCAACCGGGTCAGATCCCGGCGCCCGCAGAAGTACTTCACATGCTCAGGCTCGAAGACTTCCAGACCTCGGTACGGGCACCCATCGTCGGCGCGGTCGGCGCGAGCATAGGCCTGCTTCCACGCGCCCAGATCGGCTTCGGCGATCCCGACAGCCCCCAGGACCTTGCGCAGGGTCGTTCACCGCGGGAAGCTCTTGCCGCTCACCATGTCGTGCACGGTCGCCACGCCGGTGCCCGCCGCGGTGGCCACCTCCAGGTAGCTGCCTCCGGACTCATCGAACAGCTCGCGCAGCGCCGCGTGCAGGTCCGCACGGCTGTTGATCCCGGCCAGGTCGGCCATCACCCCTCCCGCTGGAGGCGTCTTCCGGTTCGGCTATTCGGTTCCGTTCGGATCGTAGAGCTGCCCGTCGTCTGCTATCTGCCGTTTCCTGTGAATGTGCGATACCGGATGCGTCTGAATGTGGCTGGGCCCGACCGTGGACGTCATGACGACCACGATCCTCACCGCGATCGGCGCGACCGTCCTGCTCTTGCAGACCGCCACCCGCGTCCCGCCCGCCCTAACCGACCTTGTCCGCGCCCTCATCCCCGTACGCGAGGCGCTACGGGAACTCCTGCACCGGCAGGACTCATCCCAGCAGCCCCCACCCCAACCAGAGCGCTAGCGGCTAGCTAGACGCACGTCCTGACAGCGGCCGGCACCAACGTCCTACGTCTGGCCGATCACGACACCCCGGCTTCTACCCCAACCGACCAACCAGCCCGTGCTCACTGTCCCTTCCAGCCACGCTGCCGCCATCCACTGACTGAAGATCACCAACAGCATCCAGACTTGAGCCAGATCCTTAAAAGCGGCAGCGCTTGGAGGCGGTGAATACGGGCGGGGGACTGTTGAGGGCTGCGCGGATCGACTCTTCCAGGGGTGAGTACGGCGTGCCGTCGCTGCGGTCGAGCCGGAGGGGGGCGTGCAGCCCAGCCTCGGTGTTGCTGATGAACCGAGGCGGCCCGGTGTGCTTGAAGCCGCGGGTGTGGAACAGGAACGGGTGGCCGAGGACGACGTCACCGGCGGCGCCCGTGATCTCCCGGAAGTCGCCGATGGGTTCGGCCAGCACTGCGTCGAACAGTTCCCGATGCGTCATGCCCTCCGGATGCGCGGCGAGGACATGGGCGGTGCGCCGATGCGATCCCTCGGAGACCATCGTGCCGCCGCCACGCGGCTCGATATCGGAGAACAGGCCGATCAGCAGCAGTCCCTGGCGATGGGCGTCGACCGTGTGGCGGAACCAGTTCCCGTCGGCATGCCAGCCCTCGGTCGGCACGCCGTATGGCAGGGTGGCGCCGTACGCGAAGTTGACCGGCCAGAAACCCCACGACCGGTCGCCGCGCCAGCGGCCCGGGCCGAGTAGTTCCCTGATCGCCTCGGCCAGCCGGTCGGTGAAGCACGCCAGCACCTCGGGTACGGGCAGCCGTTCCTCGATGTCGTACGCCAGTGGCCAGGTGGTGGAGTCGTCGCGCAGGATGCCCGCTTTCTCCGCCATGCGCTCCCAGACGCGGTCTCGCGCGGCGGCGGCCTGTCGGGCGGTGAACGCGCCTTCCAAGACGCAGAGCCCTCGCTCTATGAAACTTTCGATGCGTGCGCGGCCCAGCATGGTCACCAGTACAGGAGCCAGCGTCCGGCGCTCCAAACCCCGTGGCCCTGCAGGGTGAGGCGTTCGTCGTCGGCCCGTACTCGGCTGGTGGGTGCGACCTGGTGCAGGATGTGGCCGGAGTGCACGGCCATGGTGCCGGCCGTGTAGGCGACATGCGTCAGTGTGTGGAAACGCTGCAGGTCAGTCGCACTCTCGATCCAGCCCTTGGCTCGTGCCCGCTCGAACTGCTCGAACGTGGCGTCCCAGACGTTGAGCCCGCCGCCAGACTGCGGCAGGCGGATTGGCAGGGTGAACGACACCAGCCGGTCGAGGTCGGTTCCGGGTGGCCAGTCGAAGGCGCGGTATTGCAGGTCGAAGTGGACGGGCGCCTTTGGCTTGGTGAACACCGCGGGCGCCAGCCAGATGTGGAATCCGGGCAGCGCCAGGTCGTCCGGGTAGCACGCCGATGCCCCGAGGTGCTCCCTCAGCACCGTGCCCAGCCGCTTGTACAGCCAGCCGAACCGGTCGTACAGCAGGCTGCGCGCGGCCTCGGCCCGCTTGTGGTAGTTGCCAGTCTGAGGGTTTTGGGCCAGGTCCAGGTAGCTGGGGGTGCCCAGGGTGAAGAAGGACGCGGGCTCCTGGCCGCGAGGGATCCAGTGGGCCCGCAGTTCGTGCACGGCATCGCGGACGTCCGCGCACTGCTCCGCGGTCAGAACGGGCAGCGCCTCGATCACTGCGCCGCCCCCCGGGTGAGCAGGCCAAGCAGGGACGCGGTGATTGCGCCGCCGAGCCTGCGGTCGTACCAGTCGTATCCGGGCATCGGGTTGACCTCCAGACACCAGTAGACGCCGTCGCCGGCCACCTTGAAATCCCAGCCCGCGAACGCCATACCGAAGTCGCGGGTACACACGGTCATCCGGGCGGCCAGCGAGGCGGGTAGTTCGCACGGTGTGAAAGCCACCTGCTCGCGCGGAGCGGCCCGGTAGTCGACTCCCGAGGAGACGATCTCTTCGGCGTGTACGCGCGTGCCGACCACATGGGCGCGCACGTCGGCGCCGGCGATGTACCGCTGCAGGTGCACGGGCCCCTGCCGCCGGTCGAAGCCGTCGAACTCCTCGGGACGCACCAGCCGGCAGGTCACCCTGACCCCGGAGACGGCCTTCACTACGGTCGGCCCAGACTCGGCAAAGGCGCGCAGCCGATCGCCTTCGGAGGTGGTCAGGCTTTCGGGCACGGCGAACCCGGCGTTCGCCAGGGACCACTCGTGCAGTGGCTTGCTGCCGTTGTCGGCACGTACGGCGGGGCGGTTGACGACCTGGCCGGGGATGTGGTCGAGCCACGCCGTGAGCGCGGTCACCAGGCTCTGCCACCGTCGCGCCTGCCGTACGTCGTCCTGGAGGGCGGACAGGTCACTGAGCCGGCAGAAGTAGGATGCGGCCGGATCGAGCCGGTGGGTCTCCTCAGCGGTGGGCAGGACGCTGTCGCCATCGTCGGGAACAGCCAGCCGCCATCTCCCCTCGGCCACGACCTCTCGCAGGTCGACGGCGGCGACGGGCGCGTCGATCCGCCGGGTCTCGGACACGAAGTGCGCATACGTCGGGTCGGAGCCGACCCCGATGGCGTAGATCATGGGAACAGCACCTTGAGCAGCCGGGGGCCGAGACCGAGCCAGACCATGCGGAGTTGTTCCAGCGCGGGGAACGGTTCCACGCCGATCAGCACGGCAGAGGTCAGATCGGGGACCAGCCGCCAGGTCACCGCAGCCAGGTCGAGCCCCAGCTCGGCGGCGATCCCGACGCTGCGCCCGGTGAGGTCGAGGTGCTCCAGGTCGGCGGTGGTGCACCGCCAGGCGCTGTCACCGAGCACTACGACCGCTTCGAACACCGGGTCGGCGGCCGACCAGCGGGCACGGTACGGCCCGCCCGTCTGCCCGTCCATGTTCTCGTTCCACGGCGCGGTGGTGCCGGTGACCATGTCACGCACCCACCAGGCGGCGTCCTGCGACCCCTGCGCGGGAACCGGCGCTGCGGGCGGCGGAGGCAGCGCCGAGAACACCTCCACAGAGCCGACGGCGACCCCGGCCCGCATCTCGGTCAGCGCAGCCGAGAACGAGACCCGGCTGCCGAGCCCGTCGGGTGTTGGCCGGTTGATCACGGGTGCGGGGGTGAGCGCGGCGACCGCCCAGAGCTGGGCCAGGCACTCGCCGAACTGGAACTCGGCGTCGAACCCGGCCCGCGGCACCGGGGGCGGCGGCAGGCGCAGGAACATCGAGTGCTCCGGGGTGACGATCGCCACGCCGCCCCGCACCGCGACCGTGAACAAATGCGCCGCCTCGAAGACATCGAGGATCCGCGCACGGTGACCGTTGTCGGTGACGAACTCGGCGACCTCGTTGGCGACCTCGTCGGCGGGGTCGGCGACCACGATGAGTTCTGCCGGCTCGCCCGGGTCAGATGACAAGGCCGTTCCTCCTCAGGAACCGGTTGATCCGGGACGCCCGAAGCGTCTCGACGATCTCCTCCTGCTCACTTCTCGGCGGCGCGGATGACCTCTCGGCGGGCGGCGAAGGCGGGGCGGGTATGGGCGGCGGGGCGTATGCCTCGGGCCGCGTGACTGAGATAGGCCAGTCGGATACGTCTTTCCCGTCTTTCCCGTCCTTGGCGTCCTTTAGATCTTTGTAATCTTTCGAATCTTTGTCATCTTTAGAATCTTTGTGGTCCTTGTGATCCTTGTGATCCTTGTGATCTTTATAGTCCTTGGTGTCCTTGTCGTCTTTGTGGTCCTTGTGGCTCTTGGCAGTCGCCGGGCCCGGGAGGGCCGGCGCCGGCTCGGCGGCGTTCGGGAAGACCTGCCCGGCCGAGGGCGGCCTCCACAGCGCCCTGGTGACGTCGCGCCGCTCGGCCGCCGTCAGGAACGGCATCACCCGCGAGGCATCCACGATCCAGGCCATCAGTTGAACCTCCCCACTGCGAACCCGTGGTCCGCGCTCGAATCGGCCCGCTCGTGATACCGGCGCAACGCGACGGCGAGCCGCCGCTGGGCGGCCTGGTCATGCGGGTTGAGGTTGCAGATGAGATGCTGGACACCGAGGTCGCGATAGGCCAGCATGCCGTCGGCCACCTGGTCGGGCGGGCCCCCCAGGAAGGCGCCGGGCGGTCCCTCCCGGGCGAAGGCTTCGCCAGCGTCGCTCACCAAGACGTTCACTCCGAGCGTGACGCCGAGAGTTCCGGGATCGCGCCCGGCCTCCGCGCAGGCGCGGCCGAGCCGCGACAGCGCGTGCTCAGCAGTGCCGGCCGCGCCGAACCAGCAACTGTTCCACAGATCGGCGTGCTCGGCGGCGAGCCGCATCATGCGCGGCCCGTGCGCCCCGACCAGGATGGGAGGGCCGGTGGAACGCGGCCCACGAGGGCGTAGCTCACCATCATTCAGGCGATGGTAGGGCCCGTCGTGGCGGCCCAGCCCACCCGTGCGCAGCAGCGGCACGATGATCCGCAGCGCCTCCTCGAACCGGTCCACCCGCCGGTCGTACGGCACGCCGAACGCGTCGAACTCCGGCTGGTGCCATCCGCATCCGAGCCCCAGGATCAGCCGGCCGCCGGACACCTCATCGAGCGTGACAGCCATCTTCGCCAGCACGGCCGGATTGCGGAACGCCGTGCACAGCACCAGCGTCCCAAGCGTGACCCGCTCGGTCGCCTCTGCCAGCGCCGACAGGACAGTCCAGCACTCCCAGATACCTTCGGTGGGCAACCCCGGCTCGCGGAACAGCAGGTGATCGAAGAGCCACACAGAATCGAACCCATAGTCCTCCGCCCGCAGAGCCAGCGCCCGAACCTCCGCATAGGAGGGCTGCCTCCCCGGATACTCCGCCAGCGGAAGAACAAGGCCAATCTTCATCGACCCCTCACATTTCCCACCGATCATTTACAGAACAGTCTGACTATACGTCGCCTGGCGCTCACGGGAAATAATGACTTTCCCGCCCGGAAATCAGATCGCTGGTAGCATTTCCCGCGCAATTCGCAGCGGTCGGAATGTAAAAGCAATAACTCGCGGGCCAATATTGTGGGCGAGCAGGGCGAGGTGAGCTCGGAAAAAAGTCCCCGCGCTGGCCACAGCCGGAAGCGGGCTACCAAGCCTCGCACCGCTCTGCTCACGGCTTCCAGCTGGGTACAATCCGGTTGGTATTCGCTGGCCAACGGCTGGCACACCGCCGGCCAGGGCGGCGATCTTGCTGATATCTGAGTGGATGGCATGGCCCTGCCGTCCCTGTGCGGTGCCATAACTCATCACGCCGTCTGACCTGACCTCCTATCCTCGGCACTCGTGTACCTACGGCCTCCTGTGCTTGCTGACGGTCTGGTTGTTCGGCTGGCCGACGCTTCTCGTGCGGGGGGCGATGCCTCCAAGGTGGTGGAGATTTTGGTGGTCGCTGTCCTGCGTGGTCAGGTTGCCCGGCTGCGACCGGACTGGGCCGGACGGGTACTGCTGGCCGCAATGGCTCGGCTGCTGCCCGCGCGGCCTGCGCACCGGCCATATATACGGCATCTTCTTCGACCACTCCTCGCTCCTGGCGCCCGGGCTGCTGCTGGCCATCGCGCAGAAGCGGGGCGCCGACGTCGTGCCGCCCGGCGCCGACACCGTGGAGATCTGGTGGGGCAACGCTGATCCGGCGGCGTAGAAGGAACTGCTCGCCATGCTCGTGGATCACATCGCCGTCAAGCCGGTGCACGATTCCCGGATCGACGTAGCCAAGCGCCTGTCCTTAGGGTGGCGACACACCGGCTGCGGCGAGCTTCTCACCATGCAGGCCGGTCACGCCGTCGATGTGTCCCAGCCACCAGGATCCGCCGGGTCCGAGCATCCAGCCGATCGCGATGACGAGCACCGCGGCGGCGACGGTGACAACGATCGGGAGAGGCTTCATCGTCGTCCTCTGGCGTCCTCTAAGGATGCTTCGAGCTCGCAAGGTCTGCCCTCAACCTTGGCGGCTGTCAGGCGATGAGGCCCAGTTTCAGGCGCTGCCCAGGCGGGGTCCGTCCAGTAGTCCTAGACACACCCCCGGCTGCGAATGTGGACCATAGGCGGTACGTGGGAGTGTCGACGATCACAGAATTGAGCAGGCGTGAGCCCTCTGCGATCACGTAATTGACCACCTCGATCACGTTATTGACCCTGGTCACGGCGTGCGT
>NZ_JBSFNK010000059.1:0-43264 GCF_053587055.1 Nonomuraea sp. NPDC003707 | reverse complement strand
CGCCGCCAAGCGGCGCACTTTTCCGACTAATACGCGAAGGCGACAAGTATGCGTTTCGAGACCCTCGCGGTACACGCCGGAAGCCAGGTCGACCCTTATTCGGGTGCCGTGGTCGAACCGATCACGATGTCGACAACATTCGAACGTGATCCGGATGGTGGACACAGCCGCGGCTACCACTACTCAAAGGCGGGCAACCCTAACCGAAGAAGTTTGGAGCTTGCCGTTGCAGAGCTCGACGGAGGTGCCGACGCAATCGCCTATGCGAGCGGCACGGCTGCCGTAGCCGCCGTGCTGGGCATGCTTGCGCCAGGCGAGCATGTGCTGATCCCTGATGACGTTTTTCAAGGCACCGTACGGGTGTTGCAGCTGAGTCTAGCCCGATGGGGCATCACCTTCAGCACAGTCGATATGACCGATCTAGCCGCCGTCAGGGCTGCTATGCGTCCTGAGACGCGGCTGATCTGGGCAGAGACGCTGTCTAATCCACTCCTCAAGGTTACCGACATTGAGGCCGTCGCAGCGATCGCCCACCAAGGTGGGGCCATATGTGCGGTGGACAATACATTCGTCACTCCGGTGTTCCAACGGCCCTTGGCGCTCGGTGTCGACTGCGTGGTCCATTCCACCACCAAGTTCTTGTCTGGCCACGGCGACGTCGTTGGTGGAGTTGTCGTCGCAGGCGCCTTTCCCACAGAGCAGTTGCGTCAGCGGCAGTGGGTGGAAGGCGCCGTACCGGCACCGTTCGACTGCTGGCTCGTCCGACGAGGACTGAAAACCCTTTCGGTACGGATGCGAGCACACGCGGAAGGGGCCGCGAAGATAGCCGCATACCTGAACGAGCATCCAGCAGTCGCAGCCGTGCACTACCCGGGCCTGCCGGCCCATGCACAGCATGACTTGGCGAAGCGAACGCTCGACGGTTTCGGAGGGATGGTGTCCTTCCAGGTACGCGGAGGGCGCACAACTGCGATCGCGGTGGCGGCGGGAGTTCGGTTGTTCACCCGTGCCACCAGCCTGGGTGCCCCAGAAAGCCTCATCCAACACCAGGCCACAGCGCCCACTCACGGCACCGACACGACACTCGCCGACGATCTGCTCCGTCTGTCCATCGGCCTGGAGCACCCTGATGATCTGATCGCCGACCTCGACCAAGCCTTGGCGCGTGCCACAACCACAGATGAGGCGCTTTGATGACACCCGGCTCCGCCGTACGACGCCGACTCACCGAACTTGGTATCACACTTCCGCCGATACCGCCGACTCACGAATACGTCCCAGTCACGCGATTCGGTCAGCTGGCCTTCATTTCCGGACATGCGCCATATTCGGACGGAGGTCACCAGTACCGCGGCCGGGTCGGCGAGAACCTCAACCTCTCCGATGCTCGCACGGCAGCCCGCCTCGCAATCCTTGGTTGCCTCGTCAGTCTGGAACGAGCTCTGGGGAGCCTTGATGAGGTTGAACGCATCTTGAAGGTCAATGGATACGTCCATTGCGTTCCTGGCTATGAGCCACTCCCCAAGGTCACAGATGCCGCATCCGAACTGCTGATAAAACTATTCGGTACAGCTGGTCGCCACGCTCGCACCACCGTCGGCGTCGCCTCACTGCCAAGCGGCGTAGCCGTGGAAATGGAGATGATCGCAATCACCAAAGATTCCCCCAGGGCCAGCTAGACCGCATGAGCAAGCGCTTCCCTTCCCCTGTTCATTTGCGAACGGCGAGCACCCGTTTCTTCGGCCGAGCCGACGACGGTGTTCGGTACGAGTTCCGGCGGCGTCATCGTCTTGGAGTTGCTTGTCCGGCATGCGTCGGCGGTCTGTACGGTGGCTTCGTATGAGCGGGCTGCCAGGAAGCAGTTGGCAGAGGGGCAGGTATGGCTGGATTTCCTTTCCGAGCTCTATGACCTGTATCGGCAGACGGGGATCGATCTGGTGTTGAAGGAGTTTCGTGAGTCGATGTTCTCGGAGTCGATCATCGGTTGATGGGCCGTGCGAAGAATCGCGAGCTCAATGATTCGGGCATGCGAACGTCACATACTGGTTCGAACGTGAGTTGCGGCAGTACACCTTCGTTGAGCTCGACACCGAAGACGCTTGCCGATTACGCGGGCAACTCTGTTCAAGGGTGGCGCCAGCCGAGATTGGTCGTGCCGATATCTGACGTCGGGATGATGATGATGTTTGATGGTGTGATTCATTTTGGTGTTTTGGGGACGTTGGATGTTGTGCGGGATGGCCGGTCTGTGGCGATCCCGGCGGCGAAACAGCGGATCATTATGGCTACGTTGTTGCTGGATGCGAACGAGTTCGTGGCGCGTGAGCGGCTGGTGGATCGGCTGTGGAACGGGAATGTTCCGAGGGATCCCCGGAGTGCTTTGCATTCTCATGTGTCGCGGCTGAGGCGGGTGCTGGGCGATAAGGGGCGGCTGATCCGTGCTCATGGGGATGGCTATGCGGTGAGTGTTGCTGGGGATGGGTTGGATCTGCTGAGGTTTCGGGACTTGACGGCGCGGGCGGTGGGGGCGTCGGATGCAGCGGCGGAGGTTGAGCTGCTGGGGCGGGCATTGGCGTTGTGGCGGGGGCCGGCTTTGGTGGATGTGCCGTCGGAGTTGTTGCATCACGATGATGTGCCGGGGCTGGCTGAGGAGCGGTTGCTGGCGATGGAGCGGTTGTTGCATCTTCGGCTTCGGCTGGGTCGTCATGAGGAGACGGTGGCTCCGTTGAAGGCGTTGACGGCGGAGTATCCGTTCCGGGAGCGGTTGTGGGCGCATTTGATGGCGGCGTTGTTTCTGTCTGGTCGGCGGGCGGAGGCGCTGGAGGTTTATCGCAGTGTTGCGTCGTTGTTGCGTGAGGAGCTGGGTATCGATCCTGGTCAGGAGCTGACCCGGTTGCATATCGCCATTCTGGGCGACGATGTGGAGTCGGTGCGCCTGTTTGATGAGGCACACCCCGCGCAGGCGCATGCGATCGGTCCCCCCGGCGGAGGTCAGGTCGGGCAGCCCGGGGGGACTCTGGTTGGGCCGCGCGGGAGTCGGGTTGGACCGTTGGTGCCGGGTCCGTTGGTGCCGGCCGCCGGTGAGCGGCTGGCGGGTGAGGTGTTCGCGCCGGTGGTGTTTCCGCGGCAATTGCCGTCCGATGTGGCGCATTTTACTGGGCGGGTTGAGCAGTTGCGGGAGCTGGATGGCCTGCTGGTGGACGGGGCTGGGGTGGGGGGGAGTATGCCGATTGCGATCGCGGCTGTCACGGGGATGGGTGGGGTGGGGAAGTCGGCGGTGGCGGTGCATTGGGCGCATCGGGTGATCGATCGGTTTCCGGATGGGGTTTTGTATCTGAATTTGCGGGGGTTCGGTCCTGGTAGTGCGGTGGAGCCGGATGTGGCGTTGGAGATGTTGTTGCGGTCGCTAGGCGTGCCGGCGGCTCGGGTGCCGAAACAGACCGATGGGCGTTCGGCGATGTTGCGTAGTGTGCTGGGGCGGCGGCGGGTGTTACTGGTGTTGGATAATGCGCGGGATGCGGCGCAGGTGCGTCCGTTGTTGCCGGGTTCGCGGGCGTTTGTATTGGTCACTAGTCGTGATCAGTTGCGTGGGTTGGTGGCGCGGGAGGGGGCGCACCGGATCGGTTTGGGGCCGTTGTCGAGCGGGGAGTCGACAGCTTTGCTGTCGATGGTTGTCGGGCCGGCGCGGGTGGAGGGTCAGCCGGAGGCGGCGGCGGAGTTGGCGCGGTTGTGTGGGTATTTGCCGTTGGCTTTGATGATCGCGGCTGAGCATGCCACCGTTGGCGCCACTTCGTGTCTGGGCTGTCTGGTGAGGAAGATGCTCCAGGCGCGAAACCGGTTGGATCTGTTGGACACGGTTGATGATCGTGAGGCGAGTTTGCGTGCCGTACTGTCGTGCTCCTATCGGGTGTTGCCTTCGGCGGCGGGTCGGCTGTTGCGGCTGCTGAGTCTGCATCCGGGTAGCGCGTTCGATGCGCCCGCGGTGGCTGCTCTGGCCGGGCTCGGCCGTGATCAAGCTCGGCGGCTGTTGGACCAGCTCGCCGATCGGTCTTTGCTGGAGCGTGCCGGGCGAGAGCAGTACCGTTTCCACGATCTGATTCACGCCTACGCCAGCGAGCTGGTTTTGGAGGAGGATAGTCAGGGTGAGCGGGTCAGCGCGCGGCGGCGGGTTCTGGACTACTACCTCGATACCGCCGCACAGGCCGCCGATCAGCTGGAGCCCAGCCGCCGACGCTTTCCCTCTGCCAGCATCGGTCGGCCGGTCGAGCCGCTCACCTTTGATGGGCCAGCCGCAGCCATGCGCTGGCTGCGCGAGCAGCGCGCTAATCTGCGGGCTGCTGTCGGCTGTGCCGCCGAGCACGGCTGGGAAGATCTGACCTGGCAGCTGCCGCAGCTGCTGTGGCGCTTCTTCTTCATCAGTGGCCATCCGCGTGACTGGATCGACACTCACGCAAGTCAGCTCTCCCATGACGTCGGTGAGGCGGTCTTGGGGGTGGACACCCATAAGGACGTCCACGTCGCCGCCGTTGTCTCAGCTGTCGGTGTCTTGCTGGGAAGCCAGGAGTTCCCGGCCAGCGAGGCTGGCTACCAGCAGCTTTCGTCCTGGGCCCGTAGTTTTGGGCAGGTCATTCGGGCTGGAGTGGAGGGAACCGGTTCCTATGGGGCGGCGCTGACCCGTCATCTGCAGGGCCAGGGCCTCACGGTCATTGAGGTGAACCGACCGGACCGGCAGATGCGTCGCAGTCGCGGCAAGAGCGATGCCACCGACGCCCACGCCGCTGCCATGGCTGTGCTGTCCGGGCGGGCCACTGCTATTCCCAAGGCCGGCGACGGCCAGGTTGAACAGATGCGGATCTACAAGGTTGCGAAGGACTCCGCGGTCAAGTCCCGCACCCAGGCCATCAATCAGCTGAAGATGTTGCTGGTCAACGCTGAGCCGTGGCTGCGCGCGCCCCTGACCGGCCTGACCAGTGTCACGCTCGTGGCTCGATGCGCCGAGCTCCGTCCCGAGGACCACTCCGGAACGGTGGCGGCCTCGATGCACACTCTGAGGCTGCTCGCGCACCGGATCCAGCACCTCAATGGGGAGATCAGGGATCTTGAAAGGCGGATCACCGATGCCATCAAGGTCGTCGCCCCAGACCTCCTGGAGGAGATCGGGGTCGGTGCCGACTCGGCCGCGATCCTCCTTATCGCTGCGGGTGACAATCCTGGACGCCTCCGTGACGAAGCATCCTTCGCGGCGTTGTGTGGCGTCAGCCCCGTCGAGGCATCCTCAGGCAAGAGCCGATGTCGAAGGCTCAATCGCGGCGGTGACCGGCAGGCCAACGCAGCCCTGTTTCGGGTGATCCTTACCCGGATGCGTTGCGATGAACGCACTCGCGATTACGTGGTCCGCCGCACTGCGGATGGCCTTTCCAAACGAGAGATCATGCGCTGTCTCAAGCGCTACCTCGCCCGCAGCCTGTTCCGCATCATCCGTCCCGCGATCTCCGCCCACAACGCTCCAGCAGCACCTTGACAAACATAGGGGCATCGAGCAGGCCGCGCTCAAGTGCGTCTACATGGCGATCATGAGCCTGGACCCGACCGGCAAGGGCCGCAAACGCTGGATCACCCGCTGGAAAGCCGCCCTGAACGCCTTCGCCATCACCTTCGAAGGCCGTCTGACCCCGACCACCCGCTAATCAAGCAAGATCGAGATACACCACTGACTGGACACACCCCACCCGCGACACCAATGGTTATACAACAGCAGCTTTGACATCCTGCCGACAAAACCCCCTCCTGGCCCACCGATAATCACGTCCCGAGGGGAGACAGATTCGCGCGCGCCGGCCGTCGGCGTTCACGCCGGTGACCACCAGCACGTGCACGTTTGATGATGCGGCCGCCCTTGCGCACCTTCTGTGTGAGGGCGGCCTTCCAGAGGAAGGTGTACAGGCCAGCGCCCGGGTCCGGAACGCCTCGACCTGCTCATCCAGCGTCTTGGCCATCTGTGAGACCTGGCTCTTGGAGATGTGCTTGATGCCGAGCTGCTCGATGAGCTTGCCCAGGCGCCGGGTGGAGACCCTGAGCAGGTAGCTGGTGGTGTGCGCGGACACTCAAGTTGAGGATGAACGCGTCATCCAGGATGAGGATGTGATGGTGCGAGAAAACCCCGGCAGCGTGAGGCTGACGGGGTCTTGGTGTGCGGCTTGTCGGCTTGATGTGCACCTTGTCGTTGCGCCTGCTCTATACGGAGACATCCGGCCTGCGTAAAACGTCAAGGCCGTGCTCCAAGAGCAGCGCCAAGGCCCTCGCGATCACGACACAAGCAGTACATTCCACGTTGACATCGATGGCGTCGAGGTACCAGGTTTAGTTCATGGAAGAGTTTCGCATGGCGCGCGCCTTTTCGGTCGCGACCGTTGTTCGGTTGTTTCTCCCTTCCGTGCTCCTAATCCCCGTATGGCTGGTATTCATCGCCTTCATCCCTGATCGTCATCGTATCGAGCTGGTGTTCCTTGCAGCAGGGGCGACAGTGGCCTTCGCTGGCGTGCGGTTGCTCAGGTGGCGGCGGATGGCCGCTGCCACGGTTGCGCGCATCTCTCCTGAGGGCGTCGAGATGGAGGACTGGTACGGATCGCGTGTGCGCCTGGCATGGCGACATGTTGAGCGCATCGATGTCGTGGAAAGCGGGATTCCCAGTCCACGGACCATTACCAAGGCGGGCAGGATAGGTGTCCGAACCGGAGCCAGGCAATGCATCGGCCTGGTCGGCTGGGGCGAATACGAGATTCCTCACAACGCCTCCAACTGGTTGTTGGCCCATCGGGCCCGGCTGCCCATCGATCCGGTATCGGGTCTACAGAGAATCAGCATCCCCCTCGGCGTTGTCGATCCCCTGTGGGAACACGGCCCGATGGGAGACCAGGTCCGCCAGCACATGCCTGATCTCTTCCAGCCGACCGTCGCTCCCATCACGCATCCTGCCTAAGGGACAGGCGAGCAGCCGGTCTCACCGTAGATCACTCCGCAGTGATGACTTCGTTGACCGCGGCTCGGGCGGCCGATTCGTCGACGATGGTCTTGTCGGCGATGAAGGTGTCACTGGCCCGTTCTTGAGAACAGCGGAAAGGCGCGTGCCAAGCTTTCCGGCCGGCGAAGGCCTTCTACGTTGGCAGTCTTGCGGCCATCACCTTAATCAAAGTGATGGTGGTCACCTCTCCTCCGAACTTGGGTAGGGTACGGGTTTCGCAGACGATGATGTCACTGGCGGAACACGTGGCAAAGACATCGTCCACAGTGTCGTGAGCGCATCGGTGCGCCTTACTGCGGACCTGCTGCAGGGTATCCTGCGCCTGCTTAACATCGATCCCGTACAATAGGAATAGTAGGTCAACTTGAAAGAGTGTAGCTAATTGGTTCAGCATAGGCATTGACGGCTTACGTTTGCCACGCTCTATCAAGCTGATATGGCTGCCGGACATATTCACCTTTTTGCCGAGATCAACTTGCGTCAAAGCACGCTCGCGGCGCATCTGTTTTAGGCGTCGGCCTAGTGTTTCGCGATCCGCCATCAACCTGCTCCTTTGCATGGCGCATGATTTCTATCTTGAGGCTGTTGAGGTCACCAGGCCGCGGTGCGATGCTGTCTGGGGCTTCTACTCTAACTAGGTCTTGAAGGTTCGCCGTCGCCGGAGAGGCCGTGCCGGGGACGCCTCCTGTCGATGAGAGGAGGCGTGCGGCAGCGGCTCGGCGCGCGATGCGTTTGCTCATCTCGATTTTGGAGAGAGCGGCATTGAGCGATGATTCCAAGGATGAGGCCTCTTGACGCACGCCGGACAGTCCTTGACCTGCGAATGTGCGACTTCTGCTCAATGTTTGGACATCCTGGGCCATTTATCGGAGGGGTCGGCCTTGAAGGATTTGCAAGAATTCTTGACTCTTGGGGTGTGCGGCGATTTCCTGGGCATGCTCTCCAAATTGCTAAAAGAAACGCATTCCAAATTGTTGCCCATTCGTGAAGGCTTGTCGGATGTTCTGCCATGCGGGCATATCGGCGACAGCGGCGTGCTGGTCGAGGTTTTTTATCGCCTTGGCCACTTCAGGCAACCGTTCCCATATGGAGCCGTGCTCTTGGACATGGAGTGCACGTGCGGGGATGGATACGGCGCGCGCGTTCTGATCGCTCCGCTCTAGCGGAAGTCCGAACAGCTCCATGAGTTGAGAGGATTCAAGTTGGCGTTTGATGGATAACCAATCAGCCGTGTTGATCGACAGCAATACCTCCATGACCGCTGCACGTAGACTCTGATACGCCTCATCCAAGCTGGCCTGTTGAGGCTCGCTGATGGTCATGGGCTCTCTCCTATGCGGCAGAGCCGTATATCACGGAGGACATACACCTGATGAGTACTGTGATCCAGGCATCGACGGAGATCGACCTGGAGGACGCGGCGGTGGCGCGCAAGCGATGATCTTCATCCGCCAAACCACCGATCAACTAGCCGAACCATATCGGCCACGCTACAGATCTGCCCCTTGCCCTGCGGGGCCGCGCTCGTCCACCGCGCGGACGAGCGGTGCGGCGCTAGGCCGCGCCGGCGAAGGTGGTGATTCTGATCATCATGTCACTCCGGCTTTCCCGTCTTCACCCAGCGGGCGAAGGCGTCGATCCATTCCTGTGGCCAGGCGCCGTCGCAGGGCATGGTGCCCTCCCGCAGCCGGTCGAGGATGGCCTCGGCGTGGCGGGAGACGTCCTCGTGCGACCACAGATCGAAGGCGAAGGACATGGAGCGCCGGTCCTGAGCGCGGAAGAGGGGCTTGATGTGGGCCTCGAAGCTCAGCGGCTCGTCCGGTGCGGGCAGCGCTACGGCTGGCTGCTCCTCGACGGGCGCCAGGGCGGAGATCCGGGCGCCGGGAGTGGCCTCGCAGACCCACCACCATCGAGGGACAGGCATGTGCTGCGGAGGCCTGGCACCGGGCTGGGAGTTCTCCATCGCGAGCCGGGATCCCCACTCCACATAGGCGACGAACGCGGCGCGGAACTCGGGATCGGCAGGCAGCTCCGCGTCGTCCATCGACCTGACGATGAGCTGCACCCAGCGTGCCCGATGTTCCTCGGTGATCCCCTTGTTAAGATGCTGACTGACCATCCGGCCGTAACCGCCGTAAGTGTCGGTGTACGCCTTGGGACCGCCGAACACCTCGCCCAGCCAGGCCGCGACCCGTTCGGGGTGGTCCGGCTCCATGTTCGCGAACAGCGGCGCGAGCAGCGGATCCGCCGGGATGTGCCGCTCGTAGAACATGCGGGTCATCCGGGTGAGGGCGGGAAGGCCACCTGCCCACTCGAATAGGCTGGGGGTGCGGTCGGGGTCTGGCTCGGGATCGTGGAAGTTCACGTACCAGTGCATGCCGCTGCAGAACGGCTTGTTCCTGGAGTGGCCGCACCGGCAGAGGCTGTAGTGCTCGGCCGAGGCGCCCTGGTTCTGGGGTTCCGGGTCGCCGTGGTGGTCGACGATGGGGATGCCGCCGGTCACGCGGTACGGCCCGTCCTTGGAGACCTCGATCGCGGCGGGCCGGTCGCGCTCCGGTGGCCGCTTGCCGTCGATGGTGTAGCCGAGGGCGCCCGAGGGGCAGTCCCTGGCGGCGAGGACGACCTCGTCCATGCGTCCCCCTCGCGGGGCGACGAAGGGTTCGCGGTCGGCGCGGAAGGCGGTGGGGAGCCGCCCGGTGCAGAACCCGGAGTGCGCGCAGGTGCCGCGGTTGTCCGTGATCGTGATCGGCTGGCCGGGGTAGGCGTCGAGCCGGTCCGGGACCCGGTTGGGGTCCTTGCCGTCGGTGAACCCGATCCGGCGGTGGCTGCCGTCACAGAAGGGCTTGGCCGCCGAGGCGCCGCACCGGCACAGCGCCATCAGAGGACGCACAGGGATGGGCTGCCCGAGGTAGTCGGTGAGGCGTTCGGCGTTGATCACCAGGTAGGGGCCGTCGGTCATGACCTGGATCCGGCACGGCAGCCCCGCCTGCAGCGCCGCCAGTTCCTCGAGCCTGGCGCCGGAGTCCGGACCGGCGCAGGCAAGGTCCTGGAGCGCGGCCGCGGCCTCATACACCTGGACGGGCACGCCGGGTTGCGCGCTGAGCCTGGTTAGGTCCTTGGCCAGCTCCCACAGTTCGTCGCCGTCCGAAGGGCTGGCAGGGGCGCCCTCTTGCGTGACGTCCGACAGCGGCTGGATGACCGAGTCGGACAGCCGCCGCGCCGCTTCCGGCTGGTCGGCGAACCGCTCCCCCAGCGCACGCGCACGAGCCAGCAGCTCTGGAATCGTCATCTCATCTCCTCGCGCAGTGCGGCGATCGCTTCGACCTCGATAAGGAACCGAGAGTTGGCCAGCCCGGACACAACGCTCACACCGATCATGGGGGGGTTGGTTCCCCAGACGTTCCGCGCGGCGGCGAAGGCCTGGGTGATGTCGTGGCCCTCAACGACGCGCACGGCGAGTCTCACGACGTCCCTTAGAGTCGCACCCGCGGCGTCCAGAGCGGCCAGCATGTTGCGGAACGCCTGCTCGGCCTGAGTGCCGAGGTCGTCACTGACGATGTCCCCCGATGCGACAGCGTTCTGATTGCCTACGAAAACTAGCTTGTTCCCTCCTCGCACGGTCACCACCTGGGTGAACGCAGGGTTGGCGGGCAGGCTGGACGGATTGAGATATTCGATCATGAGCATTCCCATCAGTCGGACTCCAAACGACCGCAATCCGGTCTCACGATGTCAACGTCATACCTATTGCGTGAACTCGGCTCACCAGAACCCAAACTGCGAACTGGTCGGTCGCGACACACCTGGAGGGGGCGCAAAGGATCTTCGTGCGCGTCAGCCTGTCGATTGCCATGGATATGCCCTCGTCCTTCACCGTAGAGATCCAGAGGTCAGCCAGCTTAGGGACGGGGTCTGTCATGCGGCTGTCGCGTCAATGTCGCCCATCCAGTAGAACTCCTCGGGAAGATCCGCAGCACACGTAGCCAGGGTGCCGTCATCGATCGCGGGGAACGGGTAGTACTTGTTGCCCGCTGCGGCGAGCCCGTACGCGCCGACCAGACGGTCCATGTCCGGCAAGGGCGGGCAGTGTTCACTCAGGGGTGATGACCGGATGATCGCGATGCCGCCGATGTCGACGAGGACGCCTGCGGGGCTGGTCTCGGTGGTAGCGGTGATGGAGGAGGGGCAGGACAGGGAGTCGCCCATGTCGACGGTGAGGGTGGTGAAGCCCTGGCGGGACAGGTGAGCGGCCAAGCAGGCGGTGCTGTTGGCGTCGGCGATGTCCTCGGGGACGCCGATCGAGGGGGCGAGCATGCGAGCGGCGGCGCGCCCATCCTTGGTGGGGACGGTATAGAGGTAGCAGCCGAGTAGACCGAGACGGTCGGTAGCCTGGCGGAGGCGGTCCAGGTCGGGTGTCAGGGCGGCCAGGTCCGAGGCGGTTGGGACGGGGATGAGCATTCGAGGCCGTCCCACGGACGCGACGACGGCCGGACCTGCGAGCATCGGAAACAGGGGAAGAATCGGTCGCATTCAGGGGCGGTGGGCTCCCGGAGCGTGACCGGCCTCGGGTCGAACGACGTCTGGAACCCACCGGGCCGCCGCACGGCCCGCCCGGCGAAGGAACGGCCCCCTGCGAGCAGGGTGGTCCGGTACTCCGACATGCGGAACGGTCGGCGAGCACCGCCAGCGCGGCGACCGTTCCATGGCCGCAGGCGGGCAACTCGCCCTCAGCGGTGAAGAATCGCAGCGACACCTGCCCGTCACGGGTGGACACGAACACTGGGTGTGAAGTCCCCCACGCCACCTGCACGGCGCTCATCGTCGGTGAACGATCCCTCCGCCACAACAGCCGTTGGGCTGCCACCGCGACAGTCACGCAAACAGGCATGCACCATCATCGCATCTCACTCACTACTGGTCATCACAGGAAGGTCGTGCCCGGCGAGCTCGCCGCAGGGTCGGCCTCCGGCCTTCGCCCAGGGCGGGCGGCGGTGACCTGCTCGTCGACCCGCCAGCGCCCACCTATCGGATCCGCAACGCCAAGAGCGGGCAAGTGTCTGGCGATCGACGGCGCCAGTATCGCCGACGCCGCTCCCGCGGTGCAGCGTACCTGCACCACCGGGTCCGAGCAGCGGTGGTACCTGCGGGCCGACGCGGGCAGCGCGACCCTTGTCAAAAAGTCAACAGCACCCAGGTGCTGTCGATCTCCGGCGGGGGCAGCACCGCCGATGGTGCCAAGGTGATCCAGTGGCCGGTCAACAACGGCCCCGAATAGAGCTGGACTCTGGAGACCGCCACCACCTTCCCACCCGGCGACGACGATACGGGCGGGACGGCGGCCTCAGCCGCGACAGGTCGAGCCCGGCCCCGGCGCCGGCGCTGGTGGCTACGTCACCATCGTCCACGTACAGCACGTCCGGGTCGACCCGGACGGCTGGGAAGAGTGCGGCGAGCTCGTCCGCCAGCGCCCAGTGGGTGGTCGCCCCTCGTCCGTCCAGCAGACCGGCGTGCGCCAGCGCGAAGGCACCGGAGCAGATGCTGACCACCCGTGCTCCGCGGGAGTGCGCCCGGCACAATGCCCGGACGACCGCAGGTGAGGGTGGCTCCTCGGTGGGCAGCCAGCCCGGGACGACCACGGTGTCCGCCCGCTCGATTGCGTCCAGCCCGTCGCTCACGAGCATGTCGTACCCGGCGTGCGTCGCGACCGGGCCAGGGTGCTCCGTACACACGCCGAAGGCGTACCGCGTCGGAAGTCCTGGCCGCTCGATCCCGAACACCTGGGCCGCGCAGGCGAGTTCGAAGGTCGATTGCGGTGGGCGGACAAGCGCCGCTCCCCGATGCATGTCAGGAAAGTACCTCATGACGTCTTTCCTGACACTCGTGGGAGCGGTTGGTCGCCAGGCTGGCCTCATGACGACAGAACAGAACGCGCCTGACTATGTGTGGTCTGCTGTCCAGGACGCCCTGGTCCATGAGCTCTTCCCCGGCATCCGTGCGCGCCGCTGTGGAACGGGGACAATGGCGCGAAGGCCTATGTGCTGGAGATGGACGCGAACACCAGCTGGCAGGGAGTCGACGTCCACGAACCGGATCCCGAGGAGGTCTTCGTGGTCTCTGGCCTCTTCAACGACGGCGACCGGGACTACCCGGCCAGCTCCTTCATCCACGCCGCCGCGGGTTCCTCGCACATCCCGCAGACGACGACAAGCTGCACCCTGTTCCTCTTCTATCCGGAAGGTTAGATCATTGTGCTGGCCACCAGCTCGGTCTGACGGCCGGCCCAGGCGGTGAGCAGGTGATGTCTTCGGGGAATGGACAGCGGTGCCGAGGCCCCGCGCCGCCGCGGGACCCCGCGTGCCGACCCTGCTCGCCGGCCTGTCCCGATGCGTGCCCGACGCGGACCGGTGGCGGCCAGGCCGCTCAGGCCGGCTGCCGGATCTGGATCCACGTGGCTTTGGGCGCGGTGTACTCGTCGAGGGCGTGCAGGGACTTGTCCCGTGAGGTGCCCGACTGCTTGAACCCGCCCCATGGCACCGTCCAGTCGCTGCCGTCGTAGTCGTTCACCCACACCTGGCCCGCACGCAGCCGTCCCGCGACGTGCAGGGCCAGGTCGATATCCCGGGACCACAACCCGGCGCCGAGGCCGTAGTCGCTGTCGTTGGCCAGCCGCACCACCTCGTCGACGTCGTCGAAGGTGAGCACCGACAGGACTGGGCCGAAGATCTCTTCCCTGGCGATCGTCATATCGTTGCGGACCTGGTCGAACACCGTGGGTGCGAGGAAGTGACCGCCGGTCTCGGCGAGCAGCTCGTGGCCGCCGGTGACCAGCCGGGCGCCTTCGGCCCGGCCGCGCTCGACGTAGTCCAGCACTCGTTCCTTCTGCTGGGCGCTGATCAGCGCGCCCATCTGCGTGCGGGGGTCGAGGGGGTCGCCGATCCGCAGCGCGCGGGCGCGTTCGACGACGAGCTCCAGCAGGGGGTCGGCGATGTCACGGTGCGCGAACAGCCTGCTGCCCGCGCTGCACACCTGGCCCTGGTTGTGGAAGATACCCGAGATCACCGCGTCGGCGACGACCTCGAGGTCGCCGGCGTCGGAGAAGACGATGTGCGGCGACTTCCCGCCTGCTTCCACGCACACTTTCTTGCCGTTGGACTCGGCCGCGTAGCCCAGGAAGCGGCGGGCCGTCGCGGCCGACCCGGTGAAGGCGAGGCAGTCGACGCCGGGGTGGCGACCGAGCGCGGCGCCTGTCACTGGGCCGTCGCCGGGCAGCGTGTTCAGCACCCCGGGCGGCAGGCCTGCATCCATGGCAAGCTCGGCGATACGGATGGTCGTCAACGGCGACTGCTCAGCCGGCTTGAGTATCAGGCTGTTGCCGGTGGCCAGCACCGGGCCGAGCTTGTAGGCGGCCTGGTAGAGCGGGAAGTTCCATGGGGTGACGCAGCCGACCACGCCGAGGGGCTCGCGGCGGATCACGGCCAGCACGTCGGGACGCGTCGGCGCGACCTCGTCGTACATCTTGTCGCTCGCCTCGGCGTACCAGCGGGTCATCGCCGCCGACTTCGCGATGTCGCCGGAGAGCGCGTCGCGCAGCGGCTTGCCCGTGTCGAGGCATTCGAGCAGCGCGAGCTCCTCGCGGTGTTCGTCGATGAGCTCGGCCAGGCGCAGCAGGACCCGGCCGCGCTCGCGAGGCGTGCGGCGGGACCAGCGCCCGTCCTCGAACGCCGCCCGCGCCGACCGCACGGCGGCCGTCACGTCCTCCTCGGTACACCACGCGACCTCGGCGAGGAGGTCGCCGGTGGCCGGGTTCTCGGTCGGGAAGGACCGGCCGAGCGCGCCGGGCCGGTACTCGCCGTCGATGAAGGCGCGCGTCTCGGGCTTGACGTCCTTGGCCATGGCGCGGATCTCGGCCACGTCCCAGTCGAGCAACATGCGCTCACTCTCCTGTCGAGTCGATGGGGCCGGCGGCTCACACATGCCGCCAGGCGCTGCCGGCCGCGAGCGCCGGCCGGTCCGCGGCGAACGGGGCGATCGAGCGGGCGGTGGTGCCGTTCGTGACGAGGTCGACCATGATCTCGCCCAGAACAGGGGCGAACTTGAAGCCATGACCCGAGCACGCGGCCGCGACGCCGATCCTGCCCGGCAGCATGTCGAGCACGAAGTCCTCGTCGGGGGTCATGGTGTAGCGGCACGTCTCTGCTCGGATGAGCGGCCCAAGGCCAGGTAGCCGGTCCCGGGCGTACGCGACGAGGTCGTCGAGCGCGGGCCCGTGGACGGCGCCGGACAGGTCGTCGGCGGAGATCTCCGGGCCGTTGCGGTCGAGCATGAGCTTCACGCCGCCGCCGGGCGACAACTGCGGGAACATCGAGATCATCGGGGGACGGGTGGCGCGGTGCTCGATGGCGACGGAGAAGCGGTCCGGACTGAAGGCGTCGGACGCAGTGAAGTACCCGACCTGCTCGCGCGTCACCGTCAGCGGAAGCGGATGCCCGAGCGCGGCCAGCAGCGGGCCGCTCCACGAGCCCGCCGCGACGACGGCCGCCCCGGCCCGCACCTCCACATCACCGGCGTCGCTGCCTGACAGGCCGCCGGCCCCTCTCCAGACCTGGGCAGCGACCCCGCCATGTACGGGCCTGAGCTGGTGGACGCGGGACCGCTCGAGGATCTCGCAGCCGTGCGCCACCGCGCTCTCCGTCAGTGCGCGCACGCAGGCGTCCGCGTCGAGCACGCCCGCGTCCGGCTGGTACAGGCCCTCCGTGCCTGGATCGGGGCACAGCTGCGGGAACCGGCGTGCCAGCTCGGCCAGGGACAACCGCTCGAAGGCGACGCCGCACTCCCGCATCGTGTACGCCACGCGCTCAAGGGACGGCGTCCCGGCGCGGCCGAGGTCGAGCCCGCCCGTCGTGCGCAGCAGCCGCCGGCCGCTCTCCCGCTCCAGCGCGCGCCACAGGTCGTAGGACTCGCGGGCGAGCGTCACGTACCCGGCGCCGCCATAGGCGAGCCGGATGATCCGCGAAGGGCCGTGCGAGCTGCCATGGGCGTGGCAGAGGTGGTACTGCTCGACCAGCAGGGTACGCAGCCCGCGCCTGGAGGCCGCGGCGGCCACGGCCGTACCCGTCGAGCCGCCGCCGATGACCAGCAGGTCGCAGGAGAACGGGCTCACGAGTCGTACAGGTCGTGGTGGGCGGCGCGCGGTTCCTTCGCCAGCAGGTAGTCGTCGTCGAAGTCGTAGTACTTGGCGACGGTGACGTCCTCGCTGGCGAAGGCGGCGATCGACTGCTCGGAGTCCCAGAAGGTCAGCGTCTGGAAGTGGGCGACCTCGCCGTCGAGGTGGTGCAGCACGTAGGCGCCCAGGCAGCCGGGGCTCGAGCGGTAGTCGGGGATCGCGACCTCGCGCATTAGCCTGAGGTATTCATCGGACTTCGCGACGGGCGTGGTGCCGTGCCAGATACGGGCGATCAACAGAGGTCCTCTCCCAACATGCCATCTGTACTGGTACAGTTTCTGACTGTACTGCCATAGAAGCAGCCGCGGCGTGCGGCGGTCAAGGTGTTCGGCATGATGAACGCAGGCTCGGACGAACAGGAGGCTCGGTGAGTGCATGGCAGGACGTCATCACTGGATGTAGCAAGAAGGAGCTCGTGCACAGCGTGGAGCTAGCCGTCAGCTCCGGCGCGTTGACGCCCGGCCAGGCGATCCCCTCGGTTCGCGTGCTGGCCCGCCATCTGGGCGTCAGCGCCTCGACCGTGGTCGGTGCGTTCGCCGAGCTGCGACAGCGCGGGGTGATCGTCACCAGCGAGCGCCGCACCGGCGTCATCGCCCCGGCACCGCCGCTGAAGGCGCAGCCCGCCGCCCGGCCCGAGCCGCGGGCCGAGCCGGCGGGCGTCGATCTCAGTCACGGCGGCCCAGACCGCGCGCTGCTACCCGTGCTCCAGCCGGCCCTGCGCGCCGTCGCCGAGGAGAGCCACACGCCCCGGCTGTACGGGCAGGCGATGATCGATCCCGATCTGCGGGACCTCGTTCTCCCGCAGCTGCATGGGCTCCGGATCGACGTCGCCGCCGACCACGTAGGGGTCACCAGCGGCGCCCTCGACCTCGTCGAACGGGCGTTGCTGGCGAGCTGCCGGACCGGCGACCGGGTGATCGTCGAGGACCCCGGCTATCCCGACGTGTTCGATTTGCTGCGAGCCATGGGACTGCAGGCCGTGCCGGTCGCGGTGGACGACGAAGGCCTGCGGCCGGACGCGGTGCGGGAGGCGATGCGGCAGGGCGCGGCGGCGCTGATCCACACCCCCACCGCGCAGAACCCGTACGGCTCCAGCCTGACCGGCACCCGGGCCGGCGAGCTTGCCGAGATCCTCGCAGGCTGGCCGGAGGTCGTCGTCATCGAGGACCACCACCTCTCGCTCCTCGAACCTACGCACGCCACACTGGCGGGTCGCGTCAGCCGGTGGGCGGTGGCCCGGTCGGTGGCCAAGTCGCTCGGTCCCGACCTGCGGCTGGCCGTCGTCACGGCGGAGCCGCAGCTGTTCGCCCGAGTGCTCGGCCGGCACGCCCTCGGCCCCGGCTGGGTGTCACACCTGCTCCAGCGCACTGTCGTCCACCTGCTGGCCGACGAAGCGGTCCGGGAACGGCTCGGGCACGCGCGGCAGACCTACGACGCGCGCCGCACCGCCCTGCTGTCCGCGCTGCGCGCACGGGACCTGACCGCCCACGGTGCAACCGGCCTGAACGTGTGGATCCCCGTCGTAGAGGAGGGCTCGGCTGCGCTGGAGTTGGCAAACCGCGGCTGGGCAGTCAGCCCGGGCGGCGCCTACCGCAAGCGCTGCCCGCCGGGCCTGCGCGTCACGACCTCGACCCTGGATGTGGCGGATGCGCCCCGGCTCGCCGACGACCTCGCCCACGCCCTGCGCCCCCGCGCCGCCCGGCGCGGCTGACGCTTGGCATGGGACAAACGGCTGGTCGAGCACGGCGTCGAGCCGGATCGGTCAGCGGCCGTCGGGCTCATGCCATCACCCGCCCTCAACAGTCCGAACTATCGATCTGAGGCCCCTGACACCCGTCGGTGTTGGCGCCCCGGATCGGGTCAACTGAGCTCGAACCGGTCTGCGAAGAGGCTGAGCGTCAGCTGGAGCCTGCCCTCAAAGGGGACTCGACTTTCCTCGTTACATCCATGCGAACCATAAAAGCCGAACTCCGAGGAGGCTGACCTGGGCTTGATCCGGTTTGACGGACATCCGAGATCAGGGGCTCGTCCCCGGAAGGATGTCCATGATGGAGAGCATGGGGAAGAAGAAGCCGCGTCCTCGCCGCTCGTTCACGCCGGAGTTCAAAGCCGAGATCGTCGAACTGTGCCAGCGCGGTGACCGCTCGGTCGGGCAGGTGGCCAAGGACTTCGACCTGACCGAGACCGCGGTGCGGCAATGGGTCCGCCAGGCCGAGGTCGGCACCGGACGGCGGGACGGGCTCACCAGCAGCGAGCGGCAGGAGCTGGAGACATTGCGGCGGGAGAACCAGCGTCTTCAGGACGTCGACGTGCTCAAGCGAGCGACGGCTTACTTCGTGAGGGAGACCCGGTGAGCGTGCACCCGTTCATCGAGGCGGAGAAACAGAGCGGCCACAGCGTCAAGCGGGCGTGTGAACTGCTGAGAGTCTCCCGTGCCGCCGAGCAGATCGTCGCGGTATAGCTCAATGGCGGCCGCATCGTCGACGACGACTTCCTGGCCGAAGCCCGCCGGGCCCGCCTGCTACCCGGCGAAGACGAGCTGGACATCGAGCACCTGCTACGGGGCTTGCACGACCTCGGCTTCCGTGGGCCGCACTGCGTGGAGGTCAACTACCCTGCCTTCCGCGACCTGCCCGTCGACGAGATGGCCACCCGCGCCTACACGGGGGTCGAGGTGCAGCGCAACGAAAACGTACGCCAAGCCTGTTCTCGCCGGTCACCTGTGACGGTTGAACGCGGGATCCGGCGAGGCTTGGCGTACGTTCCCGTTCCGTCGCACAGGACGGCCTCCAGAGGAGGATCAGCCGGATCTCGCTGCTACGCGTATGCCTGAGGGGCTTGCATTCGGTACCTAGGTACAGGTTTACCGTCGAGGTATGACACAGAACGTTGCCCTTGACCTTGGATGGGCCCCCTCCGCCTGCACGCTGCCCACCGCCGAGCAGCCGCTGCGCGTGGCCGAGTTCGACGCCTTGTTCGCCGAGGCGGTGCAGGGTGTGGCACGACTCGAGCACACCCGGCTGCGGCTGGAGCTCGTCTTCAGCCCGGACAATGCCGCCCGTGCGGCGAACCTGGCCGCGCGGGAGAACGGCTGCTGCTCCTTCTTCACCTTCACCCTCGCCATCGCCGACGGCAGCCTGGCGCTGGAGGTGATAGTGCCGGCGGAGCACGTCGACGTGCTGGACGCGCTGGAGGGCCGCGCGGTCGCTGCGGTCGCCCGTTGAGTCCGGAGACGAAGGTGATGGACCGCATCGGCCGAGAGGACCTGCTCGTACTCCTTCAGGCCGAAACCGTGCAACTGGTGGAGGCGCTGCCGGCCGACGCCTTCGCCGCCAAGCACCTCCCCGGCGCCCGCAACGTGCCCGACCAGGTGTCCGCCGAGCTGGCAGCGCAGGTCGCCCCCGATCGGGGGGGCACGGTGGTGGTCTACTGCTCGGGCCCATACTGCAACCGCTCCAAGATCGCCGCTGCCGCGTTCGCCCGGCTCGGTTACGCCGACGTGCGCGTCTACGCCGGAGGCAAGCAGGACTGGGCCGAGGCCGGGCTGGCCTTTGACGGCAGCCGCGCGAGCGCCGTGGCGGGGCGGCCGACGTGAGGCAGCACATCGAACTCCAGAACTCAGGCGGGCCGTACCTGCGCAGCGGGCAGGTGGCCGAGCAGGCCGGCGTCAACCTGCAGACGCTGCGCTACTACGAGCGCCGTGGGCTGATCGCCGAACCGGCGCGCAGCCCGGGCGGGCACCGCGCCTACCCGCCCGAGACCGTCATCCTGCTGACGGTGATCAAGGCGGCGCAGCGGCTCGGCTTCACCCTGGAGGAGGTGGCTGAGCTTCTCGACACCGGCCAGCGCGGTCACCCCACTCCCGACCTGCGCGAGCGCGCCCAGGAAAAGATCGCCGAGGTGGACGCGCGGATTGCCGATCTGACCACCATCCGGCGCGCGCTCAGCGCGGTGGTCAGCGCCGGTTGCGACAGCCTGACCCACTGCACTTGCCCCGACTGCCCTCTGCCGTTTGCCGACCTGGCCACGAGCCGTACCCCCGAGGAGAACTGACCACAGTGAGCGCCCACCATGACCATCGCGCCTCCACCGGGGCCGTCCCGGTGAGCCTGCCTACTCCCGGCCGACAGCCTGGAGCGGGGGGCGACCCGGACGCCGACGGCGGCGGGCCACCGCTACGCAGCAAGGTTACCGCCGCCCTGGCCGTACTGGCGTGCGCCGCCTGCTGCGCGCTGCCGGTGCTGATCGGCGCCGGGCTGCTCACCGGCGCCGGCGCCGCGCTGGCCGAACAGACATTGCTGACCGTGGCCGGGCTACTGGTCGCCGCCGCGGCGGGCATGTGGTGGCTGCACCGCCGCCGCGCCTCGCGCGTGGTCGACGGGTTCGCCGCGGTCGGAAGCTGCGGATGCGGTGGGAACGGCTGCGGATGCTGAACACCCGCCACGCTGCACCACTCCCGGCAACGGCCCAGGCGGCCCGGCGAAGGGCCGGATGCCGGGATGCGTTGTACTACCTGCCATGACGATCGTCCGTTCCCTGGTGTTGTTCGCCCTGGCCGCGCTTGCCGAGATCGGCGGAGCCTGGCTGATCTGGCAAGGCGTGCGCGAGCAACGCGGCCTGGCCTGGATCGGTGCCGGTGTCGTCGCCCTGGGGTTGTACGGGTTCGTCGCCACGCTGCAGCCGGATGCGAACTTTGGCCGCATCCTGGCCGCCTACGGCGGCGTGTTCGTCGCCGGATCACTGGCCTGGGGGATGGTTGTCGACGGCTTCCGGCCCGATCGCTGGGACGTCATTGGCGCGCTAGTCTGTCTGGCCGGCGTCCTGGTGATCATGTATGCGCCGCGCGGCTGAACCACCTATCGCTTTCTCCGAAACGAGGAGTTCTGACACGCCGCACCACCCCGCCCGGCGGTGTCCGATTCGACCCCCGCCGTCGTTCTCATAACCTCTCGCAAAACCACGTTCTCACAACAGCGCGCACGATAGGTTTTGCGACATTAGTGATCTTGATGATCTGGCGGTTGCGGTGGAGGCCTTCGAATGTCCGACGTGTGGGGCGCCGGCGGGGAGCGCCTGCCGGACGCGAGGCGGGAAGGTCGCGCCGAAGTACCACACCCCGCGCTTCATGCTGGTGCCGCAACTGCGGGCGGAGCTGGAGGTGCGGACGCCTGTTGATCGCGGTCCCGGCCGGGCCTGGGCGGCGGGCCCGGAGCGCCAGGCCACCGCTGCCGACATCGCTGCCGGGGCCAAGCCGACCCGGGTCGGGTACGCCCGATGCAGTACCGCACAGCAGGAACTGCAGAGTCAGCTGGACGCCCTGCACCAGGCAGGGTGTGAGCCGATCTTCTCGGAGAAGATCAGCACCCGCGTGAAGGTGCGGCCGGAGTTCACCAAGGCGATGGACTTCGCCCGCACCATCAAGACGGCGGTTCCGCATCAGCGGGTGATCGTCACGGTGCACGAGATGAAACGCCTGGGGCGAGGCGCGGCCGAACTGCCGACCATCGCCGAACAGCTGCGGCGGGCCGATATCCAGCTGGAGCTGCTCACCGGCCCGCTGCAGGGCGTGTACGACCCGAGCGGCCACGGGGCCGCGCTGTTCGCGTTCTTCGCCGGGATGGCCGAGTCCGAACGCGAGTACATCGGGGAGAGGTCGCTGGAGGGCCAGCCCTCGGCGCGCGAGCGCCGCCGCCACGGCGGCCGTCCCAAGGTGTTCGACGACGACATGATCGCCTATGCGCGCACGCCGCGGGCTCGCGGCGTGGCGGTGCCCGACATCGCGGCCAAGCTGGTCATCCCCACGAGCAAGAACAAGTGCGCTCACCCCTCCGTCGCCAGCGTCTACCGCATACTGGCCGAGGAGACAGGGCAGGAGGGGAAGCGGCACAGGCCCGCTCAGCCGATGAGCCGCTGGCCGGGCTGAAGCTCGCGATCGGCCTGCCCGTGCTGGGCCGCGACGATCTTGGCCGCGAGGGTGACGCATTCGCCGCAGATCTGCACCCCGGGCCCGTGCACCATGAGGTCCTCGCTTACCCCGCGGCGGCGACTCGGTCGTCAACGATTCTTGACGACTTGCTGTTCGTCAAATTATTTTGACGGCATGGGTGTGGACCTGGACGAGAGCAGGCGTCTGATGGACAAGGCCGCCAGCACAGATCCCGAGGTCGGCCTGGCGGCGGTGCTCGCGCTGCGCCAGCTGGTGGAGGTGCTGGAAGCGCTGCAGGTGGACAACGCGCGCGCTCAGGGCTGGTCCTGGCGCGACATCTCCCGTCGGCTCGGGCTGACCAAGCAGGCCGTGCATTACAAGCACGGGCTGCGCTTCCGCCGTGAGGAGCGGTGATGTGGGACCGGCTGACCGCCGAGGGCCGCCAGGTGATCCGCTACGCCCACGCCGAAGCCGGCGCCTTCGGCCATCAGCTCGGCCGCTACCCGTGGACCTACTCCTACATCGGTGATGAGCACGTGTTGCTCGGCATCCTGCGGCACGGCGACAGCACGGCCGCCCGGCTGTTGCGCGAGCACGGCCTGGAGCTGGCCGAGGCGCGCGAGCAACTGCGCCGGATCGGCCCGGTACTACGCCCGCACGTCGACGGCGACCAGGCGCTGCGCGCTCGGGGTGGACCCCGAGGCGTTGCGCCGGCGGCTGCAGGAGTCCTTCGGCGGCGAGGCGGTGGCGGCCGCGGAACGGCGCGTGCGGCGCCGCCCGTGGTGGCGCGGCGGCCGCACGGGCTGGGCCCGGCCGTGCACCTTCCTGCTGGCCAAACGCGCCTTCGACATGGCCGCCCGGCTCGCCAAGCGCCAGGGCGCGGACGGCGTCGGGCCCGAGCACCTGCTGTACGGGGTGCTGGGCGACGCGCTCGACCCGGTAGGCACCCAGTTGAGTAGGAAGGGCCGCCGGCAGCTCGCCGAGTACGGCTGGCGGCCCGACCGCCCCAACCCGGCGCGGCTGCTGCTCGAATCCCGCGATCTGGACGCGGCCCGCCTGCGGGCCCGCCTGTACGCCGAGCAGGGCTGGTCGGCCTGACCCCGGATCTGACCCCCTGGCCTTACCTGGGCAGGCGGGCGAAGCAGGGGTTCAGTACCGGGCGGCCCAGCCGAGCTGGGTCATCGCCTGCCGCACGACGTCGAACTCCTCGGCGACCGGCACCACCTCCCCGTCCGGGTGGGCGCTCAGCCAGCCGGCGGCGGCCTGACGCGAGGCGAAGAAGCTGCCCAGGTTGCACACAGCTGGCGCACGTCGGGCACGGCCTGGTCCGGGCGCATCCGGGAGACCACGGCCCCGGCCGGGTCCAGGCTGGTGATGGCGTCGGGGGTCATCGCGACGCGGACGGGGCGGCCGGTGGCCGGGCAGGCCGACCGCGCCACGCCTGCGCGGCCGAGCACGGTGGGGAAGTCGAGGGTGTCGCTGGCGCAGAACCCGTAGACGGTGCGGCAGTCGAAGGTGAAGGCGTGCGGCGTAGGCTGCAGGGTGAGGCCGAAGCCGGCGATCCGGCCGTTGGCGGCCCAGACGGTGCCGGGCTGGCGGGCGAACTCCTGCTCGACCTCTTGCCTGCCCCAGCCGCCGGCAGTTGCCAGGTCGTCGATGCTGGGCTCGCCGCTCTCGGCCAACACGCCCCACAGCCGAAAGACGATGTCCGGGCGGGTGAACTGGCGGCGAATCAAGGCGGCCAGGCGCTGCGCGTCGTGTGCGGTTGTCGTGGTCATGAGTCCAACCTCCTGATGCTGAAATACGGTGGTATTGCGGACGCGGACGTGGCCTACCTGTGTGCTCGCCTGCGGGAAGGCAGCGGAAGGAACTACTCGGTGGGGTCGGCCAGCAGCGGGCCGAAGATGGCCACGCCCAGCCGCAGGGCGCTGTCTTGGTCCAGAACCTGGCCGCTCACCTGCGGGTGGGCGGCGGCCCAGGCACGGGCGGCGGCCGTGCTGGTGAAGGAGTTGACATACCCGCAGTACACCTCGGCCGCCGCGGCGGCAGCACCAGCCGGCGGGACGGTCGGTGGGCCAGCTGAGGGCTCGGGCGGGCAGGATTGGCAGGCGGTCTGTTGCCCGGCGAACACTACGGCGGTGTCCGGCGCCCACGCCGCTTGTCCGGCGGCGGTGACACCGACGGTGATCGGCTCGCCGCCATGCGGGTCGCGCGAGATGATGGTCACGTCACGGCCGAGCATGGCGCCCATGCCGAGCGCGTCGATCGCGCACATTGCGAACACCTCCACCCCGCCGCCAACAATGCCGTCAAAGCCGTCGACGCCGCCCCCGGTGCACACCCGGTGCACACCCGGTGCGCCGTGGGCACGGCGGAGAAGGGGTAGGCGGCACGGACCTGCCCGTCGGCGTCCAGGCGCACGAAGCCGGCCTCGTGCAGTTCGGCCAGCACCTGCTCGGCCGACACGCCGTACTGGGCCTCCGCTCGCGCCAGCTCGGCCGCCTCCGGGGCCCGGCCGCGCTCGGCGAAGGCACGCAGCACCTGCTAGTGCACCGCGCGTAGCCCGCCTTCGACCGGGGCCAGGCGTCCGACTTCGGCGCGGGTCAGCGGGTCCGGCCACACCGGCGCGGCCTCCCATCTGGCCAGCCCACCCGGCGCTGCCATGCGCCCTGCCGTAGCCCCGGCGGTCTCCCCCGTGGTGCGTCCGGCGGCGAGCTGCAGTGCCGGACCCAGCACCTGCTGTAGCGCCGCCACCGAGGGCGCCCCTTGCGCGCGGCCGCGCTCATCGCGGTACATGCGGCAGGCCAGCCCGGCCGGGGTCGAGGGGGCGGCGAACGGATCGGTGCCCTCAATCAGCAGGGTGGGCGAGCCGCGCATCTGCCAGCGCGCCGCCTGCTCGGCGTCGGTGACCACCTGACGTGAGATCGACACCCGCACGCCAGCGGCTCGCACCACGGAGCCGGCCCGCAGCACGGCCTGTAGTTCGGCCAGGACGCGGGCGAGGCGTTCCTCCAGCACCGGCGCGTTCGGGCAATCGGGCACCGTCACCACCGTCAGCTCAAGCACCCGGTCCCTGTCTTGGGGTTCCATGTCGTGATCTCCCTCATGCCCGCTCGGCCGTCCTCGGGGCTTCGTCGTATCGACGGTAAAGATTCCAGTGCACTGGAAGGTCAAGGCCGTAGTCTGGGGACATGCGCATCGGGGATCTCGCCGCGGGGGCCGGCGTCACCGCCAAGACCATTCGCTTCTACGAACAGGCCGGGCTACTGCCCGATCCGCCCCGCACCTCCGCCGGCTACCGCGACTACCCGCCCGCCGCCCGCGAGCGGCTCGCCTTCATCCGCGACGCCCAAACGGCCGGGCTCACCCTGGCCGAGATCCGCGGCGTGCTGGCCATCCGCGACGCCGGGCAGCCGCCCTGCCGGCACGTCAGCACGCTGATCGAGACCCACCTGGAGCAGGTCGAGCAACGCATCGCCGAGCTGCTGGCCACCCGCACCGCGCTGCAGGGCCTGCACCAGCGGGCCCGAGACGTCGATCCCGCCGAGTGCGGGCCTGAGGGGATCTGCCGCATCCTGACCACTCCCGCCTGAGCTCTCGGCCCCACAGGTGCACCATGGCAGGATCGAAGGCGTGCAGGAACAGCACTACACCACCGACAGCCGCCCAGGTGGGCGCGGACGCCTGTTCGTCCCCGTGCCGTTCGACCCAGACACCGTCTGGGCGCCCAAGCCGGTCCATCACGTGACCGGCACGCTGAACGGGATGGGCATCCGCGCGACGATCACCGAACACCAGGGGCAACGCGGGTTCCTGCTCGGCCCAGCCTGGCTACGCTGCGGCCTGGAACCGAGTACGCGGGTGAGCGTGGTGCTCGCCCCGGAAGGCCCGCAGCGGGCCGACCTCGCCGAGGACCTCGCCGCGGCGCTGGAGGCCAGCCCGGCGGCGGGTGCCTTCTTCGACGCGCTCGCCCAGTTCTACCGGCGGGCCTATCTGCGCTGGATCGATGCCACCAAGGGCCGGCCCGAGGTGCGGGCGCAGCGGATCGCCAAGGTGGTCGGCCTGCTGGAGGCGGGAATCAAGCAGCGCCCGGGAACCTGAGTCTCCATGACGGGGTGGCCGATGACACCCTCACGTTCATTCACCGGCGCGTCCTGAAACCTCACAGCCGCGTTCAGTCGTCCCATTCGGGCTCGTCCGGGTTGCGCAGCTCCCGCACGCCGGCAGGGCCGAGATCGGGCAGCGCGAAGGTGTAGTGCCGATCACGTTGATGTGCCGGCGGCCGAACGGCGACAAGCGGGCGACATCCTCCTCCGCGAACAGGTAGCCCGCCTCCCGCAGAGCGCTCAGAGCCTTGTCGCTGTAGAAGGTGTTCCACAGCGTGACGCAATTGAGCACCAGGCCCAGCGCGCCGAACTGGTCCTCCATGCCCTTGTAGTAGCGCTGGTAGACCTCGCCCTTGCGGCCGTGAAAGATCTTCCCGGCCAGGGCGCGGCGGGATTCCTGTAGGTTACGGATGCCCTTGATGTCACGCCGATATGGCTCCTCCACCGCGTAGGTGAGGATGGTCGGGTCGGACCGGGGAGCGGTGTCAACCTCGCGGCTGGTCCGTTTCCCCGGCCCGCCCGCCGCACCCGACGTGCCAATCTCTCGGAATCGGGCGCTCCACGTGCCTTTCTCGCTGGTCAGCCACCGCTTCCAATGGCTGTCGGCCTCGGAGTCCATGGAGTCGGGATGATGCTCCCGCGATAGCGGTAGCGGGTCACTTTGACGCTGGATGCGCCGGTGAACTCGACACCGTGATGGGCGATTATCCTGGTTCCCGGTCGACAGAACCGGCGGCGCAGTTCGCTCCAACTGAGCCGAGAGTGCTTGTGGTGGATCCACTTGGCGATGCGATGCCAAGCATGGTCGTCCACCGCGTGGAACACCTGTTTCGCCACCCCGTACCTGAAGTAGTTCGCCCAGCCCTGCATCATCCTGTTCAGGCTGATCAGCAGCTTGTCCAGATCCAGATGCAGGGTGGACCTGTTCAGCTTCGTCTTCACCTTGTCCTTGATCGACTGGATCGCCTTCTTGGACGGTTAGGTGTAGACGAAGTACTTCTGCGTTCCTCTTTTCCGCTGCCTGCGGATGGTGAATCCAAGGAAATCGAAGCCATCGTCCACCTGGCCTACCTCCACATCGCCTTCGCCGACCCCGACCAACCCGTCTACCAGGATATTCGCAAGCACTGGCCCGGCACGCTCATCGCCAACCCGATCCTGCCCGCCGATCAGATCCCCGCCGACGGAGGCAAACAGGAGGCCGAGCGGCTCCTGTCCGCCGGAGCCGACCTCATCGCCCTCGGCCGTCCTTCCCTGGCCAACCCCGACCTGGTTGAACGCCTGCGCACCAGCTCCCCCGTCAACCCGGTCCGCGACCAGTACCTGATGTACGTCAGCACCGAAACCGGCTACACCGACTACCCCACCCTGCCCCCTCTCGGCCAGGAGACCGGCACCCCGACACCGACCACCGCCTGAACCGGAACCCGAGCACCCGGAACCCCGCTTCAGAGGAATGTCGATGTGTCTTTGCGTCGAGCCGAGCTCTGTTCCCGTCGTCACCCCCGCGGCCAGTCGGTCGCAGACACAGCGCTGTTGGTCTGCACCGCGGCTGCGGAAGGGTTCGCTCAGGAGATGCCGAGCACGTCGGACTCGAATCCCGTCTGTGTGCGTCAACAGATGCCGTGGTGTGGCCGGGCGTCTTGGCCGGCGACGCGGCGACAGACTCGGTGCGGGCCGCCTCCACCGGCACGAGCCACGCCACCGTCCGCGGCACCAACTCATCGACCGCGCCGCCAGATCTGGGCTCGCAACATCATCGCCGCCCCGGTCCGTGATGACCAGATCCGTACGGGCGTTCACCACGCCCGGCGGTGGGAGCAGGGACGCCGGCGGCAGGAACATGGGCGCGGCGCTCGTTCGAGACATTCACGACGTGCCCGCCCGGTACACGGCTGTGCGGAGTTTCTGGTTTGACAGCCCCTCTCCTGGTTGTGCGTTCAGTTCTGGAGGTGGACGACGTACTTGCCTTCGCCGCGGCCTTCGGCGAGCAGCTGGTGGACCGCGGGTACGTCCGCGAGTGAGCCGACCTCCGTGATCAGGAGGTCTAGCCGCCCGTTGGCGAGCAAGTCGAGGACGCGGCTCAGGCCGGCGGAGACCCGGTGGGGGGCGGTGGCCCACAGGCGCCTGATGCTGAACCCGCCGATGGAGAGGTTGCCGCCGATCAGCCGCCCGGCCGGGGGGAGCGGCGCCTGCCCGTCGCCGCTGGCGTTGCCGAACAGCACGATCCGCCCGCCGGGTGCGGTGACCGCCAGATCGGGTTCGAGCAGGGCGGTGCCGAGCGGGTCGAGCACGATGTCCACTCCTGCGCCGTCGGTGGCCGCCAGTATGGCCTCGGCCAGGTCCTCCCCGCGTGCGAAGGCTGCCTTGTATCCGCTCGTGAGCGCCGAGTCGACCTTGTTGGGATGGCCCACGGTGCCGATGAGCGACCCTCCGCCGAGCAGCGGTACCAACTGGGCGATGGCGTTGCCCATGCCGCCGCTGGCCGAATGCACCAGCACCGTCTTGCCCGGCCGGAAGCCGGCGGCGTCTTCGAGAAGGAGCAGCGCGGCCGTGAGCATGAGAGGGGCAGCCGCCGCGATGAGTGAGGTGACCTGGTCTGGCACCGGCACGGCGTGCCCGGCCCGCACCAGTGCCACGTCGGCGAGACCACCGCCCCCGGTGAACGCGGCCACTCTCTGTCCGACGGCTAGCTCCGTCACGTCGCGGCCGATCTCCCGGACCGTCCCGGACACTTCCAGGCCCGGCGCATACGGCCAGGCGTCGGCATAGCCTGTATCGCCGCGACGAGCCATTACGTCGAGGAAGTTGATCCCGGCGTACGCCACATCGATGGTCACCTCGCCGGGCCCCGGCCGTGGCTCCTCCATCCTACGGATCTCCGTGCGGTCCACTCCCGGGGACGGCTCGGTCATGATCAGCTTTTCCATGTGCACTCCTTCGATGTTCGTAGTACGTCGAAAATAGTACATCGGTTATGATGGCGATAGAGGGAGGAGGTATTGGATGCCGAGATCGAAGGGTCGTTGGGCGGCGCTCGTCCATCCGGAGTCAAACGAGTTCGATGTGCTGGACATCCTGCACGCGCTGTCCGACCCCACCCGGATGACGATCGTGCGGACGCTACGCGCGTCACCGGAACGTGCCTGCGGCACTTTCCCCGTGGACGTCGCCCCCTCCACGCTTACCCACCACTTCCGGGTTCTGCGCGAGTCCGGAGTCATCCGCCAGCGAGAAGACGGCACCCGCCGGTGGACCGCGCTCCGCGACGAAGATCTTGAAAGGCGCTTCCCCGGCCTCCTGGACAAGATCGTGACCGCCTACGAGGACGGGCTTACCCGCCTCGATGACGGTGCCCGGGAGCGGTGAAACACTCTCTCCTGTCGGGAAGCCGAGGCAGCCGCCCGGGCTGAGTTCGCGTTAGTCGTGCTCGATCCGCCAGCGGATCTTCGCCAGGCGGACCAGTTCCCGCAGCCGGATGTCTGATGGAAGGGTGGACAGCCAGTAGTCGGTGGGCTCCGGCTCGCCGGGTGGCCATTCGGCCAGGAGCCAGCATTCGGGCAGATGCCCGTCGCTGTCTCGGGCGATGTCGCGGTTGGCGGGCCGCACGCGCAGGACGATGAAGCGTGAGCGCATCGTGGCGGTCGGGTTGCCTTTGCTCTTCTTGGTGCCCTGCCGCCAGCTCGCCCGGCGCAGACTGCTTCGTCCGGCGGCCAGGGCCAACTCGCGCAGGCTGGAGGGTGCGCTGCGGTACTTGGCCACCGGACGACGGCCGTTACCGGAGTAGGGCACCGTCTCAGGGACGACATCGGCGGGATACGCGCTGGTGGTGCCCTTGAGGGCGACCACGTACGGCAGGCCGCGCAGGGTCAGGCCGAGTCGTAGTGCGGTCACATCGCCGTAGCCGGCATCGGTGACCACCAGTGGCGGGACATGCCCCCAGGCCGGCAGCTCATCCAGCATGTCCAGCGCCTGCTGCCACTTGGGACGGTGCCGCTGATCGTCAGGGATGCCGCAGCGCCGCCGCCGCTGGGCGATCGCTTCTGCATCGGCTTTGTCTTCGGCCAGCGCGTCGTCCCATCGCTCAGGCAGGAACAGCCGCCAGTCCAGCGCCGCCGAGCAGGTGTCGGTGACCGCGTGCACGCTGACCGCGATCTGACAGTTGGTCACCTTTCCCGCGGTCCCGGTGTACTGCCGGGCCACCCCGGGCGAGGCATCGCCGTCCTTGAGGTGCCCGGTGTCGTCCAACACCCACGCCTGCGGCGCCACCACACTGACCGCACGCTGTGCCAGACGCCGTCGCACCGCCACATGATCCCAGGTGGAGGAGGTGATGAACTGCTGCAGCCGCTGGTGATCCACCCCCAGCCGCTCAGCCATTGGCACCATCGACTTGCGCCGCCCATCCAGCATCAGCCCACGCAGGTAAAGCCCGCCGTTGGATCGCTGCTCCCGACGCGAGAAAGAGGTGAACACCTCACCCGCGAAGTCCTCAAGACGGCCTCGAACGTCAGCCAGCTCAGCCGGAGTCACACAAAGATCATCCCACACCAAATCCCAAACTAACAAAGCACTACTAGCCCATTTCGATCAGCTCGCGGAACGCGTCGGCGGCCTGCGGTGCAGCGGGATCATGCCCCCTGGCGCGCTGCACCCGAGGGTGCTGGCATCGACGATGCCGTAGCCGAACTCGCCGCTCGCCGGAACGGCGTCGCGATCAGCGTCGGTCCGGCCGCAGCTACTTCGTCACCGAACTGCCCCGCGCCTGTCTGCGGCTGACATTCGCCGCTACCAATGACCTGCCGAGCTGTCCGAAGGCGCGCGCCTGCTACGGCAGGGACCGTAGCAGGCCGCGGCGCATCGGGCTCAAGCTCCTTCGACGGCGCCCTCAGGCGTATCGAGTGATTCCTCGGCGCGCGCGGGTGCGGACCTCTTTAGCGTAAGAGCCAGGAGGCCACCGAGCACCGCGGCTGCCGCAGCGACGTAGCCCGCGACTTTCGTACCGTGCAAGAAATTCGATCCTGCATTCGCAATCACCAGGATGATCGCCAGGCCGACAGCTGCGCCGATCTGTAGCGAAGTGGACGCCAAGGCAGATGCGACTCCCTGCTGGCTCGCGTCAACCCCGGACGACGCGGCTACGAAAATGGCCGTGAACGCCAGACCACCACCGAACCCGTAGAGAACCACGCCCGGCAGCGCGGCCCAGTACGATCCGCCTGCGCTCATGCCCGCCACCAAGGCTCCCAGGCCGACCGCGTAGATGCCCATACCGATAGCGAGGCCGCTTCTGACGCCCGCCTTGTTGAGTATGGTCGACGCGACTTTGCCACCGGCGATCATCGCGAACACGCCCAGTGGGAGGAAGGCCAGGCCCGCCTCCAGTGCGTTGTAGTGCAACTCGTTCTGCATATAGATGGTGAAGATGAAATAGCCGGAGCTCAGGGCCGCGTGGTGCAGGAAGGCGACAGCCATAGCGGTCACCAGACTCCGGTTGCGGAGCAGTAGGACTGGTGCCAACGGGTCTTTCGCGGTGCGCTCGATGACGAAGAACGTAAGAACCAGCACCACGCCGAGCGCGATCGCACCCCAGGTACGGATCGAGTCCCAACCCATCTCGGGGCCGCTGACAAGGCCGAACACAATCAATGAGACACCGGCTGTGACCACCAGCGCGCCAGGCAGGTCAAAGCTGCCGCTCGTGGCGACCGCGGCGTCGGGTGCGATGAGTCTCGGCGCGACGATCGCGGCGACGGCCGTGATGGGAACGACGATGAAGAAGACCCACTCCCAGCCCAGGCCATGTGTGATCACACCGCCCAGCAGGGCGCCGGCGGCTAGCCCGCCACTACCCGTGGAACCCCAAACCGATAGGGCACGGTTGCGCTCTTTGCCTTGGGGGAAGCGCGTCACGATCAGCGTCAGCACGGCCGGGAAGAGAAGGGCACCGCCGATACCTTGAACGACGCGGGCCAAAACCAGTACCTCCTGGGTGGTGGCGAGGCCGCCCACCAGCGATGAGATGCCGAAGATCAGCAGCGCGGTGATGAACATGCGTCGTGCACCCAAGCGATCGGCGGCGCGACCACCCAGCAGCAGCAGACCGCCGAACGCGACCGCATACGCGCTGACCACCCACTGCAACGATTGATCAGAGAAGCCAAGCGCACGGCCTATGTCCGGCAGCGCGACATACACGTTGTTGTAGTCGATGGCGATTACGAACTGCGCCGACGACAGGAGTACAAGCCGGAGACCAGACCTGCTTGATGTGGGCTTATCGGAAGTGATCATCACTAAGAGTCTCCTCGTCATTTAAGGCTGTCCGCGCGATGGATGCGTTCGAGGCAGAGGGGGCAATCGCGGCTGCCTCGGGTGCGAGCCCCAGCACATGATAGTACACGCTGTTCACTTTGTGAATGGCGTGCACTATCATGCACTATCGTGCAGGGTAAAGTGCAACTATGGAAGGAGCGACGCCGCGACGGCGGGACCGCGTTCGGGCGGAGACAAGTTCGGAGATCAAGTCGATAGCTCTGAAGCACCTGACCGCCAACGGCGCGGACGCGGTGTCATTGCGCGGCATCGCCCGGGAGATGGGCATGACGGCCGGGGCGATCTACCGATACTTTGACACCCGGGACGACCTGATCACGGCCCTGATCGCAGACTCGTACGCGTCGCTGGCCGACGTCATGGAGGCAGCGAGCGGCAGCGCACCTGTATCCGACCCGGTACGCCGCATCCTGGCTGTGACCGAGGCCTATCGGCAATGGGCCATTACTCATCCCGAGGAGTTCCGGCTCATCTACGGCGACACGGTCGCCGGGTATCAGGCGCCGGAGGACGGCCCGATTCAGGAAGCCGAGGAACGGGCGTGCGCCGTGCTGCTGACGCTGGTGGAGATGGGCTGGCCCGTTGCCGACCATCCAGAGGCCGAGCCGTATGGCTGGCCGGACTTTGGAGTGGCCTACAGCACCAGGGTGCGGGAACTGTTTCCCGACCTGCCGCCCGCGGCAGTGGCGCTGGCGCTGCGCACATGGGGTCGAATGCACGGCCTGGTGGCGCTGGAGATCAACGGCCATCTCCGGCTGCAGATAGAGGATCCGGGGAAGCTTTTCCGCGCGGAAATGCTCGACCTAACCAGGATGCTAGGCGTCTCACCCATCAAGGTCGCGTAGCGCGATCACAGTGATATGAACCACGGTTCCGCAGCGGTTGGGCAGGGCTTTCCGACCACGCGCCACGCGGCGACCTCAGGGCGGACGCAGGAGATCACCCGCTGTCGGGCCTGAACGATTTACTCGAGACATTGACTACCAGACCGGTTTCCGTCGAGTTTCTCCTCGGTGGCCGCGCGGACCGTACTAACGCCGATACCCTGCGCGGCGCCCCTTCAAGCTCGTCTGCCTTGTCCTCTCTAACGTTTACGCCGGGTCGTCTGCCGTGCCGTCGTACAGGCCGCTTGCACGGGTTTGAATCGTTGGAAGAACAGCGGCTGCTGCTGGCGTTGGATTTCGCTGGCTCCGTGACCGAGGTGCTGCCGCAGCCGTTTCGCCTGCGGTTCGGGACCGGCGACGGCTTGCGCGAGCGTGTCCCCGACTTCCTGGCAGTGCTGCGAGATGAGCCGGGATGGCTGTTCGACGTCCGGCCCGCTCCGTTAATCCGAGACCGGGATGAGGTCGCCCGCCACACAGGGATGGCAGTAGACGCGTGTACGGCAGGAGGTTCAGCCCTTGGCATCTGACCGTATCCCTCGGCGTTTAGCGTTGGTGGTTGAACCGCAGTCGGGTGAGTCGTTCGCACCCCCTTTGGCATGCGAACTGAGAATGTGGGAGAGATAGTGCACGGCAGGGCCGCCGACCTGGCCGTACACCTTGGGAGGTAGGTGCGGCCAAGCCTGCGGCCCTGACGTCCTGTGTGAGGGGCAAGGAGGGCCGCGGTGGTGATGCTCCGCCGCGGCTACCGCTGCCTCCCCTTGTCGGCAGGTTGTGGCTACAGAACGAACACGAAGATCGACGAAGCGACTTCGGCGATGTCGGCCACGTCGTCGGCAACGCTGGTCTCGAAGTCGCGCGGGTTGTAGGCGATGCCTACTGGGCGAAGCTTGTTGCGCTTGCTCAGGGCGTCCCAGATCGCGTTGGTCTTGCCACCGGCGTCGGTCAGGCGCCAGATCCGCTTACGTCCGTCCGTGCCTTTGAACTGCTGCCGCCAGGTCCACAAGATGACGTGGTCGACGGCGGCGGGCAGCATCGTGTTGGTGGTGGTCTCTGTTCGTCGCCGCCGCCCAGGGGGATGTCGATGTACTCCTTGAGCAGGCTTGTGGCCTGGTCGGGGGTGAGCGGGTTGCGTGCCTTGGAGTGGGCTAGGGCGTGTCCCGTGGATCTTTAGTGGCGGGTTGGTGTAGATCAGTCCGGTGGAAGATCGCCTGAATCGTCATGATCTGACTGATGCCGAGTGGGAACGGCTGGCCCCTCTGCTGCCGGCCAACCCGAGGCAGGGCGGCCGGTGGGCGGATCACCGGACGGTGATCAACGGGGTCTTCTTCCGGGTCCGGACCAACATCGCCTGGCGTGACCTGCCGCTCTGCTACGGGAACTGGAAGACCGTTGATAACCGGCATCGCCGCTGGTCGATGGACGGCACCTGGGAGAAGATCCTGGACGGGCTGCGGGCCGGATGTGACGAGGCCGAAGGCGAGGACTGGACGGTGAGCGTGGACTCCACCGTGGTGCGTGCCCATCAGCATGCCGCCGGAGCCCGCCACCGGCCGCCGGCCGATTTCCCGTCAAAGGGGACGGCGTAGATCACAAACCGGCTAAGGGGCGGGAAGCACTGGGCCGTTCGCGTGGCGAGTTGAGCACGAAGGTGCACCTGGCCGCCGACCGGCGTTGCCGTCCGATCGCCCGGATCATCAGCCCCGGCCAGCATGGCGACAGCCCGTACTTCCGGCGCGTGCTGGAGGGTGTGCGCATCCCACGCCGCGGGCTGGGCCGCCCGCGTAAGCGGCCCGGGCGTGTGCTGGCCGACAAGGCCTACTCCTCTCGCGCCAACCGTGCCTACCTGCGCCGACGCGGCATCAAGGCGGTCATCCCGATCAAGAAGGATCAGCAGGCCAACCGCCTCAAGCGAGGCAGTAGGGGTGGGCGACCGCCCGGGTTCGACGCCGAGCGGTACAAGGAGCGCAACACCGCCGAGCGGTGCATCAATAAGATGAAGGGCTACCGTGCAGTGGCCCTTCGCACCGACAAGCGTGAGCGTATCTACCAGGGCACCGTCGACGTCGTCTCGATCAGGATCTGGCTCCGCGACCCGGTCCAATGATCCACGGGACACTCCCTCTAGGGCAATCTCCCGGGCGCCGATGTAGAGATCGGGATTCTTGCTCTTCCACCCTCGTCGCCGGATCGTCGTCCACACGTTGTTGATCACGGTAGAGGTCTGGATCTTGTAGCGGTCGGTGTAGTCCTTGGTGGGGATTCCGGTGGAGACGTTGATCGCGTCGATGCGGCCGTTGAGGACGTACTTCTCGACATTGGCGAGCGTGATCAGAGGGTGCTCGCGGCGCATGGCCTTCCGGCATGCCTTATTGCTGCCGCACCCAAGTTCGGGGATGACGACGTCGATGGCGATGCGTTGTCGTGAGGAAAGCAGGGGGCGCAAGATCTGCGACGTCTCGGTGACGAAGCGAACGATCTCGTCGGCGCTCGCGAAATCATCCCGCAGTCCAAGGTCGAACGCGATCTTGACGCCGGCGACTCCAGGCTTACGTGCGTACAGGGCGAGCTGTTGCGCCGCCGCGCGGAGCGTGTCGCATCCGCCTTCCGTGTCGCCCTCTTCGATGGTGCACGCTGCCTGTTCGTCTCGCCGCTCCCGCCAAGCCTTGACGAGATCGCTTTCCAGCCAGATGCGGAGGCCGTGGGTGCGGGCTTCGGTGAGTGCCTGGCCGACCGGGTCGCCGGCCGCGATGGCGGTAGCAGTGGCGGAAGCCGACGACGAGGGCGTGGTCGAGGGTGAGGTTGAGGGTGAGGTCGACGGGGTGGCCGAAGGGGTCACCGGGTTCGTGGCTGAGATGTCAGGAGCCGGGGTGAGCGATGTCGTGGGGGCAGGTGTGCTCGGCAAGGTGGCCAGATTGGTCGGAGCGACGGTCGGCGGCTGGTCGCGGGGTGTCGGGTTCGCGGGAGCGGCGGTCGCGGTGGCCGGGGGGATTGTGGTGGCCTCGTCCTTGCAGGCGAAGTGCGGATTGGCCCGGCAGATCCCGCGGGGAGGGTCGGCGGCTACGCCGTTGCTGTCGATGCAGTGATATTTGCCGTCATTGGCCTTCCAGAGGCACACGAGGGTGTTGGTCGTGGTGCAACCCTTGATCGGAGTGGTGGAGGCGTACGGTGAGGCTCGGATCGAGACAGAAGAAGTATGCGGCAGGTGAGTCGTTGGTTTCGGTGCTGGTGGCGGAGATCGTGGGGGCACCGGGTGGGTTGCTGGAGACTTGGCCGCCACGGTTTCGGTAGGCGGTGCGGGTGTCGAGGCACTGCTGGTAGGCCTGGGTACCGCGGGCGTAGCGCTGGGCGCAGGCGGCTGCATCGGCCGGGTCGACGACGATGGGGGCGGCGCTGGCCAGGCCGGTGGAGCCGATGACGGCCGCGAGGGCCGCCGAGGCGATGTTCCAGCCGAGCTTGCGGAGGCAGCGGAGGCGTTTCATGGTGTGCTGCTTCTCCTCGGGAGGGTCTTCTGATCGGATGGGTTCGGGTGCGATGCGCGCGGTGCCCGGTGCTGGGGTGCCGGGGCACGCCATGGACGCAGTGGCCGGGCCTGCGGGCGCAGGGTGCGCGGATGGTCCGCCCAGGTGGGATAGCAGTCGCCCGATGAGCCGCTGCCGTCCTCCGGCAGAACGAGGTCTTCGTCTGGGGCCGTCTTCCAGGTGACGGAGAGGGTCAGAACGCCGATGGCACGGCTGGTTCCGCTGGTGTGCACGCCGTCGCCGACGTTGCGGCCGCTCCAGGAGATGATCACTGTCTCGCTGGCGCGACGGGGTGCTCCCGAGCAGCCGGGCTCGGCGGGCGGTGCGTCGACGTGGACGGTGCCGTCCCGGGCGATGCGCACCCAGGGCCCGGCATCGGATGCCGACCAGATGCCGGTTCCGGGCGCGATGTTCACAGTGAAGGCCCCGGTGCGCGCTGCGCCAAGGTCGAGCGTCGCGGGGGGCCAGATGCGCCATGGGTGGGGCGGGTCGAGGCAACCGCGCGTCGCGAGTGGCGGGCAGCGTCGCCGGTCTGGAGGGCTCGGTCTGGTCGTCGGGGGAGCGGCTCGGTGACGCGGTGGCGTCGGGCGTCACCGCGCTGGTCATGGCGCGCCTGCTCAGGCGGTGGGTGCCAGGCGTTGGCGTGGAGCGGCGCTCGGCTGGATCGCGGGTGCGGGTGGACGTGGCCGTGGCCTGCGGGAGCGGTGTCGAGCTGCCTTCTGTCGTCTGCCGGGGCGGTGGCGGGGAGCCGGACCTGCGCGGGTCGAGCTTCGCCGGCTTAAGCTCGGCCGGCTCGGGCTGGGCGGCCGCGGTCGATGCCTGCTGAGAGCTGGGGAACGGGGCGAACAGGAGGGTCAGGGCGGTGAGGCCGCCGCTGGCACGCCCGCCCGCCGCCAGCGACCGTCGTGCGGTCGCGGAGCCGGCGGGGCGTCGTCGGGTGGGAGATTCCCGCGTAAGCGGGCGGCCGAGCGACGATGTTTGCCTTTGGTAGCGGGCGTGACCGTGCTGCGCTGCGGAGCCGGGCGGTCGGCAACCTCCGGCGGTGCCCGATGGATGGTCGTGTCCGGAGCCGCGTACGGATAGCGGCCGGGTCTTGGTGGCCGCTGCGGCTCGTCGGTGCCAGGCATGGTGTCACCCCGTCACATCGCAACATTTACTACCATCTTTACGGTGAGTCAGGATGGCAGGTTCAAATGCTCTCCGACAAACATCATGACTGAATGTCAATATTCATCCTGGCGGCATGCCTGGCCGTTGTGCCGTGAATATGGCGTGGTGCGATGACCCGAGGAGCCGTCCAGGCGCCCAGCGCGCCTGGGCCCGGAGGGCGGCAGCGGGACGGCATGCCGTGCGGACCGGCCTGGGGGCCATCGCGCCGCGTCCGTGCCGCGTGAGTCGTCGACCGGCAACGGCGGGAGCGTTGACCTCGGCGGTGTGCTGGAAGGTGCCCGGTCGGCGTGCCGGACCGGAGCGCCGTCCGAGGCCAGCACCGATCCGCGGCGGCAGGCCGCCGCCCCGGGCGGATGCGCCGCCGTCTGGGCCCGCCCCGTGGCGGTATCGCCTGGGAGCATTCTGGAGGCGGCCTGACCGGGCCGGGTCAGACCACCCGCCGCACGGCCGTCACGAGCGGAATGTAGGCCCGCCATGGGACGAGGCGGACGACCTTGCCCCTGCCGGGCGCGGAGACGACCTGGCCGTTGCCGATGATCATGGCGACGTGGCCGGGCCCGGTCGTGGTGGGCTGGGAAAAGATGAGATCGCCGGTGCGGGCTTGGTCGGTGCGGACGGGAGTTCCGACGCGGACCTGCTCTTGGGAGGTACGGGGCAGGATGACACCCGCCTGCCGGAAGGCCTGCATGGTCAAGCTGCTGCAGTCGCAGTTCTGCCGTTGGGGGTCACTGGGCTGCAAGCGCGGGTCTTCGCAGCGGCCGCCCCAGACGTAGGGCGTGCCGAGCTGCTTGAGCGCCCAGGCGATGGCGGTGCGTGCCTGTGGCGGGATGTCGCCCGGGACAGATGCTGCGGAGTCGGGGGAGGTGGGGGAGGGGCAGTTGAGCGGGATGGCGTTGGAGCTGGTGGCCAGGGTGGCGGCCAGGCGAGTGGCGAAGGTGTGCCAGCGCCGGTAGTTGGAGCCGTCGGGGAAGGCGGAGCGCTGGATGGCCTGGGCGGCCGTCCACGCAGGCAGCGCGTTCCAGCGGGGATGTCGAGCAGGCCAGGAGGGGCCGGTGGGGCGGGCCCGCCGAGGAAGGCGGCGGTCGCGGTGCGCGGCGAGCTGCACCAGCGGCAGCGCCGCCACCGTGTCCCGTACCAGGTGCCAGATTGCCACCCAAAACTCAAACGACCCAGGCAACATCCACACTCTAAAAGACAGCCCCCGCCACCCCGATTTCGCGCCGAACCTCCCGCGGCGGATGCGAGCGGCGCACGTTGGGCTGCGGCAGTCCGGCGAGTTCAGGGATGGCCTTGAGCACCCCGGCATCCCACCACCATGTCTGCTGCGTTGGGGTCGTGGCGGCTGATGGGCCACTAGTGTGCCCAGGTCATGCGCTGCCAGGCGTCCTGCCGCGGGTTTCAGCTCATCCCGAGGTCGTCCAGGAGCCGCCGCTGCGCGGCGGTAAGCCGGTCGGCTCGCTTGCGCAGGTTCTTGATCCACTGGCCCAGGCGGACACCGTCCTCCACATGATCAGGCGTCACGTCAAGGTGTCCGTGCTACTGGGGGAACCTCAGTGTGCTTGTGGGCGTCGCTGCCAATGACGACTAACCGTTTCTCCTGCAGGGATCTATCAGGTGTTCGGTCCATGCTGGCGGGCACACCTAAATCGAGCTGTTCGCAAGCACCTAGCAAGCCAAACTGGACGGCTGGGACCCCGGCGTGCCGCACATCGGGACAAGCCACCAGTGCCTGGCTGGGGCAGCAAAAGGACCAGCGAACCCGCCGGGGATGGCACCGATACAGCAGACCTTTTCTTCCGGGAACCTCGATTCCCCGGAGATCAGGTGTCCACCGGTCATCTCCAGTCTTGCCGCAGCCCACAGAGGCGACAACAGCAAGACAGCCGGAAGACAGGGCCATTCGACAGAATGACTGCCGTGTCCTCGGTGTGATCGATGCCGAATAGGGCTGCTGTGGTGGGGATGACGACCGCCCGGGCGGCTGCCGTGTCTGAGGGCTGTCGATGCCGCGGCGACCGGCTCGTACGGCGAGGTCGGAGGTGAGATGAGGGCAGGTCCTTTGGTGCACAGGGTGACATTTCCGGCTGTGCTGGCGGTGGGGGAGTTCCGGGCTTTGTGGCTGGCGGAGCTGTTTTCCCAGCTTGGCGACCAGGTGGCCAGAGTCGCGATCGCCGTCTTGGTCTACCAGCGAACCGACTCGGCAGCGTTGACGGGGCTGACATACGCGCTCACCTATCTTCCCTCTCTGGTGGGCGGGCTCACGCTCAGCTGGATCGCTGATCGCTACCCCCGCCGTGCGGTCATCTTCGTGGTCGACCTGCTGCGTGCAATACTGGTCGGGTTGATGGCGTTGCCGGGTGTGCCGCTGCCGGTGCTGGGCGTGCTGTTGGCGGCCATGACGGCGCTGAGCGGGCCGTTCAAGGCCGCGCAGCTGGCCCTGCTGGCCGATGTGCTCAAGGGCAAGCAGTACGTGCTGGGCCTGTCCATCCGGCAGATCACCATCCAGTCGGCCCAGATCGCTGGCTTTCTCGGCGGCGGCCTGCTGGCCCAGGGGCTCGCCCCCGCAACAGGGTTGATCCTCGACGCCGTGACGTTCGCGATGTCGGCCCTGCTGGTGCGGTTCGGCGTGCGGCACCGACCGGCTGCGGCAGGTGGTCGGGCAGCGCGCCGGATGCTGGCGGGCGGTTTCGGCCTGGCGGCGGTGTGGCGGGATCCGCGCCTGCGGTCGCTGACGGCTCTGAGCTGGCTGGCCGGCTTCTACATCATGCCGGAGGGGCTGGCCGCCCCGTACGCGGATGCGTTGACCGACGGCTCCGCGGTGGCGGTCGGTGTGATCATGGCAGCCGATCCGGTGGGTTGTGTGATCGGCGCCTTCATCTTCGGTCGGTACGTGCCGGAGGCGGTGCGTAGCGTGGCGGTTGGCGTGCTGGCGCTGTTGACCGGTGTGCCGTTGATGCTGTGCGCATTCCGCCCCGATATGGCCGTCTCGGCGGTGCTGTTCGGGCTGTCAGGCGCTTTTTCGATCTGCTGCCAGATGCAGGTGGGCGCGTTGTTCGTGCAGATCCTTCCCGATCATTCTCGCGCTCAGGGGATGGGAGTGCTGTCCTCTGGGCTGATCACGGTGCAGGGATTGGGCATCCTGGCGGCCGGTGTGACAGCGACGTGGTTCGGGCCGGTCCTGACCGTCGCGCTCGCCGGACTGGCCGGGATCGTGTGCGGCACCTACCCGGCGTGGGCGTGGACGACAGCCCGGCGCGGGACGGCGACGCTTCCCGGTCCGACGGAGGGGGCGGTTTCGACAACTGCCCATGGACAGCCGCACTAGCACCTGCGCACATACCAGGCCGACGCGCCGTCAAGGCCGTCGATTCACGCGACGGGTAGGCGAAGGGAGGGGAAGCCGTCATGCGGACTAAGGAGCAGTAGATAACCCCAGTATGCACAGGAGTAGCTAGGGGCCCACATCTGCCGTGTAGGCCCCTAGCGCCATTGCCGGCAAGCTCCGTTGAAAGCACACCGCAAGGACTGGTGCGAGATTCTGGACGGCCCCGGCGTCTCGGCTATCGTGCTGTGGAGGTGACTGCCTGGTTGATATGGCCGTCCCGCGCATCGCAACCCGCCATACCCACAGCACCGGCTGCACCTTGTCCTCGGCGATCGCGGCACTGCGCGTGCGTCACGGGGACTGGCTCGGTGCCGTGCGAGCGGCCAAGGAATACCTGACCGGCGCGCTGCAGGCCGCTGACACTTTGCACATCGGGGGCGGACATGGCCCCGTACATCATTTTCACGCGCTCTAGTAACACGAAAGAGACGTATGTTCTGCGACCAAGTCTGGACGCGCGCAGCCAAGCTGCTCGACGCGATCCGCAACCATCCGTTCAACGCCGCGCTCGGCAACGGCAGCCTCGACAGGAACCGTTTTGTCTTCTATCTCGTTCAGGATGGCCGATATCTGGTGGCGTACGCCAACACGCTGGCGACGGCATCGGTACGCGCTCAGGACACGGCCGAGGCCGCCTTCTTCGCCCAGGCCGCCCATACAGCGCTGACGGTCGAACGAGCCCTGCACAGCCGCTATGTCGAAGAATTCGGGTTGCAAATCGATGAGATGGCGAACATCGCCACCTCACCCACCTGTCTGGCGTACGCGTCCTTCCTTCAGGCCACTGCGCTCACCGCCCCGCTGCCCGTGATCGCCGCCGCCGCACTGCCGTGTTTCTGGGTGTATCAGGACGTCGGGACGGCATTCCTGGAGCGCACGGTGGGACGGCGTGAACATCCGTATCAGGCGTGGATCGCCGCATACTCCGATCCCGCCTTCGCCGCCTCGGTCGATCAGGCGAAGGCTATCGTCGACCGACTGGCTGCCCTCGCCGACGCCGCGACGTACGAATGCATGATGGAGGCATTCTTCCGAGCGACCGAATACGAATGGATGTTCTGGGACAGCGCATGGCGGCTCGAAACTTGGCCCACCCGCCAATGGGTGGCCTAATGTTCCTCGCCTTTAATGCTATGCAGAAATAACTCTAGCCTCGATCTTTTCTGATCTTGGCGTAGTCGGTTGAACGGTCCGGCTGAAGGTTAATTGCGTGCTGTGATCAGCACGGCGGCCCGGCGGTCGCGCTGGCTGGGCGGGGTTCCATAAGCCTGCGGGGTCCTTTCCTGATCGTGGGGTCGATTTGCGGTTGGCCAAGGCGGGGCTGGCAGGGCTTGCAGAGTGACGGCCGATGCCTTCAGCAGGCTACAGGGCCTCAACGAGCAAGGATCCCTGAATGCCTCTTGCAGGTCAGAAAGTATTGCTTAACGGGTGCCGCGAATAGAGTTACTGGTGTTTTGGGGTTGGTTCAGCCACGATCAGAGTCAGGCTGCCGCTCAGCAGATGTCCGACCCACCTTCCAAGCGGACTCGGTCTCGTCGTTTTCGAGCTGAGCGAGTGGAATGCATCATCAACTGTCGAGGAGTAGCCGATGCGCGTAGCTGCCGCACAAACCCGTCCCGTATGGCTCGACCCTGGCTCGACCACTAAGAGGATCATCAAGTGGCTGGAGGACGCCGCGAGTCAGCAGGTAGAACT
>NZ_JBSFNK010000058.1:0-45618 GCF_053587055.1 Nonomuraea sp. NPDC003707 | reverse complement strand
CGGGTTCTGACGGCGTGTGACGGGGCGTACGAGCACGCACCGAGCACGACGGCACCCTACCGGCCCACCATACCCATCGTCGCCTCAGCGGCGCTTGGACTTGCCTTACCGCTAAAGAGCCTTGTCGACCAAACTCATGATGCTGTCCCGCTCGAAAACACAGTTTCGTGCTGTGAGCTGGAGGTTTGCTGCGTGATCAGGGCGGCCGCTGCAACTATCGCAAGGTGTTGTTGTCGCGTGCCTACCGGTTGGTGAGGGGCTTGTACGGCCTGCTGACGGTGCTGGCCCGCGCTGACCTGTCCCAGGACGTTGAGCTGCTCGTGCTCCGCCACGAGAACCAGGTACTCCGCCGCCAGTTCGGTGACCGGCCGCGGCGGGATCACACCGACCGACTCTGGCTTGCCGCGTTGTCGCGACTAGTTCACCGCCGCCGGTGGGCGGAGGTATTTTCCGGTCACCCCGGCGACAATCCTGCGCTGACATCGCCACCTCGTAGCGCGTAAGTGGACCTTCACGGATAGGCGGCGCCCGAGACGGCCATGCACCCGCCGACCGGTCAAGGCACTAATCGTCCGGATGGCACGGGAGAACCCGACCTGGGGACATCGGAGAATCCAGGGTGAGATTGGTCCGGCTGGGGTACACGATCGCGGCCTATACGGTGTGGGAGATCCTGCACGCTGCCGGTATCGATCCGGCGCCCTGCCGGGCCGGACCGACCTGGCGGCATTCCTGGCTGCCCAGGCCCACGCGATCGTCGCGTGTGACTTCCTGGTGGTCGAGACGCTGCTGCTCAAACAGCTGTATGTGCTGGTCTTCATCGAGCCCGGCACCCGGCGACTGCACCTGGCCGGTGTGACCGCGCACCCGACCGGGGCATGGAAGGGGCAGCAGGCCCGCAACCTGGCCATGGACCTGGGCGATCGCATCGCCCGGCTACGGTTCTTGATCCACGATCGCAATCCGCTCTTCACCTTCTCGTTCAGGGAGATCTTCACAGCTGAAGGGCTGCGGGCCATCACAACGCTGCCGCGGACGCCGCGAATGAACGCCATCTGCGAGCGGGTCACCGCCCTACGCCGCGAACTCCTGGACCGGATCCTGATCCTCGGCGAAACGCCACCTGACCTTTGTGCTCCAGGAATATCTGATCCATTGCAACGGACATCGGCCTCACCAGTCCCGGCACCAACGTCCCCCAGACGCCACGATGCAGCCCCTCCGCAACGTGACCGACTTCAACGACCCCGATCCATCTGCCGAAACCCGTCGTGGCAGGCATGATCAGCGAGTACCACTACGCCGATTAACCGCAGCTCAAAGCACGCAACTCAATATTCGAGCGGTACAGCCGCTGATCACCGGTGCCCCGATGGTGGCGCCGGAGCCCATAACTCAGCTGCTCGCCACGCCCATACGCTGACCTGGTTGCTGAGGCGTCCGGTACAACACACCTTGAGGAGCAGTGAACATGACGGCATCGCCACCGGAAGGAGCCCCGCAGCCGCCATCGGCTGCTACTGCCCGTCTTGGGGCAGGTGCGTCTCAGCGTCTTTGCGAAGCCAGCTGCTCGCTCTTGCAGCAATACGCAGCGCGGAGCGCCAGTCACTTGACCTTCGACGCCTTAGGGTGGGCAGTCTTTACGAGACAAGCACCAAAAGCGTTCACGGAGGTTCACGCCGTTGGAAACCGGGGAGGCCGCTCCACGTAAAAGACTGTTTCCGCGCCGTACTGGGTGATTGTGGCCAGGTCTTGGCGGTGAACCGTGCAGCCGACGAGGGCGGCGGTCACCTGGGGCTCAGGCAGCACCAGGTCGGGCACGCCGTACTCGGGCCAGTAGGCGAGCTCCCGCTGCCGCGGCTCCAGGGGCGTGAACAGGACCAGGACCAGCTTGCGGGTGAAGGAGGCCACCGCGCCGGCCAGGATGTCGTGCCAGGCATAGTTGTGCTCAAGCACGTGCCGAATGAAGATCGCCTCGGTGGTGCTCCGGTACGTTGTGAGGTCGGCGACCTCGTCGGTGAACGGGGTGGCCGTGCCATCGATCCCCCGGTAGCGCTGGCCCGGGCTCAGGTAGCGGCGTAGCCAGCCGGCGCCGCAGCCCCAGTCCTCGACCTCGGCGCAGTCGGCCAGGAAGCGGGCGCCCAGCTCGTAGGTTCGAGTGTCGCCGAATGGCCTGGGCCGAGTGAGGCCCCGGTACATGGGCTCCCATTTCCCCAAGTTGGAGTCGCTGCCGGGGGCGGCGGCCGGGGCGTAGCCCGCCCAGTCGTCGCCTAGCAGCCGGGTGATCTCTGCCAGCGGGTACGGCTTCCACCAGGCGTTGAGGTGCTTGGCGCTGGTGTTGCCCGGGTGGATCATCGCCACGTAGAAGGTGGGGTCGGCGAGCGCGCCCAAGCGCAGGGCCCGGTCGCCCCAGAGGTACCCGGTGTCGAGGCCATAGCTGACGTCCGGGAACGGCGCGGCGGCCCACAGCTCGCGGCGGTAGCAGAAGGTCGCGTCAGCGACCCAGGGGCGCTGGTCGGACGGGTACTCGTACCGCCAGCTCCGCCCCTCGCGCGGGTCGCAGAAGAGGAGCGTGGTCAGCCCGGAGACGTCCACGTTCTGCTCCAGGAAGGACGCCACCTGATACGAGAGCCGCCGGTCGGCCATCCAGTCGTCGTCGTCCCAGTGCACGATCAGCTCTCCGCACGCCTGCTGGTTGCCGATGTTGCGCTTAGCGCCGATGGTGTGGTGCCCGGCCAGCCGGACGTACCGGATGCGGGGGTCGTCGGGGACCAGGTCGGCCACCGGCTCAGTGCCGTCGTCGACGATGACGAGCTCCCGGTCGGGGTAGTCCTGGCGCAGGAAGTACCGGATCGCATGGGGGACGTACCCGCGGCGGTCCCGGGTGGGCATCACGCAGGACACCAGCGGGGTATGCCGCTTGGGGCGGGTGGCCGAGCGGTAGCCGCCGAACCGGGTACGGAGGTGAGCGCGGAGGGGATCGCCGGCGCGACGGGGGAAGGGATGCGCCCAGTACACGTCGGGCCGGTCCATCGCGGCGTCCAACTGGGCCGGGGTGAGCTCCCGGCGGAACAGGACGTAGTCGTAACTGCACGGATTACGGACGAGTTCGTGCCCGGCCAGGGCGGCAAGAGTGGGCAGCACCAGCTCCTCGGTGGCGAAAAGCTCCGTGCGCGCCATGACGGCCTGGAGGTCGGGGTCGGGCCACAGCTCGACCACGTCGCGCGCGGCGGCGCGGAGGAAGACCGTGGACGACCAGAGCGACCAGTGCGGGAACCGGCGCTCCCCGTCCTGGAACCGGCGCAGGAACGGACGCCAAAGCTCCACCTCCCGCCACGCGATGCCGGGCACCAGGAACCGAGTGTCCAGCGGCTGCACCCGCGGGTCCATGAGCAGGCAACCGGCCGACGGGTGGGCGGCCAGGAACCGGCCCAGGAGAGCCGAGTAGCCGGGGCGCACCGCGAGCTGGTCGGAGTCGATGAACGTGAGCGTGTCGCAGTCCAGGTTCGCCAGGGCGAAGCGCATGCAATCCAGCGCGTAATCGTGGAGCCGTCCCCAGTTCATCGGCCGGGGCGCGGGGTGGACGTGAACGCCCTCCCGCTCCGCCAAGCGGAGCCCCCGCAGCAGGCCCCCGGCGGCGCTGCCGTCGTAGAGCAGCACGTCCGAGCCCGGGTCGAGGAACCGGAGGTTGTCGACCAGGTCGACGACGCATTCGGGGACCTCGTGCACGAGGCAGACGATCAGGCTTCGCATCAGCCGCCCCTGACGATCCAGCCGACGTCACGCAAACGGCCCAGGTCACCGGGTGTCGTGCCGCACTGCGGGTGCCGGTAGAGCTCGTAGTAGGTGAGATGCGCGGTAGGTTTTTCGAAGAAAAGACCCATGGCATCGATAAGCGTTCCTGTGCACTCATGGCACGGACTGAACCGGATCATCTCCACCTCGACGTGGGTGACACGCCTGCGGAACTCCGGGGACTGGCGCACGAGCCAGGCGAACCACTGGTACTCCGCGTGCGTCCGGTTATCGCAGGCCCTGGCGTCCTCGGCGGTGTTGTAGGTGCCGGTGTACACCTCCGTCGAAGTCGCCCCCTGCTTAGACTGGTCGGGCTGGACCACAATGCCGCCAGCCGCCAGCGCCTTCACTGGGGCCATGACCGCGTAGCTGACCTGGCCAGGTCCCTGCCCGCCCGGCTGCTGCACCACCGGATTGGTACCGGGGACCCGCGGCCAGTCCGGGAACGGTGCCTCGGTGCCTTTGAGGGTGAACTTGGTGAGCATGCGGACCGCGATCTTGCCGTACGCGGTGCGGTCCCGCTCGAACAAGTACTTCATGAGGTTCTCGAAGGCACTGGCCTCCGCGCCGATCACGTAGGAGCCGTCCGCCTCCTGCTTGATGATCTCCAGCCGCTTGAGGCCCTGTGGGCGTAGTTCGCGCGTCACTTCCCGGATCACCTGGTCGCCCTGCGCGCGATTGCTCGCCCGGCGCAGGCGTTGCTGGAGCATCTGCCGGGCGCGTGCCTTCACCGCAGCCCCTCCGGTGGCCTTGGCGCGGGCGGTGAGAATGCCCTTGACGCGGTCGGCGATCCAGCGGGCGACCCGCTCTAGGGCAATGAGGGTGGCCCCACGGACGCGCCTAATGAAGCCCAGGACGTGGCCGGTGACGTTGCCCAGACCTGCAAAGCGGGCCAGAAAGCCGAGGATGACCGGCAGGGTGGCGGCCATGGTCTTCTCGATGTACGCGATCGCCGCGCCGAGGTTGCCCCGGGCGATGTTCTCGACCGAGTCCAGGATCGCGTTCACGAGGCGGGCGATCTGCTGGGCACGCTCGATGAAGAACATCACCGTGTTGTAGACGGCGATGACCGCCTGGATGATCGCGCCCACTGGGTTGAACAGCATGACCAGCTTGGCGACGGCGGCGCCCACCACCGAGCGGATGGCCCACTCCCGGATGGACTGGATCAGGCTGTCCGCCAGGTTGGTCGCGTACTCCTTGATCCTGTCCCAGGCCGCGGCGAGGCCCTTGGTCACGATCAGCCGCAGCCAGTCGAAGGCCTTCTCGATGTACTCCACCGCGGGGGCGCCGAGCACCTTCACCAGGATCTCGCGCAGCGCCGCATAAGTCAGGCCGAGGACTTGGAGGATCAGAGAGAGGATGCCCGCGAAGTCCCAGACCGACGGCAACTGGACGGTGCCCTTCATCGAGCCGACCAGCCATTCGAAGATTCCGGTACGCAGATGCTGGCCGATCTTGGACCGGAACAGCGCGATGCCGCTTTTGACCGCGCCGACCAGGTTGAACAGGAAGCGGACCGGACTGGAGACGATCAGGCCGAAAACGGCGCCGATCCGGCGGAAGATGGCGAGGATGCGCTGGGCGGCGCCTCCGGCGAGGGCGAGGGCGCCCTCGAAGATGAACTCCAGCACCTTCTTCCCGGCAGCCACGACGAAGTCGCGGATCCGGCCCAGCGGTGGGCCGAAGACGGCCTTTATCTTGCCCCAGGCCCGGCTGGGGCTGCGCAGGTCGCCGAGGGAGAGGGCGTCCCAGGCCTGCGCGAACAGGCTACGGATGTAGGACCAGGTGAGGTTGAGCTTAGTGATCTCGGTGGAGAACCACTCGTAGGCCCGCTGGATCACCCTGGCGCGCTGGAGGTTGTCGAATATGGCGGCGCCGCCGGGGATGAGGCCGACGATGCCCTTGATGAGGTTGATGGCGTTCCGGTCGACGTTGTCCTGGGAGATCGGATCCTTGCCGAGGGCGAAGGCGAGCAGGTCGTACCCGGGAACGGAGCGGGCGTGTTTCCTGAGCCACCCCAGGACTCGCTTCTTGAGCGCCGCCAGTTTGCGACGCACCCAGCCGAGGAGGCCTTGCACGACGGGGCCGGAGGTACGGCCCCGTACGACGGCCGGGGCGCCGCGGGCGGCCGCCGCGGAGGCGCGGTCGGCCTCGTGTTCCAAGGGGTCGTGGATGCCGCCGAACAACTGGACCGCGGGCTCGCCGCCCTGCTGGATGGCGTGCGCGAGTTCGTGGGCGATCAGCGGAAGGTCGGTCGGCTGCTCGCCCTCGGCGAGGTAGACGTTGACGCCCCAGGTGAAGGCACGAACACCGAGGATCTCCGCGGCCTCCTGGGCCTTCCGGTCGGTGTGCACGCGGATCGAGCTGACGTCGGCGTTGAAGGACATGGAGAGCGGGACGGCCACCTGCGGAGACAGCGGGTTCCCGGCTCCGGGCGAGGTCACCGCCTCCCGGACCGGTGCGGGCAGGCTCTCCGGCGGTACGCCGCTGGGCGTGTACAGCTTGATCGCGGGCCCGGAAGCCAGCGCCCGCGCGGCCACCAGGGACGACAGCGGGGATGGCGTGGCCGGGCGGGGCGGCGGGCGCTCGGGCGCCGGCTCGGCAACGCGCTCACGGACCGCAGGGCGGACCGGGGCAGACGGTTCAGGCATGGGCAGCCGCCCTGCGCAAGGGGCAGACGGCGCCCATCTTGCGGTACTCGCGGCGGATGGCCTCGGCCAGGTGGGCGGTGGTGATCACTCCGGTGTCGTCCAGGGCGAGCAGGGAGGCGTGCAGCACGGCGCTGCGGATCTGGCCGCCGGTTAGCGCGCACCGGGCCGCCGCCTCGGCCAGGAAGCCGTCGTCCACTGGGCCCCCGGCGCGGAGGTGGAGCCGCCAGATCGCCCAGCGCTCGGCCGGTCCCGGGGTCGGGAAGTCGATGACCACGTCCAGCCGCCGTTCGAAGGCGGCGTCGACGTGCTGTTCGGCATTGGTGGTGAGGACGAGGACGCCCTCGAAGGACTCCATCCGCTGGAGGAGGTAGTCGGTCTCCAAGTTGGCGTACCGGTCGTTGGCGGTCCGCACGCCGGTCCGCTGGGTCAGCAGCGCGTCGCCCTCGTCCATCAGCAGGACGACGTCCAGCGTCTCGGCGTGGCCGAGGACCCGGTCGAGGTTCTTCTCGGTCTCCCCCAAGTACTTGTTGACTACGGTCGACAGGTCCAGCCGGTAGAGATCCTTGCCGAGGATCGCCGCGAGGATATGCGCGGACAGGGTCTTCCCGGTGCCACTCGGACCAGTGAACATCGCGCGCACCCCCGGGCCGAATCCGGTGCCGAAGGCGGGCGGCAGCGTCCCTGGCAGCCGTTCCCGATTGCGGCAGCGGCGTTCCAGTAGCAGCAGCTCGGCCTTGGTGTCCTCAGCGGTGACCAGGTCGTCCCAGGTGCCGTGGACCGGTATCCGAGTGGCGAGGGTGTCCAGCGGCTCGGCGCGGACGGCCCGGCTCGCCCGGACCACGTCGGCGGCCACGACCTCGGCGCGACCGTCGGCGGACGCCTCGGCGGCGGCCGAGCGGGCGACCCGGCGGATGGTGCCGCCGGGCATCCGGTAGGCGACGGCCAGCGCGGCGGTGTCCGCCGCCGCGTACCCGGCCAGCCCCGCCTCCCAATGCCGCCGCCGCTCCGCCTCGCCCGGCATGCCCAGGACCAGCGTCATGGTCCCGTCCGCCGCCGCACCCCCATGGATCGGCAGCCGCAGCCCGACCGGTCCCGAGTACGCCGCCAGTTGCGGAACCGGCGCCGTCTCCCCCGGCGCCGGGTCGAGCGTGATGATCGGCAAGGCGTGCAGCAGCGTGGCCAGTAGACCCGCGATCCGCCACCGGGGGTCGGAGGCCTGGCCGGTGAGGGCGGACAGGTCCAGGGCACCGCGCCCCAGCCCGCCCGCAAGCGCCCGCAGCAACGTCCGTCTGCCCCCAGTCCGCGGCCCCCGAACCACCACGTGTGCCACCACACCCGCCGCCAACGCCCCCGGCGGCGGCGTTCCGGGCGGTACCCCAGCCAGCGTCCCCGGTAACATCCGCGCCAGGGCTGCGGCCCGGCGCCGGACGTCTTCTGGCAAAATCAGGTCGGCCAGGGTGGGCAGGGCGTCGGCGGGTTCGTAGCGGGCCCACTCGGCGAGCCGGTGCGGTACGTCGCCTCGTACGGCGTCCCAGATCAGCGGCTGAGGGCGCAGCGTCCAGGCGTTCTCGGGGAGACTGGGGTCCACCGCCTCGACCAGTCCGAGCGCGAGCAGGTCACCCAGCGCGCGGCGGGCCGCGAGCCGGGTACGCGGGTCGTCGTCCCAGTTGGCGATCAGCCTGGCGGCGGGCCACGGCTGCCCGCCCTGGATGGCCTCGAACAGCGCGCCGAACCTGGGGTCCTCCTCCCCAAGGCCGATGACGAACAGCAGGAGGAGCGCGTCCCGGCCAATCCCTGCCGTGTCCCCCAGCCCAGCGAGCGACAGCCGTACCGGCGACTTCGCCTCCCAGGCGGCGAGCCCTGCCTCCCACTCGGCCCGACTGCCGCACCCGGTCGCGTCGAGTTCGTCCAGGTACGGCCCCAGTAGGGCCACCCGCTCGGGGGCGACGGCGGCCAGGCGTTCACGCAGGTACAGGACGGCACCGTAGAAGTGCAGGCGGAAGTGCTCCGCCGCGCTGTGCGGCCGTCCCGTGAACGGGTTCCTCACCTCAACCCCCCTCCCTAGTCGAAGTGGAACGCCACGGTCCGCCCGGCGGCGGGCAGCCAGCCGGGATCACGGTCCAGGCCTGACATCCTGACCTCGATCGGCAGCTCCGCCAGGGAGAGCGCCACGTCGACCCGGGCGGAGGTCGCGAAGACCGTCGCCCGGTGGACCAGCAGCAGGGCCGCCACCTCCGCCGGTCCCCAGCCGAGGGCGAGCCCCACACGCGCTCGGACCAAGGCGGCCAACTCGGCGATCCAGCGCCGCAACCCGCCCGGCGGGGTGAACCCCCGTCCCAGTTCCTCACCGCCCGACCGGCCCGCCAGCCGGGCCAGGAGCCCCCAGACTGAGTCCCCGGGGATGGCCGTAGAGCTCTCCAAGGCGGACGAGCCCGGCGATTCCACGGCGGAGTCGGCAGGGCTCTGGAGGGCGGGTGAGTCGAGGAGTTCCCGCCCGAGGAGGGTGATGAAGTCCCAGGGGTCGAGAGCGATCCCTGGGCGCGCGGGCTGGGTGAAGTCCCCGTACAGGCTAAGGTAGAGCCCCACGTTGAGCAGGTAGAACAGGCCGCCCAACCTGGTGGCGACGGTCTCCGAGGACACCCCGGGACCGCCGGGCGCCCGCCAGTCACCACCCGGTTCGGCAGCGGAGGCATCCGGCCGGGGACCGTCCGAGCCAGCCGCGCGGGGTTCCGTCCGCGGGCCCTCTGGAGCGCCCGTTCCACTGGGGATGGTGAGACTGGAACCCTGGTTCTCATCCATACGACCAGCCTGTGGACTGCCCTGGTCGGGGAGCGGATCGCACCACCTCGCCTGCAGACCGCCCAAGCTGGGGGTCGAGGCATCAGGAGCCGGACGCCGACGAAGGGGAGGACACTCCCCCAGAGTGAGACCCCGTCCCACAGCTCCGTCACCTGCCGGGACACCCCTGGGCACCGGCTCACCGGATGGGTCGCCGCCCCCGGCCGCAAGCCAGTCTTGTACGCCCTGCCAGAACACCTGGCCGGAGGCGACGACCGGGCAGCGGCGCAGGGCCAGGCCGGTGCCGAGGAGCAGCCTCTGCGTGGGGGCCAGCCCGGGGGCGGCGGATTCTGGGACCGCCTCGGCCCAGGGCGGCATGCGAAGCCGAAGCGCTTGCCCAGATGCAGGAAGCCAAGAGGCTTGTTCGGGCACGCGAGGTAGCGGGGCCTGCTCTGACGGGCGACGGCGTACCCCGTGTCCCACCTCCGAGAGACCGGGCCGGGAGGGTCGCCCAGGTTTCCGGAGCGGTCCTGCGGGCGCCTTGGCGGAGGGGTCGAAACCGCTTGGGCGGGCGGCGAAGCGCAGGTCGGGTCCACCGAACGTCACGGCCGTCGCTGCGGCGAGCGCGAGGGCCGACAGCTCGGGTAGCGCCCCGCAGAACGGAACGGCCCGCCCCCCAGCGGCGAGCAACTCCAGCGCCGCTGGCACGTACCGGGTGTCCTCCAGCCAGGCCCGGGTGACGCCCTCCGCGCCGGTGGCCGCCCAGCGTGGCATGAGTTGGCGCCACCACCATCGGTCGTGGAGCACCCCAGCCAGCCAGTCCCCGGTCAGCGAGGCCAGCAGCTCCGACCGGTCGGCGAAGAGCACCGCCTTGGCCCCGGCCGGTACGAAGGCCGCTGCGGGTCGGGCGGCGTTCCGCACGGCATGGGCCAGTGCAGCGGCGGCACCGCGCGTGTGGAAAGCGACCCCGGGTTGCAGGGGTGTCCCACCCGGCCGAGGGATGGTCCCGGATATGAGGGTGCCGCTCCACGCGACACCCGTGGCCGCCGGGGCGACCTCATGGCAGGCTCGGCTGGGGCCGAGAAGGGGGACGGCCAGTCGGCGGATCACCAGGATGGCGCCGGGGCCGAGGCCGAGGCCGCCGGGCCACGAGACGGCATCGGCGAGGACGTGCACGGCGGCTGCCGCACGCCCGGTGTCGCGGCTGCGGACGCGCAGCCTGCCGACGATCATGGACGGTTTCACCTGTCACCTCCTCCGATGAACCCCGGTCCTTGCGCCAGGGCGAATGCCGGTCACGACCGGCATGGTCAACCGCGCGGAAGCCTCCGATCGTGACAACTCGCGAGGTCTGTCGGGTGGTCAACGGCCCAGGAGCCTCCTGACCGCCTCGATGAGCCGCGCCAGCCAGCCCGGGAGGCAGCCCTGCGGCGCGGGGCCTGCGGACACCACGGTGTGGATGACCACCGACCCGTTGTGCGGCACAGGCAGCGTGTACACGCCGTCGCCGTGCCGGGTCAGCCGACCTCCGGACAGGTCGAAGGTGAGCACGTCGGTCGCCGGCCCGTCGTGCTGCGCCACGTATCCGAATGCGCCGGGCGCCGGATCGAAGATCTTGTACTCCGCGCCCGAGACGCGCAGGGTGTGTCCGGTGTCCCGGTAGCCGTGGACGACCCAGACCCATACCTGCCTGACGGTGCCCTCGCCTTCCGCGACGTCCGCCGCCATCTCCTCCGGCAGGCCCTGCAGGCGGGCCCCATGACGGCTTATGGTCCGGCGAGGCGTCAGGTCGCGGGCGTCCACCAGCAGCAGGAAGTCGTGGTCGGCGCGGCCCTGCGGCGGTTCGGGATAGCCAGCGCCGCTGATCTCGGCCTCCCGCTCCGCGTCGGAAAGGTCGAGGAAGTCCATGTTGCGCCGCATGCTGCTCTGCGCGAACTCCACCACCTGGACCGCCGCGCGCCTCACAAAGCCGTTGCTGGTGTAGTCGCCGTCGCCCGCAGAGCCGTCCAGCGTGAACGTGCTGGTGCCGGTGACTGTGACGGTCCACTCGGGGGTGGTCACGGTGTTGTTGGCGGCGCTGTTCCCGGCCACGTCGGTGACGATAACGCGGTCGCCGGTGGTGAGGCCGTGCGGGTCCAGGGTGGTGATCTCGATCGGGCTGGCGTTGGTCGCGCCCAGTACAGGATTCCGGCGCGACCCCGCGGCATCCAGGTGCACGGTCAAGCACTGGTGCCTCGTGGCGTCCGTGTCGTACTGCACGCGCTGGGTCGCAGTGAGCTCCCAGTTGGTGGTCAGATCCAGCGACGCTGTACCGTGCGGCACGTCCACCGCCGGGGTGCTGGGGTTGGTGCCCGGTTGGGTGATAATCCGCGTCCAGGTGGTGTTGGCGCCCAGGCCCCAGTTGGCCAGGCGGAACTCGGCCGTCACCCGTGAGGCGTCGCCGGAGGCGTCGGTGCTGTCGTTCATCACCCGCGCGGTGAGGGTGTTGGTGCCCGTCAGATCGATGGTGGCGCCCAGGGCGCCGCCTGCCTGCGGGCGGATGCCGATGCCGAGCTCGCCGTTGACGAACTTCACCCCCTTGTTGGGGTTGGGCGCGCCCGGTGTGGGGAGAACGGCCTCGCCGTATGAGCCGGGAGCGATCTGGATGTTGTCAACCTGGACGATGGGATCCAGCGTGCCGGTCAACGGAGGGCTGGAGGTCGGCCAGATGAACTGGTTGGCGAAGAGGCCGAGGCCCGACACTGGATCCGCGATCGTCCTGATCACGCTGATGTACAGGCCGAACGACGACGTGTTGAGGTCGATCCAGTCGAGCCCGACCGACGTACCGGCCGCCGCGTTTGTTGGGATCTTCGCCTCGACACTCCACGCGCGCTCCTGGCGCCAACCCGACGGGGTCGGCGGCCGCCAGGAGCGCACCGCGATGAGGCCTGCGGCGGTCGGGGCGGTGATCTTCGCCCACTGCGCGGTGCCGATGCCCTTCCGGTACACCACCGTTCTCGGTGGCTGGCCGGTGCGCACATCCGGCGACGAGTCCTCGGGCTCTGGAGTGGGTCCCGCCCCCGCACCGGCGTGCAGCGGGAAGATGTCGATCCGGCGGCATTGGGTCTGGTCGTGCGGTCCAGCGGCGTTCTTCCGGAACCCGATGACGATGGCGTCGTGATCGCTGAAATCGCGGTCGAACCGGACGAAGAACGCTAGCGAGACGAAGTCGCCGTCGGTCCGCCGAACGCCCTGGAGGATCACCTGTGGCAGTGCGGAACCGCTCACCCAGCTCACCCGGGCGCCGCCGGTGTAACCGGACTCTCCCGGGCCTGGGAACGCCACTCCCGGGTCGGCAATCCCGGTGTCGCCGTTGATGTCGGGGTTGGGGACGACGGAGTCCTTGACGGCGAGCCAGAGTCTGGCCATCGCGCCCTCCTTCTCGGTCGAGCGTCAGGGGATGATGCGCACCGTCGTGCGGGCGCTGCCGTTGCGGTTGGTGACGGTGACGACGGCGTCCTTGGGCACGCTGGTCAGATTTGGTGGCACCACGAAGATCAACATGTTTTCGTTGGAGCCGAACTGTAGGTCTCCCACGGAGACCCCATCGATCTCGACCTTGTTGTCGTTGGCCGGGATCAGGAAGTTACGACCTAGCAGCCGCAGCTCGCTGCCCCGGGTGATGTCGCCGATCGGGAAACGGCCGGTGATGACCGGGGCGTTGCCCCCACCGCCTCCGCCGCCCAACTCGACGGCGGTCAGCCTGGCGTCCAACTCCTCGAGCCCGGCGATCAGCCTGTTGACGAAGTCGGCCCTGATCAGGTCACCGGGCTGCACCCGGGGAATGTTGATCGGCATCGCATGCTCCTCTCAGATCGCCCGGAGCGCGTAGTTGGCGAAGTCGTATCGGGACAGGGCGTACTGGCTGTGCGCGGCGCAGGGCAGGAACCCGGTGGCGAAGAGCAGATACGGCTGTGCCCGCGCCCCCAGCGGGCCGCCCGCCGCCAGGGCGTTCTGCCGGATTAGGTAGAGCCAGACGAACTCGCCGGACGCCAGCTCGACGGGCGGGTGGTGGAACGAGGCACGCAGCAGCGGCTCCACCCGCGCCTCCTCCACGTACAGCGGATCGTCTTTGGTGATCGCCGGGCGAGTGGTGACGCCGGAGAAGAAGCGCGCCAGGGTGAAGCCACGGGGGAAGGCCGCCGTGGCCAGCGGCACCAGGCCCGCCGCCGGGAGGTGGCGGAACCTGTCCCTCGCCATGGCCGCGGGTGGCGCGCCGGGAAACCTGGTCGCCAGGTCCCCGAGCTCCTCCTGGAACTGGAGGAAGATGGCCTCGCCCTCGGCCGGGCGGCGGTCGCCGGTCGCCTCCGGCCAGTCCGGGTCGGCGGAAGGCGGCGGCGCGAGCCGGCGTCGTACCGACCACATATCGACGAACCCGATGCCGGTGCCAGGCGTCCAAAGCAGGCAGGCCAGTGGCACCTCGGTAGGGTGGAGCCGGGTGGCCGTCAGGTCGTCGAGCAACCCGTAACGGCCGGTGCGAGGGCCGAACGGATCGCGCGCCAACCGGTCACGCCGGGGGTCGGCGGTGCCGAACATCAGGTGTGCGAGCCGGTTCCGCAGGTGCGCGGTGTCCGCGAGCAGCACCGGGTCGAGGTCTAGGCGTATGACGCGGAACTCCACCCCCTCGGCGGACAGGTCGGCGGCGCAGGCGGCGGTCTCGTTGCCCAGGCCGCTGACCGGCGCCCGGCCCACCGGGGCCGCCGAGGGCGCGACCGTCAGCAGGTAGACGCCCGCGACGGTGAGCGGGGCACTGTCCGCCAGGCCGGAGCAGGCCGCGAAGTCGTCCCGGCGGCTTGCGGCGGACGGGGCGGGTCCGGCCGGGCGAGCCAGCGTCACCAGTGTGTCGCGGGGCAGCTTCAGCGCGGTGCCGAGCCGGTTCACCGCCACCCCTTCGGTGACCGCGACCCGCGGCATGGCCGGGTCTGCGCCGGGCGGCACGCTCACCTGAAGCCCGGATACCACGCCCTCTCCCGCGGCCACTCCGAGGCGGTCGCGGAGCGCCTTGCCGGCGGCTTGTTCGCGGCGCAGGTCGTCGCCGGTAAGCAGCCGCCCGTTGAAGAAATTGACGATGCGGACGCCATCGATGATCGGCTCCCCGACGGCGTGCGTACCCGGCTCGGCGGTCATGGCGCGTACCTCGCGATCTGCCACTCCTGGACCAGCCGCGACTGGACCAGGAACGGGCGCTGCTCCTCGTCCACGGTCACCCCACCGGGGCCGACCAGCAGTTCTCGCTCCCCCAGCGGGTCGTACAACATGTCCACGTCGAGTCGGGCGAGCAGCACGCCGTCGTCCTCAGGGCCTTCCACCCGGAAGCAGGGCAGGAACTCGGTCACCCAGAGCCGGAACGCGGCCCGCAGGAACTCGGCGGCCCGGCCCTCGGGGATGCGCAGCGCCTGCGGGGGCGGTTGGGAGAGGAAGATGTCCGCGGGCGGGCGGCCACCCGGCCCGGGAGGAGGCGTCGGGCCCGGCGGGGATCCGGAACCAGGCGGGCTCGGCGGGGACGTCGGACTGGGCGGGGACGCCGGTGCGGGCTGGCGGGCGGCGGTGCGGATCGCGTCGAGGAAGTCCGCGACCGTGCCCCCAGCCCCGGCGACCACGGGGACCCGGCGCAGCCAGGCGGCGAAGCGCCGGATGGCCGTCTCCTCCTCCTGGGCGGGCGGCGACGGCAGGTCCCGGCCGGGCGGGGGCGGCACGAAACGCAGTTCGAGCAGGAAGTCGTCGCGGAGCCGGGACGGCGCGGACAGTTCCTCGTCGCTGCGGCAAGGCTCGCCGGGTACTGGCACCCGGTCCGTGAGGCAGTCGGCGTAGCCGAGGACCACGGCGAGCCGCAGCGTCCCGGAGGCGGGCGGCGGGCCGCCGAGCGCCGCGACCACGTCATCCCGGTGCGCCGCCAGCCACTCCATCAGGTCGGCGCACTGCGCCACGGGCACCCGGACGAGCTGGCCGGAGGGGGTGAATGCGGTGCCGGGCGCCACCGTGATCCGCGGCCCGTGCCCGGCGTCCGCCTCGTACCCGACGCGGAGCCCGTGAACCGTCCCGTAGCCGCCGAGCTCCCGGGCCAGCGAGCGGTCCCGTCCCGAGAGGTACGCGAACTCCTGGGTGAAGTCGTCGACCCCGAGCACCATCCCGTTGACGTAGTTGACGTGCTTGGCCGGGTCCGAGCGGGGCCGGTCTGGGATCGCCTGGGTGAAGGTGGTCATATGCGCCTCCGGTCGCGGATCGGGCCGGCGAGCACGCTCTCCCCAAGGTGGGCGCGGCCCATCACGGCGCTGGCCAGCAGGGCAGGGGACCGACCGCCCAGGTCGACGAGGGTGTCCTGGCCGAGTCTGGCCTCCCCGATCCGGAAGGCCTCCCAGTAGAACCTGACGTCGAAGACGGTGTGCGCGGGCTTCTCCAGCTCGACGACACGGCGGGCCAGCTCCGCCAGGACGGCCGGGTCCCGCTCAGCCGCCGTGCCCCGTCCGGCCCTGGTCCGGGCCGATGCTGGCAGCAGCACCCGGAAGCGGTGCGCGGTCCGCCGGTCGCGCCCGGCGGCAGTTTGGTACATCTCCACGATCCGCGTCCGCAGCGAGCACGCGCTGGGCCGGTCTCCGAACAGGCTCGGGTCGGCGTGCTCCTCCACGGCCAGGGTCAGCGCGGTCCGCAGGCCCCGTACCGTCCCCCGCCACCGAAAGAAGTCCGCCGCGTGCGCGATCAGCAGCCGCCGCTTGGCCTCGTCCCAGGCCGGGTCCATGGCCAGCTCGAGCCATCCGGCCAGCCACTCCAGCGCCTCGGCGGGGGCCGTACGCGGATCGAACAGCATCTGCGCCGCGGCGATGCGGTCCTCGACGGCCGTGGCGATGCCCTCCACGTTGGCCAGGTAGCGGTCCAGAAAGTGGGCCGACTGCTCGTCGGCCCGGTAGACAGCGGGCAGGTAGCGCTCCAGGTATGAGAAGCGCGGGTAGTGGATCCGCGTCGCCCGAAGCCGCGGGCTGAACCGCCCGTTGCCGGTCAGCTCCAGTTTGACCCGCAGGTAGCGGCCGCGGGCGTGCTGGAAGGCCAGCTCGAACGTCCGGTAGTCGCCTGTTGCCAGGTACGGCAGCTCCGCGCCGTCGCCCCGGGCGTACGGCACCGGCTCGGCCCGCCAATCGGGCGCGGCCAGCGCCCCCAGGTCGTCCGCAGCCGCGCTCCACACCTTCACGCCGGTCTGCGACGGCATCCGGGCGTCCAGCAGCAGCCGGTGCCACACGCAGCCCGGTTCCCCGCCGTCGAGCACGGCGGTGACCACAGTGCCCGTGGTGAGGTACCGCCGCCGGGGCTGCTCGGCGATCGGCAGCCAGCGGTCGCCGAAGTCGTACCAGACCTGGCCCCCGGCGGCCACGACGGCCTTCCCGCCGAACAGCCGCAACGGGTGGTACCGCTCTGCCGCGACCAATTCGAGGTCTCCGTCGGACGAAGAGAGGCCGAACTCGAAGACCTGGTCCCCCCGGTGGCCGGCCACGAACAGCCGTCTGGTGGAGTCCTTCTGCTCGGGATCGGCCGGCATCAGGGCCAGGTCGTGTCCGACGACGGCCAGCCGCGCCCGCGGATCGACGACGGGCACGGCAGGACCCAGCGGCGCACCGTTCCGGTACGGCCGCAGCGACGAGACGCCACCGCCGGGATCGCGCAGCAGCACCAACACCATCCCGTCCTGCGTGGCCTCAATCGCGATCGGATCCCCGTCGCCCACGTTCACCGCGTCGCCTTCGAAGATCCGCCGGGGCAGCGGGCAGGGCTCGGCCCCCGGCACGGCTCCGCCCACCGGCTGGAAGAACACCCGTTCCCCGCCTGCGGGACCACTGGTCACCACCAGGAAGTGTCGGTCCAGCTCCCAGTAGCGTCGCCGCTCGCGGTCGAGGACGTACACCCCGCCACCAGGCCGGGCGGCCATATCAAAGGGAGTGAACCCAACGCCATCCGGCCACCTCAGACAATCAGGCTGCCCACCGGTCTGGAGATCGAAAACCAACAGCCCGATCTCGGCGCGCCCGATGACACCGACGACAAGGTAGTGGTCCTCGGTAACCGCGGCTCCGGCCAAGATCATGGGCAGGGGCATGCTGGTGGGCTTGTCGCGGGGGACGAAACCCCCAGGGGCGGAACGCATCTCAGGAGGTGGCCCGGCGGGGGGCCAGAACTGGGTGGTGGCCTGTGAGCCGGATGAATGCACCAGCAGCCGAGTGGGCACGGTGTCCACCCAGTACCAGTTGCCGTACCGGTCGCGTGCGGCACCGCGGCGGACCGCCGGGTCGAGAGGCGCCGCGTCCGACGCGAAAGGAAAGACGAACGGTCTGGGCCGCAGCGTGAGCTCCTCACTGCGCCGGTCGTACACGACCTCGGTGTCCCGCTCGGCGGCCCACGCCTCCGCCAGCGGCACGAGGGTGCCGACGGGCGGCGCGACCGGTGACTCCCCCGGCGGTGAGAGGGAGCCGGCGCAGCGCCCCCAGTCGTCCTCGCCGAGCAGGAGGTGGAACCTCGTCCCGTTGACGTCCATCAGCAGCCCTCCGGTACGACGGGCACCCGCACCACGGGCACCGGCCCCTCCGGCGGGGCCGCGCCGCGCAACTGCTCAAGCGGCAGCGGGTCACCGGGCACCACGGCGATCCCGACCACTCGTGGCAATTGCAACCCGGTCAGCTCGACGGAACCCGTGGCGGCGTCACCCCCGGCTGCCAGCAGCAGCGACCGCACCAGCCGGACGCCGTCCACCCGGGTGGCGAATGCGGCCAACTCCGCTGCGGACACCGGGGCGCGGAGCGGCCAACCGCTGCCGGCCTGGGCGTACGGAGCCGCAGGGGATGCGTACGGGTCAGGGGTTCCCGCGGAGCCGAAGGCGTAGGGGGCAAGGGCACCAGCAGGCGGTTCGGCGAGGCCGGACTGGTGGGCGAGGGGCAGCGGGGAGAGGATGCGGCGCAGTTCGGCCGCCACCCGGGTCTGGACGACGGCCACGCTCTGCCCGGCCGCTACGTCCACACCCATCGAGATCCAGATCGGCACGTACACGGGCCCCCGGAGGATCAGCTCGGTCGTCACCAGCCGCCGCTCGTCCAGGTAGCGGCAGACGGCGTTGAGCGCGTACCGGTCGGGCCGGGGGGCGTCCGGCTGGGCGAGGTCGTGCCTGGGAACGATCAGCAGCGTCACCGCGCCGGGGGCATTGCCCGCGGCGTCCGGGGTCAGCCGTGGGTCGTAGGCGGGGAGCACGTCGACGCGGGCGAGTTCGACGCCCGGGGTGCGCCTGGCGATGGTGTCGAAGTCGGCCGCGGTCACCAGCCGGTCTCGGTGCTGGAGGTGGCGGGCCACCTGGCGTTCGCCATCCGCCACCGCCTCGGCGTCGGCGCCGCCCCAGGTACGGACCGGGTTGGTCACCGCGTACTCCGGGGGAAGGGCGGGGCTGCGGTTGATCGTGCGCGGCCCGACGTTGCCGGCGCGGCCCACCCCATAGTCGTAGTCGGCGCGCAGTTCGGCGCCCGCCGGTGGCCTGCTTCCGCGCAGCCCGTCGCCGAAGCGGAGCACGCCCGCCTCCGCGTCGAGCGTGTACACCTTGTCCGGGGCCGGAGCTGGCTGCGGAGCGCCGGGGGGCAGCCGCAGGTCCGGCACAGGGACCTCGGCTCCGGCTGCCAGCAGGTCGTCAGTCTCCTGCCATACCTCGGCCCGGGGCGGCGGGGGTGGCGAGCCGCTCGGCTTGGTGACCACGGTCAGTCGGACCGAGCCGGGGATGACCGGCGCCCTGGTCAGTTGGGCGGTCTGGTCGGGAAGGCCGGTACCGTCCGGAAGCGCCTCGTTGCGGACGCCGGACCGCTGGCTGACGGTGGTGGCGTTGATCCCCGCCCACAGCAGGCGGCCCTGCCCCGCCGACGTGGCCCCGATCCGCAGCCAGGTCACCAACCGGGCGGCCAGCGCCGGGTCGTCGATGGCGGGCGGGAACCCGTTCACGCCCTCCTCCAGCGGGTCCAGGCCAGTCCAGGTGGCGAGGCCGGCCGCGCTGGGCAGGGCGATCTGCACCACGCCGGGCTCCAGCAGCACATTAACCTCGGTACGGGCGGTCACGGCGGCGTACCGGGCGACCCGCTGCCGGGGGTCGGCGGGCAGTACGCCGCCGGGCGGCACGACGGGGAAGGCGTACTCCAGGTGACCAGTGCCCGCCGGATCCCCCGTTCCCGTCGGCGGGAGGACGACGTCGGCCTCGGTGACCACAGGGACGACGCCCAGGTTGAGGGTGCTCCCTGCCAGCTCCCCGCGTATCTCCTCCAGCCCGGCCGTCTCCACCTCCCTGGCCAGCAGCGCCAGCCAGAGCGCCCCGTCGGCGGTATCGGCGGCCAGATCCACCCCGCCCGGATCGGTCCCGTCGACCAGCACCACCTCGTACGGCTGCAGCTCCGCGGGTGGCCCGCCCCGCGTGTCGTCGGCGAGCAAAAACGAGGCGTACAGCCGCCGGTACGCCGTCCGCAGCTCGTCGGTGAGCACGACCGGCCGCTTGAGGTAGAGCCGCCCCTCGACCGGCAGCACGTCGAGGCCGAGCTCGGTACGGAACGGCACCTGCCCGGCCAGGACCTCCAGGCCAGCGTCGAAGGTGCGGGTCGCCAGGGGTCCCCGCTGGTAGTCGAAGGTCACCACGCCCCGGGCAGAGGCCGCAGCCCGCAGCGGCAGGCCCAGTAGGGACAGGAACTTGCGCCGGTTGCGTTCCGGGATCTGGTTGGCCCGGTACAGCATGCTCTCGGTCAAGAACGCGAACAACTCGACGATGGTGATCCCAGGATCACTGCGGTTGAAGTTGGTCCACTCCGGGTTGTGCACCGGGATGCGCGCGATCGCCTCGCTGAGCAGGTCGGCGTACCTGCGCTCGTCGATGGCGGGAACCTTGATCGGCATGCGTCACCCCTGCCCCGTGCCGGAGAGCGCGACCGACATGGTCAGTGCCGAGACGTCGCCGGTCGCGACCAGTTGGTAAGTCACCGTCGCCACCACCGACTCCGGGTCGGCCGGATCCGGATCGACGCGCACGGAGTGCACGGTGACCCTCGACTCCCAGTCGGTGATAGCGGTACGGATGCGTCCCGCGATCTCGTGCCGGGTAGCCGTGGTGTTGGGCGCGAACAGCAGCTCCCCCAGTCCCCCGCCGAAGCCGGGCAGCCCCAGCCGTTCCCCCGGCTCGGTCATCAGCACGATCTGGATGGCCTCGCGGATGTTCGGCTCCCCCGCTGACCAGGCCAGCCGCCCATCGGCCCCAACGCGCGGCGGGAAGCCGACACCCCGGCCGAGGAGCGCACCTGTGTCGCGCATGATCGCGTCGCTCATGACCGTGACCTCACCGGAACGGGCAGGCAAATCCGGAAGAACGCCGCCCAGAAGAAGACGATGTTCAGCAGGAACAGGAAAATCATCAACACGACCAGCGCACAGATCGTGATGATGGGGAACGAGAACTGGCAGATCACGCCTAGGTCCCAGGACTCCTCCTTACCCAGCTCGCCGTCGAGAGCCTTCCTCAGGCCGGTGATCCGGTTCATCTGACCGCGCAACTGGTTGGAGAGCACGAAGCCAACGTTCTTCCGGAACTTGCGCAGGTCCTTGACCCCCGTCTCGACCGGCATCGCGATCCTGATCTGCCGCGCGGGGGCGTCCGGGTCGAACACGGGGGCGATCGCGAAGTTCTCGGTCGGCAGGCTGACCAGGTCGGTCGGGAACGGCGTGCAGCGGGGCCGCCGGTAGACGCAGCGGATGCGATAGGCGGCGCCCCCGGTGGGCTCGATCTTGGATACGTCCACCCCGTCCAGCGTGCCGCCGGGGGGCACACGGCCGGCGATCGCTCCGCGGATCAGCCCTTGGAGCGAGGGTGCACCCGGCGGGTCACCCGCCTCCCTGATCCGCACGGTGATCGTCGACCGGCGGAGGTCAACTCGCAGCGCCACCGGGCTCGGCACCTCCCCGGTGATCGCGGCCCACTGCGCCATGGCCGCCTGCAGCACCTCCCCCCAGCTCTGCCCGGTCCCCGGATCGGCCACGGCCAGCAGCGCCCGGTACAGCGCGGCCTCGCCAGGCCGCGACGGCGGGGTACCGGTATGCACCGCCTCCCACACACCTGGGATGTGCCGCCGGAGCAGCTCGGCGAAGTCCAGCAGCAGGTGCGCCGAGACCTCCTCCAACGCCGATTCACTGAGCTCGCCCTGAAGCGACCGCAGGTCGGCAAGCGGCCCGACGACCCCGACGTCGAAGGCGTTCCACCGCGGATCATCGTCGGCACGGCCCCCCGGCGGCGGGCTCCCCCCTTGCGGGAACGCCTCGGCGCGCGCAGCGGTACGGAACGTCTCCCGGCTGGATGTGGGAACTAGCCCGACATGCAGCCGCCGCGGGACACCGGTCTCGGAGTCCTGGTAGCCCACGGGAAACATCGGAAAGATCTCCTCCCCGTTGACGACCACCGCCTCCATCCCCGGCGGCACCGGCACCCAGCAACGCGCACCGCCCATGGGGTCGTACGCCCACGCGAGTTCGCCGGAGCCGTCCACCCGGCGCAGGACGAACCCCGCCTGCTCGCCCTCGCCAGGCCGCACCGTATGGTCCGGGAGGCCGACGAGGCCGCACACCAGGGACGCGGCGACCAGGTTGAAGTCGCCGTGGATGGGCTGGTACAGCTTGAGCCGGTTGGGCAGCGGCCGGTAGTCGCCGGGGGCGCCCGGCGGGACAGCACGGAAGCTGACCGGTACGGCCCGGTGCGCGGCGAGGGCGGCCGGGTCGGTGGCGAGCAGCCCGGCCAGGTCCTCCATGAACGTGTCCGAGCCGAACCTCAGCAGAGCGGGGCGGCGCAGCGCGTCCGGGTCGGCGGCGTCGACCACGGCGGTCCACAGCGGGTTGCCGGCCACCCACCGCACCGCCGTGCGCCTGGTCACGACGGCGCTCACCAGATGTTCCCCGCGCCCGGGGTGTACGCCGTGCTGACCACCGAGTTGGTGATCACGCTGTCGGCTTGAACGACCCCGCTGAACCTCGACATGGCGGCATTGACGGTGAGCGTCCCGGCGGAGATCTCCGCGGTGCTCGCCACGACGGTGACCTTGGCCGAGGTGGTGACGGTGATCCCGGAGGGCTCAAGCTTGACCGAGCTGCCGGCGGCGTCGGCCACCTCCACCGACGGCGGCGAGTCCCGCATGGTGATCACCTGGCCGCCCGGTGTGCGCACCACCAGCGTCTCGCTCCCCACGGTGTCGTCCAGCCGGATCTGGTGGCCGCTGCGGGACCTGATGACGCGGATGTTGTTGCGCCCGGCCCCGTCCATCGACTCCGGTGGGCGGTCCGCCCCATTCCAGAGCGTGCCGACGACGTACGGGCGGCGCGGGTCGCCTGCCTCGAAGGCGACCAGAACCTCGTCGCCGACCTCGGGCACGAACCAGGTGCCGCGCCCGCCGCCGGCCATCAGCGTGGCGACCCGGGCCCATGCCTCGTACCCGGAGCCGCCCGTGTCGGGTGACCACGGCAGGCCCACCTTGACCCGGCCCTGGCCGTCGGGGTCCCGCACGTCGCCGACCAGCGCCGGGTAGACGCCATACCAGCGGTCCAGCCGCTCGGCCAGGAACGCCTGCTCCATCATGGCCTCATGTGGATTCATCCGCCGCCGCCTCCCAGACCCGCCCGCTCGGCGGAGAACTCGGTACGCAGACCCTGCTCGTCGTCGAACAGGTGGGTGACCTCGGTGACGTAGTAGTCGCCGGAGAACAGCTCGCCCAGGTGTTCCAGGCGCACCCTGGCGCCGACGCGCAGCCCGGGGAGGGTCTGGGCGACGCCGCGGGCGATCAGGAAGCGCCGGGCGATCCGCCGGTACAGGCTCTCCGCCCGGCTGCGCGCCTCCCCACCGGTGAACGGGACGCTGTGCACGACCTGCTCGGGCCGCTCGCCAAGCGCGGTGGCGAGCAGCTTCGCCCCGCTCTGGCCGCCGCCAAGCTCGCCGCCCAGGATGCCGTCGTCGGCGGTTTCGGCGAGGGCCTGCTTGGCGGCCACGTCCCAGCCGCTCACCGTGACCGAGGAACGCTGCCCGGCGAGGTCGGCGAGCACGGTGAACTCCCGAAGCTCGTTCCCGTACCCGAGGCGCAGCGACCCACTCCCCCGGTCGGCGCGGGAGCGGGCGGTCAGCGTGGAGCCGTCCATCCACAGCTCGGCGTCGACGGCCCGGGCGCGGTCGCGCAGGAAGGCCAGGTCGCTCTGGTTCAACTGGGCCAAAACGCGGTAGGTCGGCCCGGTGAGCCGCACGTCGGGGGTGAGGCCGTGGTCGGCGGCGACCCTGGTGACCACATCAGCGTCGGTGACGTCGGCGAACGTACGGCTCCGCCGGGTCATCCGCAGATCCTGGTACCGGTCCTCGGCCAGTACGGTCAGCCTCGGCCGGCCACCCTCGGGGAACGCCGCCTCCAGCCCGCTGACCCGGCCGCGGAAGATCGTCTCGCCGGAGAGCCGGATCGTGAGCTCACGGCCGAAGTTGAGCAGGCGGCGGTCGAAGTAGAGGAAGGTGGTGGCGCCGTCCTTGGCGCCCCAGTTGCCGAAGGTCGCCTCGCAGGAGTACAGGCCGTCCGCGTTCTCGTGGATGCGCAGCGCCGTGAGGCCCTGGGCCAGCGACGGGTCCTCGCGGGCGCCCACCGCGAACGTCGGGCGGGCGGGGGCGACGCGGCGCGGCGTGCCGGTCGGCGTGCCCATATCAGTAAGCCCGCAGCCGCTCGTGGCGGGCGCGCCGGACCCCATTCAGCCGTTCGACCAGCCGCTCGGTCCTGGCCGGGGATGGCTCGGCGACCGGAGTCTCCGCGGCGGACGTGGCCGCCAGCGCGGACTCGCCGGGCACCATGTCCATCTCGTTGATGATGACCGTCACGACGGCCTCCCTAGGTCGAGGTCGATGAGCAGGCCCGCGGTGAGCAACCGCGGGTTCTCGATGCCGTTGGCCGCTGCGATGGCCTGCCAGTCGCCGCTAGCACCGGCGGCCAGGCTCTGCAGCGAGGTGCCCTGGGCGGCCTGGACCAGGGGCCGGGTGCCCGGGGTCGGCCCGGCCGAAGCCTCCGGTACGGCGCCGCCGCCCAAGGGGGGCACGATCTCCAGTTGGCCGGAGAGGCCCAGGCTGAGGGTCGCACGCAGCGGCCTGCCGTCGGCCGAGAAGTAGTCCAGGGTCTCCTCAAGGGAGTCCATCATTCCGTCGAAGGTGAAGGTCCCCCAGGAGAGGCGCACCCCGGGCGGTTTGGGTTGGTCGCGCCTGCCCTTGCCGCCGCCGCGGCCGGAGGGGGACTTGGGCCGCATGAAGTAGCTCACCTGCTGGGTGAGCTCCCGCACGTCCCTGGCGCCGCCCGCGCCCGGAGCGTTGACGTCGAACCACAGTTGCAGCGCCAGCTTGCTCGCCCCCGCGCCGATCACCTGGCGCGGCGAATTCCCGCGCTGGTCACCTGCGCTCTTCTGCTCCCCTTGCTTGTTGGTGTAGGTCACCTTCAGGGTCTCGGGGTTGAACTGGACCTCGACCCTGGTGCCCCCAGGGGCCGGTTTCTTGAACGCGGCGTCCAGCTCGATCAACCGGGCCTTGGCCAGCTCCAGCTGCTCACCCACCGCCGCCTCCCGGGTGCATCCGCAGCGACTCGTAGCCGAGCTGCATCTCCTCGATCGCCACCAGGCCCTCCCTGGCGTTGAGCGCGGGCGCCTTGATCTTGAGCGGCACGCATCGGGTGAGGACGAACCTGGCCTGCTCGGCCTGGCCGTCCGCGGCGTACATCACGACCTCGCCGGTGGCGCGGAGCCCTGGGTCGCGTATCACCTTCTCGAACCACTCCCACAGGTCGAAACCTGAGGTCATACCGCGTTTGAGGCTGAGCTGGCCGTACCCAGCGGGTCCGGTGAGCCGGATTTGGACGCCGTTATTGCCGCCCTCCCGGATGGTCTTCACGTCGAGCGTCATCTCCAACCCATCGCACTCGGCGAATGAGGCGCCGCAGAGCGGTTCGGCCGCACCGTCCGGGGTGATCTCGACGGTGAAGTTGAACGCGGTGAACGGCTGGGTCATGGCTCACCCACCTCCGCGACCAGGGTGATCTCGCCCGTGTTGACTAGCCGCACGGTCAGGAACCGCATCGACACCGACGGGGCCACCTTGAGTTCTACGATCAGTTGGTCCTCTCCCAGCCTGGCTGGGCCGCCGACCACCGTGACCTGGTACGACTCGTCCGGGGTCGCGCCGGCGAAGGCGCCCCTGGCGAGAAGGCGGGCGAGGATCTCCTCGAAACGCCGCCGCATGGCCCGGCGCAGCACCCGGTCGTTCGGCTCGAAGGCGAACGCCGGGCCGTACCGGTGGGCGGTCCTGCGCAGCAGGGAAAGCAGCCGGCGCGTCCCCATCCGGCTGATGTCCGGGTCAGCCGATAATGTGGCCACCGACAACCACAGGAAGCCGCGCGGCTCCCGCCGGACGGTGTTCACCTGGCCGTCCTGGAGCTTCCGGTACACCTGCGGGCCGATCGTGGGCTCCAGCGCCACCACGCCGGCCAAGGGGATGTTCGCCGGCGCCGTCCAGCAACCGCGGGTCGCAGCGGTCCGTGCCAGCACCCCGGCCGCCGCGCCGTCCGGCGGGACCGTTTGACCGCCGCTGGTCACGGTCCACGGGTGGTACAGCGCGCCGAAGCTGCGGGTCCGCTCGTCGCCGAGCGCGACCCGGAGCCGGGCGGCATGCGCGATCGCTTCGTCGGCGCCCGAGCTGTACGGGGCGGCGAGCACAGCCAGCATGTCGCCGCGGGCGGCGCACATCCGCACGACCGCGGCCTGGACCGCGATCAACTGATCGGAACCGGTGCCGGGTTCGCGAGTCCAGGCGCCCTCTTCCGGTACGGCCTTCGGGCCACCGGTCGCCTCGGACGGGGTCAGTCCTGGCGGCGTCGACGGGAGCGGAGGCAAGGGCGGCGGGGACGGGGCGAGGTCGTGGAAGCCGGGCCCTCGGTCGTGGGCGCAGTCCTCCCGCTTGGGCGGGGGCGGTGGAGGTGGGATGGGAGGCGGCGGCGGTGCCGGGCGCGCCGTCTGCCAGGGGGTGTGTGCAGCGTCGGGCACGGCGACCAGGGTGACCTCGTCGATCCCGAGCAGAGCGTGCACCCCGGCCAGTGGCCGAGGACGTTTTCCCAGGTCACGTAGGTACTCTGCGGTGACGAGCAGCGCGGCGGTGCCGACCTCGGCCAGGTCCGTGTCGACGAAGAGACCGGCCTCGAACGCGGCGAGCCGCTCGTGTACCGGCTCCGGGCCAGGCGGGCTCGCGGGCATGGGCTTCCCCGCTCCGGCGACCCGGACCACCCAGCAGCGGCGCCCGCCGTTGCGGAAGAAAGCCTCAACCGCCGCTGCCAGGTACCCCATCACTCGCTCCCCCGACACCGCGTCGCGGAAGAGCGCCAGAGGGCCGCCGAAGACCTCGGTGAACAGTGCCAGGTCCGGCACAGCCACCGGCACGCCGATCGGCCCTGTCTCCGCGAAGCCGACGAAACCGGCGATGTCCATGCGGGGTAGAATGTCGTCGGGCGGCGGGGACGACGACTCGAACGCGATCCCCGGCAGCTGGCGCAGGACGGTGGCCACGGTCGTGTTACTCCATCTCCAGTCGTTCGTAGGCCAGGGTCAGTTCCTCCATGGCCACGTCGGTGCCCTTGGCGTTGAACGGGCCGCTGACGTGCTTGATGATGCGGGCCCGCTTGAGCCGCCAGGTCTGCACGGCCTGGCTGTGGCTCTCGTCCCAGAGCTCGATGGTCACATCCTTGTACGCGGCCTGATCGCCGTTCCGGATGGCGTTCAGCCACTGGTAGAGGTTGAGCGAGCCGATGACGCCGCGCTTCATGGTGACGTCAGTCGCCTTGTTCAGCCCTGTGATCTTCTGGACGCTGTTCTCCTTGGAGTTACCGTTGCGGTACTCCGCGATGGTCACCTCCATGCCGACGTTGCTTATCTCCTGGAAGCCGCCCACGGGAACCCGCTCGTTGCCGTCATTCAGGTTGACGACGAAGTTGAACTGCACGTAGGGGCGTTCACGCTGGACGGCCATGTCAGCTCCTGCGATCCGAGGTCCACTGACCGATGCGGAAGATCACGTACTCGGCGGGGCGCAGCGGGGCCACGCCAATCAGACACACCAGACGGCCGTTGTCCAGGTCGTTCTGGGTCATCGTGGTGCGATCGCACTTGACGAAGAAGGCCTTCTCCGGGCGGTCTCCGAGCAGGGCGCCCATCTGCCACTCGTTGAAGAGGAAGTCCTCGATGGTGCGACGGACGTTCGCCCACAGCCGCTCCCCGTTCGGCTCGAACACCGCCCACTGGGTGCCCCGGTCGATCGAGTGCTCCAGGTACGCGAAGTAGCGGCGCAGGTTGACGTACTTCCACTCGGGGTCGGAGGTGGCGGTCCTGGCTCCCCACAGCCGGTGACCGCGCCCGGGGAAGAAGCGGAAGCAGTTGACCCCCTCAGGGTTCAGCACGTCCTGCTGCGCCTTGTTCAGCATCTTCTCGAACCCGACGGCGAGCGTGACGACCTCGTTGGCAGGGGCCTTGTAGACGGCGCGCTGGATGTCATTGCGTGCGTAGATTCCGGTGACGAACCCGCTGGGCGGCAACTGAATCTCCTGCTGGGTCACCGGGTCGAGCACGGTCACCCAGGGGTAGTAGAAGGCCGCGCGGGAGGAGTCGACGGCCGCACGCATCTCGCGCACCTGGGAGATCGTCATGCCCTCGCCGGAGTCGAGCACGGCGATGCGGTACCGCATCTGATCGCAGTGGGCGATCAGGCACTGGGCGATGGTGGCCGCGTCCTGCTTGTACGCCGCGTTGTAGCCGAAGCTGGACCCGGGCGCCGCCACGATGGAGATGTCCTCGATGTCCTCGAAGGCCACCAGGCCGAACTTGTCGTCGCTGGAGTCGATGCGGCCCTCGTAGTCGTCGGCCGTGGGCCGCGCGCCGTCGTCCCCGCCGGTCAGCCCGACCTCGACGGACCGCGCTTCGTCGGCGGTGTCCCCGTCCAGGGCGTCCTTTATGCCGGTTTCCCTGTCGAACAGCAGCCTCAGGAAGTCCAGACCACCGGTGACCTTCGTCCCCCGTTCCAGGACGATGGGCAGCCGCAGCGCGTCCGCCCGATTGGCCGGGCGCTCGGCGAAGAGGTCAAACATCGAGTCGGGCGCGCCCGCACGGGTGTGCCGAGGGTCGAGGGGAAGGTCGGGCCAGACACCCGGAAGGTCGTCCGGGTCCGGGGGCAGGTCGGTCAGGGTCACCGTGATCAGCCGGACGCCGTACTCCGCGTTGAGTGCGGAAAGGCTCAGCAGCCCTCCGGCGCCGTCGTCGAACTTCCACCCGTCCATGGTCCGTCTGGCCAGGTAGTACTCCGTCTCACTAGGCGCAGGCGGGCTCGGCGAGGGAGGGCTGGTGGGCACAGAAGGGCCGACCGGCGGAGGCGGGCTCGGCGGTGAGACGGGCGAGGCGTGGGAGATGGCCACCACGTCATGGTCGAGCAGCCCGCGCACCTGGGGTGCGCCACTGGCCATGACGAGCACGTTCTGCCCGCGCCGCAGCGTGAACCGGACACGGCGTCCGCCGACCGCGCCAGGGAACCGGGCCTTCACGGCGACGGTGGTGCCGCCGGTGCCCAGCCGGCAAGCCGCCCGGCCATCCTTCCCCTGCGCCGCCCGGAAGACCCGCTTGACGTACAGCCGCGAGCCGCCGTTCTCGAAAAACGCCCGGACCGCGTGCCACATGTAGTTGTGCATCGGCTCTAGGTCACCCCCGCCCTCGGGAGTGAAGGCGAGCCGTTGGCGGTCCCCGTAGACCCGCTCGAAGTCGAGCAGGCTGGTGACCACCTCAAGGTCGCCCGTCACCGGCCCGTACCGAGTGGGGCCGACGAAGCCGGTGGTTGTGGTGCTGACGCCCTCGATGGACTTGCTTCGGAACGACACCTCCTCGACGTAGACGCCGGGGGCCAGGTATTCAGGCATGGAGCCTCCCAGGATGCGGGATCAGCAGCAGCGTCGAGCGGCCCTGCGTCGCCACGGTGAGATCCCTCCCGTAGCGGAGCCGAGCGGAGGTGAACAGTGTCGAGTCGTCGGCGACCGGCTTGGCGGGCAACTGGTCGAGCAGATCGCACAGGTCGGGCGGCCCGGTAGGGGCGACCACCGGCTCCGGCGGGCTGCCGGGACCCCAGCCGTAGTACGCGCGCAGGCCGATCGGCCAGGTCTGGGCGGAGAGCGTGACGAGGCCCGGTCCCGGAGGGGAAGGCGCCGGAGCCGGCGGCTCAGGGTAGGGGAACATCACGCAGACCTGCCCGTCGGCGCCGGCCAGGCCCAGCGCTGTAGTCCCGTCGGGCAGATGCGCCTCCAGCGTGGCCCAGGCGGCGGGAACGCCCGCGGCCAACTCCAACTGGGCGCGGACGACCGCCACTCCGGCGGGGACGATGCGGGCCGGGGCGGAGAAGACCGGCACGACCGGGGCCAGCGGGAGGTGCGGCGAGCCTGCGGTCGGACTGCCCGGCGGCGAGCCGGCTGGACCGCAGGCGGGGACGGATAGCCCGGCCGACGGGCCGTCAGCGGGGATCACCGCCTCGAAGGAGAACGGCTGGTAGCCGCCGTCCGGGTCGCTGACCTCGATCCGGTACGTCCCCGCCGGACCGGCCCCGCCCGGGTTGGGCGCGGTGTGCAGGGCGTACACCCCAGAGCGGGTGCGCAGTGCCCGGACGGCACGCTCTGCCGGGACACCGCCCCACGACGCCCGGACCGTGACCAAAAATCGTGCGTCGGCCGGACGCGCTGTCACCGGATCCCAGAACCGGACTCCGCAGTGCGCATGACGGACGACCGCTTCGAGCACGGTCACGCCGGAGCCGGTCATGACGGGACCGTGCCAAACCGGAGATCGCGGGTTCGTACCGGTGGATGCGCGGCCGAGCGGACAGTCGATTCGATCTCCACGACACGGGCGACGTAAGCGGCGGAGGGCTGCTGGTTGGCCCTGGCCACCTCCCAGATGCCGAAGACGTCCTGCTGGGTGAGGTTCTCCCAGATGATCTCAACGGTCTCGGCGGGCCGGAAGACCGGTTCCGGCGAGTATGCGTTGAGCACGCCGGCGGGCAGCGTGGCGGTGTCCTGGAGCACCCGGACGCTCCAGCCGAGCAGCCTCTGTTGGGTGGTGGCGTCCTTCGCCCAGGCCGTCAGCAGGTAGTGCAGGTCCAGCGGCACCGGCGGCAGCAGGCAACGGCCGTGCTCGTCGATCCGCCCGGAGGCGTTGCGCCTGCTGGTGTTGATCGTGATGTGGTACAGGTACAGCGACACCGCCAGCCGGTCGGCCTGCGGGCGTTGAAGGTCACTGGAGGTATAGACCGAGAAGGCGGCCGACCCGAAGTCGGGTTCCCCAACCGCTGCCGACTCCAGCAGTCCGAGGACAGCCTGGCTCGTGGCCGCGATGCCCGCGTAACCAGCCATGTCAGCCGGTCCCCCCATCCGGCGGAGCGGCACCGCGTATCACGGCCAGAAGGGACTCGGGGCCCAACTCGCCCAGCGGGACGCGGTGGGGCAGCATCTTGGACAGGATTGTCTGGCTGCCGTCGGAGCTGATTTCCAGGATGCGGGTCTGGCAGCGTGCCGAGAGAAGGTTCACGACCTCGCCCTCGGGCATCTGTCCGGCGCCGAGAATGATGACATCGGGTCCGACCTCGGCCATTTCAGGCATACCCGGACGCGCGTCCGGGACCTCGGCGACGATCATAATGTCCTGCTCGTTCTCCGTGATCCCTCGCACTATCTGACGCAGTATCGTCGGCATTCCGGCCAGCATCACTCGCGTGGGCTTCACAGGACTCCGCCCTATTCCTTGGCATTTACGGATCCGATGTTCCCGGCAGTAGAGATGGTCGGACAATGGATCGACAGATTCATCAACGGTTCATTCGGTCGCGGTCCGTTTCCAGATCTGGAATCACGTCCAGCGGGTGGATCCAAGGGACTGGTTCCTGCGGATGCGCTGGACAACGTCGGTGGAGCAGTTGCGTCTGGGGGTCGCAGCAGGTCCTGGCGGGGTGCGGTTGGATCGGCCGGCAAACTGGGGCCGTCCGGGCAGGAAGCGCCGGGTGGTGCGGCATCGCCGCAAGCCCGGATCCGGCCGACGGCTGAGCCCATGCGGCGGCTCTTCTCGCCCTCCTCTCGGGGAGGCCGGCTCGAATCGAACGCGAAGCTGTACCGGCGGCGCGAGCAGGCGAGCGGTCGCAGGCTGCCCCGAGGCCGTCGCCTGCCTGGTCGAGTTCGACCTGATCACCACCGAGACCGACGGCAGAGGTAAGACCAGGCGACTGCGGCTACTGGCCACGCTGCCCGACCTCGCCGCCGCACCCGCGATCCGGTGAGCCGGCCCGCCAGGAGATCTGGGCCCTGCTGATCGTTTACCACGCGCTGTACGATCTAGCGGCCCAAGTCGCCGCGCTGGACGACCTCGCCGCCCATCCACGCCACCGCATCGGCCGAAACCGCGTCGGTCCGCGAACCGTTGCGCAACGCCGGACACGACACGGAACCACGGTCAGCGACACGAGTGAGATCACAGGGTCAAATATGCCTAAATCGGCATGAAAGTCCTCAACTAAAGGGCAGCGCCTCCTGGATCTATCGGATCTACCAGTGCGCCGCCAGTCGGGCGGCAGTGTCGGCGCGCCGCTCCACATTGAGCTTCCGTAGGATGTTGTGTACGTGGTTTTTGACTGTGGGCAGGGCGATGCAGAGCGACCTTGCGATCTCCTTGTTCGACAGCCCCCGCCGGATGAGGTCGGCGATCTCGTTCTCCCGGTTGGTCAGCAGCCCACTCCGGAGCGGCTGCGGCGCATCGCCGCACGATAAGTCGGCGAGGCGTCGCATCAGGCTCGCGATGATATGGGGAGGGCACACGACCTCGCCACGGGCGGCACGTTCCACGGATGCCACAAGATCCGAAATCGTCCCGTCGATGGTTACATATCCAGACATGCCAGATTCGGCCCATCGGATGATGTCCTGGGTGTCTTCCGAAACGGCGAGTGCCACGACCTTCATGGCCGGCGCCGCATCGCGTAGCCGGCGGGCGGCGGGAGGGCCGTCGGCCACCCCCAAATCAAGGAGCAGGATGTCCGGATGAAGTTCTCTGATCTTATTCAGCGCCTCCCCGGGGTCGGCTGCGCTGCCCACGACCGAAATCGACGCCCTATCGGCCAGCGATTGCGCGAGGCCCTCCCGGTACAGGCGCACCTTGGCGAGAATGAACACACGGACCACGATTAAATCAAACATGGGGCAACCCAACCGGCAAGCATGTCCTGCTGGCGATGACAACGATGTACGGCAGCTTGCCGCATTCTTCATCTGAAGAGCCACACCCCCTTCTTGTCTTTGCCGCCGATCTTCACATTTGCCCCAGTTGGCGCCGATGGCGATCTATCGCGCATTGCGGGCTGTGGCGGTCGCGCCACGTCCATTCGGGAGACGAGAAGCGGTCACCGACCCGGTCAAGATGCTGGTAGGGCCGAAGCCGACCCCTGAGCACCGGCGCAGGCACGGGACCCTCATGCGACGGGCTGAACCACGGCCGGCTCAACATCGCGCGGGTGCGCAGGGGCACTGGCGGACGCTGCCAAGCGGGACAGCGCTGAGCATCTCTACGACGCCGGGTGACACTCCACTCCATTCGGTGCGGTGCAGGACCGGGCCGGTGGTGGCGCGCAGGCGTTCGCCGTAGCTGCTTTACCCGGGTAGGGCACCTGCCGGTCAGGTAGGCGAGGGCGTAGCGCAGGAAGCGTCATTCGGCGGGTGAGGACCGGGCACGGCAAGAGCCGCCTCGGCGACCTCGGCCTCGTGGATCGGACCGCTGGGGGAGCAGGGCAGGCCGATGGGCGTCCCAGACCTGATGGGTCAGACCCAGGTAAGCGCCTTGCTAGTGTGATGCGCCACGGAGCCAGATGCCTGCGCCCACCAGTAGAAGCCAGCCACCCGACGCGGTGGCCACGTCTGGCCCTTCGGGAGCCGCCTGCGAGTCTGCGCCTGCCAATAATTGCATCCACCGAGGTCATGCCCCTGTGAGGGTTTCGCATGGCGTGCGCGAGTTCCGGCCACCAGGAGAGGGAGGCGGGTGCAGCATGATGGTCGGCTGTGCTTCTTCGCCTGGCCTACCTGACCGTCACAAACGCCTTCGCCGCGCTACGGCTGCTGCCGTTGGGAGATCGGGACAAGGACGTTGAGATCCTTGCCTGCGCCACCAGATCACCGTCCTGGAACGCCAGCTCAGCGCCGACACCAGAGTCAAATTCGCACTCGAGGACCGGGCCTTTCTCCCCGCCCTCTTGACATCGCTACCCCGCGAAGTCTGCACCGGCTGCGGCTCCTCGTCCGGCCGGACACCGTCCTGTGCTGGCACCGCAATCTGCTGGAACGGCGTCATGCCCATGCCTGTTGGCCCAAGCGGCCCGGGCGCCCGCCCACGGTCCGCTCCGTCCGTACCCTCATCCTGCGTCTGGCTCGCGTGAACCCCGGCTGGGGGTATCGGCGGGTGCATGGAGCTCGCCACGCTCGGCATCATGATCGCAAAGTCCAGATCTGGGAAATCCTCAAACAGGAAGGCCTCCATCCAGCATCCCAGCGGGCATCCACCATGTTGGCCGACTTCCTGCGCTCGCAAGCCGATGACGCCCTACTGGCCTGCGATTTCATCGAAACCGTCACCTTGAACGGGCAACTCCAGTACATCCTTGCGGTCATCGAGCACGCCACCAGGCTCATCCGCGTGCTCGGTACCACCGCGCACCCAAGCGCGAACTGGGTCACCCAGGCGATAAAGAATCTGGTGATGGATCTGGACGATGCGGGCTGCCGAGCGCGCTTTCCGATCCGAGACCGGGATGGGAAGTTCCCCGCCCTCATGGACGAGGTCCTCGCCGAAGCCGGCATCAAGACCGTGCTCACCGGTATCCGGATGCCGCAGATGAACTCGATCATGGAGCGGTGGGTGCAGTCGTGCCGCCGTGACCTCCTCGACCGCTGCCTCGTGCGGAACGAACGCCACCTGCGGTACGCCCTACGCGGGCATGCTGCACAATGAAACTCCGAGGCCGCTCTGTTGACGATTACGTTCTTGGTCGAACCCGATCATCACGGAGCGGCCCACACTCATGTGCGGCCTGTTACCTCATCGCGATCAATGCCGAGCGAGAGCACCGCCCCCCGTGATCGCGGCACACACTTTGCGCCAGAGCCACACGCACTTGGCCGTTGACACCCTCGGCTCGCGACGCTAGAGAGCCACGGACATTAACACCACAAGGAACGGCCTAGGGACATCCCTAGTCTTGACCGCCTCACGTATGCGCACCACACCGCTAACATGTCGCTCCGACATCAACCCACTCGTCAATCCGTTCGGGGTGTGCTCAGCCGAGGGCGCCGTAGTGCCCCGGCGGACAGCCTCCACGCCGAGCCGGAACCGCGCCGCTTCGGAACGGCGCCTGGGAGATGATGGCCCATCCAAGCCCGTCTAAGATATCGGGCACTCACCCGACAGGACGCATCCCGTCGATCCGACAGCGGCCTGAGCTCCAGCCGCTTGAGCCACACGCCGTGGCATCGACCTGGGGAAGCCCCTGGGTCCTCCCCTGAGGCGGATGCCAGTCCGTGCAGATTACTTTCATGAGATCGAGCCTGAGGGCGCCATGCGCCACGTCGCCGAGATCCACTTCACCGGCGGCGAACCCTATGGCTAGGTGATCGCGCAGGGCGCCGCAGAGACGAGGGGTTATGCCATGACAACCACGGTCGGCCAAGACGCGCCCCGCATCCTGCTCGATATGCCCGCCAAGCAGCCCGAGCTCGGTTTTCCTGCCATCGCCGCAGCCTTGGCCACGAGCATCCGCACAAGCGAGCCACGCTTCGCCATCGGCATCTTCGGCAGTTGGGGCAGCGGCAAGACCACGCTGATGAACGCCATCGCGAATGAACTGGCAACAGACCAGCTAGTGATCGTGCAGTTCAACGCCTGGCGTTATGAGAAGGAGCCCCATCTAATCGTGCCACTGCTGGACACGGTCCGAAGCTCGCTGATCACCTGGGCGAAGGCGGCACAGCGTCGGCCAGAGGCGGCCGAACGCGCCCGCGGTATCGCCCGGAAGGTCGGCACGGTGGTCCGGGCATTCGCCACCGGCCTCAGCGCCCAGGTCGGAGTGGGCTCGGTGGCCAAGGTGACCTTTGACGTCGGCAAGGCTTTACAGGCGATGGGGGCCACTGATCCCGACCCTGCCGACAGCCCGCAATCCATGTACTTCGCCGCCTTCAACCAGTTGTCATCCGCCTTCGAGGAGGTCCAGGCCGCGGAGTTCGCCCGGATCGTCGTCTTCGTCGACGATCTCGACCGCTGTCTTCCCGCCAACGCGCTCGACCTTCTCGAGTCGATGAAACTCTTCTTCGACCTGCCCGGATTCGTCTTCGTTGTAGGAGTGGACCAGAACGTCGTCGAGCGAGCTGTTCAAGCGAAGTTCCCCGCCCACGACCGGCCGGGCATGAACGGGTCGAGCATGGTCGACCGCACCGAGCTGGAGTACGTCAAGAAGATATTCCAGGTGCCCTACGCTCTGCCGCCCATGACAGCCACCCAGCTCGACGACCTTATGAAGTCGATCTACACGACCGCTGGCCTGGGCCCCACTCAACTCGACGACCTGAGGCGACGCGTCAGAGGCTACCTGGGGTACATCGCGGTGGAAGGCCGCATCAACCCCCGTGAGGTGAAGCGCTTCATCAACGCGTACACGCTACAGACCATGATCCGCCCCAAGCTGGACCAGGACACCGTGCTGGCATTACAGACCCTGGAGTTCCGGCGAGACTGGGAAGAGGTCTACGACGTCGTCCTCGCCGAATCCGACGTCTTCCTCGACGCCCTCAGTCACTACCGGACCGGGGACGACAGCGCCTTCGAAAACCTATGGCCCCAGCTCGGCCTGTTGCCCAGCGACCTGATCCTCTACCTGAGATCACCGGCCGCCGAACCGCTCACCCGCCAGCCCAATCTCGACGAGTACATTTACAGCCTGCATGCGACGCGCAACTACAACTCCGCGCTCAACGAGGCCTATCGCGATGTCGGGCAACTCCGCAAAGAAGTCCGCCGAGTCACGACCGAGGTACGCGCCCTCGGGGACGCCAACGCGAGCGCGCCGGCGAGCGAGATGTCAGGGACTGTGGCCAGACTCGCAGGCTTCGCACAGCAGCAGAAGGACAACAGGCGACTCCTTCGGATCGTCGAGGCGCTGCAGCGCGCTGTGGCTCAGCTCTCACCGTCAACCGCCCAGGAGAGCAAGAGCGCCGAACCCGGTGACATTGCCGAGTGGGTCCGCAGCACCGGCGAAACCGTGGATCAACTGCAGCGGGAACTACGCGTAATTCGCGATTCCTCCGCATGGTCGGCGACACCCTGAGGAAAGTCATGAACGCCACGGTCATCGTCGCGCTGATCGGCATCGTCACCGCAGTCGCAGCCGCCATAGTGAACGGTGCGCTCGCAACACGTTCCAAGACCGGCGAAGACGTCCGCGAAGGCAGACAGCAAGCGTACCCAGCCGTGTGGGAATTAACGTCCCAGGCATCAAGGTGGCCGCGGAACACGTTGACCCATCGATCGGCAACCGATTGGTATCGTGCCATGCGGCAGTGGTACTACGCCGCACCCACGGCTGGCGGGATGTACCTTTCGGAGAATGCTAGAGCTCGCTACGGAGACGTGCAGGAATTACTTGAGATCTATCTCAATGGTCTGCCCGAGGACGACCAGCCCTTCCCCGGTGACGTCTACGAATCTTTGGTAGAGGCCTGTAGCAGGTTCAGAACGGCGCTCACGGAGGACCTACAGAGCCGGCGGACGCGCTCGATCGCCTGGGTGGTCTCCCGAGCCCGACTCCACCGACAACATGCACTGAAGGGCAAAAAGGCCAAAGAAAAGGCTAAGGCCACCTACCCGCCGCCAACATGCCCGAAAAGCTAGAGCCAAGACTAGTGAGCCATGGGCGCGTCACTGCGTTGGCTTTGGAGGTCTCCACCAGCACCGTTTGTAGGTCAGTGCTGACACCACCCGGACCAGGAGGGCACCCTAGTGTTGGTGGGAGTTGACACCACCCTGGCGGGCGCGCAAGCGGAGCTCGTAGAGCAGGCCAAGTGGCGGGAGCACCCCAATCGGGACACCCCCGAGCACGTCCGCGATCAGGCCGAACTGTGGGCGGGACACGCACGCACCGAACTGGAGTGGGGCGAAGAGCCTGAGCAAACGACTGTCTGAGGGCGCCTACACCATGGCCGATGATCCGGGTTCGTGGCGAACGGTCCCCGATCACCTCAAGATGCGCTTCTAATCAACCTTGACTAGACGTTTCCTAGCCAAGTAGTCAAACTGGACTAGTCTCTACCAATCCGTTCGCAACACCGAGAGAAGGAATCGAACCCATGGGAAAGTTCGCGATCGAGACGAGAGGGTTGAGCGGAGGTGGGCGCATGTCGGCGACGAAGCTCCTGGTACTCGGTATCGTGCACCTCTCCGGCGGCGCGCATGGCTACCAGGTGCGGTCCGAACTGCAGAGCTGGGGTGCGGAGAGTTGGGCCAAGATCAAGCCCGGCTCGATTTATCACGCGCTGAAGAAGGCGGCGGCTGATGGCCTCCTCACCGAACACGCCGAGCCGGGCAACTCCGGGCCGGAGCGCGTTCTGTACCGCGCGACAGCTCGGGGACGTGACGAGATGGTCGAACTGGTCCGCGACGGTCTGCGGCGCACCCACGACCCGGACATGCTCAACGCGTCCATCGCCATGTTGCCCATGCTGACCAGGACAGATGCCATCGCGCAGGTTAACGAGCGGGTCGCGCGCCTGGAAGCGGAGCTCGTAGTGCAGGCCGAGTGGCGGGAGCACCCCAATAGGGACGCCCCCGAGCACGTCCGCGATCAGGCCGAACTGTGGGCGGGACAGGCACGCACCGAACTGGAGTGGGCGAAGAGCCTGAGCAAACGACTGTCTGAGGGCGCCTACACCATGGCCGATGATCCGGGTTCGTGGCGAACGGTCCCCGATCACCTCAAGATGCGCTTCTAATCAAACTTGACTAGATGTTTCCTCCTCGTGCACTCTGGCCAAGTAATCAAACTTGACTAGCTCAACCAATCCGTTCGCAACACCGAGAGAAGGAATCGAACCCATGGGAAAGCTCGCGATCGAGACGAGAGGGTTGAAGAAGAGCTTCGGCAAGACCCACGCGGTCGCCGGTGTCGACCTGGCCGTGAGCGCCGGGGGCGTGTACGGCGTGCTCGGTCCGAACGGGGCGGGCAAGACCACCACGATCCGCATGCTGGCCACGCTCCTGCGCCCCGACGCCGGAGAGGCGCAAGTGCTCGGCTACGACGTCGTGCGTGACGCCCAGGCGGTGCGGAGCAGGGTGGGCCTCACCGGACAGTTCGCGTCGGTCGACGAAGACCTCACCGGGGTGGAGAACCTGTTGCTGCTCGCCAGGCTGCTCGGCTACTCACGCCGCCGAGGCAGGGAGCGGGCGACCGACCTGCTCGACGCGTTCGGCCTTGCCGAGGCGGCCGGCCGGCAGGTGAAGAAGTACTCCGGCGGGATGCGCCGGCGCATCGACATCGCGGCGAGCCTGGTCGTCACCCCCGAACTGATCTTCCTCGACGAGCCCACGACCGGGCTCGACCCGCGCAGCAGGAACCAGGTCTGGGAGATCGTCAGGGGCATGGTCGCCGAGGGCGCCACCGTGTTGCTGACCACGCAGTACCTCGACGAGGCCGACCAGCTGGCCGACCGGATAGCGGTGATCGACCACGGGAAGGTCATCGCCGAGGGCTCGAGCGGCGAGCTCAAGGCATCGGTCGGCGCCGGCTCGCTGCACGTACGGCTACGTGCGCCCGAGCAGCGGGCCGAGGCCGAACGGGTCCTCGCCGGCGTCCTCGAGGTGCCGGCCGAGCCGTCCGCCGACCCGGCCGCGCTGTCCGCGCGGATCTCCGACCCCGAGCGGGTCGCCCGCGCCCTGGCCGAGCTGTCCCGCAGCGGCATCGACGTCACCGAGTTCGCGCTCGGTCAGCCGAGCCTAGACGAGGTGTTCCTCACCCTGACCGGACACGCCGCCGAGGAGACACCCGAGGAGGATGCCGCATGACCGCCACGACCGCGGAGCAGGCGTCGGCGCCGGTCACCGAGGACGCGCTGCGCAGTGTGCTGTTGGCCGGTGAGCGGCCGTCTCGCCCCGGCCCGGTGCTCACCTCGTTGACATTCGGCTGGCGCGCTCTGCTGAAGATCAAACACGTCCCGGAGCAGCTCGTCGACGTGACCATGTTCCCGATCATGTTCACACTGATGTTCACCTACCTGTTCGGCGGCGCGCTCGCCGGGTCGACACAGGCGTACCTACAGTTCCTGCTGCCCGGCATCCTGGTGCAGGCGAACGTCATGATCACCATGAACACCGGCATAACGCTGAACACCGACATCCAGAAGGGGGTGTTCGACAGGTTCAGGTCACTTCCGGTGTGGCGACCGTCCCCGCTGGTCGGCGCCCTGCTCGGCGATGTGATGCGCTACTCGATCGGGTCGGCGATCGTGATCACGCTCGGCCTGGTCCTAGGGTTCCGGCCGGAGGGTGGCGCCGTCGGCGTGGTGCTCTCGGTGGTGCTGCTGCTGGTGTTCTCGTTCTGCCTGTCGTGGCTGTGGACGATGCTCAGCCTGATCCTGCGCACGCCGAACTCGGTGGCGGGGGTCAGCCTGATGGTGATGTTCCCGCTGACGTTCGTGAGCAACATCTTCGTGGACCCGAAGACGATGCCCGGGTGGATGCAGGCGGTCGTCGAGGTCAACCCGATCACCCACCTGGCGACCGTGGTACGCGGCCTGATGGACGGCTCGGTGCCCGCCGGGGAAATCGGCTGGGTGCTCGTCTCGTCCGTACTTCTCGTCGCGGTCTTCGGTCCCATCACCATGGTCCTCTACCGCAACAAGAAGTAGATGCCGCTACCGCGAGCACTTGGTCGAAATCAACTCCGACAACCCGGCCCACTCGGCCAAAGCCATCACCGCTACCAGACCCGGACACGACAAGGAGAGCCGAATGAGCACCATCCCCAAGAAAACCTCGGAAACCGTTGCGCACACGCCCGGGCGGGCGAGCAGCATCGGGGTCTGGATTCTGCACGTCGTGCTGGCGGCGATAATCGCCGGCGGCGGAATCTCGAAGCTCGCCGGCGACCCGGTCATGGTGGACATGTTCGCCGACATCGGGGCTGGCCAGTGGCTCCAGTACCTGGTCGGAGCGCTGGAGGTCGCGGGAGGGGTTGGACTTCTGATCCCGGCTCTGGCGGGCCTGGCCAGTCTCGGGTTGGCGGCATTGCTGACCGGTGCTGTCATCACCGATCAGTTCGTGCTCGAGCAGAGCCCTTGGCTGCCGCTCGCCTTACTCATCGTGGCGGCCGTGATCGCAAGGACGCGGTGGTCGCGCACCGAGGCCGTCGTCGGCACGCTGCTCAGGCGCTGAGACAAACCTCTCGAACGGAGATGTGAGATGAACGAGATGGCCTTTCGCGTGACATCAAACGATGGCACCACCATCGCCTACGACCGGAAGGGAAGCGGTCCGGCCGTCATTCTGGTGGGCGGAGCACTCGACGAGGGGGTGGAGAACGCTCCCTTGGCGCCGGCTCTCGCCGAGCACTTCACGGTCTACAACTATGCCCGTCGGGGACGCGGCGCGAGCGGCTTCACCGAGCCGTACGCCGTGGAGAGGGAGATCGAGGACCTGGATGCGTTGATCGCGGAGGCGGGCGGCTCGGCACACCTGTTCGGGGCGTCCTCTGGTGGCGCGCTGGCGCTGGAAGCGGCCGCGGCCGGGTCAGCCATCGACACGATCGCCGTGTGGGAGGTGCCCTACGCGGTCGGGGACGACATCCGCCAGCGATTCGAGGAGTACGTCGCGGACACCCGACGCGCCTTCGACGCCGGGCGAGACGAGGAGGTTCTCGAACTGTTCATGCGCTTGAGCGGCGCCTCCGACGACAACATCGCGGCCAGGAAAGCGGCAGGCAAGCAGACGGCGCATTGGGCGCATTCGGTCGCCCTCGCGCCCACGCTGGTCCACGACAGCGTCTTCCTCAACCGCTACCAATTGCCGGCCGATCGACTGGCAACGGTCACCCAACCGGTCCTGGTCACCACCGGAGGACCGATCACGGTCCCCTATATGGCAGGCCTGCCCTCGGACTTCTTCGACCGCGCAGCCGACGAGCTTGCAGACCAATTACCCCACGCTCAACGGGAGACCCTCGAGGGGCCGGATCACGTCGTCGACCCACAGACCGTCGGCCCGCTGTTGCTACGGTTCTTCAGCAGCGAACACTGAGGGGCCTGCGAGGTGTTGCGGGAAGACCGATTAGGCACCGCGCAAGCAGATCTTCGTCGCGCCAGGGACACGGGGCGGACAGGTGGTGTCGAGGTTGATGTCGTCGGCGGCATCACAGGCCTGATCCGGGCGTGCTCGTCACCAACGTCTTCGTCACCACGCAAGGCCGGGCCGTCGTACTGACCTGGGCTTCAGTGGGACTCGACCTGGCCTACTCGCTGCTCATCGGCTCCGTCGTCGGTCGTACCCTCCACTCCGGGCCGACTCAGTACCGCCCACCGAAGCCCTGCGCAGCACATGACCAGGCACCTCGGTAGGGCCAGTGATTCCGGGCTGTGGTCGCATGCGGTCACCGTTCCCGGGCGGTGGCCCGGTGCCGAAAGTCGTGCCCACGGCGTGCTCACGGCGTGCTCACGGCGTGCTCACGTCAGGAGTGCCACCGATGACGCAGCCGCGTTCCCGGGTCGACCTGTACGCGGCGATCCGACGGGATGCCCGATCTGGGATGTCCAACCGCGCGCTGCAGCGCAAGCACGGCGTCGGCTTCCGAACCGTGACAGCGGCGCTGGAATCTGCATGGCCGAAGGAGAGAAAGCAACCGCCCAAACGCGGCTCACGGCTTGACGCGTACCGAGTGGTGATCGACGACTGGCTGCGCTCGGACCTCGACGCGCCGCGGAAGCAGCGACACACGGCGAAGCGGATCTTCGATCGACTGCTTGACGAACATGACGGGGCCGGGGTGGTGTCGTACTGGATGGTCCGCGAGTACGTCGCCACCCAACGCCGTGAGATTCGCGTCGAGGTCGGACGGGAACCTGCCAACGCGTTCATCCCGCAAGAGCACCTCCCGGGCCGCGAGGCCGAGGTTGACTTCGGCGACGTCGCCATCCGCCTGCGCGGCGAGCTCGTAACCTGCGCGCTGTTCAGCCTTCGGCTCTCCTACTCGGGCAAGGCCGTGCACAGGGTCAGTGCCTCGGCTGGGCAGGAAGCCTTCTTCGAGGGTCACGTCCACGCCTTCAACGTGCTCGGCGGGGTGCCGACCGGGAAGATCCGCTACGACAACCTCAAGGCCGCCGTCGCGAGCGTGATCGGGTTCTCCCGCCAGCGGGTCGAGGCCGACAGGTGGACCGCCGTCCGTTCCCACTACGGCATCGAAGCCTTCTACTGCCAGCCCGGAATCCAAGGTGCGCACGAGAAGGGCGGCGTCGAGGGGCAGATCGGCTGGTTCCGACGCAACCACCTCGTCCCCATCCCAGAAGTCGACTCCCTCGCCGAGCTCAACGCTATGGTCGACGCCTGGGACGAAGCCGACGACGCCCGGCGGATCGGGTCCCGCGCCCGCACGGTCGGGGAACACTTCGCCACCGAGCAGCCACTCCTCGCGCCCCTTCCGACCGAGCCGTTCGAGACCGGCCGCTGGTTCACCCCGCGCGTGGACCGGTACGCCCAGGTCACGGTCCGGATGAACAAGTACTCCGTGCCCGCGCGCATGGTCGGCCGTCAAGCCCGGGTGCTCCTGAACGCCAGCGACCTGGTCGTGTTCGACGGCAGGACCGAGATCGCCCGCCACGAACGGCTCATGACCAAGGGCTCGACCCGGGTCGACCTGGACCACTATCTCGAGGCCCTCCTCCGCAAACCGGGCGCGCTACCCGGTGCGAAAGCGCTGGAGCAGGCCAGGGCATCCGGGCGGTTCACGCCCGTTCACGACGCCTGGTGGGCCGCGGCCTGCAAGGCCCACGGTGACGCCGACGGCACCCGTGCCCTCATTGAGGTCCTGATGATGCACCGGCACCTTCCACACGACCACGTCGTCGCCGGACTCGCGACGGCGCTGCGTGCAGGCGCGCTCACCGCGGACGCTGTCGCGTTGGAAGCGCGCAAGTACAACGACACAGCAGATGGCGGAGCCGACGACACGACAGCGGACCACCAGTCCCTGATGAGCGGCGACAGGGCACGCGGAGAAGGCGAGATCCCTGCCGTGCGATCGCTGACCGAGCGCCGGCTCCGCGCCCACATCCCGGCCGACACTCGGCCGCTGCCGAGCGTGGAGAAGTACGACCAGCTGTTGGCCAGCCGACGTGACACCCCGAACGAAGGAACCGCACCGTGACCACCAAGCGCCGTGGAATGACCGAAGAAGCAGCCGACGCCGCGATCGACCAAGCGTGCCGGATGCTGCGAATGCCCACCATCCGCAACTCCTTCACCAACTACGCCGACCGGGCAGGGCGTGAGCAGATGTCTTACCGCGGGTTCCTCGCCGAACTATTGCTTGCCGAGTGCGACGATCGCGCCCGACGCCGGTCCGAACGCCGGATCAAGGCCGCCAAGTTCCCCCGCGAGAAGTCCCTGCGGGCCTTCGACTTCGACGCCAACCCCAACATCGATCCCGCCGTGATCCACACCCTCGCCAAGTGCGAATGGGTCCAGAAGGGACAGCCGCTGTGTCTGATCGGGGACTCCGGCACCGGCAAGTCCCATCTGCTGATCGCACTCGGCACCGAGGCCGCCATGGCCGGCTACCGGGTCAAGTACACCCTGGCGACCCAGCTTGCCAACGAGCTCGTCGAGGCCGCCGACGAGATGACGCTGGCGAAAACCATCGCCCGCTACGGCCGCGTCGACCTGCTCTGCATCGACGAACTCGGCTACATGCAACTCGACCGCCGCGGCGCGGAACTCCTCTTCCAGGTCCTCACCGAGCGTGAGGAGAAGGCCTCGGTCGCGATCGCGTCCAATGAGTCCTTCGGCAAAGCGCACATGTTCGCGCGAATATGTGCGAGGTGCTGCCGAAGCAGCACGGGTTCCTGCCCGGGGACGCCTGGTGAGCGTGGGCGGCGTTGTCGGTCATGGTCGTTACGCTCCTGGTCATGACGATCAGGTTCACTGCCCGGGTTGCGGGCGTGGAGGAAGAAGCCGACGATTGCCTGACGGTGGGTGTCGCAGAGGGTGAAGACGGCGCTGGCATGGTGCTGCTGTTCATGTGTGGTCTGTTCGAGCCCGATGAGCAGGACATTGATCTTGGGATGGACACCTATTGCCTGGTCACCGCAGATCAGGGCACCGCTTATGGCGTCGTTGAAGAGGTGACGCTCCGTGACAGACTACTGCGCGTCAAGGTGGCTGCCGACAGCCTGGATGCGTTGGGGCTGGACGACCACGAGATCGAGGCGTCCCTGGCTGTCGAGGATGACGTCATCGATCAGCTGCGCGATGGACTGTTGCGTGTTCTGACCTATGGTCGGCCCGAAGCCCGTCCGTCAGTGCTTGAGCTGTGATGCCCACAGGTCTCGCTGTTGGGCGACCTGGGCAGTCGGCCATCGACGACGTGGTCGGCTAGATAGATCATGATGCCTTCGGGGGTCATCCCGAACGCCGCGGCGACGAGTTTGGCGTCCATGATGTTGACCAGATCGATCAGGCGGGTGGAGCGAAGCATCCGCGGTGAGATGCCGGCCGGATCCAGGATATGGCTGACATAAGCGACGGAGGCAGGGTTCCGGCCCGCTTTGGTGCCCTTGGTGACCATCAGATGCGGGTTGCTGGTGCGCTGGGTCTCGCGGTGGGCCATGCACCGCTGCACGATGCTCCAGCTGACCGGATCCAGGGGCACGAGCTGGGGGCGATGCCCGAGACGGATGGCACGGTCGCCCGGATCGATGCCGTCCAGGCGCAGGTGGCGGACCTCAGCGCTGGAGGCGCCGTGCAACAGAGACAGGATGCCCAACAGAGCCTCGTGCGGGTGGACAACCGGGTCGGTGACCCATCTCTGGAAGAGGCGTCTTTGCTGGTCGAGGGTGAGCGTCTGACCGATGAAGCCCTTAGCCGCCTTCGCCGACAGCCCGCTGGTGGGATCGATGAGAATCATCTTGTGGCTCTTGGCGAAGCGGAAGAACTGCCGGGCGATCTGCAACCGCCG